>CAYSFE010000001.1:0-176739 GCA_964430225.1 uncultured Candidatus Saccharibacteria bacterium
AATATAGACGTAGTAGATAGAATGTAATGCTAAATAAAATTCCATATTTAAAAGAGTTTTCTTCTAAGTCACAAAGATTCTTGTTAACACTTGGTTTTCAAGATTTTCTAAGGTGGAGTAGTTTCATTTGGATTTTCTTTTCTAACTATATTAAAGCCACTGGAGTTAATTACAAAGAATTTGCTATTCTTGTTGCTTTTTGGTCACTATCAAATATTATATTCTCAGTCCCTGCAGGTGCTTTATCTGATATATTAACTCGTAAACAAAGTATATTCATTGGGAGATCATTCTTTGTAATAGCAATACTTCTTTTCCTACTATTCCCAACCTTTATTGGTATAGCGCTCGGAATGATATCTTGGGGTATATCAGATAGTTTTATCTCTGCTGGTCAAGATCCTCTTACATATGAATATTTAAAAGACAATAACGAGTTAGAAAAGTATTCAAAAGCATTCGCATTCCTTACTTCAATTAAAAACCTATCAGTAGCAGTAGGAGCTCTACTTGCAGGACTTGTAGCTAATTTAGACTTAAAATATGTAATGATTGGAAGTCTTTTTAATGCAGTCATATTACTAATTACTACATTTGTACTACCTAAACCAAAACAAGTTGAATTAGGGGAAAAGAAAGAATCAGATATTTGGGGAAGTATTAAAGATGGATTAAGGATTGTTAAAGGAAGTTATATTATCAAGCTACTAGTTTTCTTTGTACTATCTACTACTGCAACCTATGCAGCAATTTCTGAATTCTATACACTAACCCTAGAAAAAGTAGGTTTCAGCTATTCGATGGTAGGTGTAATAATCGTGTTTGAATCTCTATTCTACATCACTAGTGGATATATATATTCCCACTCTAAACTTAAAGACTTAAAAGAAGTAGATATTATGAAAGTCAGTGTTAGTATCTTGTTATTAGGTTTTAGTTCAATAATACTTGGGACACCTTTAACAGTAGTTTCAGGCTTCTTTATTTGTAGAATTGCTTTTGCTCTAATTGAGAATTCATATATGAATATGGTTCAAAAGCATGCTGATAATAAGGTAAGAGCAACGATATTATCATTTGTAATGTTACCTAGAAACTTAGTAAACATAATTCTCTCGTTTAGTGTGGGTGCATTAATAGACAGAGGATTTTACTTTCAATCTTTCTTAGTTCCAACTACTGTAACATTTGCATTCCTTTTCTTCCTAGTAGTAATAGGAAAGAATAGGTCTAGAAAGATTGCCTAGACCAGTTTATCTTGAAAGTTTGAATAAGCTGGCATTTCACTTAACCAAGATTTCTTTAACATTGCATAGGCCTTTTTCTCAAGTACTCTATATTTTTCAATAATTTTATTTTCTGTACACCACTCTATCAATACTTCTTTACTACTAAAAATCAAACTACTCTTTGGTCTGTCACTTCCTTCACTAGAATTCATAGTGGAATTATAAATTACAGCTATCCCATCTTCATCCACTGCTATAAAATAATCATTGTAATAAACTCTCCCAGCAGGATGAATATCATAGTATTGACTTAATTCAACATATCTATCAAAAGTACTTGGCCTCAGAATCCACTTTGGAACTCCTAACTCTAAATATGTTTTCTCATATGGAGTAAAAGGACTTTGCTCCCTACCTAAAGTATCTAAAATTACAACCATTAGTAGTGACTGACAAAAATCTCTTCGCATAGCAATAAAGTCACAAGCATCTCTTATTCCTGAATCTCCATCTTTTCTTCTCCAAATAATCTTTCCAAACCCATTTAATGAATTCTGTTTTTTTAAGTCATCTTTTGTAAATAAATTACCATCACTACCTAATGCAACCTTAACTGCTTCAATATCTGATTCAGGCAAAAAAGACGTCTGTAAAGATTTTTCCATATACTTATTAAAGTCATCGATGATTCGTTTTAAAAATGGGTGAACAATAACATCTTTTGTGCCTAATAAGGTTAATTCCAAACCATCTGTAACACCTTCCCCTGGAACTGCCATATGTATCTCATAATATTTATATTCAGATTCTATCACTCTTTTTTCCATATTCAAGAATATCTAAGACAAAAAGGTAGAATTGAGATAAAATACCTTTATGTCACATTTTTCAGATGTTAAAAACTCATTTCTCAATTTCTATAGTGATCCTACTCGTAAACATGCAGTCATAGAAGGGACTCCACTAGTAGCTTTAAACGATCCTACACTTCTGTTTGTAAACTCAGGTATGTTTCCACTAGTCCCATATTTAAGTGGAGATGTTGCTCACCCTATGGGAAAGAGAATTTGTAATGTACAAAGAAGTATTAGAACAGATCCTGAAGACTTTGAAGAGATAGGGGATAAAAGACACACAACAGTTTTTAATATGTTAGGTAATTGGAGTTTAGGAGACTACTTTAAAAAAGATCAGATACATAATGTTCTTAAGCTATATGTAGATGTATTTAAACTAGATCCAAATAGAATATTTGTATCTGTATTTGAAGGTAATGATGCAGCACCTAAAGACGAGGAGAGTATTCAAACATGGAAAGATGCATTTAAGGAATATGGAATAGATGCAGAGTATTCAGAAGATCCAACTGACATTCGCATTAACTTTGATGAAAAAGGTAATCTAAAGAAAAGAGAAGAAGGTTCTACGGGACTCTATAAACAAGTAAAGATATTTAGCTATCCAGAAAAGAAGAATTGGTGGAAGAGAGGATATGCTCCAGGAGAATTAGGGGGACCAGATAGTGAAATGTTTTTTGATTTAGGTAAAGAAGCAGAAGATTATGAGGAAGGAGATAAGATTCACATAAACTCAGATAATGGAAGGTTTCTTGAAATAGGGAACTCTGTTTTTATGCAATACAAACTTGATGAGAATTTAAAGTGGAAAGAACTTTCTCAAAAGAATGTAGATTTTGGAGGAGGACTAGAGCGAGTAATGATATGTCAACTTAACATGAAGAATGGAACTAACGACATATTTGACATAGAGATATTTACTCCATTTATAACTAAACTAGAAGAAATATCAGGGCTTAAATACAAGGATGAAAAAGAGAAAAAAAGTGAAGCATTAAAAGCATTTAGAATAGTAAGTGATCACATGAGAGCAGCTATACTTTTAATGGGTGACTCTGTAATACCATCAAACAAAGAACATGGATATGTTTTAAGACGATTCATTAGAAGAGCAATACGATTTGGAATGACTTTAGGAATATCTACTAACTTCACTAAGGACCTTGCTAGCTATGTAATAGAACAAATTAAGACAGATGAACCTCAACTAGAAACAAACAAAGAAAATATATTAATGGAATTAGAAAAAGAAGAGATTAAGTTTAGAAATACACTTGAAGTCGGATTAAGAGAATTCAACAAGATGAAAGAGACTAACTCAACACTAACTGGGAGAGATGCTTTCTATCTATTTGAAAGTTTTGGGTTTCCACTAGAAATGAGCTTAGAAGAACTTTCTTTAACAAAAGAAGAAAAAGAACAAGTAATTAAGGAATTTAATACTCTACAAAAAAATCATCAAGATCTTTCAAGAAGCGGTTCTGAAAAGAAATTCAAAGGAGGACTCGCTGACACATCAGAGATTACTACAGCACTTCATACAACTCATCATCTGCTTTTAGCAGGACTTCAAAAAATAGTCTCAAAAGATATTCATCAAAGAGGAAGTAATATTACAACTGAAAGATTAAGAATAGACTTTAACTATGGAACTAAGCTTACTCCAGAACAACAATCTCAAATTGAGAAACAAGTAAATGAATGGATAGATAAAAAGCTTATTGTAGAGAGACTAGAATTAAGTAAAGAAGAAGCTGAGAAGTTAGGGGCAGAACATGAGTTTGGTGCTAAATATGGAGATATTGTTACAGTGTATAGGATTAAAGATGGTGTAGAAGATATTTCTAAAGAGTTTTGTGGAGGTCCTCATGTAACTAATACTTCTCAAATAGGGAACTTAGGTAAATTTAAAATACTAAAAGAAGAAAGTTCAAGTTCTGGAATAAGGAGAATAAAAGCAACTTTAGTAAAATAATCCAACAAAAAGTGTTAGAATCCATCCACTTAAAGTAATTACTCTTTTTATATGGCCGAATCTGGAATTAAACATATTGCCCATGACTTTGACGATACCTTTTTTCTAACAAGCAGACATTTTCATGACCGTATTGCTGGAACAGCAGAATATTTAGATCGTTTTCTCAAAGCTGGACAAGTAGAATTAAGATAAAAAGTATTAGGAGCAATCCTTGTTGCAAAAAGTAGGCATGCGGTACATCCTGGTATGATTCTAAGTTCAGTAACTGATTCATTCAATGCTGAATATCCTAGTTTACAGAAAGAAGTTAGTAAGGCTATGAGAATATTAAAAACAGCATGGAAAGATGTTCCTGAACTATTTCCAGGAACTCAAGAATATCTAAGATTTGCAACTATGGAAAAATTACTTTTAACAGTATCCACAAACGCTTTACCTACATGGACTAGATTTAAAGTTGCAAGAATCAATCAAGAAGATGATTTAATTGATCCTAAAAATGTGTTTTGTGTTCCAGTTACAAGAAGAAAAGAAAAAAGAGATTGGGAAAAACTAATAAAAATAGGCAGATATCCTGTTAGTCGGGTTGCAGGTATGGGTGATGACAAAGAAGCAGATCTTAATTCAATGCACGATGCTGGAATAGAAAGACTAATTTTAGTTGACGTAGGTCAACCTAATGTTAATAGAGGAAAAGTAATAAAGCCAGAAATTATATTTTCTACAGTAACACATCACGAACAATCAATTGAAATAGTAACGAAATGGTTAAAAGGTACTTAAGTTACCAAATACTTAATCTTTTGTTAAACTAGACATATGAAGAACATATATTTAGTAAGACATGGACAAACTGATGCAAATAGAGAGAAGCTTTGGATAGGAGCTAGATCTCTATACAAACTCAATAAAGATGGAAGAATAGAGGCTATGGAAGCAGGAGTACATTTAAGAGACCTTGATCTTGATAGTAGCTCTATATATGCATCTCCCGTAGTTAGAGCTTTTCAATCAGCTCAACTCATAGCTACTAAACTTTCTTTACCTATTGTTCCAGTACCTAATCTATCTGAAATGTTTTTTGGAGATATTGATGGAATAGGGGAAGATGAATTCAAATCTAACTTTCCCGTAGATTATCAAGAATGGGTAAAGAGTAGTTTACTCTTTAGTCCACCTAATGGAGAAACTGGTACGAGATTTTTTAATAGAGCTATCTCTGCTATCGAACAGCTTTCATATGAAGCTGATACAAAAGATGTGATCATAGTTACTCACTCTGGTATTGTTAAGATGTTCTTAGCTAAAGTACTAAATGCTGATTTAAATATTGGATGGAGAAATTTAAAACTCCCTGAAACACCTACTGGATCTATTTCCAAATTTTCTCTTAAAGATGGTAAATATTCTTACTTAGAAACATTTACTTATCATAGTTCTATCGATGGATAAACAAACAAACTTTCCTCTAAAGAATGTCTCCTGGGTAAAGATAGGGGGTTTAGCTCTAGAATTCATTGAGTGTAAAAGTGATTCTGAATTTAAGGATATTTTAAAAGAAAGTTTCAGTAAGGGTAAAAGCTTTGAGATATTAGGATGGGGAGCTAACACTTTAATATCAGATAACGGGATAGACTCTACTGTCATTAAAAATTCAAGTAATCAAATAGACATACTTGGGAAAGGTAATGTAGAGATTACTTCTTCAGACAAAGAAGATGAAAAAGAACTTTCTGATTCAAGACTTGTAGTTCTTAAAACAGACGGTACGTTTAGAGGAATTGAGTTTAAAGATCTAGACTATGACGAAAGTGATAAAGAGATTGTAAAAGTAAAAGTAAGTTCTGGACTATCTCTTCCGATGGCTATAAATACACTAATAAACAGAGGATTAACAGGTTTACAATGGTTTAGTGGTATACCAGGACAAATGGGAGCAGCGGTATATAACAATATTCATGGGGGAACTCATTTGCTATCTGAATATATTGATAGTGTAGATATTTTAACTCCAGATGGTATTGAGCAAACATATTCAAATGAAGATATGAAATTTAAATATGACGAATCAATACTACATACAAATAAAGGGATAATTACAGCTGTTACATTAAAGCTTAGAATAGGTGATAAAGATAAAGCACTATATACATCTCGTGAATGGGCTAAAAGAAAAGTATCCCAACCAAAGAATTCACTTGGATCAACATTCAAAAATATTTCTAAAGAAGATCAAATGAGATTAGGTTTTCCAACTCCAAGTATTGGATATTTAGTAGAGCATAAGCTTATGATGAGTGGATACAGAGTAGGAGATGCACAAATAGCCCCAACCTCGAATAACTTCATAATCAATCTAGGACATGCTAAAGCTTCAGATTACTTAGAAATAATCAGAAAAGTTAAGAAAGAATCTTACGAGAAATTTGGATTAACCTTAGTACCAGAAATTTTCTTTAAAGGTTTCTCTAAGGACGAATTACTTGGTGTTGTCTAAAACTCGACAAATTATTATCTAAGTGCTTTTCTAAAAATTCAATTTCTTCCCTTAAATGATAATGATTAGCCATATATGGAAACAATCTTTCTGATTTAGCACGGTATTGGTCCTTAATATTATCTTTCATTTCTTTAATCACAAGTATCTGCTTAATGCATTCCTTTAATTCTATTTTTAATACATCTAAAATTATTTTAATACTCCTATTACCATTATGTGGTTTGAATTTTGCTTCTAATGAATTTAGCCTTATTTCTAAACCATAGTATTTTTCTAGAAATATACTTACTACTTTTCTTAATGTCAGTCTTCGCTTTGCAAATGGCCCCGTCCTTTCTCTCATTAAATCAATAAAACTTTCTCCTTCTCTGTATCTCTCAGAAAGAGTCTTATGTTGAGTCGTAGGATTTTTAGTCAAAACCGATTCTAATGTTGTATCCTTAGTGACAATAATATCCATATATTTCAAATTAATAAGTAATATTACTCTAAATATTTAATATTCTCTCAATCTTTTCAACCCTTTTAATAACTTCTTCATCCTCATCATAATTTTGCATTATTCCCTCCTTTTGATCTTCAACCGTCAATTCTAATTGAGACAATCGCAGTTTTAATAACCGTAACATTTCATTTAATTTATTTATACTTTGTTCAAAGAAATCAATTCTTTCAGCAATATCAGATAGTTTAGGGTTCACATATTCTTTAAAATCTTTAAGATCCGTTGAAGTATTTATAGAATTATCTAATATCTCCCTTATATATGGATCCAGAATTTTCATTAGAAAAAGATTAACATTTAAGTTACTATCTGTGAAGAATACCAAACCCTATATTAGACAAGGATTAGAAGAACATTAGATTAAATGAACAGGATACATAAGCTTCCACAAAACCTAATAAATCAAATAGCTGCAGGAGAGGTTGTAGAAAGGCCATCATCAGTACTTAAGGAGCTTTTAGAAAACAGTATTGACGCTGGATCAACAGAGATAGATATAAAGATAAAAGGGGGAGGAGTACAACTGGTAGAGATATCAGACAATGGATCTGGAATTAGTAGAGATGATATAGATATGGTATTTGAATCTCATGCAACTAGTAAGATAAGTGATTTAAATGATCTTTACTCAATTAGTAGTTTTGGATTTAGAGGTGAAGCACTTTCCACAATAGCCTCTATTTCAAACATAGATCTTGAAACAAAGTTTGAAGGGGAAACAGGTATAAGGATAAAAGTAAAAGAAGGAAGGATTATTGATAAGAAATCATCCAGTAGACAAAGTGGAACAAACATAGTTGTTACCGATCTTTTCTATAACGTTCCAGCACGTAGGAAATTCTTAAAATCAGAATCTACTGAAAAGAATCATATATTAGATACATTTTTAAATATTGCAACAATTGAATACAAAGTAGCATTTAAGATAACTATAGATGAAAAGGTCATATATACCCTTCCTTCAAGAAATTCTTTAATAGAAAGAATTGAGGATATATTCAAATACAAGAAGGAGGACTTAATAGAGATAAAATATGATGGGAATATTAAGATATATGGATATATTGCTCACCCTAGAATTTGTAGATCAGTAAAAACCAACTCATATATCTTTGTAAATGAAAGATGTATCAAAGATCCACTAATACATAAAGCAATCACACAGTCATATATAGGTTTCATGCCAAGAGATCTTTACCCAATATACTTCTTAGATATTCATATAGATCCATCAAAAGTAGACGTAAATGTTCACCCTAGGAAACTAGAAGTAAAATGGGATAACTCACAAGAAATTTTTAACAGTGTATATACCTCAGTAAAGGGAAATTTAGAAAATACTTTAAGATCTGAAACAAAAGGTAAATTAGAGTTTAATTCTCCCGTCCCTAACTACACCCCTAAAACCACTTTTTTAAATAGACATCCTGATAACAAAAAAGTAAGTACTTCTAATAATGAAAATACATTCTTTCGACCATACTTAAGTTTTGGTAAAGATAATGTTTCAAATGTAATTGATAATGGACCATCAGTACTTCCATATAGATCAGTAAATCAATACTTAGAAACATATTTAATAGTAGAGTATGAGAACAAAATACAAATAATAGATCAACATGCAGCAGCAGAAAGAATCACATATGATATCTTAAAAGAAAAATTTGATAAGGGTAACTTTTCTAAAACAAATTTACTCATTCCATACGAACTAAATTTAAGTCCTAAGCAAAAGAATTCCATTAAGGATATGGTTGAGATCTTTACAAAACTTGGGATAGATATTGAGCAAACTGGTAGTGGTGACTATTCTGTAGTATCACTCCCTTCAGAATTATCTAGTTCTAAGACAAGTAATATTATTGAAGATACATTAAGTGAACTTGGAGAAGAAGATATGAGTTTAGGAAGTTTGAATAAGAAAATTGAGAAGATAATTGCTACAATAGCTTGTCATAGTTCTATAAGAGGAGGAGATAATTTAAGTAGATATGAAATGGATGATCTACTTAAAAAACTATACATGACTAAGAATCCATATTCATGTCCTCATGGAAGACCAATAATTTGGGAGATAGATATAAAAGAACTAGAAAAGAAATTTGGAAGATCAAAATTAGCATGAACGAAAAAGAAAAAAAACAAAGTTTACTCTACCTAATAGCTATCATAGTCTTAGTAGGTGCCCTAATATATATGAGTAAGGGAAATGAAATCCTAACTTCTTTAGGATTAAGAGGAAGTGAGTTTAGACCTAATGTAACTAACACTTTAGAAGGAAACTATTCAACTCCTTTAACAGTTAAGAGAGCAAATGGTAGTACCAAAACATTTGAAGTAGAAATTGCAGATACTCCATCTAAAACTGCAAAAGGGCTTATGAATAGAACTAAAATGAAAAGTAATGAAGGTATGGTATTTATCTTTGTAATGGAAAATGAAGTAACATTTTGGATGAAGGATACTTTAATTCCACTTGATATGATATTTTTAGATAGTAATAAAAAGATAACTAAAATATATAAAAATACTAAAACAAATCAGACAACTGAAACATATTCTGGGGTTGCTAAATATGTAGTAGAACTAAATGCTGGTATTACCGATTCCGAAAATATTAATTTAGGTGATCAAATAACATTCTAATGAAAGATTTTAAAAACGAGATTGATAAAGTTGTAGGAATGATTAAAGAAGCTAAAAGAATAGTAGTATTCCCTACAGCAAGAATAGACTTAGATTGTATAAGTTCAGCAAGAATTTTCAAAAAGATTTGTAAAAGTATTAATCCAGAGGTAGCAATAGATATATATTCAGATTTTCAAGTAGATGAATATCATAGCTTTATTAAAGGGGATGATGAGTTTAATGTTTTTCTAAAAGGTAAAACTGATTTCTCTGAATATGATTTTTCAGTAATTGTAGATGGATCTTTAACATCTCAACTACTTAAAAAGAACTTAGGAAGAGTAGAGATAACACTTCCTACAAATCAAGTAGTAATAGATCACCACTCAGAAGCAAATACAGCAAATCCCGACTCTATAATGATAATAGACTCATCCTTTAAAAGTACTTCTGTATTACTTTGGGAACTATTCATTAAGCCACTTAACCTGGTTACTCCAGATATAGCTACTTTAGCTTTAGCTGGATATGTTGGAGATACTGGTTACTTTAGATGGGTAGAAAAAGTAGAAGACTTTAGACATCTAGATGATTTACTAAAGAATAAAGCTGATATTAAACTCTTAGCCGATAACTATTTTAAGTTTTTAAATTTTAGTGATTTAAAAATTTGTTTAAAGTTTACTGAACTCACCACATATGACTATGCAACTGGACTATATGTTGTTGGAATTCCTCTTAAGTTTGAAGGAGAACAAAAGTTGCATCCTGATTTATTTAATGACGTAAAAGATTACTATCTATTACAACTTCAAAATACTCGTGGATGGAAAGTAATAGTAACTATTAAAGAATCTCCTAATGATTTTGTATGGGTATCACTTAGATCAAGTGATGAAAATGTCCTTGATTGCTCAGAAGTAGCTCGTGAAATTGGAAAGCATGGGAATGGAACAGGAGGAGGACATAAACGAGCTTCAGGAGCAAACATGAAAATGAATTTTGATGAGGCGAAGAGATATATAGAGGAAACCATTAGAAAATATTTAGTGAAATAAAAACAGAAATAATATAAATTGTTTATATATTTTTAATAATTTAAAGATGAAAAGAATAATTTTAATGGCTATAGGAGGTATTCTTAGTTTACTAACAATTCCATCTACAGTTTTAGCTCAAGTAAATGGAAGAGGATTAGACTACACATATAGGGGTTCAGTAGATCAAGACGCATTCGCAAGTCTATTTGCTCTTACTTGGGGAGGAGTTTTTGTAATAATTTGTATTTCTTGGGCAGTATGGATTGCCATTGCGATATGGATTTACAAGGATGCTAAGAAACATAGTGTTGATAGTCCAGCTCTTTGGGCTTTTATAGTTTTCTTTGTAGGTGTAATCGGTTTACTAATATATTTACTATTAGGTAGAAAAACAAAATCGACATTAGATTCTGTAAAGCAAAAAGAACCAGTAGGACCAGTAAATACTACTGCATAAAATATTTTGTAAATATATTGTTTTAGAATTAAACTATCTATATATATTAATTTTTATCTTTACCCTATGAAAAGAAAGCTTTTAGGAGTGGTTTCTGGAGTAGCAAGTTTTCTAGCGCTTCCAACAGCAGCACTAGCACAAACTTCAAGTGATGGTTTTACATATACATATTCAGGTGATGTAGACCCAGCAACTGCTTCTTCTATAGCAGGAGCTTTTGGTATTGGTACATTTGTAATAGTATGTATTGCAATAATAGTACAGATAGCATTAACAGTATGGGTATATAAAGATGCAAAGAAGAGAAATGCAAATGCAGCTCTTTGGGCAATCCTTACTTTCCTATTTGGAATAATTGGATTAATAGTCTATCTATTAGCAGGTAGAAAGTCAGGAACACCAGCTCCAGCAAGTACACCAGCAGCAACTCCTGTTTCAAGTAACTAAATATTTAATATAAAGTTAAATATAAAAAGGTCCTAAGAAATTAGGATCTTTTTTTGGTATACTTTCGTATGGAACCTTTAGCCTTTATCTTACGACCAGAAAAACTAGAAGATTTCTTAGGACAGGAGAAGCTAGTTGGTATAAATGGACCAATCAGAAAGATGATTGAGAATGGAAAAGTCACAAGCATGATATTTTGGGGACCTCCTGCCTCAGGAAAAACTACTCTAGCACATATCATCTCTAAAACTATTAAAGCTGACTTCATAAAGATATCTGCTGTCATTGACGGAAAAGAAAAACTTAAAGAAGTGCTAGATACGGCTAAGATAAATAGAGAAAAGGGGATACTTACAATTCTTTTCATTGATGAAATTCATAGGTGGAGTAAAGCACAACAAGATGCACTCTTACCATTTGTAGAAAATGGAGATATTACCCTAATTGGAGCTACTACTGAGAATCCATCTTTCACAGTAATCTCTCCACTACTTTCTAGAAGCAGAGTATTTGTATTTGAACCACATTCTAAAGAAAATATTGAAATAGCTTTAAAGAAAGGGACTAAAGAATTAAAGATTAAAGTTAAAGATGAAGATACAAAATATTTAGCAGATATTTCTAATGGTGATATTCGCTTTGCTCTTAATACTCTTGAGATAGCTTCACAGATTAGTAAGAAAATAACAAAAGAGGATTTAGAAAGTGCAGCTCAAAAGTTTCTAAGATACGATAAGAATGGGGAAGAACACTATAATATAATATCGGCAGTTCATAAGAGTATGAGATCTTCTAATCCATCAGCTTCAGTATATTGGATTATGAGAATGTTAGACTCAGGAGAAGACCCTCTATATATTGCGCGTAGATTACTTCGCTTTGCCTCTGAAGATATTGGGAATGCTAATCCAAATGCTTTGCTACTTGCTAATCAGGTATTTCAAGCATGTCAAAACTTAGGTATGCCAGAATGTACTACAGCATTAGCACAACTAGCAGAGTTCTTAGCAAAATCCCCTAAGAATAACGCTTCATATGTGGCTGTGAATAAAGCTCGTGAGGATATTAAGAAATATGGTAACTTAGCTGTTCCACTTCATCTTAGAAATGCTCCTACAAAACTCATGAAAGAATTAGATTATGGAAAAGGGTATCAATATGACCATGATCTAGAAAGTAAGAAATCAGATCAACAATGTTTTCCTGATGAATTAAAAGACAGAAAATATTTCTAACTTTCTCATTGCTCAAAATATATTTTATGGTGTACAATTAGCACACTTTACTTTTGATTGCTAATATATGAAGAACTTAAGATCAGAATCTATACTAATTCCATCAGTTATTGAAAAGACTAGAGATGGAGAAAGATCATATGATATATATTCTAGACTTTTAAAAGATAGAATCATATTTGTAGAAGGCCAAGTAAATGATCAAATGGCTAATGCCATAATTGCTCAAATGCTTTTCTTACAAAAAGAAGCTCCTAACAAAGATATTACTATGTACATTAATACTCCTGGAGGATCTGTTAATGCAGGTCTTGCTATCGTAGATACCATGAATTTAATCTCTTGTGATGTTTCAACAGTAGCTGTAGGTATGGCAGCTTCAATGGGAGCTATTATTCTTACAGCAGGAACTAAAGGTAAAAGATACGCTCTTCCTAACTCATCTATCCTTATTCACCAACCTATTGGGGGAACAGAAGGACAAGCATCAGATATTGAAATAGAGGCTAGAGAGATACTTAGAATTAAAGATGTCTTAATGACATTCTTAGCTGAAAGATCAGGACAAACAAAAACAAAGATAATAAAAGACTCTGATAGAAACTATTGGATGACAGCAGACCTAGCAAAAAACTATGGTTTAATAGATAAAGTATTATACTCAAGTAAGAAGAAATAAATGACTGAATTCCCAATCTCAGAAATTGCATCGCCTCAGAAATGCATAGACATATTTCGTGGCAAGGTAGAATCTTTACTTGATTCTATTCCTAAACAACCAGCTAGTAACATCACTATAAATTTCTCGAATGGAGAACAAGACTTTTCATTAGATGAAAGAATATGTGTACTTGAAATAAACATGGCTGTAGGTCCCGAAGAAGACAAACAATTAGAAACAGCGGGATTCTTTGACTCTTTAAACAGCTATATTGGAGAATTATCAGCCAAAATGAAACACAGTGAAAAAAGTACAGTAACTGGTTCAAAAATATATAGACAAATAGTTATTGAATTTACACCTTTCGAATCAAGTCCATTAATGAGGGCATATGATTTTGAAGATGATTTTAAAGAATATATAACCGGGAGATATTATTCTCCTCAACAAGCCATTATTGAGCAAAATAGATCTACAACAGAACTTTCCGAGTCACAAGAGGGTTGCTTTGTAATATCAGGTCAAGTTGGTCTAGATTCTGAAAGTGAAGTAGCAGAAATACAAACATTCAGAGATTTAGATAGAGAAAAAAGTGCAATTATTAGTGATTTAGGTGAGTTAGCAAGTAGATACAGGGCAAAATTAGATTTCGTATATCATCAGCCTTCTGTTATATGTTTTGAAGTTATTTTTAGATAACTCAATTTATAAATATTGTATAATTAATCACCTGGACACTTAGCTCAGCTGGTAGAGCATACCCTTGACGTGGGTAGGGTCAGAGGTTCGAACCCTCTAGTGTCCACCAAGTAAATATTAAAGTGAATCAAAAGACATGAAGATAACTAAATTTGGACATTGTTGTTTGTTAATAGAAGAGAAAGGAAAAAGAATTCTTACAGATCCTGGAAACTTCTCTAACTTACAAGACGATGTAAAGAATATTGATATTATTCTCATCACCCATGAACACCCTGATCATATCCATATAGAATCATTACAAAAGATACTAGAAAATAGTCCTAAAGCACTAATAGTTACAAACACAGCTACCTCCAAACTTTTAGTTCCCTTAAATATTACTTTTGAAATCTTAGAAGATGGAAGTGAGAAAGAATTTTTAGGCATACAAATATCAGCACATGGAAAACTTCATGAAGAAGTATATTCTACAATTCCTAGAGTACAAAACACCGGTTTCTATATTTCAAATCGACTCTTTTACCCAGGAGATTCATTTACTATTCCAGGTTTTAATGTAGACATCTTAGCTCTTCCAGTAGCAGGTCCATGGGTAAAACTATCTGATTCAATTACATATGCTCTTAAAGTAAAACCAAGAATTAGTTTTCCAGTTCATGATGGAATGCTAATATCTGGTGGATCAGCACATGCATTACCAAATAAAATATTAAGTGAGAATGGAATAGAATTTAAAGTACTAGAGATTGGAAAAGAATATGAGTTTTAATTATTATTTTCAAACATATGTCAGACAAATTAAAAAAGTTTATTCCACTAATGATCTTAGGTGGGATAATATTGTTAGGAATTGGAGCATACATAATTGCGAATAGGACAGGTATGCCTACAAAACTTGCTACAGAACCAGCTAATTTCTTTTTAGGCTTTTGGCATGGCTTAATAATAGTATTATCTTTGATAGCTAGTTTTTTTGACCAAAACATAGTTCTATATCAAGCAAATAACTCCGGAGCTCTATATAATGTTGGATATCTAAGTGGAATCTTAATATCTATTGGGTTATTCGGAGGAAATACATATAAGAAAACCAATAATAAATCATAGTTTTTGAAAATATATTGTTTCTTTGATATCATTCTTTATGCAATTAAGAATTGTTACAACTACAACCACTACTACTAGACCTACCTTGTAAGGTAGGGAGTTTTGATTCTCTGTAATAAACTCTCGGTCAAATTCACAGAAAATAGTTTAAGTAATATGATATATATATAAATATTAAACATTAATAAACACACAATGAAATCATATAAAGAACATGAAGAAGATAACAAACTAGTATCAGATATTGAAAAGAAAAGACATACATCAGCTCATGTACTAGCACAAGCTGTACTTGAACTCTACCCTGGAGCAAAGCTTGGTATTGGACCAGCTATTGAGAATGGCTTTTACTATGACTTTGAACTTCCTAATACATTAGGTATGGATGATCTTAAAGCGATTGAAGACAAAATGTATGAGATTAAAAAGAAAGATCTACCACTATCACAAAAATTCATAGAGAAGGAAGAAGCGTTAAATATGCTTAATATTAGTGGTCAAACATACAAAGCTGAACTACTACATGAAATACCAGATGAAAAGATTAGTTTCTTTTCTACAGGAGATCAATTCAGTGATATGTGTAAAGGTCCTCACGTAGAATCTACTGGTAAGATTGGAATCTTTAAACTTACAACTGTTGCTTCAGCATACTGGAGAGGAGATGAGAAGCGACCAGTACTTCAGCGTGTATACGGTGTTGAGTTTGATAGTGAAGAAGAATTAGATAATTATTTTGAGATGTTAGAAGAAGCTAAAAGAAGAGATCATAGAACTTTAGGTAAAGAGCTAGGTCTATTTCTATTCTCTGATATAGTTGGTAAAGGATTACCTCTTTGGACGGTAAAGGGAGCAACAATTAGACGTGAACTAGAAAGATTTATTGTTGATGAAGAGATAAAAAGAGGATATGAACATGTATATACTCCAGATATAGCTAAAATAGATCTATATAAAAAGTCAGGACATTACCCTTACTATAAAGACAGCATGTATGCTCCTATTACTATAGAAGAAGAAGAGTATATGTTAAGACCTATGACATGTCCTCATCACTTTCAAATATATGCTTCTCAAAAACGTAGCTATAGAGAACTACCTATGAGAATTGCAGAGCTTGCAAAGCTTTACAGATATGAGCAATCAGGAGAGCTATCAGGACTAATGAGAGTTAGAAGTTTCTGTTTGGCAGATGCACATATTATCGCTCAAAAAGAACAAGCTATTGATGAAATAAACAAAGCATTAGACTTAATAGAATTTGCTGCAGGTGTATTCGGACTTAAACCAAATGAAGACTATTCATATAGACTATCCTTAGGAGATAGAAAGAATGAAGAGAAATATTTTAAAGATGATAAAGCTTGGGACTATGCTGAAGATCAGTTAAGAGAAGTTCTTAAAACTCGTTCTGTTAAGAGTGTAGAAGCACCAGCAGAAGCAGCTTTCTATGGACCTAAAATAGATATACAAATGAGAAATATCTTAGGAAAAGAAGAAACAGCATTCACAGTTCAATATGATTTTGTAATGCCAAAAAGATTTGAACTTAAATTTACTAACGAAGAGGGAAATGATGAAGAACCAATAGTAATCCATAGATCAAGTATCGGAGCAATAGAAAGAATCATAGCTCTATTAATAGAAAGATATGCAGGAGTATTCCCTCTATGGTTAAGTCCAGTACATGCAAAGATAATCCCAATAGGAGAAAAACATGTAGAGTATGCTAAAGGAGTACAATCAAAAATGAAGGAACTTGGTTTAAGAGTAGAGATAGATGTAAGACCTGAAAGAATGCAAGCAAAGATAAGAGATGCTCAAGTAGAAAAGATTCCTTACATGTTAGTAATAGGGGATAAAGAGATGGAAAACGACTCTATTGCAGTACGTCCAAGAACAGGAAAAGATATGGGAATGATGAAAACTGATGACTTCATAAGAGAAGTTTTAGAGGAAATAAAAACTAAAAAGTTATGATATAATTATTTCATATATTTTAATCTCACTACTTAAAACAAAATATGTTTACTAACTCAGGAAGAAGCTTTGGAGGAAGATCAGGAGGATATAATCCTAATTTTAAGAGACCTTTTAATTCTAGTTCACGACCACCATTCTTTAAAACAAGACAGCCTTACGTTAAGGTAGAAAATACTTATGGATTTAATAGAAATGAATTCATTAAAGCTACTGAGGTTAATGTCATAGACCCTAATGGGGTTAACCTTGGTTTAATGCCTACTGAAGTGGCTATTCAGAGAGCTCGTGATGAGTTTGATCTAGATTTAGTTGAAGTAGCTCCTAATGCTAAACCCCCTGTATGTAAGATTACAGATTGGTCTAAGTTTAGATATGAGCAAAGCAAAAAACATAACCAAACATCTAAATCTATCGATATGAAGGGAATGTGGTTTTCTCCAGTTATTGGAGAAGGGGATTTAAACCATAAAGTGGAGAGAATATTAGAGTTTGTAAGTAAGAAACATCCAGTTAAAGTAGAGGTAAGATTCAAAGGTAGAATGAAGAGAGATCAGGTAATTATCACTATGAATAAGGTGATGGAGCTTCTTAAGGATCAAGTAAAAGTAGAAGCTTCACCTAAGTTTGAAGGAAGATCATATTCAACCATAGTTTACCCTATTAAAAAGTAGTTGTTTAAGTTCATGTAGCTTTGATATAATCATCTCCTATGAAACATAAGACCCACAAGGGACTAGCAAAAAGAATAAAGAAAATTGGTTCTAAAAAGAACGAGAAACTTGTTCACTATCCACAAGGGGATTCACATCACTTAAGATCAAAGAAAAGTGCTAAAAGAAAGAACAGAATGAATACAATGAGTGTTATGGGTGGTAAGGTTCAAATCAAATTAGTTAAAAGTTTAATATAATAAAATGAGAGTAAAACGAGGAGTCACAGCACACGCTAAACATAAGAAGTTACTAAAACGAAATAAAGGATATACCTTATCTTACTCAGGACTTGTAAAGAGAGCTAAAGAAGCAGCTTTACATTCAGGTGAATATTCTAAGAAACATAGAAGAGCAAGAACAGGACAATTCAGAAATGTATGGATCACTAGAATCGCAGCAGGACTAATGGAATACGATATGAGATATTCCGACTTTATTAATCTCCTAAATAAGGCTAGTATTAAACTTAACAGGAAAGTAATGGCAGACTTAGCTTTGGATCATGCTAACGCCTTTAAAACTCTTGTTGAGACAGTAAAAACTAAGTAAACTGAGTAAAGCTTTAAAGTTTAATAGCCTTAAAAATGAATTACCAAACAGATATAGATGATATTTTATCAAGTCTTAAGACTTCTTTAGAAGCTTCTTCCGATATTGCTTCAATTAAGCTAGAATACCTTGGGAGAAAAGGTAAGATAAACTCCTTAATGAGTAAGATTAAAGAAGTACCTGAAACTGAAAGAAAATCATTTGGTGAGAAAGTAAATGAAACAAAATTAAAAGTTGAAGAATTAATCCTAAAAGCAGAAGAAGAAGGAAACAAGAAAAAGATAGAAGAAGAGAACAATACTTGGAGTGATGTAAGCGTAGTAATTCGTAAAGAGATGGGATCACTTCATCCAATTACCCAAACTAAATGGCTCATTGAAGATATATTCCAAAGAATGGGATTTGTAGTAGAGTATCCATTTGAAATAGATAGTACAGATAACAACTTCACATTCGTAAATATGCCACCATCTCACCCAGCACGTAGTAGTTGGGATACTTTTTTTACTGATGCTGGAGATGTACCAATAGTACATACTTCATCTATGCAAAATAGGATATTAAAAGGAAGTAAACCACCAATATATGCAGTTGTACCTGGTAGATGTTTTAGAAATGAATCTACAGACTCAAGGCATGAACATACCTTCACTCAGTTTGAAGGAATAGTCGTAGATAAAGGAATTAGATTTACAGATATGATTGGTGTTCTTAAAACTTTCTTTTCAGAATACT
The DNA here is from genome assembly GCA_964430225.1 of uncultured Candidatus Saccharibacteria bacterium. Classification (GTDB taxonomy): domain Bacteria; phylum Patescibacteriota; class Dojkabacteria; family JBAXKR01; genus CAYSFE01. The sequence goes on from CAYSFE010000001.1 coordinate 19,327, forward strand.
TTGAAAGAGATGTAGAAGTCATGGTAACACCAGATATGTTTCCATTTGTCGAACCTGGTGGAATGATATCCGTAAGATGGGAAGGACAATCAGAAGCAATTAAGAAAATAACTAAAGGTACAGGATGGTTAGAAATTATGGGGTGTGGAATGATCCATCCTAACGTTCTTTCTATGGGTAACATAGATCCAGATGTATATTCAGGATTTGCTTTTGGAGGAGGAATAGAAAGACTACTATTAATAAAATATGGGATTGAGGATATCAGACTATTCGAGAAAGGAGATCTTAAGTTCTTACGTCAATTTTAATGCTATACAGTCTATCTTTTTTAAAACAATATTTAAAAGACTTCTCACTTGAAAGTAAGGGGATTAGAGATCTTTTAACATATTCACTCGCAGAAGTTGAAAACGTTACCGAATTAAGATCTGAATTAAACAATATTTTAGTAGGTGAAGTTCTTGATGTAAAAGATCATCCTAAATCAAATAGACTACATATTGCTACAGTAGATGTCATTAAAGGAACTAATGATCCTTCCACTAATCTAGTCATAGTTTGTGGAGCACCTAATCTTAAAGTAGGTCAAAAAGTTGCTGTATGTTTACCTGGGGGATCAGTCATAAATGCTAAATATGACTCTGTGAAAGATAAAGAAAATATAATGAAGATAGAAAAGAGAGAAGTATTAGGGGAAATAAGTAATGGAATGATTTGTTCACCTAAAGAACTAGGTGTATCAGATGAACATGAAGGTATTTGGGTATTACCTGATGATAGTATTGTTGGAACAAATTTAACAGATATCTTAAAAGATACAGTATTTGAAATAGAGAATAAAAGCTTTACTCATAGGCCTGATCTTTTTTCACATAGAGGAATTGCTCGTGAAATATCAGCAATAACTAATACTGAATTTGTAGATAAAGTAGATCCATCCCTTAGTTTAAAAGCAGAAGTTGCTCTTAATGTTAAATTAGATACTGAAAACTGTAATAGATATACAGCTATAGTGATAAATAACGTGCAAGTTAAAGCATCTCCAGTCTGGTTACAAACAAGACTTCTAAATGTTGGAGTAAGACCAATAAACAATATTGTGGATATAACTAACTATGTGATGCTTGATCTTAATCAACCTCTTCATGCTTTTGATTTTGATAAACTAAACTCAAATACAATAATCGTTAGAGAAAGTTTACTAGGAGAGAAAGTCATAACCCTAGATAACAAACAAAGAACTATTCCTAAAGATTCATTGGTAATAACAAATGAAAAAGAAATTGTTGCTGTTGCTGGGGTCATGGGTGGTGCAAGTTCTGAGATAAGTGAAACTACTGGATCTATTCTTCTTGAATCAGCAAACTTTAGTAAAGATAACATCCGAGTTACATCTCGTGAACTTGGACTTAGAACAGAAGCATCAAGTAGATATGAGAAAGGACTTGATCCTGAAATGACTCTTGAAGCACTAAAACATGCAGCTACCCTCATAACTGAACTAGCTGGTGGAGAAATAGTGAGTGAGATTGTAGATGTATACCCTAACAAAGATAGCATTAAAGTAATTGAACTAGATATGAATAAAATAAAGAGATTCTTAGGAATCACTCTTAAGAAAGAAGAGGTTGTAGATATACTTAAGAGACTAAATATAAATACAGAACACTCTAAATTTGTAGCTACAGAAAATGTAAATCCATCCCTTAATAGTAGTTTTTTAAATGTCATAGTCCCTTCATATAGAAAAGACTTAAACATTGAAGCAGATATTCTAGAAGAGATAGCAAGGCTTTATGGATACGATAAATTTAAGCCAACATTACCAGAAAAGACAATAAAACCTGGCACAATAAACAAACTATCTAAAGTAGAGAGAATTGTAAAAAATGAGCTACTAAATCTTCATTTCAATGAGATATATTCATACAGCTTCATTAGTTCAGACCTATGGAAGAGATGTAATTTAAATACAAAAGAACTAGTAAAGATTACAAATGCCATATCTCCAGAACTAGAATATGTAAGAGATAGTCATATACCATCTCTATTAGAAAAACTTGAATTAAACTCAGTAGAAAATGATTCACTTTCGTTCTATGAGTTCTCAAGAATAGTGTTTAAAGAAAAAACTACTGAGAATATACCATTTCAACCATGGTCACTAGGTATAGCAGTGATGAAAAAAGACTCTTTAATAGAGCTTAATAGAGCAATTGACCTAATTATGAGTAAACTCCAAGTCGAATACAATATATTGAATATAAAGGAGAGTAAGAATAAGGGATTGGTAAATGTAAAAGAACTCACTCATCCTAAAGCTAGTGGAATAATAGAAACTAATGAAGGTAAATACCTTGGATATGTTTCAAAGCTTTCTCCAGAAGTAGCTAGAAATTTTAAACTAAGCACTAATGATGTATCAATAGCCGAAATAAATATAGAAAATATTTTAAATGAATATTTAGGAGATAAAGTAGGGTATACACCACTAAATATTTATCAAGAAAACAGAAGAGATATATCTTTAAATATAGAAGGGGAAATTGAATCAAGTAAGATAATAAACAAAGTACTTGAAAGTAAAATAGAATATGTAAAAGATATATTTGTAATCGATAGCTATGAAAAGAATCTTACATTAAGAGTAATAATAACTTCGGATAGTAAGACATTATCAGAAAATGAAATAAAGTTAACTCTTGATAAAGTAATAAAAGTAATTAAGGAAACATTTAAGGTAGAAGTGAGATAATAAAGGAATTTCTTGACCTAAGACTTAAAATGTTTTAGGTTAACTACATGTCAAACACAGAAGTTCAATTACCACTTGAGGTGGTCCCAACAGAACCTATTAGAGATAAAAGAATAGATTGTAGACATTTTGGATGGATAAAACCTGAGGCAAATGGTTTTTTTGAACTTAGTTTTGTTTTACTTAAATTACCCGAGGGTACAACATCAAAATCAGGAGTAAGAAAAGTTCTAATAGGTAGTTTTGTAAGTGAAAAGTTAGCAGAAGTTACTGATAAGTATATTGATAAACGTGCTTCTGCAGTTGCAAATAGAACTTTAATGGAAGCTGCAATAATATTTCTAAATAATGAACAGACTCTACTTCATGCATTAAAAGAACCCTTATCTAATATTAAAATCTTTTATACTGACGCAGGAACGGATGCCAGAATTGTATTTGCTAGGCTTTCTGATTTTGTAGATCCCCAAACTCATGATAGAATACCTCGTATAGTTAAGGTAGGGATCATTCCAACTAATAAAGAGAGGTTATTATTTAAAATCTTTTGCGGAGAGAATTCTAAAACTGCAGATTACCGTGCAGATAAATAAATAAAGATATGACTGAAATAAACAACAATTTAATCGGTACATATAAAATTGAGAGTGATTCTATGAATAATGATGCTATTGCGACATTCATAGATTATGAGGAATTACCAGATGAAAAAGTATTAGAACTTAAAAGTAGAGCTAGAAATGTAAAAGAAGCAGTATTATATCAGGCTACTGCAAAATTTTTAGCATTAACTCAAGATCCAGAAGGTTTATGGGTATTAGCAGATGAAATAGAAAGGATTTCGCTTCCTCAACCTAAATTTTAAGCTCCTACTGTAACTGACTGAGTATCACTTAATCCTCCAGTTCCTGTAACTGATATATTTAGATTTCCATTGTTCATAGTACCCGCAGGTATTGTATAAGTGTATGTATCTCCTACTAGTAATAGTGTATGACTTCCACTTAATGCAGGACCACTAAAAGTAAGGTTTATTGTTGCTGGGGCTGCTGCTGTTCCTGTGTATTTTACTATTACTGTATTAACTGCTGCTTTTGAAATACTTCCCGTTGGTGCCGTTATATTTATAGCTGCAGGTACTATTGTTGGAGCAGCTTCTAAGACTATTCCTACACTCTCAGATCCAACTCTTCCAGATGTATCTCTTGCTGATATTGTTAATGTCTTATTCCCGTATCCATAGCTATTATCAAGAGTTACTGTAACATCTTGTGTAGCTTCATTATTTGTAAGAGGAATAGCCACACCACCTAAAAATACTTGTACTTGATTAATTGTCCCTATTGCAGGTAGGGAACTAAATGCAATTCTAAGAGTTCTAGATGTTGCTGAATATGGAACTACATGACCTGCAGTTGGAGCTGATATTGATACAGTAGGAACAGTAGTTACAGTGTTATAGTCGGTATCACAATCAGGTAAGACTGCCTTTTGTCCTGTGATCTTATCAAAGAATGATTGATGTAAGGGTTTATTACCTACTTTAATATATTTTACATATGCATCTACTGCATATCCATTAGCTCTATCAATATCTCTTGCCATCATATTCTTAGATACTGCATTTGGTCTACTTGCTGGTAAATCTGTACATACATTTTTAAGAGTAAAACTATCATCTGCTATTGGTAATTTTCCATCTATGAATTTTTCAGATGTAGTAGCTCCACATTGAGGAGTTGCTAGTTTACCAGATATTAGACAAACACTAGCTTCTACAATCCCTGCAGGTCTTGTAAAAGGAGTTTTAGGGTATCTTGGAAGAACACGTTTCATATAGTTCATCCAAAGTGGTTGAGCTGTATTAGATCCATATGCCAAAGCTCCATTTGCACTTCTTTTTGTTGATGCATTATTATTATTTCCAATCCAAATACCAGTAACTACTTCAGGAGTATATCCTACAAAATACATATCTTTATTATCATTACTTGTTCCAGTTTTACCAGCTGCTGGATATCCATTTACACCTTTTACTAAGTTATTGTTATAGTTATATATCATGTCAGTCATAAGATATGTTGCTCTTTCATCAACAACTTGTTTTCCTCCATCTGGTTTATATTCCCATACTACTTTTCCATCTCTATCTAATATTTTTAATATCGGTTGGAGTGGATTATATTTTCCTTTGTTAGCTAACACTGCAAAAGCATTAAAATGTTCAGCAGGTTTAACTTCAATAGCACCAAGCATTGCAGCTATTCCAACATCTTTTCTTGTTTTAAATGCTGATAATCCTAGTTTTTGATACATCTGTACCATGAGATCAACTCCCATCATATCTGCTGCAACAATAGCTGGTCTATTCTTTGATTCTCTAAGCATATTTCTCAAAAAGTTTCTTTGACTTCCCTCTACATATGCAACTTCAGATCCCTCAGCATTCTGAGGCTCGTATGTTCCAAATTTAACAGGCATATCTGGTAAGAATGTAGATGTAGTAAGAAGACCTGATTCAATTCCTGCAATATATGTCAAAGGTTTGTTTGATGATCCAGTTTGTTGGGGTGTGATTAAAACATTGACCTTAGGATCAAATCTTGCAGTGTTTTTGTATTTTGAATCTTTCTCATCTATTGATTCTTTTTCTCCAAACCAATCTTTAGATCCTTGCATAACTAGTATCTCTCCATTTTTAGGATCTATTGTCATCATAGCTCCATTATATGCTGCAAATTGTTTCTTCATTCCACTATCTGAGTCAATCCATTTCTTAAGCTCTTCTTCTGCAATAGCTTGCAAATCAAGATCAAGAGTTGTGTATACCTTGTATCCACCAGTTCTAATCTCTTCTTCAGTTAATGCTTTTCCATCTATTTGGAATTCTCCAGAGGTTAAATAGTCCTCAGCATAGAACACAAAGTGAGGAGCTTTAATATCAATATTATTTGCTCTAAATTTAGTTACATCAGTTTTAGCGGCAGTTATTGTTTCCTTTGTTACAATTTCACCTTTTATATTTACTTTATCTAAATGTTTAGAATACTGAGCAAGAACATAGTATTGTCTACATTTATATGGGGCTACTTTACGTATTTCATTACCGCTACTATCTTTGTATCTTGGAAGTTGTCCTTCTACATCAGGTTCTTTAATAGCCTCTGATTCAGAAGCTTCTTCTCCAGAATCTACTTTACAAAAGACTTCTTTTGTAGCTTTGTATGGGTAATATTTAGCAGGATAATTAGGAATACCAGCTAATACACTTGCTTCCTCAAGAGTTAGATCTTTTACATCTTTTCCAAAATATCTTGAAGCAGCAGTTTTAAGTCCATATATATTACTTCCAAAGTTTACTTCATTTAAGTAAAAAAGGAGTATGTCATCTTTAGAATAGTTCTGTTCCATTCTAAGACTCATTATGATCTCTTGAATCTTTCTTTCTTCTTTAGTTAAAGTTTTTCCTTGTTTCTCATACTCAGCTTGAAGTTGCTCAAAGTATGTATTTTTTAAAACTTGTTGTGATATTGTAGATCCACCACATTTACGGGCTCTTGAAAAATTACCTATAGCACATCTAGCTATCGCTACAATATCTACCCCTTTATGATCGTAATATTCAGCGTCTTCAGAAAGGATAAATGCCCATTTAACCATATCTGGCACATCACTAATATTTCCAATATTTTCTCTAACTTCTTTTCCAGATACTTTGTATAGTTCTTTACCATTTCTATCATAGAACACGCTATATTGATCTTGTTTTCTTTCAAACACTTCTGATGGATTTGGGATAAGGGAGCTATAGTGGGCGACTACTGCCAGTCCTCCAATACTACCAACTATTAAAAGAAGAAAAAAGAAAACAAGAAGTACTCCTACAAGTTTCTTTAGTTTTCCTTTAAGACCTTTCTTTCCTTTCTTGTTCTTACTCCATGTCTTAGGATCAATTTTTTCTTTCTGAATCTTTGAATATCTAGAAAGTTTGTTTTCTTTTTTCAAACCGAATTTAAATGCCATAGACAAAAATATGTATATACAATTCTAACTAAATATTTACTAAAAAGTAACTACTATTTAGCGTTAGATGAAAAGAATATGGAGAGAATAACTAAAAGAAATGCGGCAATTACAACAACAGAGAAGAGATAAGGGTAAAGTTTTTTCATAGAGTCATTTTTATTAAGATTAAGTGTGATTCTATACCTAAGCTATATATATTTCAATTACTTTCTTTTTCTACCTCTAAATATTCCCTTAGGTCTATTAAATACTTCTAGCGCTTCTTTAAGCTCAATATTTAAGAAATCATATGATTTAGGAATAGATCTAAACTTTGAATCTATTAAAATATATGGACCAAATCTACCAATACCCACTTTAACTTCATTTCCCATTTTATCTACTCCTAATGTTTTAGGTAGTTCTAGAAGTTTAAGTGCTAGTTTAAGATCCATACTATCAAGAGGAATTGTAGGAGGTATTGAAGTCATTTTAGACTTTTGTTCAGTACCAAGTTTTACATATGGACCATATCTTCCTACAAGCATAAATACTTCAAGTCCTGATACTGGATCTTTACCAAGTGGCATATTAGCTTTCTTCTTAGCTTCAATAATCTCAGCTAAGTTTTCCATATTAAGATCTGCAGGCATTACATTCTGATCAAGTGATACTTTAACACTATCTCCCTTATCATCTTTTTGATCTGTTTCAATATATGCTCCATATCTTCCTACTCTCACGTCAAATTTAAATCCAGGTAGTTTAACAGTACACATTTCTTTAGCATCAATAACTCCAAGGTTCTTTTCTACCATTGCTGCTATTCCTTTAGATCCTTCGTAAAACTTTCTAAGATATGGAAGGTATTCAATTTCATTTGTTTCTATCTTATCTAAGCTCTCTTCCATATTAGCTGTAAAGTTTAGATCCACATATTCAGAGAAATATTTTTCAAGTAGAGTTGTGACAGCAAATGCTGTAAATGTAGGAATGAGTTGATTAGATTTTTTAAATACATATCCTCTATCTACAATAGTTGAAATGATAGATGCGTATGTACTAGGTCTTCCAATTCCTTCAGCTTCCAATTTCTTAACCAGAGTTGCGTCAGTATATCTTGAAGGTGGTTTAGTCTCATGAGATTTACCCTCTAGAGACTTTAAATCTAATACTTGTCCAACTTTAAGTTCAGGTAATATCTTCTCACTATCATCAAGAGATTCATCTGGATTATCTGATCCTTCAACATACGCTCGTAAGAATCCAGCAAATAGTATTCTTCTACCCGAAGCTTTAAAGATAAACTCTTCACCTTTAGAAGTTGTTTTAATAGAAAGATTTACTACTTTCACACTAGCATCTTTCATTTGAGTAGCCATTGCACGTTTCCAAATAAGGTCATAGAGTTTATGTTGTTCTCCACTTAAACCTAATTCATCAGCTGATTTCATTTCAGTACCTGCAGGACGTATTGCTTCATGTGCTTCTTGTGCACCTTTCTTCTTTCCAAACATACGTACTGATTCATATACAAATTCTTTTCCATATCTAGTCTCAACAGATTTTCTAATTGCTGATACTGCTTGAGAAGAGAGGTTATATGAGTCTGTTCTCATGTATGTTATTAATCCAGCTTCATATAGTTTCTGAGCAATTTGCATTGTCTGTTTAGCAGAATATCCAAATTTTCTATTCGCTTCTATTTGTAAAGAAGAAGTAATGAAAGGACCATATGGATATCTTGCTTGGACAGATTCTTTAATATCAGATACAATATATTCAGACTTTTCTAATCTCTTTTTAAGTTCTTCTGCTTTCTTTTCATCTATTAATATTGCCTTTGATCCTTCTTTAAGATTTCCTGTACTTTCATCAAAACTTGTTCCAGTAGCTATCTTACTATCATTTATCTGATCAAGTGTAGCTTCAAATGTTTTAAAGTTAGCTAGTAAATCCCAATAAAGAGATTTTTTGAATAGCCTTCTTTCTTTTTCCCTATTTACAATTAATCTAACAGCAACACTTTGAACTCTACCTGCTGATAATCCTACAGCAATCTTTTTCCATAAAAGAGGGGATAGGGTATATCCAAACAGTCTATCTATGACCCTTCTAGTTTCTTGAGCATTTACAATATTTTGATCTACTTTACGAGGATTCTTTAGAGCTTCAGTAATAGCTTCTTTAGTTATTTCATGAAATACCATACGTTTAACTGGTACTTTGGGTTTTAATACTTCTTTTAAATGCCAAGATATGGATTCTCCTTCTCGGTCTTCGTCAGTTGCGAGGATCAGTTCATCAGATTTCTCTAGTAAACTCTCAAGTTCTTTAAGTATCTTTTTCTTCTCTTGAGGGATTACATATATTGGTTCATAGTCCTTTTCTACATTCACTCCTAATGTTGCCCACTTATGCTTCTTATACTTAGCAGGTATCTCTGTAGCAGACCTTGGAAGATCACGAATATGCCCTTGGGATGCTTTAACTACATACCCATCAGGTAGAAACTTAGATATTGTTTTTGCTTTAGTAGGTGATTCTACTATGACTAACTTTTTCATAAAACAAACACACTATACCATAAACAAGTAATGAGGGATTATACACATAGATATGTAAAGGATGCAAAAGAAGAGATCCTTTTGTTATTTTAAGCTTCTTCTAGAGATACTCCTAAATGTTGTGCAAATAACTTCTTTATTTCCATATTTACTTTCATAACATCACCTGCCAGTTTATCATATCGAGCGGTCATAGCATTATAACTGTCATAAACTTGTCCACGTCCTAAATAAAGATTTGCATCACCATAAGGAATTAATAGAGGTTGTGCGCGTAATCTAAGAACTCTACGACTATTCATTGGTAATCTGTCATCAGCTGAACCATATACAATATACCCTTTCACATTATTTGGTCCAGTGACTCCTCTAAACTCCTTAAACATTATTTCCCGATTATCTCCTTCATCAGTCATATATGCAACTGCCTGTCCAGGATTTAAATGAGTAATATTGATTGGTTTACAGTCACCTAGAATACTAGAGATTATAAGCCCTTCAATGCCTACATATGCATCTTCTGCTTTTTCTAAAGTCCAATGATTTACTTCTATTTCACGATGATCCCTAATTCTAGAAAACACAGTTGGACTTTTAAAGAAACCACGTAATTTTAAAAGCTTTGCTTCTTGTATTTCTATTTCTTGAGGAGTTAATGTTCTTTTTAACCCTTGAAGTAAATTAGGATTAAGTTCTAGTTTATTATTAACTAATTTACCTAACACACTTATAGGAATATAAGCATTTATATTTTCACTAATAGGAACCTCTGTGCCATCAAGCAATACAATTGTAAACGCTAGAGGATTTTTATCTTTAAGACAGTGTACATCTTTGATTCTTCCAACACTTAACCCTTTCAACTGAATTCTTTCTTCGGCACCAAGACTCCTTAAAGTGATTCTATCTAAATCGGAAACACTCATAACAGTATCACCTTCTACAGGTTTGTAATTAAGTCCATGAACAGTTGGATATGGAAGTAAGTCTTTTAATGTTACAAGTGGTTTTTCAGACATTCTAACTCCCCCTATTGCTTCTCTAACAACTTCAACAAAAAATGGATTTGTTAATCTTCCCAATTCCGAAGAGTCTATTAACATATTTATAAATATAATAAATATTTAAGCAGATGTGCGGATTATATCATAACCCAATCCTTACTTACTAGAAGTCTATAATTACATTTCCCATATACTTCTATTATTCTAAAATAGTACAATTCCTACATGGTAAATGAACCAGGACAAACTGAAAGTAAAGGTATCCCACAAGTTTCAATAGAGACTAAAGAAGCATGTAAATCACTTGCAACTAAACTACATAATGCAATTAAGACCAAGTGTAAAGTAGCTATAGAAATAAATATAGAGGAAGGAAAAGGATTTAAGGTTGAGATTCCCAATGGTATTAAAGAAGGAGTTAAGTGTGGAGTCATAATTACAGATAGATTTGGAAATGTAATAGCTACTGGAGGTACAAAGGAAGAAATAAAGAGAAGAATAAATGGAGCATCAGCTACAAAAGTAATAATGTCATATATGATGTTAAAAGATCTATTTGAAAGAAAGCTCATAGATTTAAATGATTTGAATACAAAGCAATTACCTAGTCATAGTAGTAAAGTGAATGGGAATGAAATTGAAAGGGATATAAGTATAAATGAATATTTACATGATATTCTTGGAGAATCTCAAAATGCACAAATAGCTGCTTTAAGAAAAATGTACGTTGAGCTTATGACTGGATTAGAAGGCACTTCAGAGAATCCAATGGATGATATTGAAAATAAGATTAATGATTACTTAGGAGTAAGTGATGAAGAAAATAAATATTTTCCAAGAACATCAACAATAGGAAAATCAGATAAAGGACTAGGAAACACTGGACCTTTTGACGTATTACACGAATCATTTAGAAAAACAGTAGAGGAATGTAAGTCAGAAAGTTCTCCTCTTCCAGCTGAATTCAGAAATGCTTTCTTAGAAACATTAGCTCTACTTCCAATAGATCCTGCAAGAATGCCACATACATTTAAAAGACAAAATCCAGATAAATTAGTAGAAGGACATCATATAAGAGAAAAATCAGGATGGTATGCTGACCAAGGAGACGACAGAAATCTCACAAGCTCATTTTTAGAAGGATTAGTTAATGGAGAATTAGTATATATTAGTTTTTATCATGAAGTAGAAGAGGTAACAAAATATAATGATCAAATAACAGTAAACAAACCTTCAGGTTTATTTACTGAGATTCAAAGAGAAAATCAACAAAAGAGATATTTAAGTATGGTAGGGGAGGCAATTAAACAAGTTTCAGAAGATCCAACTCTTTTACTATTTACCTAATTTAGCAATCACCTTATATTTCCTTACAATAATATCTCCCCCTATTAGATTTAATTCTTCAGAAGAATCTTTTCCTGCTAAGTAGTGATATGTTCCATTAGTCTCATAAAACTTTCTTCCTTCACTAACATCATATACATATCCATTAAGTCCAAGATAAATTGGTTTAGTTGGATCTGATCCATCATACTGAGATAGTTCAGATAGTGACATAGTTTGAATATCTTCTTTTACAACTACTTTCATATTTCTTTTTGTTTGATAGGAGTAAAAGAAAAAAACAACAAAACTAACCAGAAAGAGAACTATGAGAATAATTACAAATTTTTTAATCGTCATCGATTTCATTTTCATCTTCATCTTCAACAATTGGAGGTGTTCCATTTAAAGTGGGGCCAGTATATGTTCCCATAACAGGACGAGCTGTCATATATGATAGTGGATGAGGGAATACATTTGTTACATCTCTTCCTCCTGTAATACCATTATGAGTACAATTACTCCATGAAGGATGAGTACTCACACTATACACCACCCCTTTATATGCGATATAACAATTACCTGCTTTGTTGTGAGTTGCTAGTGAACTCTGTGTAAATACTTCAGTTCCTTTTGTTACAGGTTTAACAGTAGTCTTAGTACCAGTTGTAGTTACAAGATACTGTTGAATTCGAGCTAAATCACTTCCATGTTGATTTGTAAATGTTGTAGACATATCAGTATTACATACAAAGATGTCACCACCTGAGTGAGAGTTTCTAAGTGAAGTTACATCATATTTACTTCCCTTAATAGTGACTATACATTTATTACTTGTAACAATACTACTCGTACTTGAGCTTATTGTTGAAAGAGTTTCTGAACTAGAAGAAGAAGAGGGAATACTTGAACTACTTTCAGAACTAGTAGAAATTGAATTAGATGATTCAGCTAAAGAAGTAGCTAACATATCAGCACCTCTATATGCTGTAACAAGAGTTAAAGATGCAGCTCCCAACACAAGTACAACTGTAGACATCTTTATTAAGTAGTCGATCAAAGTTTTTAAAAATGGTTCTTTCAAGGGAGTAGATAAAAATCTATATATATAGTCTATCAGAAAAAAAGTATTGACAGAATGGATACATTGTAATACGATACATCTCAATACGATATACTTTTTAAATAATTTTTATGAACATTTCAAAAGAGCTATTAAAGGGAACTACTAAGATAATGGTGCTTAGTGTTATAGATGGAAGAGAACTATATGGATATCAAATTATTAAACTTCTTAAAGAGAAATCTGCAAATGTCTTAAAGATGGGAGAGGGAACAATCTATCCAATACTTCATCATTTAGAATCTGAAAAATATTTATCCTCAAGATGGGAAGATATGGATAACGGAATGAAAAGAAAATACTACTCCTTAACAGAAAAGGGAAAAGGTCTTCTAAAGAAATCTTTAGAAGAATGGAAAGACTTTACTAATATTGTTAACACAACTTTATTCCACTCATAATGTCATACAAAGATTTTATTGAAAATTTTGTAGAGAGTTCTTCTTTATCTGAAAAAGACTCAAAACTTCTTGCTTTAGAAATGGAATCGGATTTCTATGCTAAAGAAAAAGATTTAATTCTAAATAACGAAAAGGACACCATGAAAAAGATTGAAGATGATTTTGGAGATAAAGATAAGCTAGCTGAACAAATGTTCTTAGCTCATCATAAATATCTAAATATTCCAATACTTGGACCACTTCTATATTTTAAAACTATTAGATGGATTATTGTAATAACATTGCTTTATCCACTTAATGTGTTATGTGCAAACTTTATTGGCGGAATGTTATATATTTCTCAAAACTTTTCAACTGAAAGTCAATTTAGTCTAAATAACATTGTATATATTTTAGGTTATATACTTCCTTTTTTGCCATTAATATTTTTATTTATTAAATTTAAGGTTTCAAATAAAGATATAGTTTTAAGCACCTTGTTATCGGTTGTGATAATAACTCTTACAATCTTTTTCTTTTTCATGGGCCCTATAAATAGCTATTCAACATTCTCACTAGAATCAAACATAATTATGCTTGGTCTTATTGCTTCTCCATATTTATTTTTCGTTTTAATTACTTTAGTTCTTAAGAGACTTTTGAAAAGATGACAAAAATAGTACTAAGAAAACTTTTAATTCAATTCATCGTAGTTATTTCAGTTATATTAGTTTTAATATTTATTCCTACTTCCTTATTTGGTCCTAAAAATATTAAGTATACAAAGGCAGAAGAATTAGGTGACAGAGGCTATGTTTTCGTATTAGGTAACAGTTCTTTTAGTGGTACCTTAGTAACTGATAACTATGGGAATACTTTATTAGAGAAGCCTTATAAGGCCCCAAAGATATTTGATTTAGGAAATACTTCAATATTACTTATCGAGGGAAACCCTTCAAACAACGAAAATATAAACGAAGTATACACCTTTGAGAAAGCATCAAATCTTAATGGGAATAAAGTTAGTTTAAAAGAACAGAAGGAACTTTTAAATAACATCTTCCTAAATATAAATTTAAAAGACATATTTCAAACAAACTACTCAATAAGTGCTGATAACAAAGCAATTAATATCCCCCTATGTATTTTGAAAGAAAGAAAGCCAAATAAGATAGCATGTTTCAGTATTAATTCCATAGACTTCTCATACAAAGAAATAAATACTGACGAGATAAATCAAAAAATGAGCAAGTTTACTTCTAACAGATACGAACTTTCTTCTGAAGAGTATGACCAGACTGTAGAAGATACTTTCGTTTCATTAAAACTACACTATATTAATGATGACCTAGACCTAATTGGTCCATCTGAACCGGTATTAAAATTCAAAGTAACCGCTTCTAATATTATTATTAGCAATGACAACACAGGAAAACAACAATTAGATACTTCTGAAATTAGTCAACCTGTATTAGATTTTAATCAACCACCTTTTAGCTATTTTAATTATGAAAGTTCCATACCATATACTACTGTAAACTTAAATATGGACTATAAAAATATTAAGGACTTTGACTATTCACTTGGGGATAAACAACTTTCTAGAACAATTGATGTCAATAACCCAGTTATTGGAGAACAGTATTTAGAGAAAGATGGAGAAAAACTAATGAGTTGGTTTTCGTTATATAACCAAAATAGTATTTCAGCTGGATTAATTGATAATTGTATATATATAAAAATTAACCAGGATATCTATATGATTAATACCAAAGAAAATAAAACATATAAAATTAATACTTCTCTAGAATCTGATAGCAATATAAGAATATTATCTATATTTGCCTTTTAATTTACCTTATTAATTAAGAACAAAGATACTTAAATTAAATATTGGTTTTTTAATCATAAAAAGAGTACTAGAAGAGTATACTGCCCCATAGTCTTATTTTTGTAACGTTTTTCTACAATTTCGTTATATCAATATGTATTTAAATGAATTCATATGACACTAAGCAAAGAAGCTTTTACTAAAAATGTTTTAAGTAAAGAGTCTGAAATTAAGGCTCATAGAAACGTGCGTATAGGAGAACTTCTAATAGACTTGCTTGGAACAAAACTTTCTCAAGGCGAAAAAACCGATAGGAAAATCCAAGTTGCTTCAGAACTCTTTGATCCTGAACATGAAGGTCAAGTTGAGTCTGTTACTGAACAACTTAGCTTCATTTCAAATGTTGAAACCAGTGTTTCAGAAGTAGAAATAATGGGAAGAGGAGTAGTAGATCAAGCAATTGTATTACTTGGTCAGTCTCTTCAAGAAACAAAAAGACTACTTCAGGAAAGTGAGAAATATAGAAGGGCGTATGCAGACAAAAAGACTGTTTCACTAGTCACTAATATATTGGGCTCACCAGTATCTGACGAAGTAAAAAAAAGATTTATTGAAAAATTTAAATTAAATCTATCTGATGTAGTATTAAATATAATAGAGGTTGAATTAACAACTCCTGATCCTTTTGAAATTCTTTCTAGTTTAAAACAAAGTGAGAAACCTAGTTCTTCAAAAGGTCAACCAGATTCATTAACAAATTTAGGGATTAATAGTTCTGAAGGGAGTAAAGATAAAGTCTTTGCAATTTTTGAAAGATTTGCTCCGTCAAATATGAGAATTCCTAAAGATAGTGAACTAAACGCTTATGCAGTAATTTTAAATGAGGCCGACTATAAACTCCTAAAATATATAGTAGCAGGAGAAAACCATAGAAGATCTATAACAGAAGTGAATGACTATTTAGGAACAAATAAAGCACAAATACATAAGTTGAGAAGCGAACTAGAAAGGACAGAATTAGGGTTAAGAAAAACAGATAATAACTGGGAAGTATATATTAAGAATTCTGAACCACTTAGAACTCCTTTAGCTACTCATGAAATTCTAGATATATTAGGATTAAATTATGATCCCAAACAAATCCATAGTCTAAATGTACCTAAACCATTTCAGATAGAAGGAAGAGGAGATCTTATCTTTGTAAAACCAAATGAACATCCATTTATTGAAATATGTTTTAGCCTAAGTAGAACAGGAAGTAGGGTATTTAGAGACTTAACAGAAAAAACATCTTCTATTTCAAAACTAAGTGACCTTATGTTTACATTTATAACCGCTTTAGCTAAAGCAACTTTTGAATCTGAAATTGATTCAACTTTTGTAGCAAATAGTAGAATCCCTCTACTTAGAAAATTAAAAATTAGGGGGATAAATGGTTTTAATCTATATTTCACATATGGAACAAATGGTTATGTCTCAAGATTTTCTAATAAAAGACCTGTTATAGTATGGGGTATAGCTGATGAGTGTAATGATCAAGAAATATTGAGAGAAATGGCAAATTCCAATGGTAATAGCTAATAAAATGAAGGCAAGTACAATATATAAAAGTAATATTTGCTTATATTTCTATATGTATAATTTTGTAATTTCAGTGTTATAAGATATAATTAAATTTGTTTAAATTATTAAAATTACAAATATGCCAGAAATTAATGGAATAAATACTAAACCCAGATTGTTTGAGGGATGGAGAGAAGTAACAACCCAAATGGCCCGAGATGCAGAAGTGACCAGAAAGTTAGCCCATGCATTACTTATTTCATTAGGACAAAGTAAAGTTGTTAGGGTTGTTGCCTTTAGAATTGCAAATGCATTAGGTGAAGTTAACACGAATGTAAATCCAGATTCTTTAGCTGAAAAGATTGCCAATCCTGATCCTTCAAAAGTAGAAAGTATAAAAGCAACTTTAATAAGAGCAAGGGATGACAGTTCACTTGTTGAACAAGCTTACTCAATAAACCAAGCTGATAATATAGTAACAGTTTTAACAGAATCAGATGTTGCAGCCCTTAAAGTATTACCTGAGACATCAGGAATTAGAATAATGCTTGAAAACGGTGCAAGAAGCGTTGACTTTGTAGAAGGTAAGTTTGAATTAGTAGCTACTGTCGATTCACTATTGAAAGCTCTTACTAAAGACTTTTCTAAAAGAAGTAATATTAGAAGAACAAATACTTTAGAAGTTAAAAAAGCTAAAAAGAACCCAACTACTAAACCAGTTAAGAGAGAGGTTGTAAGTACTTTACCAGGAATCAGCTTCTCAATTAAAGGGGAAGAACCATCTCCAATTAGTGCACTAAGACTTATGGGTGTAAATAGAGAAGCAAAAGTTTTGAAAGCTTTAGAGAAATGTATGAAAAGTGATAAGAAAGAATATGTCTATAAAAGAGCTAAGCCATCAAAACCTGAAGCTGGGTATATAAACTTAATAAGAGGTACTTTTGCAAATGATTCTAAAAGCAAACCAAATAATGCGTTATTAATGTACAAAGGAAAAAGGTTTGAAGTAAGTAAACTTGAAAATGACGAAAACGGTTTTAGAATTAAATTAGTAAAATAAACATAAAATATATTAGCACTCTTGAATATCGTCTGCTAATTATGTACAATGAGATATTAATTGAAATTTAAATTGTACAAACATGTTTAACCTACTTGAAATATTCTCTGAAAGAGCTAAGGCTGTTCTTCAAACTGCAGCATCTATTGCTGTTGAATATAGAAGAAAATATATTGATACTGAGCATATACTTCTTGCTTTAATCCTAGATGAGATTGTAATAAAAATACTATCTAAGATGGATATATCTCCTGAAGATATACGTGCTGAAATGACAGCTGTAATGTCTCAAGGAAACTTCTCAGATGGAAGAATAGATCTAGCACCTCGTGCTAAGCAAGTACTTGAAATCACTTTCCAAGAATCCCGTGGATTAAATCACTCATATGTTGGACCTGAACATATTCTTTTAGGTCTTATCTCTGAAGGAGAAGGATTAGCAGCACAGGTTCTTAAAGGAATGGATATCTCATACGATAAAGCTCGTAAAGCAGTTCTTGAAGTCATTGGAGAAGGAGAGGGAATTAAAAAAGAAACATCTAAAACTCCTACACTAGATAAGTTTGCAAAAGATTTAACCCTATATGCAAAAGAAGGGAGGATTGATCCAGTAATTGGAAGAGCTAAAGAAGTAAACAGAGTCATTCAAATACTTTCACGTAGAAAGAAGAATAATCCAGTACTCATTGGAGATCCTGGAGTAGGTAAGACTGCAATTGCAGAAGGACTTGCCCTTAAGATATCTTCTGAAAATGTTCCAGATATACTTTTAAACAAAAGAGTAATGGCTCTTGATCTTGGACTACTCATGGCAGGTGCTAAGTTTAGAGGTGAGTTTGAAGAAAGAGCTATGAAAATACTTTCTGAAATATCTAAATCTAATGGAGAAGTAATTCTCTTCATAGATGAGTTACACACAATTGTAGGAACTGGGAACCAAGAAGGAGGACTAGATTTAAGTAATATTCTTAAACCTCCCCTTGCTCGTGGAGAGCTACAAGTAATAGGAGCAACTACACTAAACGAGTATCAAAAATATATTGAAAAAGATGGGGCTCTTGAGAGAAGATTCCAACCAATACTTGTTGAAGAACCAACAGTTGAACAAACAGTAGAAATATTAAGAGGTATCAGGGATAAATATGAATCTCATCACAGGATAGAAATATCTGATGAGGCACTAATCTCAGCAGCTGAACTATCTGAAAGATATATTAACGATAGATTCCTACCAGATAAGGCTATTGATGTAATAGATGAAGGAGCATCTAAAAAAAGATTAGAAGCTTTCTCTAAGCCAGATGATATTAAAAACCTTGAAATTGAAATACGTAAACTTGATCAAGAAAGAGAAAGTCTAACCCGTTCTCAAAAGTTTGAAGATGCAGCAGAAGCTAAGATTAAGATAGATCAATTACAAAAGAAACTTGACCCACTTTTAGATCAATGGAACAAATCTCGTGGATCAGGTACTCCTGTACTTACAGCAGATGATGTAGCTGTAATCATATCTCAGATTACTAATGTACCTGTAACTCAATTAAAAGTAGAAGAGAGAACAAGACTTCTTAAACTAGAAGAAGAGATACATAAGAAACTAGTGGGACAAGATCAGGCAGTAAAAGCAGTTTCAGAAGCTGTTAGAAGAGCTAGGGCAGGACTAAAGAACCCGAACAGACCTATTGCTTCTTTCCTTTTTCTAGGACCTACAGGAGTAGGTAAAACAGAGCTAGCTAAAACTCTAGCTTCCATACTCTTTGGATCTGAGAACAATATAATAAGGGTAGATATGTCAGAGTATTCAGAGAAGTTTAACGTATCAAAATTAATTGGATCTCCTCCAGGATATGTAGGATATGACGAAGGAGGCCAGTTAACTGAAAAAGTTAGAAGGAACCCTTACTCAATCATATTACTTGATGAAATAGAGAAGGCTCATCCAGAAGTATTTAATTCACTTCTTCAAATACTTGAAGATGGAAGACTTACAGATGGAAAGGGTAGAGTAGTAGACTTTAAAAATACAATAGTCATAGCTACAAGTAATATCGGGGCTGAAATCATTCAAGACTATTCAAAAGAAGGTAAAGTAGGAAACTCTTTAGGGTTTGATGTAAAGATTGATAAAGATACTAAAGAAGAAACCCAGTGGGATAAAGTAAAGAAAGAAGTTTTAGAAGAACTATCTAAAAACTTTAAACCTGAGTTTATCAATCGTATTGATGAAGTCATAATCTTTGAAAGTCTAAGTAAGGATCAAATACGAGAAATAATAAAACTTGAACTAGATAAGGTAGTAAGAATTGTTAAAGCACAAAAGATAGAAATATCTTTTGATAAAAGCTTAGTTGAAAGAGTGTTTGAAAAAGGATTCAATGATCTCTTTGGGGCAAGAGAACTCAGACGTGTGATACAAAAAGAAGTAGAGACAAAGATAAGTGAACTAATACTTGATGGATCTATGAAAGAGAATAAGAAATATGTAGTATCATTTAAGAAAGATGCTTTAGTAGTAAAAAATGAAAAATAGTAAGCTAGTTAAAAAAGCACATAAGATATATAAGGAGATAAGTCCTAAGTTTAAAGAGTTTGGAAAGACTAAGAAGATAGTCATAGACCCTATCACTAAAGAATTCTATACAGGTAATAGTGATATAGAGGCATATGAGAAAGCCTGCTCTAAACATCCTAAGCGTAAGTTTTATCTTACAAGTAGTGAGGAAATGTATTCTAAACTATGAGTGTATACCTATCAGAAAACTACTCCCCTAGAGCAAGCATTCAAGTTTTAGCTGACATAGCATTTGAGGTAGACTGTTTAATAGATACAGGATTTTCAGGAGGTCTTCTACTTCCCATAACATATAAGAAGTATTTCAAGAAAGTTAAAACTTCTCTAAAACAGGAATACATCTTAGGAAATGGAAAGAAAGTAGAGTACTCGCTTTACTTAATAGAGGTAAAGTTTAATGGAACTAGTAAGAAAGTGTTTACTCTATTTAACAGAAATGCTGACGCAATACTTGGAATAGAGTTTCTAAAGGGTTTGGATCTTGATTTAAACCTGAGAGAAAATACTATTACCTTATCCTAACTATTTCAAATAGTTTCTCATAGGAATAGTTTCAGAAGAATAGAATCTTTTCCAAACATATATATTGTTTAGATTAATATCACTTTTACCTTCTATGATTGTGGCTGTATCATATCCAGCTTCTTTTACAAGCTTTACTACCTCTTCATTATATTTCCCATAAGGATAGCAAAAGTCTCTAATCTTTATTCCTAGTTTCTTTTGTAATACATCTTTTGAATTAAATATCTGATATCTTAAATCTGCCTCTTTATATTTCATTGCTATTAGTTCAGCGTGATCCATTGTATGAGATCCAATATTAATAAGTCCTGATTCATGCATTTCAGTTAGTTGTTCCCAAGTAGCATAGTCTCCAGGAGTTCCTTTTCTATTAGGATCATCTCTTCTACCTACAAAATTAGGCATAACATAGAAAGTAGCTTTCATGTTGTATTTTTTAAGTAGAGGGAATGCATGCTTATATATATCCTCATATCCATCATCTATTGTAAGTAAAACATATTTTTTATCTTGTTTTATATTTCTTTTAAGTTTGTCACTTATCTCATATGGAAATATTGTTTCATATCCCTTATCTTGTATATCTTTCAAGTCAGCTTCAAATTTAGCTGGGCTCATTGATAGCCCTCTAAGTACAGAATCTTTAGGATCATTAATACTATCTGGATTTATATGATGATACATCATAGAAGGAACTTTGTAGTTAATACTCATATCAGGAGTAGGAAATACCTCTTCTTCTGTAACATCACTCTTTAAATATTCTTTAGGATAGACTATTAAAGGAGGGGTTGAAGATTTACTAGATGAGCTAGTTATTACAGTAGTAGCTATATCTTTACTTAAAACTGGTCTATTAAACTTATATGTGGCAAAAACGAACAAGGTTAGTTCAACAAAAATTGACAACACTATCAGCAGTATATATTTTCTTTTCACAATTTTATCTTATTAATATTATTGGGGTAAGTTCAGCACCTTGTCCCATTGGATTATCAAGAAGTATTCCTCGATAAAGTTCTTTCTTATCTTTAATAGCATCACTCATACCAAGTACTTCTGTGTTGATATTATTTCCATCTATGATAATACTTGGAATCCCATATTTTGCTTCTATATCATTACAGAATTTGTCTGGTTCATTAGGGGGAAGCATGGCAAACTCATCAAATGGGGGAATAGCCTTTGGATTAAATCCATCTATCTCAGATATATGATTTCCAGCTATTCTCCAAAAGTCTCCATGTCTTCCAAATAGTCTTGTAATACTTCCTAAAATCATAGCTAGAATCATTCTAAGCTCACCTACTTGCCATATAGCTACTTGCATCTTAGCAGGATGCGAAAAACCAATATCATGTTCATATTTTCTTACTCCCTTTACCAGCAATCTAGCTAACAGACCTGGTTTAACTACTGATATATGTACAACTTTACCCTGACATATTGAAACAACTTTTTCAGATATAGCCATAACATCACCTTTCTTAAACTCAGGTAAGACATATTTCTGAATAATCTTATCAAAGTCTTCTTTAAGAGCAATAAGGTGAGTATGAATATGTATTCTCTCAAACTTAGCTCCTTCGAAAGTCGCGGTAGTTGTTGTATTCATAAAGGTAAGTCTAGTAATATATACCTAGTATTATACTTTAATTTAGCCATACAAAAAAGAGCACATGAAATTTCTAACTTCCTCTATTTCCTTAATATTTGTAAACCTTTTACCAATACTTGGGGCCATATTTTTAGGTTGGGATATATATACACTTCTTCTCATATATTGGTCAGAAAATGTAGTAGTAGGAATATTTACAGTTATTAAAATACTTAAAGCCGAGAATATATTAGATAGAAATGGAAAGTATAAGATAGAGGTGATTAAACCTCAAACAGACCCTGCAAAAGAAAATGATAAGAAGGGGAGTTACTTAGGAGCATTTCTATTTACCTATGGTGGTTTCTGTTTGATTCATGGAATAATTTTAATGACTATAGTTTCAACTGAAGTTGTAAATATTATAGCCTTAATTTTAAATATGGTAATTGGTTTTGCACTAATATTTATAAGTCATTTAATTTCATATAAGACTAACTATATTGACAAAGAAGAGTATAAGAATACATCTGTTGTAGAAATATTTATTAGATCATTTAAAAGAATCTTTATCATCCAGTTCACGATGGTAATTCTTTTCTTTCTCTTAAGAGGAGTGGACAACCTAATTGCAGTAAGCGTAATGGTAGTTATTAAAATAATTGCGGATCTAATTGGACACCGTAGTGAACATATGACGATAAAGAGAGTTACTTTTACCCTTGATTAATGGGTAGAAAATATTCTTGACATTTTCTCTAAAAGTAATATATTGGTAATGGAACTGAATGTCGGAAAGGCTTCCGCAAATCTGTGTGAAGATAGCCCTTAAAAGCTATACTTGCTCTGATTGATTGAGAAATGCCGCTCTCACAGTTCCATTTTTATTGCTTATCTTATTTCTCTATTAACTTATTCATTAATTGATTAGCAGATGTTTCGTCTAATGGGTTTTGAGATACAATCATTACTTGAACATCATTGTTATTAAATATAATTATTTCATTTTTATTCTCCGTAGTTGGAACTGTTAAATAAGCATTCTTATTAAGTTTAGTAAGATATATTTCCTTATACTCATATTTGCTTATTACTTTATTAATATCTTTATCGACATCAGCACCTTGGTCATATGATTGAGTAAGAATAATATTATTTCCTCCATTTTTATCTATGATTGTCTGATAAACAGTTATTGGTGAACTTTCATAATTCACCAATAACCCAGAAACCATTTGACCACTTGTTCTTTTTGCCAAATCAAATACCAATACTGGTTTTCCAACCTTAAAAGATACAGAACTATATCCATAGTCATTTGTTAGCAGATCATAGAAACAAAATATAGTTGAAGCTATCGCAATAATTAAAGGAAATATACAAAATATTGTTAAAAACCATTTACTCTTTTTTCCTAAATTAGCGACTTCACCATTACTTGATTTAAGACCCAACAAAAGAAGAACTACTGATACAACAAATATTACTATTAACACATACCCAAAGAAATTGAGTTGTAAAGGAATTGGACTAAAAGAGTTAATAAAAGAGATATTAAAAACATTTATTAAAACCATACTTAAAACAGATGTGCCTAAGGCTAATATTAGAAATTTCCTATCAGCAAATCTTGCCTTAATAGAGAAATAGAAAGAGATAAAGACTACTAAAGAAGTTAGAAATGGGAAGATGATAAGTCCTGAATTACTCATCCAAAACTCAGCAAAAGGTGAGGTAAGTGCTACAAGAGCAATATATGTAAGAACAATCTGAAATATAATTAAAATTGAATTCCAAAGACCCACCAAATTAAATATCATAAGTAACCACCATCCAATCTTGTATGCCTTACTTGTCATATTTTAGAGTTTAAATATAATTTACGAGTAGTTTCATCAAACTTTTCTATGGAATATCTTAGCATTGTTCTAGGCATAGTCATATATCTGTCTTTTAAATACTTTTTTAAAATTTCTTCACCACACTTTTTACCAATTTCTCTTAGCATCCACCCACACGCCTTATGCATCAAATCCTCTTTATCTTTCATAAGTATATCAACTAGTTTGAAAGTAATATCAGGATCTTGGTCATATATGAATATTGAAGTTGCTAAAACAGCAATTCTTCTTTCCCATAACAATTTGGACTTAGCTAGTTTTAAAAGTATTTTCTCTCTATCTTTCTTATCCATTAAAAACTTTCCTACAATCCTTGGAGCACTTAGATCTACTAAGTCCCAGTTGTTAATATATTTAGTATGAGATAAATAGTAGGAATAGATATTCTTTCTAATCTTTTCATCCTTAGCTTTTTCAAATCTCTTAACTAGTATTAAAAGAGCTATTAATCTTTCTTCATGATAGGGACTTGTAAGAATATTTTCTAAGTCTTTATCAGAAATATCTATTAACTCTTTAACAAGTATTCTACATGTTGGAACTGTTAAACCTAAGAATTTATCACCTTCACCATACTCACCTTTACCCGTCTTAAAGAATCTGGATAGATTTTTTGCCCTTTCTTTATCCCCATATTTCCTAATTTCTTTTATCTCCATATATATTTCTTCATATATAATTCATAATTAGGAGATATAATAGGACAATTAATTAGAAATATAAAGGAAACAGAAATGAGAATACTTTACGCTGAAGATGAAATTAAGATTAAGATGATAGTTGAGGACTCCCTTAAACTTGAGAAATACACAGTTGATGGATGTTTTGATGGTAAAAAAGCCTTAGAGCTATTTCGTCTTAATGACTACGACCTAGTCATACTTGATCTCATGATGCCAGAACTAAGTGGTACTGAGGTTATGAAAAAGATAAGAGAGAAGAATAAAGAGATACCAATACTAGCTTTAACTGCTAAAGGTGATACAGAAAGTATAGTAAGTAATATTGATCAAGGATTTGATGACTATCTTCCTAAACCATTTAAAATGGAAGAACTTAAAAGTAGAATAAGAGCACTCATTAGAAGAAGTACTTCTAAAGAAACAGTACTACATGTAGATGATCTAACTCTTGATCCAAAACTCAAGAAAGTAGTTAGAGCTAAAAAAGAAATTAAACTAACTGCTAAGGAATATGCAATACTTGAATATCTTTTAAGACATATAGGGGAGTTTAAGACATCGGCAGAATTAACTGATAATATATGGGATGTCGCTTCTGATATAGACTCAAATGTAGTAGCAGCACATATTAAAAACTTAAAGCATAAGATAGAAAAAGATTTTCCTAAACTTAGAGAAATCATAATTTCAGAAAGAGGATTTGGATATAAAATAGAAAATGATAAATAATGAATTTGAAAAAACAAGATTTAAGATAGCAGGACTTTTCTTTGCTA
This sequence comes from uncultured Candidatus Saccharibacteria bacterium, assembly GCA_964430225.1. GTDB lineage: Bacteria > Patescibacteriota > Dojkabacteria > JBAXKR01 > CAYSFE01. The sequence goes on from CAYSFE010000001.1 coordinate 44,998, forward strand.
TCTTTTTTATCCTTGTCTCCATCATAAATATTGTAAACATATCTAGACAAAACTTTGGAATAGGTAGATTAGAAGAAGTAAGAGGAATGGGAGGGATTGGAAGGATGATTAACGACGAGATATTTAAACAAAGACTTGAAGAACAAAGAGAGAGAGTAATAACTGATGCAATAATTCTTGAACTCTCTCTATCAGTACTTGGTGCAATCATTTCATACATACTTTCTGACTATGTTTTACGACCTATTAAACTTAACATTGAGAATCAAAGGAGATTCTTAAGTTTTGCATCTCATGAACTTAAAACACCAATAACTACAATATCTCTACTATCTGAATCAGATAAATCAGAGAAGATGAAAAGTATTAATGAAGAAGCCGAAAAACTAAGTCTTCTAACTTCTAAATACCTAGAGATCATAACTACAGACAAGAATAGAGAGGTAAAAGAAGTTGATATAGAGAAAATAATCTCACATACAATAGATCAGTTTAGAAAGACAATAGATCAAGAAAATATAAAAGTAGAAAATGTCACTCCTAAAGATATAAAAATAAGAACATATGAAGATGATTTAAAGATAGTACTTAGAAACATAATAGAGAATGCTACAAAGTATGTAGGAGAACCAAAGTACATTAAAATTTCTTCAACACTTCTTAATGACGTCTTAACAATAACTGTAATTAACTCAATATCTAGTTCTAACTACAAAAAAGGATATGGACTTGGAAGCGAGATCATCAAATATCACTCTTCTCAAAGTAACTTTAAATACTCGTTTAATAAAACAAATAAAGAAGGAATTAGTACTTTAGAAATTAAGAATATAAACTAAGCTTTCTTCATATTCCCTTCACTTTACATATATATACTTTACTTAATCTTAAATCATTTCAAATTCTAGAAAATTGATTTGATGGAAAGAGAAATTTACTTTTTATTTTATTCAAATGAATAAAGCACTAAAAATAGGTGCTATCTCAGTAGTCTCAGTAGCATTACTTGGACTAAGTGGGATAATGGCCTTTCAAGGAGCTACTGTATATGCAGCAACTCCAACTAATACCGTATTTGAAAAGGTATTAGAGAAACTAGGTATTAAGAATGTAACAGCAGATCAATTAAAGACTGCTCTTGATACTTCAAGAGATGAAGTAAGAAAGACTGAACTTGAAACAAGACTTTCTGAAGCAGTAACTGCTAAAAAGCTAACACAAGCGCAAGCTGACTTAGCTAAGAAACTTTTTACTGTTAGAGAGACACAAAGAGAAGCAATGAGAACAAAGATGGAGGCAATGACAGATGCTGAGAGAGAAGCATTAAGAGGAACAAGACCAATGCAAGCTGACAAGGATGCAGTTGCAAAGGAATTAGGAATATCAGTAACTGATTTAACTAACTTAGAAACAGCATTAAGAGAAGCAGATGTTGTTCCAATGCAAGGTAGAGGTATGGGAATGGGTAAAGGAATGGGAGAAGGTAGAATGATGAGAGGTCAATAAAAGACTTATACTCATTCGAACAAAAGACCATGAGAAATCATGGTCTTTTTGTTAAATACTCTTAAAGTAATACTGCTATTACTCCAGCAAGTACAAATATAACTAACTGATACCCAGCATCAATAAGGAAAAGTCTTCTAGGTCTTTGAGCAAATACATAGTTCATTGCCATAGAAGTAACTACAAATGCTAACCACATTTTAGCTCCTAATATTAAACCACCCTGCCATGTATGTAGGTTAAGTCTTGTAGCGAGATAGTCCATAAACACACCAATTACTAAACTAGCTATGATAGAAACAACATAACCTACTGCTGGAGCTTTCTTCATAGACTCTGCATTTAATCCAACATCACTCATCCATTTCTTACCAAATACTTGCACTGAATACCACACCATACCTACTGCCATAACCATGACGGCCACTGCAACAGGAACAAGGGGATTCACTTGCATTAATGCGTTTAAATTCAGCATCAATGTAAAGTAATATATAAATACCTGATACTATAATGAATTTAATAGAAATACAATAAAGAACTTTACCCTTAAAGAGTCAATATTTCCTTAGATATACTCTCTTCAAATTTAGGAAGTACTTCAGAATAGTTATCATTCCTAATCTCTGGGATATTAATTTCACCTGACAAAGTAAGGTTTAATTCTTCAAAGATTGGAAGCATTGCAGTAATAGCTCTTCTACCTGCATTCTTTCCGATTGAGTAACTAATACCTAATACTTTCTTACCATTCCATTCTTTCATAAACCATTCAAAGAAACTTACCATACTTGCTGGCAAAGTATGATTATATTCAGGGGTAACTACAATATATGAGGTTGCATCATTCACTCTTTTAGCCCATTCATTTGCTTTAGGATTAGAGTACTCCTTCTTTGACATATTTAATCCCATTGGAGACATAGACTCAGAGTATAGTCCAAGATCAAAATCTCTAAGATCTACATAGTCTACCTTGGTGTCAGGAAGTTTTGAGGCGATATCCGCTACAAACCTCGATACCTTATCTCCAACTCTCCCTTCTCTTGTTGAAACTGAAAATATCATTATGTTTTTCATATATGAAATTTAAGAAATAAATTATGGGAACCAAATCCCATTAGGGAAGTATAGTTATGTGAGGGATACAATATATATCTTTTGTCTTTTTAATATATATATGGTATTTAGACTTTGTACCTTTTAACTCTCTTAATGAAACAAGATACTTTAAAAGCTGTTTCCCCTATAGATGGTAGATACTATGAGAGCACCTCTGCACTTAATCCATATGTTTCCGAATACGCCTTAATATATTTTAGAATTGAAATAGAAGTAAGATATTTAGAAGCTCTCTCAAAAGAGGGAATTATTAGAAAATTTAGTGCAAAAGAATTAAAACTTCTAAAAGATATATATGAGATAAAGAGTGAGAGTGAAGCAAACAAGGTAAAAGAAATAGAGGATAAAGTTAGACATGATGTAAAAGCCGTAGAGATATATTTAAGAGAAAAGCTTAAAAGTACATCACTAAAAGATGTAATAGAATATCTTCACTTTGCTCTTACATCTGAAGACATCAACAACATCGCATATAGACTTACACTAAAGAGAGGATTTGAAAGTGTAGCATTACCTAAATATAGGTCTCTACTTAATAGTTTTCTAGATTTCTCTGAAGAGAATATGGGTTTACCAATGCTTGCTCGTACTCATGGACAAGATGCAATCCCTACGACTCTTGGAAAAGAAACTTGTGTCTTTGCTTTAAGGCTATACAAAGAAATTAAAAAGATTGAAAAACTTAAACTTACAGGGAAACTGAGTGGAGGAGTTGGAACATACGCGAGTTTCACTCTTACATATCCTAAAACTGATTGGATAAAGTTCTCAAAGAACTTCATTGAGTCTTTTGATCTAGAGTTTAATGTTCTCACTACTCAAATAAATCCACTCGATGATATTGTAGAATACCTTCAAACACTACATAGGATTAATAGTATTCTCTTAGGTTTTAATCAAGATATGTGGAGATACATTTCAGATGGATGGCTTACACAAAAGGTAGATAAAACAAGTGTTGGTTCTTCTACAATGGCTCAAAAGATAAATCCAATAAACTTTGAGAATAGTGAAGGAAATATACAGGTTGTAAATAGCTTAATTGAAGGTCTAGTGAGATCCCTACCAATATCTCGTTTACAACGAGATCTATCTGGAAGTACTGTTATTAGAAACATCTCAACAATACTAGCTCATGAGATATTAATCTTTGATGGAACTCTTAAAGGTATATCTAAAGTGAAAGCTAATCATGAGCTCATTACTACATATCTAACTTCAAACTACTCAATCCTATCTGAAGCAGCACAGATAATACTTAGAAAACATGGAATTAAAGATGGTTATGAAGTGATAAAACAAAAAACGATGGGAGAGGAACTAAGTAAGAATGAATGGGAAGAGATGATAAATGGTTTAGATATTTCTAAGAAGATAAAGAATAACATCCTTTCAGTCACACCTCTTAACTACTTAGGATACTCAGAAAAAATAACTAAAAGTACTATTAATACTATTCGTAAATATTTAATTCTTTAATATATCTTTATGAGAAAAAACTCTATTGCTTTTGGTGGTGGTGCATATGGTGATGAAGGGAAGGGGAGAATAGTAGATGAGTATGCAAATATACTCGCTAAAAAATACAAGATGGTGATATATAGAGATAACGGAGGGAGTAATGCAGGTCATACTGTAGAAGTACCTGATAAAGCAAAGATAGCTCTTCATCAACTTCCATCTGGAGTATTTATTAAAGGAGCATATGTAATACTTGGGAAAGGTATGGTAATCAATCCAGCTGATCTGTTAGAAGAAATCAGACAAGTAAAGAAAGTAAATAGTAATAAACTAGATGTAACAATGTTAATAGATGAAATGGCAGTTCTTACACTAGATACACATAGAGCATTTGAAGGAGTACTTAAGAAATATCAAGAGGGTGGGAAAGGATCTACAGGGAGAGGTATATCACCTGCATATGCAGATGTACTTTTAAGACACCCGCTAAGAGCAAGAGATATAAAAACATTTAACAGAGAAAAAATACTCTCTCACTACAGAATGTATAAAGATTTAATTAAAGGTTTAGGGGAAGATATGGAAAAGTGGGAAGTTAAGACTTTAGGTGGTAGTGGAACAAGTACTGTAGGATCTGAGAAGGTATTTGTAGAAAGACTATTAAAGGAATCAAAAGAATTAAAGAAATATATTTCAGACGTATCAGAATTCCTTAAGACTTCTTGGAACTCTAAATCATATGCCTTTATCTTTGAGAAAGCACAAGCTGTAGGATTAGATCCAAGATATGGAGTATATCCTGATGTAACAGCATCAGATACTACATTTGGTGGTATTGAAAGTTCTACCGAAGGATTAATAAATCCTTTGGATATAGAGATAAGAGCAAATGTCATAAAAGCTACATATATGTCCTCTGTAGGTACTAGAAAACTTCCATCTATGATGCCCGAAGACTTAGCACATAGAATAAGAGAAGATGCTAATGAATATGGAGCTACAACTAAAAGACCTAGAGATATTGCTTACCTTGATCTTGTAGCTACAGACTTCTTTAGAAAAGTAGGTAAAGCAACACATATGGTTCTTACTCATATGGATATTGTATACAATGACACCCCTATTAAAGTTTGTATTGGATATACATTAAGAGGAAAGAAAGTGACATACAGACCTGACCAAGAATTTCTAAACAAAGTAAAACCAGAATACAAAGAATTTAAGACTTGGGATAAAGAGAAGGTACAAAAAGCTAAGAGATATGATGATCTACCAAAAGAAGCTAAAGTATTTTTAACATATATCTCAAAATACTTAGGAGTACCAATACTAATGATTACAACAGGACCTAAGAGAGAACAGGGGATAAGGTTCTAGACTTAATATTTATCTGGACTTGTACAAAGTGCAGTCTCTATTATTCTAGCAGTTCCATCTTCTAAATTTTCTAGACAAAATCTTTGTTGTTTAAATTTTGTTGCTAGTTTAATAATTCTTTCAATCTCTTTTATGTCTCCCTCAATCAGAACAGCTGGTTCTTGATATGTAGAAGGTTCAGCAATTCCTTTTCTTACCGTAAATATTTCGGCTTGAGTTAAGATAAAACTTTCACCTAATATTTCTTTAACCTCATCAATCGTATGAAACATTCCAGAGTTATATCCAATCTCTAGTCCTAGTAATACCCTAAATTTGGGCTTACTATTCCTTTCCTCTACCTCAACTGAGGCTTCAATACCATTTCCAATCATTTCACTTGTAAACATTAACTCTTCACTGCTTTGAATATCTCCATACTTTCTTCTTGGGTATATATTTCGAACATAAGTCCAATTACCTTCAGATCCAACAAAGTATCCAAAACAATTTACCCCTGTCTCTCTAACAGTATGAATTATTGATTGTTTAAACTCACTTAAAGTACTAGATGTTCCATCTATTCTTGCAGACCAAAGTGGAGCAGGTTCTAGTTCCCTTGGTACTTTAAATTTTCTAGTCTTTTCATCAAATACTATTCCTTCCTTCTTTATCCCTCTACATTCTGCTGTTATTGTCATCTCTTCAGTCAATTTATCATACTCAAATTGAATACGCATGCCTTCTCCTTTTCTTGGTTCTTGACCTTTTTCAAGAGTAAATCCAAATACATCTTCCATGATTGGATACATAATTTCATAGTGAGTGGTTGCAATTATATGAAGGGGCTTTCCTTTCAGATCTCCAGACTTAGCTAAATATCTTACCCAGTTATATACCCTCTCAGCTCTTCTTCTTATTAATGAACTTACTTCAAAATTAGGATTAGGTGCTTGAAAGTCAGGATCTCTAAAAAGCCTATTACTTCGTACAAAGCTTGCACCTTTAGGTACATCAATAATCTCTTTTTTTACAAATTTTTGATTATATACATCAAAAGGTCTTAAAGATCTTATGATACTTTCTTTAAATATTTCAAATCCTGCTCTTTTTAGTCTTTTTTTAATTATATCTTTGGAATCCCTTGCTCTCCAAGATTCAGAACTCCATAATACTATTCTTTCATTATGACTTATTGCTTTTACCAGAACTCTTGCTGTCCTTAAGACATCAATTATGCCTTTTCTAGATAAATCAAAGGGACGTTCGTCTCCTAATACTTCATTAAATTGGGGATCATGTTCATATTCATGGTAAGGAGTTCTTCCATGACGAACCATATCAAATATAACTACGTTTGTAGTTAATGACCTTTGGGGCATCGTTTCCGATACTGTTTCTGAATTGATAATATGACAATGATAACTTAAATCATATTGGGCAGGATTCTAGCATAATCTCATAAGAATAGTCTAATTCTTTAATTGACAAATATAAGACTTAACTGTATCATCTCTGCATTATTGAAAATTTAGTTTGTTTTTTCAATAAAATCTGAGATATATATAAAACTAAAAAATTCAAAGACTTTCGTTGATTACAGACTTCAGAGTATTTAATTTTTTTCTATCTATAGTTTACTAAACTGAATCTAATAAATTTCGTTTTATTAGGAAATATAGACTCAAAGACATATTTTTGTTACTAAAAAATTAATTTAATAGTTAATCTTTAAGTGATATAAAATATAATTTAATGGACTATTTTAATGGAACAACTTAGTGATGAGGGAGATACAGCATTATCTTCATATTATGATGGTGTATTAAATAAACTTAGATTCAAGCAAGTTGGAGGAGTAAGTGAGTTTTTTGGTGGCCCACTTAATCTAGGAAATGGTTGTTCAGATTGGGTGTCACCTGCAGAAATTATTGATGAGTACGGGCGACAACAATATCATATTATATATCTCAATACTAACCCATCTAATGATAATATAAATGTTCCGGTTACCCTTTTAAGACTAGATGAGATGGCCTTAAAGTTAGCCTCTGAAGCGGATGCAAGAAAAAACATTGTTGCTAAACTTCTTAATTCCACTTCACCAAGAATAATTATAAGACCTACCTCAACAGGTATGCTTTATTATCCTAGTGCTAGCCTTCCAACAGAAGATAAAGAAAATTTAATTTTTGAAAGAACTGATAAAACCTTAGATGCCTTAGGTTTAGGTCCAATCGTAGAAATTACTGACTTGCGCTTTAGTAAAACAGCTGCAGAAATAGTGCCTTTGTCAGGGGGAGTATCATCGGCTGGTGAACAAGTCTACAGTTCTGAGTTTGGTGACTTAATTGTTACTAGTTACATTCTAAGTAATGATACTTGGAAATACTACCAAGTAATTTCATCTTTTCCATTGTCAGGAATTGAGAGAAATCGAGTTGTTCCAATGCGATTGGATTCAGGTTGTGATATTGGTCAGATATACAGAGACTTAGGTTGTGATTGTAGTGATCAATTACATCGTGCTATAGAAAAAACAATATCTGAGGGAGGAATTATTATTCATTTACCAACTCAAGATGGTAGAGGATATGGTATGGTGACAAAAATGGAGACTGAGGGATTAAAAAGTGGTGTACAAGTTGTTACCAACTCTCAAAATTTAGTACCAATGGATACAATTCAGGCTGCAAAATCACTACTAGGAGAAGCATTTGATATTCGAACATATTTAGGTGTAGGTAGACTTCTTAATACACTTGGTATTGACCAAGTTCAGCTTTACACAAATAATAGGAAAAAGATTGCAGGTTTAGAGAGAATGGGTATTGGTGTAACAAGGCTTTCAGCTGTAGGTAATCCAGAAAATGTTCATATAAAAGCTAAATTAGCTCATAACGATATATACATCAAGGACTAGTATATGACTGATACTCCCGAGTTTAATTTAAAACCCAAAACAGTATTTGAAAAAATCAGATCCAGATGGATAACTATTGACTCTATGGCAGGAGTTGGACTAGACCCTGTTCCTGAAAGAATTCCTGAAGAAATTTGGCAACAAGTCGGGAGCAAACATAATTATGGTGATGCATTTTCTTTATTTAACCAAATGATTATAGAAGCAACTGCACCTCATGCTATTGACTATAAAGTCAATTCTAATTTCTATCAAGGAGCACAAGGAAGAAAAGCATTACAAGAAACCTTTGATTACCTGAAAAGAAATCATCCAGATATAGTTCGTGTATGTGACGGAAAATTCGCTGATGTTGGAAATACTGCAGAAGTTATTGCTGAAGAAGTATTTGGTAATTTAGATGCTGATGCTGTTTTACTTAATCCATATTTGGGATTTGATGCTATTAAACCTTTTTTAAAATATAAAGGTAAGGCAATAATTCTATGCATTAATACTTCTAACCAATCGGCTAGTGACATACAAAACCTAAGATTAGATTCAGGTGTCCCTCTTTGGAGACATATATTGACTATTTCAATGACTGAATGGAATCAATATGAAAATATTATTCCTGTATTAAGTGCAACACACCCTGATAACCTTGTTGGTATTAGAGGAGTAATTGGACAAGCCCCAATACTTTTAGCAGGAGTGGGTAATCAGGGAGGGGATTTGTCACAAAGTATTCCACATTGTTTAGATGATAATGGTTACGGTATGATGATAAGTTCATCCAGAGGTATACTATACCCAGAACGATTTGAAGGTGAAGGCTTTTTAAGTGCTTCAAAAAGGGCAGTGATTGAATTGAAAGATTTAATAAATGAGGCTAAAAGAAATTTATTTTAATATTTTTATAAACATGAATCTAACTGAATTATCCGGAGTAAATTTTGAAGATATTGCCAGAGTACATAATCAAGTAGATCAGCTTAGGACTTTAAGAAGAAATAAATTATTTGTTTTATTATTAGGTCCATCTGGTGTCGGTAAAACTACAATAATAAAAGCTTTAAATGATCAAACAAATGGAAAGTATCCATATATATCGCCTTATATAACAAGAGATTTAAGACCAGGAGAAACTGAAAAGACTGCAATAAGTGAGACTGAATTTGACAAACTAGAACAAGCTGGAGAATTTGTAATTGTTAATGCTTTATATGGAGTAAGGTATGGAACTCCATTAAAGACTATCACAAACTGCTTAGCATCAGGAAGAGTTCCTATATTGGACTTTCCACTCGAAAAAGTAGCCAAATTACGTAGGAAAGAATTTGACCTGTTAAACATATATGTTTTTCCTCCTAACATAGCTGAATGGCGGTCAAGACTTGAAAAAGAAAATAGAAATAATTCAAATAGATTTGAACAGGGTGTTGACGAACTTGGGATGCTTTCTCAATTAACTAAACCCCATCCCGATATTCATTATTCAGTAGTTAGTAGAAGTGGAGATATACCTAAAATTGCTAATATAATCAATACCATAATAAGTTCTATATAAAGGTATTTATTTGATTAGTTCCCTTGAAAATATTAATAATCTTACCTTAACTTCTGTTTGTGAAAAGTTCCCCTATTTAATCTAAATGCCAATCTTCTTTCTGGAGCATATACCATTGGTACACCTATAAGTGATTTACAACTTTCACATACTAAATTTGGCATGTCTTTAGTCCCCACAATTTTAGGGTCACTACTTAAAGAGGCTAGTTTAGGAGGCCATAAAATTCTATCTAAATAAGACCTTAGTAGTGCACCAATTCCATCTTTTTGATATATCATTAATCTTGTGTTACATCTTGCACATGATATATCTAATAACTCAGAATTACCGCCTCTTGCTTTTCTATATCCATCTTTCTTTATGTGAAAATCAGATGGTTTTGGACCTTTAATGTTTCCTTCTAGTTCCATATTTTAGTAAAATGTTTATAAATATTTTGAGTTTGTTTATTGTACACTATAATTTCAATTATTATAAGTCATTTAGTATAGTTCAGGATTAACGAAGGGAATTAGGGCAAGTATTGTAGCTAAGGTAAAAGAATCTTCCCTTGTTACTAGTCCATGTGTAAGTATTCCTATTGCTCCATTTCTTACTTTAGAGTTCTTCCTGCCGAATACAATATCATCTGCAACTCCCAGTTCTTTTCCACTTTTTATTAGCATAGTTACAGCTTGAGGCAATGGGGGAGAGGGAGACCTTCCTTTACCAATCAATTTTTTACCTTTAACACTAACCCATCCAAAAGCATATAGGGAACCATCTAGTTCTTCAAGTCCGCCCTCTAATCCTACATAGTAATCAGCACCAGGGTATTTCTTATATGCATTAATAGCTCTATTAAGAGATCCTTTAATAGTTTGTTCATTACCCATTGGTTGAGAGGGTACACCTGATGGTACATCTACACCCTCTATCTTAAACTTTTCATTTTTAAATACTTTCTTAAAAGCTTTTAAGGTAGCTTTTATCTTTACTGGATTTCTTGATCCTACTATTATCTTTTTCATATGGTTTATTTAATATGGGGTTATAGTAACAGAGTTTATAAAGTTACTCAAAATATCTGAAACTTTATAAAGTTAGAGGTATTTTATCTAAATCCCCATTTATGACAATAGGACTCATAACTATTATCTCATCCTTATATGCCATCTCTGGAATAGGGTAGAGAAGGTATATAGGTTTTCTTAATACATATGCAAAACCTATTTCTAAAAATGTATTTCCTCCAATATATCCTTCAATATTCTTTTTAGTATAGTTAGCTATTAGAACACAATCTGATTCTTTAATCTTTTCAAAGTATTTCCTAATAGCGTCATATTTCATTTTAGCTTTATATCCCTCTCCTTTGTCTACACTTTCTAAGTGTTCTTTCATTGTTCGCTCTCCACTTAGTATCCTCATAGCTCCATCTGGTATTTCTACAACATGACCTTTCTCAACAAGCTTATCAGATAGCTCTTTCATCTCTTTAGTGAATTGTATTGAACCACAGATAGTAATTTTCATATTAGTTGATTTAAAACTTAGTTATTCTATTTCCTATTGTTTACTCTTTCTTATAGCTTTGATAATCCTGTAAACCAAGTAAATTACTAAAGTAATTACAGTAATATCAAAAGCAAGATAGAATAATGGGAAAGGCGTATTTTTAGCACATACAGCAGCACAGCCATAACCTGACTGATTAACTATTCCAAATGGATTTAAATAGCTATGACGATCGCAAGGGCTTCCACAATCAAGTTTTAAATTCCACAAAACAAACGTTATTGCTGACTCTATTATTAGGATAGGAACTACTATAGATATTTTAAGTTTAGGACTAAGTTTATTTTTAACAAACTTAATCAATTTAAAAAGTAAATATCCTACTATAGTGAGAATTAATATATCAAACATAAGATAAAAGTTTTGATGAGGTACATTTTCAAAAACATTAAGGCATAGTTCCTTTGTTGGATGCCATCCAAATGGGTTTAAGAAAGTATATGGTTCACACATATCCACATACTGTGTTTTCATGAAGAATAGTATGATAGTAATAATAGATTCTACCAAAAGTAGCAATAGTATTGGAGTAAACTTTATTTTCATTATTAATGTATTAATAACTATTTTTTAAAATCATTACCCAAAGATATTGTACAATAGATATTAGAAAAATAGTTAAGGACGTATATATTATCTATTACTAATACCTAATGATACAAATGCCTAAAGCATTAGCTCCATATGCTAAACACTTAGAAGAAGAGGGATATAAAGTCACTACTACTGAAGAAAGTATAATCACGGAAAAAGATGGTAACCAAGTAATATTTGTAGCTTCTGAAGTACCTGCTTATATAATAGCAATGGTAAAGTATGATTTAAATCAAAGTGCATATCTTGCAAATAAGTTAGAAGCTTTAGAGATAGTAAACTCAATAAATACTTATGATATACCAAGTTGTTACATTGGAGAGAACAGTGACCAGCCTTACTTAGCAATAACTTGGCCTTACTTTGGAGAGTATAATAAAGATATATTTCATACTTTCATGTTACAAGTACAATTTGACGAAGTAATAATACTAAAAGAAATGCATGAGAGTTTAAAGAAGTTCATGTAAAGACAATTAAGTGTCTTTAAACTATAGTTGGTCATATTTCTTGTTACTTCCTTTTGCCTTAGATACAGGATATTTCTTAATATTCTTAGCTAGTTTCTTAAGTATTATATCTTCAATATCTACATTAAGACTTTCAGCCATTAGAACAGAGTATATTATTATATCTGCCAATTCTTCATTTACTTCTCCTTGCATAGCTACATCATCCCATTGATAACATTCTAATAGTTCTCCAGCTTCTATAGATAAAGACTTAGCTAGATTCTCTGGAGTATGAAACTTCTTCCATTCTCTTTCATCTCTAAACTTTAATATTTTCTTAATTAAGCTAGGATTCATAGATGAGAAATAATAAATAATTACTTAAACACAGGTATTATATTGCTATTAAAGGGAATTAACAATAACTGCCTCAACTTGTAAGAAAACCTTACAAGTTGATATATCTTACTAAATGTATACAAAGTACACTAGTTTGTATCTTTTGATTAAAGCAATGTATACAAACTTTCTATTTTATAGAACTGTTTTGTTATTAGGATCAATTAGTTTTTTAACTTCTTTGTCAAAGTCAGAAATATAATTTTTATCCTGTATAGGTTTATATTTCTCATACTCACTTTCAGCAAATGACTTGGCCACTTCTGATGAAACTTTACCAGCATTTTTCAAGATATCTTTATTATTAAATCTCAAAAATACATCAAGTTTTGTAGCCCAATCTTTCATAGTCATTGGGGTACCGTTTTCTGCCTGGTCTTCTGCATAATCCAAATACATAGTAACAATTCGGTTAAGTGCCTTGATCTCTTTTTCATTGAGATAGTTTTTTGCTATTACTACATCTGTCTTGAGTATTTTTCCCTTTGGAGCCTTTTTCCATGTTGTTAAGCCCATATATTCTTTTTCATGAGAGACTCGATCTACAATCAGCTCAGCTGCTGTATTTTGATGAATAGCGTAATGCATCTTATTTTGAACTGTAGCGAAGAAATCTTTAGTTGTTTGTGAATTAAGGTCATAATCTAAAGCAGTTACATAAATATCCGTTATTTTTTGATAAAAGTTTCTTTCACTTTCACGAATATCTCTAATTTCAAGAATTAAATCTTCAAAATATTGCTTACTTAAGAATGAACCGTTTTTTAATCTTTCACTATCAAGTACATATCCACGAGTTGAGAAATCTTTCAATATTCTATTTGCCCATCGACGAAATTCTATTGCTCTTTCTGAGTTAACTTTAAATCCTATTGCTATGATTGCCTCTAAACTATAATGCTCAACATCTCTTTCCACTTTGCGTGAACCTTCAGTTTGAACTATTCGAAAATTTCGAATAGTTGAGTTCTCAACTAATTCCTTACTCATGAATATCTCTTTTATATGGTAGTTAATGGTGTTAATTTCAACACTAAAAAGTTTTGCAATTAATTTTTGTGTCAGCCAAATATTCCCATCCTCAACCCTTACTTCAATACTATCTTGGCCAGATTGTAGGGTAAATATTAAAAATTCTGAAGTACTATTTCTTATCATTAAGTTTTTACTATTTGGCATGGTGTTTTATAGGTATTATAAGAATTATGATTATCCTAAAGTCGCTATTGGTATTTTACCTTAAAAGATCGTTTTAATAAAACTGAAGCTATTTACTAGGAATGTACTCAAAGTACCCTTGTTTGAGTACATTCATTCAGTCAATGTACACAAACTTTCCATTTTAATATTGTTTTGCCATCTTTTCTTGATACTCACACCATTCACACTCACTTGAATATTCTGGTACCTTATCACTATTTAAACAACTTTTAATGTTTAAAAGGGTGGGTTCTATCCAGTTATCATTCCCTACATATGGTATTACTTTGATTTTAAACTCTAGCTTAGCATCAAATGCCTCTTTATCTTTTATTCCATTGCAATATACAAAGTATCCAGTATTAGATACTTTGAATTCATTTCTTCTTAGCAACCACTGATATACCTCCATCTGTCTTTTATATCCCATCTGCCATTCTGAATCTAAGTTTACCTCTGTATCCTTGGCTGTTGATTTATAGTCGACGACATGGAGTTCTCCAATAGGATTTACCCATACATCATCTATAGCCCCATAAATATATAGGTTGGTTTTAGGATGAAGATACTGTACTCCAGTAAAGTTAGCTCTCCATATATCTATATCCTTATGACTATATGGAATAGCATCTATTCCATATTTTTTCATTAAAGGATGCGTTTTTCCCTTTACCCTATGAGCATCAAATTCAAGTTTTAATAAATGATCTACTGCAGAGTTAAGAGAGTATGGGGGAGAGGAGGGTCTCTTAATACCTAATTTCTTATCTAAATAGAAACATCTGGGACATTTAACATATAGCTCTATACCAGTCCTACTTATCTTATATGAATCTTCACTATCTGTTTTATATACTCCTTTATATGGCATATGTAGGTGATTATATATCTAGGGGTAATAGGAAGCTACTATATATTTGTCATTAATATTAGCTACACTTTTCACTCTTTAATCTTAAATTCTTTCGCCTTGACAATCGGTTTCTTTCCGGTTAAACTCCCGTAATAAATATACATTAACAATCAATTAATATGAATGGACTAAGCTTAAAACAAAAAAGAGTTTATGATTATATAATTAAATTTATAAATGAAAATGGAATAGCTCCAACTATCGAAGAAATCCGAAAAGCCTTAAAATTAATGGCAACATCTACAGTTCATGAACATATTAAAACTTTAGTAGATAAGGGATATCTTAAAAAAGAGACCTCCTATCACAGAGGGTTAATTCCAATAAAAGCAATTAAGAAAGTATTTGAGGTTCCAATAATCGGGAAGATTGCAGCTGGCAAACCCATTGAGGTAAATGAGGTTTTTGAAGATACAATTTCAATTGTAAACGAAAATATTTCCAACATAAAAGATTTTTATGCTTTAAAAGTCGAGGGTAACAGTATGATTGACGAAGGAATTTTTGATGGAGACATTGTGATAGTCAAGAAACAATCAGTAGCCGAAAATGGCCAGACTGTAGTTGCTATTGTTGATGATAATTGTGCAACTCTTAAAAAGATATATAAAGAGAAATCTAGATTTAGGCTTGAGCCAAGAAATCAATCTATGCTTCCCTTTTTTAGAAAAGAGGTTGAAGTAAGAGGTGTTGTTATTCAAATCATTAGTAATACCTTTAGTAATGCATTAAATAAACAAGAAAAACAACAAAATTTTAGAACAATTGATTTATTTGCAGGTATTGGTGGCATACGTATTGGATTTGAAAAAGCAGGATTTAATACAGTTTTCGCAAATGATTTTGAGCCAAATTGTAAAATTACTTATGATCTTAACTTCAAGAAGACAAAACTAGTGGTTGAAGATATAAAAAAAATTGGTATTAAAGATTTACCAAACTTTGATTTTGTTTTAGCTGGCTTTCCATGTCAGGCATTTTCAATCGCTGGTTACAGACAGGGTTTTAATGATGAGAAGGGAAGAGGAAACTTATTCTTTGATATTGTTAAAATTTTAGAAGCACGTAAACCCGAAGGATTTTTACTAGAGAATGTTAAGAATCTAAAAAGTCATGATAATGGTAAAACTTTTAAGATTATAGAAAAATCGTTAACAGACCTAGGCTATTATGTCAAAACAAAGGTACTAAACTCAATGGAATATGGTAATATCCCACAGAATCGCGAACGAATATATATTGTAGGATTCAAAAATAAGAATTATGCAGAAAAATTTACATTCCCATTGCCACAAAAGCTTTCAACAAAAGTAGAAGACTTATTAGAAAAGAATGTTCTACAAAAGTATTATTACAATAACAAGCCACTTTACGAGAAGCTTAAAAATCATGTAAAAGTAGGAAAGGTTTATCAGTGGAGAAGACAATATGTAAGGGAAAACAAGAAAGGTGTTTGTCCAACATTGACTGCAAACATGGGAACAGGAGGGCATAATGTTCCAATTATAAAAGATAGTAAGGGAATTAGAAAATTAACTCCAATCGAGTGCGCAAGAATTCAAGGATTTCCGCAAGATTTTGTACTACCAAATCTTGCAGACTCCATACTTTATAAACAAATTGGAAATTCAGTCAGTGTACCAGTCGTAGAGTCAGTAGCAAAACAAATGATGAAAGCATTAGAATAAATTAAATTTTTTCGGAAATTTCTTTAAATGCCACTTCTGGTTTAGTTAAAAGACCTTTTGATATTAGGGTAGTAATATTATTTTTAGCAATCCAAATGTTATTTCTATCTAATTTAGGATTTCTTCCTATTGCATTTAAATCAAAACTATAATAATTATCTTTTTCAAGTTTGTAATTCCCAACTATTTTATTTGTTACAAACGAATCAGTTACACAATAAATATACCTTCTTATACTTTTTTTGTTCTTTTTTTCAAAAAGTTTAATTTCTCCAGAATAATAAAACCTACCCATAAATTCAGGAGAAGGAACCTTTTTATTCATTTCATATTGCTCAAGGTATTCTTTTGAAATTCCAATAATTTCAGGAATTTTGCCTTTTTTTATAGAAGATATTGTCGCTTTTCCAGCAATGTTAAAAACTTTTGTTTCATACATTAAAGAGTCCTTTCTATAAATTTTCCCATATTTACTTAACTCACTACCCGAAATTACATAATCAACTACGACTTGAATATTTTGCATTTCGGTAAATCTTTCAAATATTTCCGTTTTAATTTCTCCTTTAAGGTATACCCCAAGTAAATCCTTCTGTTTACTGTCCCCTATGTTTGTATTTGCGATATGAGCACCAATAATAAAAATGTTTTCCAAATTGGAATAACTGGGGATACTTTTTATTGTTTCAAACTGTTCTAGAGTAAGTCCACACCATCTATCAGCAACTGAGACGTTTTTAATTTCAATAAAACAATTCGGATTTCTTTTCTTATTATTATGGAAAATATATGGAATGTCAGGCTCATTCAAAATCTCACTATTACTTTTAATATCAAGATCAAGTTCGAATGATTTATTGGGATTGAAATTTGCGAGTATTTTAGAAACTCCAATTTCAACAAGCTTACCAAATAAAAAACTATCAATAACACCCCCTAATCCCCTAGAGGAACCTGAGGTTCTTGAAGACTTAGATTTCTTAGGATCAAGATGATATTTAACAGCGAAGCCGAAAGCAACTTCAAAATCTTTTTTTGTTAAATTATAACTTAACATTTTTTATTTCTTGGCGGAGAGAGAGGGATTCGAACCCCCGGTTGACTTGCGCCAACAACAGTTTTCAAGACTGTCGCCTTAAACCACTCGGCCATCTCTCCATATGGGTATAGATATTGTACCAAAGTAGGAGATTATCCGTAAATTATTTATTCCTTCTAGTTATGAGCATTTGAGCTAATTTTGTCCTAGTAGGTTTATCAAATCCTCTTATCATCTCTTTTTCCTCAGCTATTGCATCCATATATTTAGGGTTAAGTATTTGCATTACTCTATGTTTAAATCTTAAAGGTAATTCTAATAACGTAGCTTGGACCACTAGTAACATAGACATTTGTCTTTCAAGTTGTAAGGCTAAACCTGGAACCGGAGATACCCAATCATATTTATTCCTAGCAAATATTGTCCTAAATTCAACTTCTGTTATCTCCTGTTCTGGAGATACAGGTAATTTATCTACAACATAACATGTACTTGGGTAAGTAAGGCCGGACCTATTAACTTTAACACCTCTCTCACTATCCCTTCTACGTGCTATTCCTAAGATTCTAATGATTCTAACCTGAAATTCTCTATCTCCATTAACAATGTTTGATAGATAAATTCTCTGTCTTACTTTTGCATTACCCTTAAAAGAAGCTAGAACATCAAATGCATAATATGGAAATTGATATGTGGAAGTGGGGTAGTAAAAAGTATTAAAACCATCTTGTTCAAAATCAATATAATTCTGAATAATTGTTCTGAAATTAGGAATTAGTGCTTCACATCCGCCAACTTGATTTGGATGATCTAGTACTATATGCCAAAAGGCTTCACTTTGTTCAGGTATACTAAAAGGTATGACACTTTGAGAATATGGACTTATTAATTGAAGTCCATCTTTTTTATCTTGATTAAGTTTAGAAGCTAATTGTAAACAACCTAAAAAGGAATCATATCTTCTTAGTTGATCCTCAGAAACATACCTTGGTTTTAGACCAAATTCTTGCCTAACTTCATTTGAAACCATGATAAATTATAACACTATAAGACTATTCCGGTAAAGAAGAATAGAGGGAAAACTCCCCATTCTGGTATATCACTTTTTTAGTTCCATTTCTAAGTATTGCTGTAACTGTCCTATCTTTTCTTGTGACTATATCTGTATGTACATGACTTTCATTAAAGCCATATTTCTTTGCTGTTTTAGTAGTATAGTCTTTAGTTCCTTCAGAGAAACATTCAGGGAAAGATTGTCCTAAAGCTAAGTGCATATTCCCATATTTTCCCCCTGTATTTTCATCAAAGAGTGTTTCAGCCATAAACCTATGAATCCTACTTAGTCTTTTATCTGTAAGACTAAACTCTCCAAGTCTATTTGCTCCTTTCTCAGATATCATTTGTTTTAATACATTCTCTCCCTTCTTTGCACTAGCTTTAACTACCTTTCCATCTTTAAACTCTAAAGTTATCCCATCTACAAGATTGTCATATATATAGAGAGGTTCTGAGAAAGAGATATATCCCTCAGCTTCTCTGCAATCTGGTGAAGTAAACACTTCAAAAGAGGGGATATTCCTTCCTCCTCCTCCTGCCCATATTCTTTTCGCTCCTAACCCTATACTTAAATCGACTCCATCTCCCTTAACAATTAAGGTCTTAATATCTAGTATGTTGAGTTTAGATTTTGTGTCTTCTACTTGTTTAGTTACTTCTCGCCATTTACTTACAGGATCATTCTCATCTAGAAAACATGCATGTACTATCTCCTCCCAATACTCAGCTAAAGACATATTGGCTTCTTTAGCCATTGCTTTAGTTGGGAATAGAGAGATATTCCAAGTAAGCTTTCCTTTGTTTTCTTTTTGTTGCATCAGACTTCTAAAGAATCCTAAATTCTTTTGTCTTAGCATTATGAGTTTAGGATCTATTCCCTCTAGTTGTTTAGGATCTGATTCAGATAAGATTCTAACCACATGATCACACTCAGATATTAAAGATCTTACATATTTCTTTGGAGTATATGACAATTGTTCAGGAGATCCTATATCAAAGAAATCTCTTAATATACCATCAGGGATATATTCAAGTATCATATGTCCACCTGATTCTAGGATAGACTTTTGAAGATAGGGAAGAAACTCACGAGCTGCTTCTGGAATACGTACATATACCTTATCTCCCTTCTTTATACCTTTATAGTCATTAAGAGCAAACTTAATGATCACATCAGCATATCTCTTTAATATTGTTTCATCTATTTTAGTCATATGAGTATTTATTTTCTAAGTAGCCATTCATATAGAGGGACTACATGTATGTTTATTCCATCTTTAGATATTGTTTCCTTTTCACTTTCAGTAACTAGTAGACATGTAGGAGATTTCTTTCCTTCTTTTACTTCTTTCTTTTCTTTTATAGCAGATACTACAGCTCTTAACTCTCTTTCTTTAGTATCTTCTGACTCAAAGTGTTGAGATACTTGAATAAAAGAATTTTCTTTAGGTAGATAGAAGTCTACTTCATAGTCTTCAGAAGTTTTATAGTAGTATATTTCTTGATTCCTTCTTCTTAAGTCAACATACACAACATTTTCTATTAATTTACCTTTGTTCTTAGAAAAACTAAAACCAACAGATTCAATAAGACCAGTGTCTATTCCATATACCTTCTTTGCAGCTATTTGCTGTTCCTTTACAGAGAAAGCATACTTATTTACTAGAAAGAATAGCCAGCTAGTTTCTAAATAGTCTATATAGCTTATTACAGTATTAACACTCCCTAATTGAAGAAGTTCTTTAAGTTTATTATATGATATTAGAGAAGATATATTACTTACTAAGTAAAAAGATAGTTCTTTTAAACTCTTTACATTAGTCAAGTTATATCTTGTAGCTATATCCCTATATAGTACATCGTCATAAAGTGTTTTATGTATTTCTAGTTCTGGATATTTTAGAGAGTCTGGTATTCCTCCTGATGAAATATATTCTTTAGTTAAATTCACAAATTGTCCCTTCTGTTTTGTAGTCAATACTTTCATATCAGGAATCTCAAAGTTCTTAAAGGTTAGAAACTCTCTAAACGAGAAAGGGAATAGTTCAACACGAACAGAACGGCCTGTTAATCTTGTTCCTAGTTCCTGGCTGAGTAGAGATGCATTTGATCCCGTTATTACAAACTTATATCCTTCATCGTGTAATCTTCTAACAAACCTTTCCCACTCAGGGACATTTTGAATCTCATCAAATAAGAATGTTTTCTTTTCACCAAATAGACTTATTAGTGTTTCGTGTAGTAAATCAAAGTCATTTACTTGAAAGTTTATCAACCTCTCATCTTCAAAGTTCACAAAATAGTATCCATCTTTTAGGTATTTATCAGCTATTTGAGCTAGAAGAGTAGACTTACCTACACGTCTTAAACCAGTAATAACCATTATTTGGGTAGAAGATAAAATGTCACCTAATTCAGCAAGTATTTCTCTTTTTATACCTAAATCACGGGCCATAAACGAATCATGCTGTTCCTTTAAAGCACTAGTAAGTATCTCTTTATTTAGTATTTTTAGTGGTTCTGCCGTCATAATACTTAAAAGTTTACCATGAAATAGTTTTCACTGTCAATGAAAACTATTTCCCATTTGTTTTCAGTGGGAATGAAAGCTTTTTTTGAGACCCAAGTGGGAGTAGGGTAGTCACCTAGTTCCTAGTACCTCACTTAACTAGGAACTAAATGAGTATGATCTACCTTTTCACTCTCTAGCATCTCTATAGCTTTCTTTACTCTTTGTACCTTAGTATGGTCCATTTTAGCGGAGTCTATCCACTTTAAATATTCCCTTTGATGAGATGGAGATAATGTCTCAAAGTATTCCAGTACATGAGAAGAAAAGAATTGCTTCCTTACATATTCAGGTATCTTTGTCATAAAAAGAGAGTATAAAGTAAATTGGGGTAGTGTTTATATTCCGAATATCTTTCTTATTCCATCAAGTAGATCTATTCTTAAAAAGAAATTAACTACAAATAGAACAAAAGCTGCAAAGAATGCTAGCTTAAGAGTAAATTTTAAAACTTTAACGAATATACCAAAAGCAAGTACTGCTATGATCACGTATATGATTGTATTTGGATTACTAAATAGTTCCATATATGTATTTTAGTACAAAGAATGTACGAATGCACTAGGGCTTTTGCATTGTATATGGAACTATACCTAATACATCTCTCACACTAGCTAAAAGAATTGATCTAAGCTCCATATTAATTTGGGGACTTAGTCTTCTTTTAACTTCTGTTGCTGTTTCAATAACTGCATCAAGTTCAGCTTTTAATGCTCTAAAATCTTTTCTATAGACTAGAAAGCCTTTCATTGTTCTATCAACTCTTTCAGGATTTGTATCACCACTCCCTGAAAGTGTTACTTCTTGTATCCTATTATTACAAAGCTCACCTGTTCTAACCCAAATGTCCGGATCTAATACTTTCTTTAAACTTGCATTGGTAATTAATGGTCCATTAAAGATCACTGAAAAAAATAACTTTCCCTTTAAATCACTTGGTTTAACTATTTTGTCTGGACTAATCGTAAATCTTTTAAATCTCTCTCCAAGAGCATCAATCCATCTTTCTACATATGCTCTACCAATTTCTTCTAAACGATTTTCTACAAATTGAGCTTGTTCACTAAATCCATAAGACCTAAATAAATATGGAACTGAATTCTCAGTAGATCCTAACATATCAAATAATGTTCGCTCATGCTGTCTATATTCAGGATCTGCATTTTCAGGTCCTAATACTTGCATATAATAACCATTTGCGTCTATTGGATGAGCTGCATTATCGAAATCACTTAATGGAAAGAAATAGGGAGTTTCTTGCTTCATAAATCCAGTTTGGTCTTCCACCTTTACCTGCGACCAATTTGACGTATTATCAAGTAAAGTTAAACTTGAGTCCATTAATTGATCTTTTGTAAATTCTCCTTTTAGAAAACGTACTGCATAATCAGTCCTAACAAGCTTAGTACCTTTATCTACGGGTCTATTAATCCCAATTCTTGTATACCCTGATAGTAATCTTTCTATTTCTATATTTAAACCGCCATTCCACTTTTTATTTAAGTGTTCTCTAATAGTTGCTTTTAAACCTTCTTGAAATGCTGTTCTTGTTTCTGGTGTTTGAAATAACCGTGGTTCATCTAATATTGTCATTTTAAGTAATATTGATAAATATAGGCGAAATTATATCATACTAAGGGTTATTCATATCCCTTAGCTTGTAACTTAAACATAGTAGAGTATAGTCCATTATTGTTTAATAGTTTCTCATGTGTACCTTCTTCTGTAATCTTTCCTTTGTCTATTACTAATATCCTATCTGCCATTCTTACTGTAGAGAATCTATGTGAGATAAAGATAACAGTCTTACTCTTTATCTTTCCCTTTATAGTTTCAAATATTTCTGATTCAGCTTTAGCATCTACTGCACTCGTAGGTTCATCCATTATTACTAGTCCCGAGTCCCTATAGAATGTTCTTGCTAAGGCTATTCTTTGATGTTGACCTCCAGAAAAATCTACTCCATTAAAATCTCTTCCTATTGGTTCTTCATATCCCTTCTTATTACTTAAGATAAACTCTTCTGCTTTTGCATCTCTTGCTGATTCCTTTACTTTTTTATTTTCAGGATCTACGTCTTTTAGAAATCTATTTACATCACCAATTCCAATATTTTCTTTTACTGTTAACACATCAAAAGTAGTAAAGTCTTGAAGTAATACTGAACACTCTTTCCTCCATGTTTCTATATCTATTGTCTTTATGTCTATTCCATTTATTAATACTTGTCCTTCTGTGACATCATAGAATCTAAGTATTAATTTCACTAAGGTAGATTTACCAGCTCCATTCTCTCCAACAATAGCTACAGTTTCAGCCTTATCTATCTTAAGATTAAAATCTTTAAGAATATATTTCTCAGTATCAGGATATTTAAAAGATACATTTTTAAACTCAATAGATGGGGGAGTATCTATCTTCATAATTGGATTTTCAATATTTAGCACTTTATTCTTTATCCCAAACATTTCAAATACTTTCATTACATATTTTGTTTGAGCTAAAGCAGATGTTAAATCTTGAAGTAATTGAGATATTCTATCTCTAAAGAATATTAAGTTAAAAAGTGTAAATGAAATAGCTCCTATTTCAATCTTACCTAAGAAATATTGATTAACAAGATAGTAAAGAGCAATCCCATTTACAAATACTGGTATAAGGTCAGCTATGATAGTCCACTTAAGCTTATTAAATAGAATTCCCTTTTGTTTCTTAATTACAGAGTCATATAGATTAAAAAGTTTAGACTGTAAAAATTCTCCAATTCCAAGCAACTTAATATCTTTAATAGTATTTACACTTTCATTGTAATGAATCAAAGTTCCATATCTTCTTGTAATATTTGCATCTAGGGACCATATACCCCACATAGCATTTTCAGTTTTTGAATTTACTATTATCCTAGGTATTATGCTAACAGCAACAAGTAAAGAGAATATAGGTTGAACAAGAAAGATAGCTAGACCAGAAGAAAATGCTCCTATAAGATCATAAAGTGAATCCCAACTAAATCTTAATACATCTGATGGTCTCCATTCATGTCCCTCTTTAGCATTACTAATTAGGTCAGCATATTTTGAGTTTTCATATATCTCAATATCAAGAGAAACAAATTTCTTTAAAAATGCTTTTAGGAAATACTCTGTCATATCATACCTATATGCCATATCTGTAATACTATTCTTAATAGTAAGCATAATACTATCTAGGAATGTTAATACGGGATACATAAGTACAAGTGCTAATATCTTTTCAGGTTCAGGTTTCTCTCTAACTAAAGTAGATAGTATATTAGTAAATACAAGAATAGATAAAGTAGGAGCAATTGCAGCAAGTATCGTAGAAAAGAGAGCCACAAAAAAGTACTTCTTATTTATATCAAAAGCTAATTTTAAAATCTTGAAAATAACCATTATCAATGATAACAGTGTGATAGAGGGAGATACAATAGGAGAGAGAGAGTTATAAGTCACCTATCACTTGAAGAGGATGATTAGCATTAATATCTTGGATAGATTCAGGGGTTATTTCATGATTTGGAAATAATATACTTCCCACTGCTAAGCCTAAGTCAGGATTTACATTTGGTCCCAAATCACTTTCTCCATCAGGGATAGATGAATTACCTTCATCCTGAACAATTGATTCCAATAAATGATCTGTACCCTCCATATTACTTCTGTCCTATTAAACTAAGGCTTTATTATTAGTGTAACTCCTGGCAAATTAATAAATATTATATCTCCTGTAGCTTTTTTTAGGGTAGTTCCTATAGCTTCTTTTACTCCTTCAGCATTCACTTCTTTGTTAACTGGAGTGTCTTCTTGAACTTGAGGAATACCTGTTTCAATTCCAGAAGGAGTATTAGGTTTTCTTACTTTTCTTCTTAATGCAGGTTTCGGCATAAAATATACTTAAAAAATTATTATGTACCTCCTCCCCCAAATCCTGCTGGCTTCTGGGTATTTGGCCCACTTCTTTTTTGAAGAGCTCTAGCAAATCTATTCATACTCTCCTCATCTTTTCCTGGAAATAATTCATGCTGTAATCTTTTAAGATCCATAGGTTTTCCATCAGCATCTATTTTTGGCATAACAGGTGGATTACTAGGATCTCCAACATAGTCTGCTGCTTCTGCTTCAGGTATTTCTTCTGACATGTTTAATTTCTTAAAAAATAATATAAAAAGTATACTCTTTCCCTATTTCATCACAATCTTTTTGTATCCCCATTTGTTTAGGTCTTTCTTTAAGTCATTGTAAGACTTAGAACAAAGTACTCCTCCCGCTATGAACTTCTCTTGGGTAATATCTTCTAAACAAAAATCTGGTTTTTTGAAGTTATCTTTTTCTTTTCTTGTCTTAAATTCAAAGTCTATTAATACTAGACCTTTAAGGTCTCCTTGAAATACATCTATCTCAACGGGCTGATCTTTAAATGTGTAGTAGTATCTTTTCTTTTTGATCGTCTTTCCCTTTATCTTACTTAATGCCATATATTCAGATTCTTTTAAGGATATTGTTTGTTCGAGTTGGATGGAAGAGTCTTTTCCCTTAAGTGGTTCTTTCTTTGTTATCTCATACTTATCTCCACTCTTACGTATTCTTAGAGTTAGGTGGTCACTACCATTAGGGACATATATGTCTACAATCTCTTTGAATTTAGTTCTGTCTAAATCCCTAGGTAAATATTTAGCTAAGTATGTTAGCTCAAGTTCTATCATGCAATTAAACTAAAAAGTAGTACTGAGAATGATACTACAAATATTTCAGATATTAAAACACCATTCTTAAGGGAGTAGTGAACAATACCTCTTAAATTTAAATCTTGTTCTTTAACTAGTTTAGTAAATGAAAATTCATGTGTAGAGAAAGGCATGAATAGGTATAGCCCGGCTCTGACCCCAAAGAGATCCATAAAAAGATGAACAGCACAAAGACAAAGGATGTACTTAAGATAGAATAGATCTATCCTTAAAGTAGTTTCTAAAAATACTATTATCATGGCAATAAAAATATATACAATAGGGTAGTGGGTAATATCTTTATGATGATTTAGTAGGTTCCGATAGAGCATATTAATATCAGGAAGATTTGAAAATACTGCTGAGAATAGACAAATATCTCCTAGGTTAACAGTACTTGAAACATTTGGATTAAAGTTCCAAAGTGTAGCTCCAATAGCTACTCCTACCATAGTGTGTGTAAGTGTTGTCATATATTTTGTTAAAAGATCTTTTAACCTTACTATATTCCTACACTTTTTTCCATCTGCTTTTCCTTTAACTTAAAATACTGTAGTGTATATATGTATAAATATTAAGATTTTTGTTCTATGTCTAGACGTAAAAGTATACTTGAATTTAATGCAAAACGAACCCTTCCTGAGAGATTTGCAGATGAAGTTTCCTCATTTGTAGGTAGTTGGAAATTCATAGTTTACCAAACTATCTTCATAGTTATCTGGGTAGGATTAAACTCATTTATTCTCTTAGCAGAAAAATTTGATCCATATCCTTTCATATTCTTAAACCTCATACTCGCCCTATCTACTGTATATCTCACTCCTTTAATCATGATGAGTCAAAACAGACATGAAGCAAGAAACTCTGTAAGGGATGATGAAGATTTAGAAGCAGATTTAAGAGGAGAAGCTAATACAGAAAAGATATTAAAAGAGTTAAATGAAATTAAGAAACAACTTGAAAAAAGGTAGTATTTTAGTATTACTAGTTTTTGGAATTTTCTTTTTTAGCTTCTCAAGTGTAGAAGCACAACAGTGTCAACCAGGTGGAGGGTGTAATTGTCCAGGAGGATGTGGACAAGCTATATATCCTCCAGATAGACAAGAATATTGTCCTTGTGGAGATTGGTCATGTTGTGGAGGAGGGGGAGGAGGACCATCAAATAACTTTTCATGTTTAAATAATACATGTCGAGATGTAGGGAATGGAGACTATTCAAGTAATAGCTGTAATGGTAATTGTGGGATAAGGTGTACTCTAACTCCAGTTGGATCTTCTAACTCAGCATCAAGAGCATCAAATACAAGAAGTTGTGATATAGGTTTAGGTGTAGGAAATCCAAATAATCCATCATCATACAAAATTGAGTGTAGTGCTGAAGGAAATACAGAGGGATACGTAAGGAATTGGCAGTTTAGTGAAATATCTAGTGATAACGTAGGAAAGAGAGAATGTAACTTCTCATCTAACTCAACTCCAACATGTCCTGGTGTATTTAGAGAAGGAGGAAACATTACAATGACATCTAATACTTCTACTAATGGGAATAAAAGTATATTTAGTGCTGATGTAAATATTACATGGCCTGAAGGTATTGAGTATAGTTTCAATCCCATAAAATTCATGATTACTGATAAACCTGAAAGATGTACCGTAGAAAATTCTAACTGTAAATTACTTACTAGTGTACAAATAGTAGATACAAAGGGACCGACACTAAGTCGTAATTTTGAAATAGAAAGTGCAAGTAGTTTCATAGTGGAATATAAAGCTAGTGATGCTAGGGATATTAAATCACACTCATACTTCTGTGGACCAGGTGCTTACTCAGAGGCTACAGGAGGGACATATACTCCTGGAACATATCCATTTGTATCAGAATATCGTCAAGATGAAAGTACAGTAATGACTGGTTATCCTGGATCAAATTTTGTAACTAACTATCAAACAGATCCATCATCATCACTTTTCTCTTGTCCTAATGTAAATAGCACATCAACTTCATTTAATGCTTTGGGAAATAATAGTGCTAACTTCTATCAAAAGAGAACATTTAGTGAAAGTGGAACAGCTGAAGGTAAAACTTTAAAGGTAACAGGAAATACTGATAGTAGAAGAATAAAGTATTCACTTAAAGATGTGTTTAGTGGACAAGCTAAACCTGTGGAAATTGGATTTGGTAATGGTAAAGATGGTTCTGAGTTTGGTAAATGGTACGCTGAAGATGCATGGTGTAATGTAAGCTCAGATCAACTTCCTAAAGGTGTGACTGTCGGTAATCCATGGCTACAAACAAAAAATGGAAACACATATGTAAAAGGAAAAACAAATAAGTCCTCCCTTAACTATACTATTAATAGAATTACTCCAACATGTACTTCATATTTCACCTCACAGTCAGGTAAACAAGCATGCCCAGAAAGAAATGATGACTTTGGATCAACATATCTTTTTTCAAGTAAAGAATATTCTACAGGACCACTTCCAAACTCAATATATACTTCTAAAAATGGCATGAAGGCAACAGACTATGAAAGAGAAAATCTAACTAGTATGTATGACAAAGTAACAAAGATGGTTTCTGATAGCATGGAGAAATCATCTTCACCCCTCTTATCTGACTCAACATGTATAGGGGACACAAATGATGGGAACTTAAGAGTGTATAACATACTTTCTAGTGTGTCATATAACACTAATACCGGAAATCTTTTATCTCTACTTAAATCAAGTAGTGTTTCTGATTCAACAAGATCAAAGTGTACAACAGGTATGCAAGCATACTTCATAAAAGGAGACCTTAATCTTGATGGTAGTTTCACTGTAAATAATCCTGGAATCGTATTAGTTAGTGGAAATATAAATATTAACGCGGATATTAAAAAGCTTGGTGGAGCTGGAGTAAATAGTAGGGGACTCATACTGATTTCTCGAGGAAATATTAATATACTTCCATCTAGCTATAAATCAATAAGTAACAGAAAAGTAGAAGCTAATGAATTTGAATATCCTCTTTACGATACTATTGAAGCATTTCTAATTTCAGATGGGAGAATATCAACAGTAAAAGATATAGGAACAAATTTAGTAAATGATGGACTTAAGATATTTGGTGGAGTAGTTCAAAGTGGGACTAGTATTCAAGACGATAACTATGATCCTTCATTTAATAGGGATCTTGTATTACTTCAAAACTTAATAGCTCCAAGTGAACAAATTGTATTTGATCCAAGTATAGAAGATATATTTAGTAGTGTACTTTATTCAAAAGGAATTCTATTCTCAATACGTGAAAGTAAATAACTATAAAAAAGGATTTTCATTAATAGCTGTAATGATGATAGTAGCAATCATAGGTATACTAGTTACTTTAATAATTGCATCTACTGTAACTGATACTAGAAAGCTTTTAGTAGAAACTTCTAACTTAAGAGCATACTCATTAGCCGAAAACTATTTATCCCAAATAGTATCTAATGATGACAATAAAGTATTTAGTGATGACCAAAAACTTAAAGACTCTTTTGGAAATACCTGTGAGATAAGGACTGCGGATAAAGATTTTGTATGTTCAGAATTAGGCAGTAATCAAGACTCACAAGCTATCTGTTCCATAGAATCATCTAAAAGTACATATTCTCTCAAAGTCCCAATAAATGATTCTTTAAAGTTAGGTCTTAAAGGAGCAGAGCCAACAAATGTAAATTCTTTCATCACTAAGATTGCATTTTCAAATGCAGATGGAGTAATGATCATACTTAAATATTTAGATGGAAGTGGAAGACTAGCAAACTATAACTTCACAGTATTTAAAGACAATACATCATATATATTAGGAAACTCTAAAGTAGAGGGGAATAGATTTGTAAGTATAATAGATCCACTAAGTGGAACTGGATCATCCATAGTACTGTCCTCAGTTAAAGAGGGAAGTAGTACTTTCCTAGATATTGCAAATTCTTCGACTGGAGCATTTGAAATAAATATATATAACTTAATAAAAAAGAATTTCATAAACGCATCTGTTTTAGAATCTCTTCAAATAATACCCATGAAGAATACACCCGGTACTGCTTTGTTATCAGTGGAACTAGATAAATATCTACCAGCATATGAGTCTCAGTTTAATCTTTACAAGTGTAAGGGAAATGATGGAGGAGAAGGAAATACTTCAGGATTATCATCTGTAGAACTTAATGTTTCAATCCCTAAAGAAAAATCTCCATTACCTATTCTTGACTATTCTCTTTACCTTACAGCACCAGAGAATAAAGAGGTATATTTAAGCAAATAAGTCAAGTGGTAGGTTGCAAAATATCCCTAAACATACTAGCATTGATACACGTTAAATTAATTCTACCTGACTCATGGAAAACAAAAAACAAGCAAATATTCTCGTTGTATTAGCAAGTGTAATAGTAGTCCTCATAGTAGCAATCATCGGAGGTCTATACTTCCTTAATCAAAAGACAGCAAATAGAGCTGGAGGTAATAGCACTACATCTACATCTTCATCAACAATAAGTGAAGGAGCTTCTCAAACATCAGCATCAAGTACAAAGACAGCAATCACAAACGAAGAACTCGATACCATACAAAAAGATACTACTGATGTAATAAACGCTGTAGATTCCACTTTAAAAGAAATAGATACAATAGATAAAACTAGAGATAATACTCCTAGCCTTTAATTTTTAATATAGATCAAAATGACAAAAGCAATTAAAAGTACATTTGCAAGTTTAGTAGTACTAAGTGTGGTACTTTCAGTACTAGCTCCTGTGGTATATGCTACTGAAAGCGAAAGTAGTTCAAGTTCTTCATCTAAGAGTAGTACTAGCTCTTCAAAGACATCATCTTCTAGTTCATCTAGAACAAGCACAAGTAGTACAAGATCTGCTGAGAGTGAAGACTCTGAAAGTAGTTCAAGCTCTTCACTTCCTTCTTTTGAAGATAGTCAGAAGGGGACTAATACAGCTCTTAATGCATATAAGGCTGCAAAGACTGCTGAGAAAGTAGCAAAACTTAAAGAGTTTGCTAACAAAGTCATTGACGAAAGAATTTCATTTCTACAAAACAAAATAACGAATAAAATAAAAGTAGAGAAGTTTGTTTCAGATGCTGAAAAAACTGAACTATTAGGATATGTAAATGATGCAATAGCAGAACTTCAAGCATCTAAGACTGAAATCAATGCAGAAACTGATTTAGCAAAATTAAAAGAATTAGTTAAGGGAATATATTCAGAACATAAGGTATATGGAGTAGTAGGTCCTAAGCTTATGGGTTTACTTTCTGCATATAGACTTAGATACCTTACAACAAAACTCGGAACCACATTAGATACACTAAGTATTAGACTAGAAGAGAATAAGGATAGGCTTACAAACTATACTCAAATGAAAGCTCTTTTAGACAGTTCTAAGACTGAGCTTACATCAGCTAAGGCAAGTATAGCTTCAGCAATAGAAGCATTTAAGGCAATGTCACCATCAAATGTAAAGACAGTAACAGACAAATCATTTGCTGATGGAAAACAATTCTTAGCTAAAGCTAGAACAAGTGTAAATAAGATAAAAGAGAATTTAAACAAGATTAGAAGCTTGATAGAGAAGGTAAAATCTTCATCTACTTCATCAGAATCTAGTGAATCTGAAGAAAGTAGTAGCTCAAAGAGTGCTGACTAGGCTAATTAGATTGACTATGTATAGGTACTTCAACTAAAATTGGAGTACCTTTTTTAATACCCGCAGGTCGCCAAGTGGTTCAAGGCCCCGGACTGTAAATCCGGTATTTCGATGGTTCAAATCCATCCCTGCGGAGTTTTATTCTTCTTCCCAATTTATTTTAGGATCTTCAAATCCAACTTCAATCCGTTATCTTCTTAGTTCTTGACGATCAGTTGGATTCTTTTTTCTATCTCGTATTTTTCTTGGTAAATCAGTACACATCATCATCCATCTTTTTACAGACCTAGGATCTAAGACTTCTAAAGGTACAAACATATCAGATGATCTTTCTCTTTCAGATTCACCATCTTCTATATGAGTCCATGAATCTATTAGTTCAGTAATCAAAATATATTAATTATCTAAATAAACCTCCAGAGTTAGTTACAATATCTTGAACAACATCTCCCGCAGCCATAACTAATCCAAGAGTAACTTTTGAAACTGTATATTTTGTAGGTGGAACTGGAGCTCCTTCTGGACCTAAATAACCCCTACTATTTCCCACTTCTAATGCCCTTACTTTTTGTTTAATATCTGGAGCAATATAAACTCTTTGATTGATTAATGTAGGAGGTGGGCAATCTCTTCCTGGATTATTAGGACCTTGTCTTCCACCATGTCTTGGAGTATGCATAACTACTACCTATAATATTTAATATATGTGGAGTCTAGTACTCATATTAAAAATATTCAAGAGAAATAATATTTCTATTGACAACAAACTCTATGTAGGAGTAGTATTCCCTCTATATGAGACAAATCATAAGCAAAAATTATTTTATTCTGATTACCCACTTCAAGCGGGAACTTTTGCTTAGTTAAGAGGTCTTAACAAAATAACAAAAGGAATCCCGCAAAGAGCGGGATTTTTTTTAGCCATATATTTTATTTATTATTTTATATTTATGCCAACAGTTGAAGATATGTACAACATGGTACCATCAGATGTTGTAGCCGAAGCTAGGCGTAATGGTTTATCTGATTCAATGATGAGATCTGCCTTAGCAAAAGGCGATCTAGTAAGTGGCTTTGATCCGGTAGTAGGAGCACCCACTAGCAATACAGTAAAATCTGTTGATTTTCAGGAAGTAATGCAAGCGATGGCAGATCGTAAATATTATGGTAATAAACCAAAGCAAGCAGTAGAAGCAGATAATGCTAAACCTAAGACAACCTATATGATGTAACTTATTATATGTTATTGAAACTTAACCAAACTAAATATTTGTATTCATATTATCCCTATCTCTGAGGTATATATTTGTTTGTTTAAGTATAGCCTCTAGAAATAGAGGCTTTTTTATTATTTATTATCTGTTAAAATCAAGTTATGAAAAATCTAAATAATTTAAAACTAGTTAGTGAAGAAATCATAGGGGAAGATAAGCTTCTTACATATGTAAATGGATCTAGTCCATTAAGACACTATATCGGTTTTGAGATATCAGGGAATCCACATATTGGATCTGGACTCATGACTATGCTAGTAGTAAAAGAACTACAAGCATTAGGTGTAAAGTGTTCTATCTTTTTAGCTGACTGGCATGCATGGATAAACGATAAGTTTGGAGGAGATCTAGACTTCATAAAGAGTGTGGGTACTCCATACTTTAAAGAGTGTATGATTGCTTCAGCTAAATGTGTAGAGGGAGTGAATGTAGAGGATATAGAGTTTATATCTGCATCTGATTTAACAAGTAAGTCTGAATACTGGGCAACTGTGATTGATGTTGCTAAGAATACATCTTTGTCTAGAATCCAAAGAAGTATAGACATCATGGGAAGAAAGGAAGGAGAGACTACTGACTTTGCTAAACTCATGTATCCTGCTATGCAGGTTGCTGATATCTTCTTCATGGGGACACATATCATGCATGGAGGAATGGATCAAAGAAAAGCTCATGTCATTGCACTAGATTGTGCTTTGAGTATGAAAGAAAGACCAATGATGCTAGGGACTGAAAAGATTAAACCAGTAGCTATTCATCACCATCTTTTAATGGGTCTATTAGCTCCAAGTAAAGAGGTATTAGAGAAAGGAGAATTAAGTTCAGAGGAAATGTCAGAGCTTAAAATGAGTAAGAGTAAACCAATGAGTGCTGTATTTCTTAATGACTCAGAAGACCTAATAAGGGAGAAGATAAAGAAAGCATACTGTAAAGAAGGAGATGTAAAACTTAATCCAATACTTGATTGGGCTAGAAGTCTTTCATTCCACTTAGGATCTAAAACTGTTGAGATAAAAAGAAAAGTAGAATGGGGAGGAGATAAGACATATACTGACTATGCATCTCTTGAAAAAGATTTCTTGGAAGCTAAACTTCATCCAATGGATTTAAAAGCAGGTGTAGCTGAGAGTATAATCGGGATCACTGCTAAAGCTAGGGAGCATTTAAATACATCAGAGATGAAAGCTTTGAAGGAAAAAATAGATATTAAAGTATCAAGATAATGAAAATATTTAAAAATCACAAATTCATAACTTTCTTAAAGTGGGTTGGTACTGTAACCATAATACTCGCTCTAGTAGTATTTCCATTTGCAGGTATTCTAATCACTCTAGTTTCAAATAACTAACAATGAATCTAAAAGATCCAGTAACAGTACTCCCTCGAGTAGGAGATACGTATGCTAATCTCCTTAAGAATCTTGATATATATACTGTAGAAGATCTACTAAACCATATCCCATATAGATATCTTGATACTAGAAACTTAGAAAAGCTTTCAGACTCTCTTGATGATGAATCACATTTTGTAGAAGTAAGGATAACTAAGATAGTTGTTAGAAGATTAAGGGGATACAAAAGACTCATAATCACATATGTTACAGATGGAAGTTTAACCGCTCAAATACTTTGGTTTAATCAGGAGTATCTTTTAAAAGTATTTAAAGAAGGGGATACATATCTCATGTATGGGAAACTTAAACTTGAAGCTAGGACATATTTCTTTACTCCATCTCTTTTTGAATTAAAAACTGGGAATAATAAACTTGGAAATATCATACCCATATATCACCTAACAAAAGGTATATCCCAAAAGTTTTTAAGAGGAAGGATAGAAGATGTTCTAAAGATGGGAAGATCTTTTATCCCTGAATACTTGCCTGAGCAAACTCTTAAAAGTGACAAGTTAATTGGGATATATGACATGTATAGAAACATACACTATCCAGAAACCCCTGAAGCACTTGTCTTAGCACAAGAAAGATTTAAGTTTAACGAAATGTTAGGAGTAGTAAATAAACTTAAAGAAAAGAGAAAGAAGTTTGATAAGTTTAAAGCACGTGAAATAGATATATCAAAACATAAATATGATTTGAAAGTAAATTTCGAACTTAGTGCTGATCAAAAAACTTCCTTATCAGAAATCTTAATGGACCTTTCCACCCCTAAACCTATGAACAGACTCTTAATGGGGGATGTGGGTTCAGGTAAGACTATTGTTGCTTTCTTAGCATCAAGTGTTGTTTTAAGTAATGGATATGATGTCATACTTCTAGCTCCGACAACTATACTAGCTTCTCAACACTTCCATAATGCAAAGAAGGTATTTAAAGATACGGAAGTTGAAGTAGTGTTAGTAACTTCTAAAAGCAAATTAAAAGAAAGTAAGTCTAACAGGCTCATAATTACAACACATGCAATACTACATAGAGAGAAAGAGATATTAAAAAATGTTGGCCTTATCATCATAGATGAACAACATAAATTTGGGGTAGAACAAAGAGAGCAAATCTTTAAAGAATCAAAAGGATTAAAGCCACATATATTAACAATGAGTGCTACTCCAATACCTCGTACCGTAGCTGAGCTATACTTTGGAGATGTAAAGGTAAGTACAATAAAGACGAAGCCAATAGGTAGGATAGATATTAGGACACTTTTAGTCACTGATGAGAAAAGAGAATCTGGATACAGATGGATAAGAGAAAAGCTTCTATTAAAAGAACAAATGTATGTGGTGTGTCCTGCTATTGAAGAAAGTGAAGAGTTTAAAAGTGTAAAGATAGAGTATGAAAAGATCAAGGAGATATATAAAGAGTTTAAGGTAGAGATGCTACATGGTAAGTTTAAAGAAGATAAAAAGAATGAAATTACTCGTGACTTTAGAGATAGAAAAATTGATATACTAGTATCAACTCAGTTAATAGAAGTGGGAATGGATAATCCAAATGCTACCTTAATGCTAATAGAATCAGCAGAGAAATTTGGATTAGCACAGTTACACCAACTAAGAGGAAGAGTAGGTAGAGGAGAAAAAGAATCATATTGTTTAATTATGGGTAGCTTAAATGAAAGACTTAAGTATTTTGCTACACATAATGATGGTTTTAAGTTATCTGAATATGATTTAAAATTAAGAGGACCTGGAGAAGTATTCGGAACACTTCAATCAGGTATGCCAGGTTTTAAACTAGCAAATATTCTTGATGTAGATCTATTTAAAAGATGTAGTAAGGTGGGTAATTTAAATATGAAAGATAAAAAATGACAAACATAGTAAACCTAATAATACTTGGAGTAGTTCAGGGAGTAACAGAATTCTTACCAATATCATCAAGTGCACATAACGAAATATTCCAAAGGTTACTTAACTTTAATATATCACTTGAGTATGAGCTCATACTTAATATTGGTTCATTAATTGCTCTTCTCATATTCTTTAGAAAAAAGATATTTGAGATACTAAAAAGTAGAAAGATAATGATTCTAATCCTTGCTTCTTTAATAGTTCCAGTTGTAATAGGGGTAAGTGGAATAGGGGATAAGATGGAAGAGATAAGTTCAAGTATTACAGTGATTTCTATCATGCTAATCCTTGTAGGTATATTCATGTATTTTGCAGAGAGACTTCAAAAGAAAGTAATTACCATAGGGGAACTAACTCCATTAAAAGCTTTCTTAATAGGTATATTTGAAAGTTTAGCTTTCTTTAAAGGTACATCAAGATCAGGTGTTACCATCTCTGCATCTTTAGTAGCAGGGTTAAAGAAAGTAGATGCAGCTGAGTTTAGTTTTATAATCGGCATACCACTTTTAGCTGCTGCAACATTAAGTGGAGTGTATAAGTTAACAAAGACTGGTATTCCATCCCCTGATGTATTACCCCTCATAGCAGGATTTATCAGCTCCCTTATCTTCTCACTTCTAAGTATTAGGTTTCTTTTAAACTATTTAAAGAATAGATCTTTAAATGTATTTATTGTATATAGATTAGTATTAGCAGTTATTCTTTTACTTTTCTTCAGATGATAAAAAACTCAAAACTAGAACAACCTCACTCATTTAAGATCATAAGTGCTTCTACTTTAGAAGAAGCATATTCTAAATACATAGATATTTGGAGTACTTTAACTACTCATCGTGACCTATGTGTTTTTGATATTGATGGAGTATTTTTTGAAAGATTTTTTAGTGTAAGTAGTTTTACATTTCAGATAAAGAAAGAAAAATTAGAGTTTGCAAAAAAGATAGTTGGAAATGCTTCTAGGTGGGTATTTACTGATCGTCCTAAGATACTTCTAAACCCCATAAAAGAACAGCTTAAAAGTGTGTTTCAGATAAATGATCAGAATCATACTTTTGATAATCATTCTGATTTTAATACAAAAATAGAAAAATATTCTCCTTTCTATGCAATCATTTATCATGCAAGTAAGAGGACAAAACATGCAGAAGAGACTATTAAAAAAACATGTATGAATTTTGACAGAGTATTTTACTTTGCATCTCAAGATCTACCAGTTAGGTATGAAGACTTAGATTTACTCGAACGAATTGAATCAGAGAATAAAGATATTCTTAAAAACCTTACTTTAGTAGATATACGTAAATGAAAACAAAGAAACCTAAACTGGTAAACATGAAATATATTAAGATGGATAAGGAGTCAAAGTCTCCGGAGTACAAATCTGAGGAAGCAGCTGGAGCAGATATGTACTCCATAGAAGAAGTAGTAATAAAGCCATCGGAACTAGTAATGATAAAGACTGGGGTAGCTACTGAAATACCAGATGGTTACTTTGGTATGCTAGCTCCTCGTGCCTCTTTTTGCCTTAAGCTACATCTAGACATGCCTCACTCTGTTGGTATTATCGATAGCGACTATAGAGGTGAGTTTTTAATCCCTCTACGTAACTTGGGAAAAGCAAAAGTAGTAATAGCAAAAGGAGAACGTATAGCTCAACTCATAATCATTCCATACTTAAAAGTAAAATATGTGGAAAGTAAGAAACTAAATGAAACAGTAAGAGGAAAGGGTGGGTTTGGATCAACAGGAAAATTTTAAATGAAAGTAGAAGTAGAGAATAAAAATATTAAGTATGATGTCATTGTAGTACTAGACAATATCAGGTCTGTATTTAATGTCGGTTCAATATTTAGAACATCAGATGCAGCTGGAATATCTAAGATATATCTATGTGGTATTACTGCTACTCCTCCTCATCCAAAACTACAAAAGACTGCACTTGGATCTCTTGAAACAGTAGAGTGGGAATATGCTAAAGATACCCTTGAACTTGTAACAAAACTCAAGTCTGAAGGCCATACTATATATTCCATAGAACTAGATAAGAAAGCTGAAAGCTTTGAGGCTGTAGACTATCCTAGTGGAGTAGTACTAGTAATAGGCAATGAGATAGATGGAGTGAATAAGGAAGTGATGGAGATATCGGATAAGATTGTTCAAATCCCTATGCATGGTATTAAAAACTCACTTAACGTTGCATCTGCATATGCCATAATCAGCTATGAAGCTACCAGGAAATTTAGAAAGCTGATAAGATAATAGTTATGGTTTCTAAAACGGTTCTAAAAATCTCAATTTTAATAGTTCTTTTAGCGCTAGCCTTTGGTATAACTACTACTTACTTATCCCTTAATGATCCTAAGGCTCAAAACATAGATAAAGAAAAGCTAGTTAATCAGATCGTGGATAGTATTAAAAATGAGAGCTTAGACACTGTTTCAAATTTAGAGATTCCCTTAACCTCTTCATCTACAACTTCAGCAAGTAGTGTAGAAGGAGTAGAGGATAGTTACCAAACTCTCACACCAAATATAGATCCAACTACTACCCTAGAAGTAGCTGGATATATTGCCGACTTTGCTTTTAAACCAGGTCTTACCACTCTAAAGAATAACCTAGGTAGTTTTAATACTGTATCTCCTGTATGGTATTCACTCGATCCCAAATTATCTAGTGGACTAGCTAAAAGAAATACCACAGCAAACAAAGAGCTACTTACCTTAGCAAAGAAAAATAGTATTGAGGTAATCCCTTCAATAGCTCAGTTTGAATTCTCAGATCTATCAGCAGTTTTAAACAATGAAACAAAAAGAAATGCACACATAAATGAAATAGTAAAAGTTGTAAAAGCAAATAGTTATGCTGGAATAGATTTAGACTATGAGAATATTGCTGAAGAAGATAAGGCAAACTTTCAAATCTTTATCACCTCTCTTCATGAGAAACTTCAAAAGGATAATAAGAAATTAATAGTTACAGTACTCGCAAAAGACTTTACTAATGAGAATGGATCTCCCACAAGAAGAGCACAGGATTGGAAGTTTTTAGGAGAAAATGCAGATCAAGTAAGAATAATGGTATATGACTACCAAAATATTGAAAAACAAATTTACAATATTTCGCCAATTAAAGAAATTGAAGATGTTGTTAAATATGCACAAGCTAAAATACCTAATGAAAAGATAAACATAGGACTTCCTCTTTATGCTTACTCATACTTAGATGGAAAGAAAACTGCACTCACATACAAGGATATAAAAAATATTAGAGCAAAACAAAAAGTAATATCTGATGAAATGGACTTAGTAAACAAAGAAAAGATAATCACATATGAAGCAAATGGAAAGACAATAATCGCCTACTATACAGATGCTGAAGTAGACAATGAGAGAAGAAATCTACTTAAGAATATGGGTATTACAAAAATGTTCTACTGGAGACTAGGGGATGAAGATACTCAAATATACATAGAAAACTAATCAGGCTTTTTTTATTGCATGATATAACGTAGTTGCAAGTCTTCTTGCAAAAGTTACTTTTGGGAATGGTGAAAGACCTACGACATCAGAGTTCAACCCCATTCTAAGATAAGAATCATCTAAAAGATTTCCCTTTAAACCAGTCCCAACTATTCTTAATAATGATGTTGTTCCTCCCAATACAAGAAATCCACTTGTTGAGACAGGTTTAAATATATATTCTAAACCTGATCCCACTAATGTTAATGGAAATTGACCCTTTAAAATTGTTAATGTTTTATATATCTCTCCATCTACAAGAAAACAATACCTTCCTCTTGTTAGAGCAGGTGAAGGAACAACAACTCTATACTGTGGAACAACTGAACCAATCTTAGTGATTGCTTTGTTCATATATCTTTCAATATCAGCATATAATCCAGCCTCTACACTATTTTCCCTTCTTTGTTTATCAGAACGACTAAGATCCCAATCTCTTAAAGCAATGAATGTATCGGGAGATAACATATTAAGTTCAGAAATACTTGCTGGATCTAACATTCCAAATAGAATCTGATAATTCTCTGGTGAAATAACTATTTTAGCTTCAAAGACTGAAACAGGAGCCTTTTTTTCTTTTAAAAACCCATCTTTCCACGAGTCATAATAGTATTGGTTGCCAGTTTTCAACGGATCTAAAATAGCACTGAATCGATCAGTTAAAAAAGAACGTCTTTGTCCTTCAGTACTCATTTGCTTATACATGTTCCAGACATTCTCGGTACCCATAAATCGTAATTGAAATATTATGCTTGGATTATATCACTCCCTCTTCTTTCTCCAAAATAGAGTGGGTTTTTTCGAGTTTTTAAGGTATGAGTGTTAAAATATAGATATGTTAAGAATAATCACAGGAACAGCTAAAAACGTAGAACTTAAAGTACCAAACTCTGGAACTAGGCCTATGACTGATAGAGCAAAGACTTCTTTATTTGATATGATTCAAAATAAGATACCAGGTTCTACCATACTTGATCTTTTTGCAGGATCAGGTGCCTTAGGACTAGAAAGCTTAAGTAGAGGAGCAAGATATGCCATATTTGTAGATATAGCAGGGGAATCAATAGACTGTATAACCGAGAACATATCTAACTGTAAGTTTGAAAAGAATCAATACGCTCTTGTTCATGAAGATGCTATGGATTACCTTTTAAAGCAAGTAAAGAAGGTATATAAGAATATGAAAGGGGACTTAGGATACACTAAATATCCTCTTACATACTTTGACATCATCTTTATTACCCCTCCTTACAAGGATATTAGCATAGAGAGTATTAGACTTTCAGCAAGACTTCTCAAAGAAGATGGTATCCTAATTACAGACTGTCCTATTCAAGACTCAATAGCTCCAGAAATAGCTGATCTAGTATTAGTAGAAAAGAGACAATACGGTAAGTTTGATCTATATTTCTATCTCCATAAAGCCTTTTCAGAATCCCTATAGTATGTGTTATAATTAAAAGGTTATATTTTATTGTATCAAAACCTTGGTTAGTCTTGTTGGACAAGAAAAAGTAATTACAGAGGCCCTTGATGGAAAATCTTTAAATACTTGGGACATTTGGAGAAACCCCATTGAAGGAACCTTGAGAATAAAACAAAAAAAGGGACTTATAAGAGTACTGGTTTCAGTCGTTAATACTCCCCAAAAAGGAAAAGCTCCTGAATTAGCATTTATCGTAGACCCAAGTACTTGTGAGGTTAGAGAAAACTACGATGATAATAATAGATTCTCCATTTTTTTAAGAGATAGTTTATCTATTGAATTAAGAAGGGTAGTTAACGAGATAGTTGAGGCGAAAACAAGTAAAGCTTTCCCAAGAATAAACCTTAGAGAATTTGATGAAATTGAAATTTCACCATCTAAATATATAAAACAAAGAGCAAGGTTTAGACTTCTTCCAGGTATTTCACCCAAAAGAGTTAGTTATGATATTGAAATTATTAATATACAAAATACATGTAATAATGTGGTTCTCGGGGGAATTATATCTTTGGATATTGAGAAGAGTAGTGATAAAATTACGATATCAATTACTGGACAAGCTGATGATAAATTTATGCACGAAAGTCCAATGTTAAACTATATTAGAAACACTGTTGCAAGAAAACTAGGAGAAAAAAATTACATTAAGTCTCCTAAGAAATATAAGAAACAAGAAGATAAACATGGAGAAAAGCTAACATTAGTATTTACTTACGAGTTATTTTAATTTTTATCTTTTTAAACATATGGATTTCATTACAGTTCTGTCATGTGTTTTTGTGATAGGTTTTCTAGTATTTTTCTTTTCTACTTTCTTTACAGTAAAGCAACAAACAGTAGCTATTGTAGAAAGATTTGGAAAGTTCAATAAGATAGCAAACTCTGGTCTTAATATGAAGCTTCCCATAATAGACAATATTAGAGGACATGTAAGTTTACGTGTTCAACAGCTTGATGTGCGAGCAGAAACAAAGACCAAAGATAATGTATTTGTACATGTAGTAATCTCAGTTCAGTACTATGTATTACCTGAGCATGTATATGACGCCTTCTATAGACTTAATGATGCATCAGCTCAAATCAACTCATATGTGTTTGATACTGTAAGAGCTAAAGTACCTCAAATAATACTTGACGATCTCTTTGAAAGAAAAGATGATATAGCTCTTGCTGTTAAAGAAGAATTAAATGAGACTATGAAAGACTTTGGTTTTGAAATTCTTAATGCTCTAGTTACAGATATAGAGCCTGATGAGAAAGTTAAGATCGCAATGAATGATATTAATGCAGCTCAAAGAATGAGAATAGCTTCTAATGAAAAGGGAGAAGCAGATAAGATACTTAAGGTTAAAGCAGCTGAAGCTGAAGCTGAATCTAAAGCTCTTCAAGGTAAAGGTATAGCTAATCAAAGAAAAGCTATCATAGAAGGTCTAAAAGAATCTGTTGATGACTTCCAAAGAAGTATAGAAGGATCTACAGCTAAAGATGTTATGACATTAGTATTAATGACTCAATACTTTGATACTATTAAAGAAGTAAGTCAAAGCTCAAATACAAACACTATTCTCTTACCTCATACTCCAGCAGGAATGAATGAAATATCTGATCAAATAAGAGAAGCAATGATAACTGCTAATGAAGTAAGTAAGAGTAAGATAGTAAGATAAGGAAATATACTGCCCAAGTATATTTATTTAGAATAGTGACACAATAGGATTACTTTATGAATCCAGAATCGTTTATTGATCATGAGTTAAATCAAAAGGGTAAAGCGGAAAGATTTGCTTATCTAAATACTCTTTATGTAGACTTGTTAGAGCTAAAAAGAATTCTAGTAATTCAAGAACCAAGAAGAAAGTTTCGTATTAAATTAAAAAGATTACTAGGTTTTCTAGGTCAGATAGCTGATCACAGTATGAATGAAATTGATGGAGGAAAGAACCCAATAGTTCCACCAATTATCGAAAATAATACTGCTGAAAATTATACAAAATCTCAAAGCTATACTCCTGGTTCTATTCTTGTTTCTGGAATATCCAATCTTATCTTTTTTCAAATACAAGAATCTAATAGTGATCATTATATTTGTCAAAGAGGTGAACTTAAACTTGATGAAAAGAATGAATATGTATCCCAGATGGATGGTAACATGAATGTTAAAATTTACAAGGCAAGATTTAGCGGACTTGTATTTTCAAATTTTTCTGAATTTAAAGACAACCTAAACTCCATCTCTGAAAGTTATGAAAAGCGTAGGAAAAAAATGACTCTTGTAATTATATCCGAATTGTTAGACCTTATTACAGCAAAGTATATTAGTTAGCCTTACTATGTACATAAGTAGTCCCAAAGAAGCAGATATATCAGATTATGCAAAAAGAATCTCAGATTCAATAACAATCCTAGGAAAAGAAGTGGTAGACCAGTCGCATATTACACTTTCTAATCTCTTGGTTAGACTATTCGGTGAATTAGATTTAAATGTACCTTTAGCAATAACATTATCAGAATATGTTACACCAGGCTTTAAGTGGGATGATGTCTTGGAACATTTACTAATTGTCCATGAGGAACCAACTCCAGATAATCGTAAAAGATTTTTATTCTATAGAAGATATACGTTAGGAGCTATTATTCTTCCTGATTCAGATCCCTCTTCTTACTATATCCTACAAGGGTATCTACCACATAGTACAAAGGTTAAGTATAGTATTGGTCAAGTTGAGATGCTAACAAATGGAGATTATCCCCATCCATCATTAAGAACAGCTTCAGATGATATTCATGTTAATTACAAGTTAAACATTAAAGGTAGGCTATTTCGAACTAAAAAACAATTTGACTATGATATTGATGGTGAAAGAAAAAGGTTTAGAAGTAAACTAGTAAAGATTTTAACCATTTTTACTTCAAAAGTTATAGAAGCAGTATTAAGTTGAGGCTCCTTGAGATAGTTTCAGCTAGACCA
Organism: uncultured Candidatus Saccharibacteria bacterium; assembly: GCA_964430225.1. GTDB lineage: Bacteria > Patescibacteriota > Dojkabacteria > JBAXKR01 > CAYSFE01. Next base: position 89,368 of record CAYSFE010000001.1, read on the forward strand.
TTAGGTATACATAGGATATAATGGGTATGTTAATTAATAGTCATTAAAGAATATGGGAGCACTTCCAAAAAGAAAAGGTAGTAAAGCAAGAAGTCTAAAGAGAAGATCTATGGACAAACTTGTTAAACCACAAGTAGCTTACGAATCAGTAAGTAAAAAAGCAACTCTACCTCATAGAGTAAGTCCATTTAGTGGAATATACAGAGGAAAGAAAGTATTAGAAGTTAAATAACTAGCCCTTGAAAGTACATAACGATCCAAGACATAGCGCAAGAGTACTTGCCCTTCAATCAATATTTCAGTCTACTGAAGGTTCAACATCATTTGATATTAAAGACATCCAAGAAATGGATGAAGTATCAAAGTATGATCTTGGCCTTTTTACTAACCTTACTAAAGAATTACCTACTCACAGAGATGAAATTAAGACACTTTTAAAGAGTATAGCTATAGAAAGACCATTAGAAGATATTTCAAAAACTAATCTAATCATACTTGAGCTAGCCATACTTGAAACTAATATATTGAAGCTTACTCCTCGTAAAGTCGCTATTGACGAAGCTATTGAGTTAGCCCGTGAGTTTGGATCAGATACAGACTCAAAGTTTGTAAACGGGGTATTAGACAAGGCACTTACAAAATGAACGAACTAGAAAAGAAAAACCTTAAAGAACTGGCTAGTAAACTTGGAATAAAGTTTAAGGACCTATCACTTCTTAAGAAAGCATTAATCCATAGATCATATCTAAATGAGAATGGGGTAGAGGAAAGTAATGAAAGATTAGAGTTCTTAGGAGATGCTGTACTTGAGCTTCTTACATCTCGTTTTCTCTTTGATAACTATCAAGCATCTACCGAAGGTGATCTAACTAGTTTTAGAGCAGCCTTAGTTCGAACAGAAAGTTTAGCTGAAACATCTAAAGATCTCCTAATTGGACAGTATATATATATGAGCAAAGGTGAAGAGACCACTGGTGGAAGAGATAGAACATATATCTTAGCAAACACATTTGAAGCCATCTTAGGGGCTATTTACATGGATCAGGGACTAGAAAGCTGTAACACTTTCCTTTCTAAACTCCTATATGTAAAAATCAAGGATATTGTAGAGAATAGGCTTGATATTGATGCAAAATCTAAGCTCCAAGAGCTTGCTCAAGAGACACTTAAAGTAACCCCAACATATGAGACCCTTAGCGAAGAGGGACCAGATCATAGTAAAACATTTAAAATGGCTGTATTTCTAGGGGATAAGAAATATGGGGCCGGGGAAGGTCATAGTAAGCAAATGGCTGAGCAAAAATCAGCTTCAGAGGCCCTTAAAAAGCTACAAAAATAGAAATACTATGATATAATTACGTTTAGTTTATAAGTTTTTTTTATCAAATTATGCTTAAATTCAAATTAATGAGATTCGGAAAAAGAGGAGAACCACACTACAGAATAGTAGTCGTAGAGAGAAGATCAAAGAGAGATGGTATGTACATTGACCAAGTAGGTATATATGACCCTCTTTTAAAAGAAAAGAATGTAAAACTAGAAACAGCTAAGATCAAGGAATGGTTATCTAAAGGAGCACAGCCTACAGAAACAGTTCATGATATGTTTGCAAAAGCTGGTGTAATGGAAAAGAGAGTTAGAGTAAAAGTAGAAAAGAAGAAGAAAGAGAAAAAGAAAGCATAATAGACCGTAACCTTACGGATATATTTTATATTATTTTTTCTAACATGAAAGCATTACTAGAATACATAGCAAAAGCAGTCACAAAGTTCCCAGATGACGTAAAAGTAGAAGAAGTAGCTGATGGAACAAACATCACACTTAATCTAACATTAAATAACGAAGATAAACCTCTAATCATAGGTAAAATGGGAAGAAATATTAAGGCAATCAGAGATACTGTTGCATTAATAGCTGTAAGAGAAGGAAAGAGAGTATACATAAAAGTATTAGACTAATTCCACTCTTAATAAATGAAATTAAAGACCCTCGTTAGAGGGTCTTTTTATATCCATCTACAATATTGTTACTTTTTAATTTTATCCTTGTTAAATATTAATTACCTCTTAAATATTTATTATGAAAATCCTAAAATATTTTGTACTTTGTATAGTGTTAATATTTTCATTTTTGCTATTGGGTTTAGTTGTTGCATATAAATATGTTGAAAGTTCTTCAACTTCATATAAATTAATGAAACAACCTCAAAAGATATATTTCGAAGTACGTGAGCGAGTAGAAGGACAAACACCTGAAAGAAAACTTTGGGAGATTACTAATGCAATAATTAGCAAGAATCAGAATTCCTACGAGTCACTTTATCCTATCGAAAATCTAGGATGGGTTAGTTTGTATGAAAATGATCAGTTTAGTACTGATAATTTAAATGAGGTAAAAGAAAACCGAGATAAGCAAAGCAAAGAGGCCAAAAGTATCCTATGGAAAGAGAATATTTCTAGTTACAAGATTTTATCGGCAAAATATTTTAATCAACCTTGTTGTGCGATAGGATGGACTCCAAACACTGACTTAAGTTGGATAGGTATGGCAAGATATGAAATAGAATTTACTACAACGGATTCTAGGAAGTTGAAATATAATATTGAGATTACGGTTTCCAACCCTGGCTGGCTTGAGCCTGGAGATCAAGTGGAAGTAAGAAAATGGATTGTAACAAATATTTCAAATAAAGAATTACCTGAACTTTACAAGGGAATGGGAATTTAACAACTCTAAATATCCTTAAATCTCTTCTTTATATAATTTAATGTGGTTTCATCAGGTGTAGCTGAAGCAGGTATTTGATTAAATACATCCTCATTTGTTAAGAAATCTTCTGAAAACACATACTTAGCAAATGTAACATCTAAACTCCACTTCACTTCACTTGTACTTAGATTCTCAGGGGCAATTGACTGTGATGCTTTCATATTTAAACTATCTACAATAAATAGGCTATTTAGTAGGTAGAATTCATTAAAAAACTTTTGTATGTCAGAAAACTTTCCTTCTATCTTTACAGTAGTAGGTGCTACTCTTAAACTGTCTTCTGTTTTCTTAACAGGCTTTGAAATATCTCCTCCACTTCCCATTGCCTGATTGGAACTTGGTATAGAACTAGTACCTACAGATATTGGTCTTAATTGTTCTCCAATGGTATAGCTTTTAAGGGTAAGACCATATTTTTCTACTGTATCTTGAATAAACTTCTGAAGAGTAACAATTTTAGTTTTCTCAGATGGTACTATCTTATCTACTACTGCTAAATCATCCTGTGTTTGTTGATCATTATCCCTAAGCTTTATTAAAGAATTAAGTGCAGGTTTATCTGCCTCTTTTTTCTTCTTTAGATCTTCTACCTTGTTAAAATTTGTATAAATTCCATTTATTGTAGGTATTACAAAAAATCCAACTATGGCTAAAAAGAGAACTATACTTACAAGAGGAACCGTATAGAAAACTACTAATTCTTTGAATGTTCTTTTAACAGTGACTTTATTCGTAGTAGCCTCCCCTAAACTCTTTTCTATTTCTTTTGAGTTCTTAAGATCTGATTCTCCTAATTCTTTTTTGGCAATTCCACCAATTAATCCCATCTTTACAATGTTATGTATGAAAAATTAACAGTAAACCCTACCGTTCCTTCAGTTTCGTTGTAGGAAATAGATTTCAGATCTACATTTTTCAAGTCAGTATTCTCTTCAAACTTTTTAATAACACGAGAAAGCTCAAGATAAGTTCTTGATTTACCACTAAAACTAAACCTACCATCAGTAGTTCTAGAATATCCGTCTATACTTAATATATCTTTATATGTGGCTATATTCTTACTAATCTGGTCAAATATCAATGAGGGATTAACGTCTTTTTCAATAATTGGTTTTAATGCTTCTAGTTTCTTTACAAGCTGTCCATTATTTTTTTTATATGGAGTCAAACTTGTAATTTGTGCTTTTTGATTAGCAATATTTTGTTCTTCTACTTTTACATTCTCAAGCACTGAAGCATTAGCAATCAAAAGACCTATTAAGGCAAATAGGGCAAGTATTGGGAGAAACATTGCATATATTGAAGAGGATTCAATATTCTTTTCTTCCTTTATCTCATGAGTAGTCTTTTTTGTTATTAAGTTTATTCCACTCATTCTGTCTTTAGAGCAAGTCCCATCGCAACTGTATATCCAACCTCAGAGTATCCCTCAATTTCTTTCTTTTGTTTGTCATCAAGTTTAACATTAGAGAAAGGACTTACAAGCTCACATTCTAAATTAAATAGCTTCTTTAAATAGTTAGATAATCCTGGTAACTTAGCTCCATCTCCACATAGATATATTTTCTGAGGGACCATATTCACAAATCTTGATTTAAAGAAATCCATAGTTTTAGTTATCTCAATAGTTATCACTTGCATAATTGGGATGAGAGATTTAGCAATCTTTCCTTCAGCTTTTGTTTCATCAAGTCCATATGCACGTTTGTATTGTTCTGCTTGAACAAAATCTAGTCCGAAATCTACTGAAATAGCTCTTGTAAAGGCATCAGAGCCTGTTCCAAGTGATTGTGAGAAGAGTAGAGAACCATCTCTGATAACACTTAAGTCAGTTCCATTAGCACCAAAGTCTAGGACTATAGCTGTTGTATTTTTTTGATAACCTTTTTGACTAGATATTGCTCTTGAAGATGCAATTGCCTCAGTTTCAAGTGCTAGTGGTTCAAGTCCTGCCATCTTTAATATTGTCATATATCTATTAACTAAGCTTTTTGAAGCAGCAACTATTAATATGTCTAGTTTATCTTCATTAGCTACTTTTCTTTCTCCAACTACCATATAGTCCATGTTTGTTTCATCTGGAGGTATTGGAATATATTTCTTTGCTTCATACATGATTGCTTCTGATAACTTACTATCCGCAAGTTTTGGAAATGCAGGAACAAGTCTTGTAAATATTGCACTCTCTGGTAATGCAGCAACAACATTTCTACTTTTAATTCCTGAGGCTAAAACTGCTTTTTTAATATGATCAGCTAGTTGTCTTTGGTGTTCTTCATTTTCAGATCCTATAACGCCATATGGAGTATCTTGGGAGGCAATAGAAACAAGTCTTGGAGTAGTTCCTTCCCATCTAACTTGACACACTTTAATTGTATGATTTCCTATATCGAGTCCGAAAAACTCTGGCAGTTTCATGTTCTAGGCAGTGACATTTTATATCTCCAATTCTACATTTATATAAGATCACTGTCTATAGTTTCTAGTGGATACAATAGTTTGTTTTATTACATTTTTAACAAGTGCTGCACTTGGACTTTCCCCATCAGCTGGAGCTGATTGACCTGTGATAGTTACGGAAACAACAATTGACTCACTTCCAGTTGTTCCTGTAGCATTTTGTTCTGCTTTAAACACATTATTATATTGAAGTAAGAAATCATCAGGAGTTTCATACTTAGTTGTTTTAGTAGCACAGTCTACTTCTGTTAGAACAGGACATTCACTTTTCCTAATACCATATGCAGGAGACCCAGTATATTCAGGTATTTGATATACCTCCCATATATATCTTTTGTTATTTGTATTAAATATACATTTATCATATGTAACTAATGATCCAAAATCAGTCACACTACCACAATACTTTGCATCAACTGTATCTGCATTACGTATATCTTTTCGTATTTGATTTAATACACTCGAACTAATATCTCTTACATATGTTCTTTCTTTGTTCTTTAGATTAATAACCATTATTTGTAAAAATATATTTGAAAGCATCGTAAGAAGAATTGACATAATCCCAAGAGTGATTAATAGCTCTATTAAAGTACTTCCCTTAATATTCTTTTTTAGATATTTAGTTACATTCTGCATGGTCAGTAGTAGCTGGTATAAAAGGGGCGGATCTTAAACCCTCAATGGTTTCGTCAAATATCTGTCCATCAGATTTTTCCGCTAATGCTCTAATAGTATATGTATATTTATAGTCGTTAGGGATACTATTTAGTTTCTTAATCTCAGCAAATACGCATATACCACTATCATTACTACCATCTGATGATTTCAATTGTAATTCTTCTGAATTCTTACAAGTAGCAAATAAATCGCCTTTTGTACCCTTTATACCTTGAACTGGAAAGTAATAATTTCCATTATCATATTTTAAATTACATCTTACATTTGAAGCATCTGAAACACTCATACCATAACCAGTATTCATAAAATATATCTTTGATGAAGTACTGGGAACAAAACTTGAAAACTGACTAGACTCATCTGACTCTCCCACAGACACATTATTCGATGATCCTCTTAGTAAATCATTAAATTGAATCATGGCTTGATAGGTAAGATCTTCTGTTTCATTATCCTTTGCTTTATTTAAAGACCAAGCAGAAAGAGCTATGAAACTAGTAAGAATAACTGCACTAAATCCTAGAGCTACAACTATTTCTATTAAGCTAAAAGATTTTTTATTAAATAGTATTTTTGTCATAATTTCCTAATTGTTCTATTAACTGGATTAACAGCTATTCTATTTTTAACTCCACTATTAACTGCTTTAACACTTACCACACAAGAAATAGTATTGTATAAAACCGTATCTCTATTCTGAACTATATATATCTCATTATCTTTTAAAGTAAAGTATATTTCACTACACCCAAGTGATTCTTCAACTTGATCTTTTAATATTTCTACACCAGAAAGATCTACATCTATGGCTTTAGCAGTATATGTTTCACAGTCTATATATTCATTACTCATTCCATCAAAAAAGAAATGGGGTAATCCATCGTCAATACCATTAGCAGGCATAGGAGGAAGGTTACAATAGTTAATTGAGATATTTGCTGAAACATCATCATCTATAAGTCCAATCTTAACCATATATGCATCTGGCACCTTAATATTCCCATCCACATCTTTGTATGTCACGTTATTCTCAGCATATACACGTGCTAAAGATATCGCATTAAATAGTTCTTGTGTTCCTGAGTTTAATTGAAAACTATCTTTAAGCGAGTTTATTCCTACCGTAGATAACGTAAGTATTACGACAACAATTGCTAATGCTACTATCAGTTCAACAAGTCCAAATGATTTTTTAGAATATGGCAGTTTTAACATATTTAAATTTAACTTATCTGAAAAACTTTTGAAAGTAGAGAAACTTCCAAAACTCAGCTCCTAATATATATGAGAGAAATATTCCTATCCCCATAAAAGGAATGAAGGGGAGGGGAATACCTCTAAATCTTCTTTTAATGATAGCTACAATGACTCCAACTAAAGAACCAACAACATATGTGGACATAATCCCAAAGTATAGTTTATCAGGGCTAAGTATAAGACCAGCTATTACCGCAAAACGAATATCTCCAGCCCCCATCTTTCCTCGAGAAAAGATAATGATAAGAACAACAAGAAGAGAATATATTATTGCAGACAAGATATTTGTTAATCCAAAGTTGATAGTAAATATCCTTGTATATATTGAAATAGGGTAGAAGTTAGAAACAATATTTAATATTAAAAGTATTACAGCGACTGGAATTGCCAGTTTATCATATATCTCTTGATAGAAGATGTCGTATATAGAGAAATATAAGATAAAGAAACAAATAGAAAACAAAAGTACATAACTTAATAGATCATAGGAAATGTAGTAGCAAAACAAAGAGACAATACCCACAAGTAACTCGATAATAGGGTACTTGAAACTAATCTTCTCCCCACACTTTCTACATTTTCCCTTTAAAAGTAAAAAGGAAATAATTGGAATATTATCAAACCAGGCTATTTGAGTATTACACTTAGTACAGTGAGAACGAGTCATTAGACTTTCCCCATCATGCGTTCTACTTACAAGTACATTAAGGAAACTACCAAAGATAAGCCCAAAGAATAGGGCATATATGTTAAATAGTATATGCATTATTGTGATAGGAATTCAGTAGCACCATCTTCAGTACAGAACCTAATCTTATATGCTTGTGATCTACTAGTATCTTGAATACGATAATCTAATACCCATTGTTCAGGACTAGGTATTACAATTTCTTGATCTGGAAGACCACCAAATGCAATTGCTTCGGCAGATGAACAAGGTGTGTAATGAAAATCATAAACAGCAGGAGATACACGTACACCAGGCTGAGAAAGTTTTATTGTTGCCACTTTAGAGGCAACACTGTTGCAATTCGTTTCATTATTTCCAGTATTTGGTTCAACTAGACATATTTCATTATTCGTACTATCAAAAACTATTTCATTTGTTGTATAAGGATATTGTCTATACTCAGAATAATAAGATGCTAAAGCTAGTTTAAACTGATTCATATCATTAGTTATTGTAGTAACTCTTTGTTGTCTTTGAGCTGCTTGTATACCTACAATAGATAGTGTCATTATAATACCTATAACTGCCATAACTACCATTATCTCGACTATTGTAAATGATTTACTGTTCATATCTTATTGAGTAACAATTACTCCTTACACTATATATTATATAGGAAGGTAAATAAAAGAAAATCCCTCTTGTTAAAGGAGGGATTTAATTTCACTATAAAGATATATACTTAGTCTATCTTTGATCCGAAGTTTGTACTCCATCCATTCTCAGTACATGATGCTAATGTATATGATTGTGGAGTAGAGGTTTGAGCTCTATAGAAAATATACCATTGATCTGCAGATGGTGCTAATGTTGTTGCTCCTTCAGTACCACCAACAGCACAAGTTATATTTGCTCCAGCTGGACCCCAAAATGGTGAAGAAATTATCTTTGCACCTAAAGATGAAAGAGTCAAAGTAAAGCTAGTATCTGCAGCAAGACTATCTGTTAATGTAATTACAGGACTAGTATAATGAAGATTCTCTGTTGCTGAAGCAGTTCCATCAATAACAGTTCCAGTTACTGAAGCTGCATCTGACTGTGGATAATATCTATATTTTGAATAATAAGAAGCTAGTGTTGCAGAGAAATTCTTAACATCATTAACTCTTGTAGTTTCTCTCTGAGATTTTTGAACTGCCTGAATACCTACTACGGCTAATGTGATAAGAATACCTATCACTGCCATTACGACTAATAGTTCGACAATTGTGAATGCTTTTTTCATTTAGAAAAAATAATTAAAAAATAAATAAATACTTAGTTCAATATACTCTTTATAGGTGTTTTGTAAAGAGCTTTATTTTACTACTGTAGCAAGCTGATAGATCGGTAGGTAAATTGCTACTGCCATAATTCCAACAAAAATACCAACTATAATTAAGATTATAGGCTCCATAAGTTTAGTTAAATTTGCAGTAATATTTTCTATTTCCTCTTCATAATATTTCGCCATATCAAGTAATACTTTATCAAGTTTTCCAGTTTGTTCTCCAGTACCAACCATACGAGATAAAATATTTGGAAATACATTGTCTTTTATCATAGGGGCAGCAACAGGGAATCCCTTTTCTATCTGTGGAATCATATTCATAACTGCATCCCTATATATTACGTTGCTCATAGCACCGGCAACTATCTTAAGCGAATCAATGATTGATACACCGGAAACTAATAACATAGCTAAAATTCTACAAAACTCTTCAGTGTTTAATTTAGCAGTTAATCCTCCAAATATTGGAACTCTTAAAAGTAGCTTATCTGTAACTTTCCTTCCTGAAGGAGTTCTTCTATATGCCTTTATTGCAAACACAATAGCAACAACAACTACAACTATTAATATTCCTCCTACAGATTTTGCAGGATTTAAGAAGTTAGCTGTATTTATCATAGCTACTGTAATCCAAGGGATTTTATCTTCTGCTTTGAACCCTTTGAATAGTGTTTCCACAGCAGGTACCATTGTCATCATAAGAAGAATCATAATTAGGAATACTGCAGTAAAGATAATGATTGGGTAAATCATTGCTCCTCTAACTTTAGATACGAAATTTTTTCTTTGATCAAGATCTTTTGAAATCTTAGCAATCATATCTATAAGATTTCCTGATTTCTCTCCAGCTTCAATTAGGTTGATTTGAATATCATCAAATAGTCCCTTTGTTTTTTTAAATGCATTAGTTAAAGAAACACCACTTTTAACATCTTTAAGAACAGTTTCAACAACTGTTTTCATTCCTGGATTTTTAATCTGTGTAGCTAGAGTTTCAAGTGCCTCAGTAATTGGAAGACCTGCAGTTACCATAGTAGAGAACTGCTTCATAAAGATCACTCTATCATTCAGTCCAATTCCTCCTATATTGAAATTTAGAAGTCTTTTAAATGTAATTCTTGCACCTTCTGCAACATGTATTACAGTAAGTCCTTGATCCTGTAAGAGTGCAATTACTTCCTGTTTAGATATTGCTTCAATATCTCCTTTTATTTGTTTTCCGTTTCTTGCAACGGCTTCATATGACCATACTTTCATTTTAGTCTTTTCTCATTAATCTAATTATTTCTTCTGGTTTAGTTGAATGTGCCTCAGCTTCTTCTTGTGTAATTTTACCTTCTCGAATTAAAGCAACTAACGAGCTTTCTAAACTAAACATTCCTACATCTGCACCAGTCTGAATAGTATTATCAATCATATGTTCTTTACCTTCTCGAATTAGATTAGAAACTGCAGGCGTACCTATTAAGACTTCCATAGCTGCTCTTCTACCACCACCAATTGTTGGGATAAGTCTTTGTGATACAACTGCTGTTATTGTATTAGCAAGCATTATTCTTATCTGTGCTTGTTGTTCTGCAGGGAATACATGAATTATTCTATCTATAGACTGAGAAGCAGAATTTGTATGAAGAGTAGCAAACACAAGATGTCCTGTTTCAGCAACAGTAAGAGCTGCTGCTATAGTTTCGTAGTCTCTCATTTCTCCAACCAAAACAACATTTGGATCTTGTCTAAGTACAGATCTTAAAGCAATATCCCAAGAGTGAGTATCTTGTCCAACTTCTCTTTGATCTATTATACTTTTATATGGTAAATGAACATATTCTATTGGATCTTCAATTGTGACTATATGTTTTGCATCTCTTTGATTTATGAGACTTAACATAGAAGCAAGAGTTGTACTTTTGCCTGATCCAGTAGGACCTACTAGTAATACTAATCCTTGAGGAATAGTTGTTAGATCTTCTAAGATCTTAGGCATATGTAGTTCTTCAAGTGTTGGAATCTTTGTTGGAATTAATCTTAAAGCAGCTGCTAAAGTTCCTCTTTGATTAAATACATTTACTCTAAATCTTGCATCTTTTCCATATGCATATGAGAAGTCCACTTCTTTGTTTATCTCTAACTGCTCTCTATTTCTTTGTCCTAATATTGGACTTAGAAGCTTTTCCATTTGTTCTGAACTTACTGGTATAGCTCCTCTTTGGATAAGCTTTCCATCCACTCTATAGAAAGGGGGATAGCCTACAGTAAGATGTAAGTCAGAAGCATTCATTGAGATCACTTGATCTAATAGCTCAAAGGGGTCAAATTCTCCCTTTTCATTTGTTATAGGTTTTTGAGCCTCTTCTTCTTTTACTTCAGGTTCAACCTTTTTTAAATCTGGTAAGTCTGGTAATGAAGCTTTTTTTTCTTTTTGAAGTGCTTCTTTTAAATTAGTAGCTGGGGTTTCATGCTTTGCACTGTCTTTTAATCCTTCTGGATTTATACCTGGTGTATCTATCACGGTTGAACTTTCTTTTTTTTCCTCTTTCTTATCTTTTGAATAGAAAGAGCTTAGGTTGGGCAGTTGCAATTTTTTTAGTCCTTAATAACTATCAATACTAACTTAACAAATATATACACTTAGGTAAATTAATTTTGTACTCTTAATACTTCTTCAATTGTTGTATCTCCATCTAATGCTTTCATAAACCCATCTTGTATCATTAATATCATCCCATCAGCTTGAGCTTGTTCTTGAATACTTTGTGATGATCTATGTTCAATAATCATCTTAGATATCTTTTCGTTCATTTTAAGTACTTCAAATATTCCTATTCTTCCAGTATATCCAGTTCCTGCACATCTATCACATCCCTTAGATTTCCATATATATACATCACCCTCTGGTGCTTGATTAATACCTGCCTTATCAGCACTATCTATATTAGTATTGCTTGGAGACTCTCCAGGTTTTAATTGTTTAAAATCTCGTTTAGGATATGAGTACATATCAAAACCTTGAAGTCCATCCATAACCTGATGGATCTTTTTTAACATTACATCATCAGCTTTTATCTTTTCTCTACAATCTTTACATAGTTTACGTGGAAGTCTTTGAGCAACAATTACATTAATGACTGAAGCTAAAAGATATGGTTCCACTCCCATATCAAGTAGTCTAGGGATAGCAGCTGCACTTGAGTTTGTATGAAGAGTAGCAAGAACAAGTCTACCAACAAGAGCTGCTTGAACAGCAAGCTGTGCAGTTTCTTGATCACGGATTTCTCCTACCATTATGATATCAGGATCTTGTCTTAAGAAAGCTCTTAAACCTGTAGCAAATGTAAGTCCAACTTCTGCATTTACTTGTACTTGGTTTGCACCATCTATTCTAATTTCAACAGGATCTTCAAGTGTCACAATATTCACCCCTGGATTATTTAGAGTAGATAGGGAACTAGCTAATGTAACAGTCTTACCAGAACCTGTAGGTCCTGTTATTAAGATAATACCTTGAGTAGCTTTTAGTATGTCTGTGTATGTTTTATATGCAGGCCCTCTAAGACCTGTTTGCTCTAGTGGTACAACACCAGTAGTTTTATCAAGTATTCTAATAACTACCTTTTCACCATGCACAACAGGCATGGTAGATACTCTTAAATCAACTTTCGATTTACCAACACTAATTTCAAATCTACCGTCTTGAGGTATTCTATGTTCATCAATTTTAAGTTCAGAAAGTATTTTAATTCTAGACACTACAGAAGCAGTTAACGTAAGAGGAAGTGTAAGTTTCTCGTTTAATATTCCATGTATTCTATATCTTACAGATAGTCTTCCTTCCTTTGGCTCTATATGTACATCAGAAGCTTTAAATTTCACTCCATATTCTAAGATCATATTTACAATTCTAGATACAGGAGCATTTTGTACTTTGAAGTTAAGATCATCAAAACTTTCTACTTCTTCTTTAATAGTAAGACCTGAAGAGCTAACAGATTCAACAGCTTGACTAACTTCAGTATCAAACTGAGTAGAGTACTTTGTATCAATAATCTTTTTTATCTGTTCTTCATCAGCAAAATATGGGATGACATTATCATTTACATATGCTTCTACAAATCTAACTTTTTGAATATCAAGTGGATCTACTAAAGCTATCTTCACTCCTTCTGCACTTTGTTCAAACGCAACAACAAGGTTATTCTTAGCACTCTCATATGGAATCTTATATAAGATGTCTTTTTTAATCTCCATATTGCTAAGATCAATGAAAGGAATCTTATATGTTTCTGATTTAGCTTTAAGAAGATCCATATGTGAGACTATTCCTTTATCAAAAACAAAGGTTTCTTCATTAAGATTCTTACTTAATATTTCAAACTTAAAACTCTCGAATTGTTCTTTAGTAATCTTTCCTTGAGAATATAGGATGTCTAGTAGGGATTGTTTCTTAGCAGCACCTGAAGAGATAATCTCTTCAATATTGCCTAAGCTTTTTTCTTTAATATTTGATTTTTCTACTGGCTTATTCTTTTCCACTTCAACTTTTGTTGGAAATGGATTAGTTTTATTTACCTCTTCTTTTGTTTTCTCCACAACCTTAATTTCTTCAATCTTTGGAAACTTATCCTCAATTGGTTCTGGTGTTATTGAATCTTCTACTGGTGTTGGTATTGGGCTAACTTGTGGAGTAGGGGAATTTCCCATACTAAATGGATTCATTCCAGGATTAGATAGTGGATTAGTATTCAGAGGTTTAGCTGTATCAATTGGATTTGGGTTAATATGCTTTAATTCAGGTAGAGGTGGCAATGTGTTACCATCATTTTTATTAGTACTATTTTGTTGTTTAGTTGTATCTTGGGGCATAGAAATACATATCTTTTTATCATACAAATATATAATATATTGGCATGGTTAGCAAACACACTCAAAAAATATTTAGTTCCTCCGGAAGCTATATTCTTAAAACTAACAGACCACTTAGTGAGAATGAAATATCTAAAATGTTTTTTGAGATTGATGATGTAAACAATCCCGACCTTATTAGTATACGAGTTTCTGATTTAGACAAAGTAAGTATTGGAATAACTGACATAAAAGATAAACTAAAAGAGTTCCAGTACAAGAAGATAAAACATCCTGTAAAGATTCTATTAATATATGATGCAGATAGGCTTACAAAGGAAGCTCAGAGTGCACTACTTAAAACACTAGAAGAACCGAGTCCCAATAATCATATTTTTCTTATCTGCTATGACACCAATAAACTACTAAGTACTATAAAGTCTAGATGTGAACTAATAGATTTTAGAGATAGTACTATTAAAACTGAAAGCACCACTTTTTTAAACTCATCACTTTTTGAAAAGTTTAATTATGCTAAAGAAATTTTAGGTATAAAAGATAATAAAGAGAAGAAAAGTAGAGTAGAGATATTTTTTAGAAATGTAGCTAATGAAAGTAAAAGTTTAGGGGAAGATAAGAGATATAAAATTAATGAACTCATAGTAGACTACTCTATATATTTTGCTTCTGAAGTAAACTTGCGATTAGTGCTTGAAAACTTTATCATTAAGATCAATCAAATATTAAAAAGTTAGTATGAATAGCAGAAACTTCATTTGGTATTCTTTTTTTACAACTGGAATTGGAATAGTTTTCTTCTTCCTATTTGCTCAAAGTACAAACCTAAGTGTAAACTCCAGTGATATACAAATCATAGGAACTAAGGCAGGATATTTCTTAGCTTCTATGCTTCTCACACTACTAATATATAGAGCGGTACTAAGTACACTTAAGATTAAAGTATCTAAACTTGCTCACTGGCATTCCTTAAAAGAAAAAGCAGAAGATTTTGAATTTATTAGGTTAATTGAACTCCTTGTTGGAGTACTTTCAGTATCAATAACCGTGAGTATATGTGCAATTAACCTAGCTATGAGTACAACTAATGTTTTATCCCAATATTTAAGTTTAAAGGATTTAGCTCTAAATGGACTGGCTAGTTTACTCGCAGCAGGGCTCGCATATTACTATCCTAGAGTACTAGAAAAGGAGTACTTTGTACTCACAAAAGAGAGGAAAAATTCCTAAGTTTTTGATATAATAAGACTAGTAAAAGTTAGATAAATTTGCTACTCTCACACTCGTAAACTAAGAACTCAAATAAATATGGCAGACAAAAAACAAAACTATGATGCAAGCTCTATTACTGTTCTAGAAGGCCTTGAGGCAGTAAGAAAGAGGCCAGCTATGTATATAGGTGACACAGGTCTAACAGGACTTCACCACCTAGTATATGAGATAGCGGACAACTCAATAGATGAAGCATTAGCTGGATACTGTACTAAGATTGAAATAACCCTTAACTCAGATGGATCAGTTACTGTTTCAGATAACGGTAGAGGTATCCCTGTAGATAAACATAAAGTAACAGGTAAATCTGCACTTGAAACAGTTATGACAGTTCTTCATGCTGGAGGTAAATTCGATAGAAACAGTTACAAGGTATCAGGAGGACTACATGGAGTAGGTGCTTCTGTAGTAAATGCTCTTTCATCTAAAATGATTTGTGATGTATCTAGAGATGGAAAGATATATAGACTTGTGTTTGAGAGAGGTAAAGTAAAGGAACAATTAAAAGTAGTAGGTAAATCTACAAGTAATGGAACCACACAAACATTCTATCCAGATAGTGAAATATTTAGTGAGACTAAATTCAAACTTAAAACAATTCTTACAAGGATAAGACAACATGCATATTTAACAGCTGGTATTACTTTTGTAATACGAGATGATAGAACAGATGCTGATAGGGCACTTGATAATGATTCAGAGAAACTAATGCATGGAGGAAGAGAATGGGTATTTCACTTTGAAGGTGGAGTTAAATCATACGTGATGCATTTAAATACAGGAGAGAAAGTTCTTTGTAAACCTTTCTATGTAAAAAAGACTGAAGAAACTACAGAAGTAGAAGTATCTCTTCAATATACAGACGATATTAATGAAAATGTAATTGCTTTCACTAACAATATCCAAAATCCAGAAGGTGGAACACATATACAAGGATTTAGAACTGCAATAACCAAATCAATTAATGACTATTTTGAAAAGACATTAGCTGAGAAAGAAAAAGATATTAAGCTAACAGGAGAAGATGTAAGAGAAGGTTTAACAGCAGTAATATCAGTAAAAGTACCAGATCCACAATTTGAAGGACAAACAAAGATTAAACTAAATAATCCAGAAGTAGCAGGACATGTAAGAAAAGTAGTAGAAGAAGGATTAAAAGCTTTCTTCGAAGAAAACCCAATTGATGCTAAATCAGTTACTGCTAGAGCAGTACTTACATCTAAGGCAAGAGCAGCAGCAAAAGCTGCAAGAGAAGCAGTAGTAAGAAAGGGTGCACTAGATGGTGGAGGACTACCTGGAAAACTTGCGGATTGTGGATCTAGATTCCCTGATGAATCAGAGATATTCATAGTTGAGGGAGACTCAGCAGGAGGATCAGCAAAACAGGGAAGAGATAGAAAGATACAAGCAGTATTACCACTTTCAGGTAAACCAATTAACTCAGAAAAATATAGACTTGATAGAGTATTACAAAATGAGAAACTTAAAGATCTAGTCATTGCACTAGGAGCTGGAATAGGGGAGACACTAGACCCATCTAAATTAAAGTACCATAAAATAATAGTAATGACAGATGCTGATGTAGATGGATCACATATCCAAACACTTCTTTTAACTATGTTCTTTAGACATCTTAGACCTTTAATAGATAAGGGATATGTATACTTAGCTCAACCACCTCTATTTAAAATAGAGACAAATGGAAATGAGAGTTTCTGGGTACTTTCTGAAGAAGAAAGAGATGCAAAGATAAAGGAATTAGAAAAGAGTAACAGGACAGTAAAACTAGTACAAAGATTCAAAGGTTTAGGAGAAATGAATCCAGAACAACTATGGGAAACAACAATGAATCCTAAAACTAGAGTACTAAAACTTATCACAGTAGATGACGCAGAAGAAGCAAACAAAATATTTGATACTTTAATGGGTCAAGAAGTATTACCTAGAAAGAAATTTATTCAAGCATATGCAAATGAAGCAGAGCTAGATATTTAGAATGTATAAACCAACTAGTATTAAAGAACAAAAACTAGAAAGTATATTTAAAAAGTATGGAGTACTTCTACCAGAGTCTACTCCTGAACCATGGATTAATGAGGGAGCATATGGGAAATTTGAGAATATAGAAGTAAACAATATATTTAAGGGAAGAAAACCTTGGGAATTTGAAAGAGATTCTCTAAATCTTCAAAAGATTGATGTATTACAAAGACTAGTAGAGAAATATACTAAGAAGAAGTTTCCTAAAGGATTATCATATGATCTCTTTAGATCTTTTCTTCTATTTGATTTTAATATAACTAAAGTAAGTAAAGATGATATGAATAAGATTGCAGATACATTCACTACAGTAATGGAAATGACTGCAAAGATGTGGGTTGGTTTTATTCCTCAAGTAAAAACTGAGGTATATAACAGAGACATTAAAAAAGCTGAAACTTTCCTAGAAGAAACATGGAAAGAAATTCAGAAATTAAAATCTAAACAATATTAATATGGAAATATTTTCAACCTCAGGATTGCATCTCGAACCAAATAAAGGACATAGTGCTGGTACGCCTGCAATACCAATGAAAGATGTAAAGCCTATAGCAAGACCAGATTTAACACCTTCTGGTAATAAAAATTTAACTTTAGAACAAATTAGACAAGCGCAAGATAAAGCAAGAAATGGTCAAGGAAAGGTAAGAAATTTACCACATGATAAAACACCTCAAACAGAATAATATAAATAATTAAACATATATGGATAATATAGAAGAAAAAAAAGAAGTTAAATTAGTACCTGGAATTAGACCTACTGATGTAGTAGGGGAGATGAAGTCTAGCTATATCAACTATGCCATGAGTGTTATCGTAGCTCGTGCATTACCAGATATTAGAGATGGATTAAAACCAGTTCAGAGAAGAATTCTTTACTCTATGTATAAACAGGGGATCATTCCTGGTAAAGGATACAAGAAGAGTGCTCGTATTGTTGGAGACGTCATAGGTAAATATCATCCACATGGAGATGTAGCTGTATATGACACTATGGTTAGAATGGTTCAAGAGTTTTCTTTAAGATACCCACTTGTAGATGGACAAGGAAACTTTGGATCTATTGATGGAGATGGTGCAGCAGCTATGAGATACACAGAAGCAAAGCTATCTCACTTTGCTATGACAATGATAGATGAACTAGATTCATATACCGTAGACTTTAGACCAAACTATGATGGTAACTACATGGAGCCTATTGTTCTTCCAGCACTTTTACCTCAACTTCTTTTAAATGGAGGAGAAGGTATTGCAGTTGGTATGGCTACAAAGATACCACCACATAACGTGAGTGAGTTAATTGCTGCACTACTTGAAATACTAGGAAGAGGAAATGTTTGGGAAGCAGAAGCAGAATGGATAAAGAATATTAAGAACTATGCAAAAGGTATTAAAACAACTGCTGATTTAGAAAAACTAGATAAATCTAGATTCCCACAATTTGAAACCGATGTAACATTAGATGAACTTTTTAAAATAATCCCTGGACCTGATTTTCCTACAAAAGGAGTCATATATGATCAAAAAGAAATTAAGAATATGTATGCTACTGGTAAAGGTAGAGTACTAATGAGAGGAGTAGCTAAGATTGAGGAAAGTAAAGGAGGAAAGTTTGAAATAATCATTTCAGAACTTCCTTACCAAGTAAACAAAGCAAGACTTGTAGCTAAGATTGCAGAACTTGTAAAAGATAAAAAGATAGAAGGTGTTTCAGATATACGTGATGAATCTGATCGAGATATTCGAGTAATCATTGAAATTAAAAGAGATGGTAAACCAAATGTCATACTAAATAATCTATTTAAGTACACAGAGTTACAAAAAGCATTTAACGCAAACATGCTTTGTCTTGTAAACAATGAACCTAAAGTTCTTTCTCTTAAGAGAATACTTGAACTTTTCATTACACATAGACAAGAGATCAGTATACGTAAGTCTGAGTATGAACTAGCTAAAGCACAAGAAAGAATACATATATTAGAAGGTCTAAAGATAGCTCTAGATAACCTTGATGCTGTAATTAAACTCATACGTGAATCTAAAGATAGTGATACTGCAAAAGAAGGATTAATGAAGAAATTTAAACTAACTGAAATACAAGCAACTGCAATTCTAGATATGCAATTAAGAAGACTTGCAGCACTAGAAAGAAAGAAGATTGAAGAAGAATACAAGGCACTAAAAGCTACGGTAGATACTTTAATAGCTCTACTATCTGATCCATCTAAGATTGTGTCATTCATAAAAGATGAGATACTAGCTATTAAGGATAAAGTGTCTGATGAAAGAAGAACAAAGATACATAAAGGAGCATTGGGAGAAGTATCTGATGATGATCTTGTAGCTAAAGAGAATGTAATCGTATCTGTAAGTGAACAAGGATATATTAAACGTATTAAAGAGAATGTATATTCTGTACAAAACAGAGGTGGAAAAGGAAAGATAGGAATGACAACAAAAGAAGATGATGCTGTAGCACATGTATTCTCTTGTTCCACTCACGATAATATTATGTTCTTTACAAACAAAGGAAGGGTATTTGAATCAAAGGTATATGATATTCCTGAATTTGGAAGATCAGCTAAAGGACAAGCAATAGTAAATATCATAAACATAGAGCCAAGTGAAAAGATAACAAGTATCTTAACTCACTCTAATGGTAAATTCCTTGATGAAGAGGTTATCCAAGAAGGAGAAGAACAAAAGGAAAGAGAAGGCAAAGATTACAAGTTCCTATTCATGGCAACAAAGAAAGGTACTGTAAAGAAGACCCTAATATCAGAATATGAGAATATCCGTAACAATGGTTTAATAGCAATTAAACTAGAAAAGGATGATGAACTCATTTGGGTAAAACCAACAACTGGTAAAGATGAAATTCTCATTGTTACTAGAATGGCTAAATCTATCCATTTCAAAGAAAGTGATGTAAATGAAACTGGTAGAAGTACAATGGGAGTTAGAGGTATTAAGTTTGCAATAGATAGTGATGAAGTAATCTCAATGGATGTAATACGAGAAGGAGAAAATATGTTACTCACAGTTACAGAACATGGATTTGGAAAGATCACAAAGATAAAGCAATTTGGAATACAAAATAGAGGTGGATCAGGAATATTTGCTCATGATGTAAGTAAGAAAACAGGTAATCTTGTAGCTGCAAGAGTAATGGATCATCCAGAAAAAGAGTTACTCATGATGTCAGAGAAAGGACAATCTATACGTATAAGTGCAAAAGACTTACCAGAAAGAAATAGACAAACATCAGGAGTACATCTAATTAGATTTAATGATAGTAGTGATAAGGTAGCAGCAATAGCTATTATTTAATTAGTGGAAGTTAAACTACCGTAATTAATTGTCTTCCCACTTTCTAAACATCCGAACAAAACATATTGTTGAGGGCTGCTTACAGTATTATGACCATAGAAAATACTAAATTTTTCAGAAGTTCCATATATACCATCTCCACAAGTATAAGTGTCATATGAACTCAAGCTTTCGTATAGAATTTCAAGCGCAGGTGATGTCACAAGTGTAGAATATATGGCTGTGCTAGAAGCTGAAACATCACAGTCATTTCCATCTCCATATCCTGGTACAAATAGACAGACACCAAAGTCTGGTCCGGTAGTATCATGTTTAATATCTGAAAATGATGGATCCCCTAAGTCTATATGAGGATAAACCCTATACTTAGTATAATATTCTGTAAGCTTTCCATTAAGATTTGAAACATCATTAAGTCTTGTGGTTTCTCTTTGAGATCTTTGAAGTGCTTGTATACCAACAACGGCAAGAGAAATTAATATACCAATTACAGCCATAACTACTAGAAGTTCAACAATTGTAAAAGCTTTTTTCATTTTAATCATTTAGTTCACCATAGTTAACTGAAAGACCATTTTCTGTACATGCATAAAGTCCAAATACTTGAGCACCATATCCTGCTAGATTTGTTTTATAGTAAATTGTCCAGGTATCTGCAGTAGTTGGATTTTCACAATTTCCACCAACAGCAGTAACTGTTGCTGCAATTGGGACATTGTTAAAGTAGTTAGTATTAACAACTCCACCTTGTTGATTGAACTTTATCTTTGTAAAGTATGCATTTCCAGTTGTTGCTATATCACAAGTGGTATCAGATGCTCCAGTTCTAGGACCATATGGTGCATACCAATCATATATACACACTGAGCCATCTGGTACTAATCGGATCCATGTATTATCAGGAGGGTAGTTTCTATATTTAGTATAGAAATCTTGTAATGCAATCTTAAGATTTCTTAAATCGTTTAGTCTTAGAGTTTCTCTTTGAGATCTTTGCACAGCTGATATTCCAACGACCGCTAAGGTTATTAGGATTCCTATAACTGCCATAACTACAAGAATCTCAACAATTGTGAAAGCTTTTTTCATCTTTTAATATTCCCTAAATTATTATATAAACCGTATGTATTTCTACATGATGCTAAATAATACTCTGTATTTTCTTTATTAGTAAAATATATCACAGTTAGATCCTCATTGAAAATATGTCTTACCGAGTTTTTCATAAATGATTTACAAATATCTCCTGCCTCATCTAAATTAGTTACTTTTAATAGCTGTTGTAGCTTTTGTCCGTCTGCATTAAGTTTAAGTTTATTATAGTGTATCAATTTGTCTGGTGGTGTTGATACATCACATATCGCATCAGCTGAATTCATATCAATACTATCTAGGTAAAAACATATTCCATTATTTTTTGTATCAATATTTATTTTAGTTGGATAGTGATCAAACTTGGCTTCAAATCCCTCTATTTCAGCTCGTATGTTATTGAAATCACTTTCTACTATTCTATCTCTTAACCTAGGATAGACATATAAATAGACAAAAAGAAATAAAATAACTGAAATAGTTGTAAATATTATAAGGGCTACTTTCTGATTTTTATTTGTTTTAGTAGGGGAGAGGGGAGTATTTTCAATTTTATCTTCATCTTTTTTTATTTCAAATCCCTCTATTTTTATTTCTGGAATTACTTTATTTATCTTTTTATTTCTTTTTTTAGACATGTTTGATTTTAGTTTTTTTTAGTAAAAATTACAAAGAGAGAGGTATATATTATACTCAGTAACAAGTTATACATCTTCCTTAAGAGGATGAAACTGAGTATGTGTAGATTCAGCAAATTTATCAGATGCATGCACGTATCTTGTTGTTGTAGCAAGAGATTCATGACCTAGTAAAACCTGAATAGCAGCGGAATTAGCACCAGATTCAGCTAAGTAAGTTGCAAAGCCATGTCTAAGTGAATGAGCTGAAGTTGGAACAATTATCCCAAGTCTACGTCTATATTCAACTATCTTCATTTGTAAATAGTTAGTAGACACTCTAACTATCTTACCAGTCATTCTTATAGCTCTTGTACCACGCGTAGGTACAAACAATGCTGGTAAGTCATCTTTCCTTGCTTCTAAATACTCTTGTAGATGGGTTTTTGCCCTATGTGTGAGATATACAAACCTTTGTTTCTTACCTTTACCAAGTATATAAATCTTTCCTGATTCAATATGTTTTCCATCATTATTAGTAAACATCAATTGTTCTTTATTGAGATTACAAAGTTCAGATATTCTCATACCTGTTGAAAAAAGAAGTTCTAACATAGCCCTGTTTCTGAGAGCAACAATTGGAAGTTTTTCTAATGTTGTTGGAGCTTCAATAAGTTTAATAAGTTCAGAAAGTTCTGCAACCTGAGATTCTTTTTTTTCAGCTTTAATTAATTTTATAGAATCTGGAGCAATAGGAATTTTATAATCATATTCAATTAAAAATCTGAGGTAAGTTCTTAAAGAACTCAACATTCTATTGATTGAGCTACTTGATAATACCTCTACGGTTGTTTCATCACTTTTAAACGCATTTAAACTCGATTTCTCCGTAAGTCCCGTCCCATCTATGTTTCCAGCCTCTTTTTTATTATTATACTTCTCAAACAGCTCTAAATGTTTTCCCGATCTTAAAAACCCTTTATATTCTGCAATATTGATTTTAGAAATCTTTTCAAACTCAAGTGAGTTATTTATTATGAATCTTTCAAAGGCTCTCAAATCTCTTTCATATGATTCAAGAGTTTCATTTGAATAGTTATTATTCCTTAGGTTTAAAAGAAACTCGTCTTTATGTGGTAATACCTTATTGTCCATGTATTCACTATACAGTGACTGAATAATATTTCAAGTGATAGGGGAGTTAAACACACTAAAAAACAGCCAATGTTATGAAAAAGGCCTTAAACAAAGGGTTTGTTAAAAATTAGTAAAATATAGAAATAATTGAAAAATATATTGTGAATAGTGAATAAAAAATAAAATCTATTTATAGTTAAATAGGGAATATATTCATAATAATTAAGTAAGTCATATTTAGGCCTACCTCTTCTATTTCTCGCCTATTGATTAGCATAAGAGTGATTATACTCAGTACTATATTAATTACGATACCTCTACTCTAGGGGAGGTAAATACCCTAATTTTTGAAAAAACAATAAGTCACATATTTCTCTTTTAATACATTCTATTCTTGTACAACTTTTTACTATCTTAAGTAGGGGGTGTTCTAAATAGTTGCACTACTTCCCCATCAGTTTCACAGTTATCCACAACCGAACTTTTTCGTATCTTTTGTATACCAGTGTAATCTTATAGTATTTATACCTTATAGTATTGTCCTTCTTCTGGGTACTGGCTTTAAATTAGCACTACTCCTCTACCCTGCTAGTTAATAGTCATGCCAATATTTTTCTTAAGCCTTGATATTACTGATATAATCCAAATTAAATTTATGGAAGAATCAAAGGAGGAATTAAAAGCAACACATACTGGCATTACTAAATATATACTTCGATCTTATTTAGCTTTGATGATTGGGGTTGGTACATATGTTTCTTCTCCCTTAGTTTGTAACATCATACATACTGAACCTACTCAACAAGCAAGCTGTAGAGAAGTTTTATCTAAGTTTGGTGCATCTGTATCTATTGGATCAGCTATATTTTCATTAATATGTTTGTCAGCTTGTGAGAAAATATCAGTGAAATATAAAAAGCTAACTGGACAAGATATTTTAGAATACAAGTAATTGATTATTTACTCTTTCTTCTTATAAGTATTAATAAGGTTACAGATAAATTTATTAGGAAGATATACATTGGAAAGGCAAGATCCATTAAAAGATAACTTCTTAGTGCTAAAAGATTAAGGAATGAGGCAATAACATCACACCCATAAAACAGATAACTTTCAGTATATGGTTCTTTATAAGATTTTACTAAAGTAGGAGAAAACCCAATAAAATCAGTGAGGATAGAGGCATAAAGACCTAATGTTGGGTTATCTGTAACTTTCCAAACTACTAATGAGAAAAGTGCTCCAATCAAAGTTATAATATCCATTTTACTTCTCCCCCCTACCCCATATTTTATAGAAAGAATAAAGATTGCAGTACTACCAATAAAAGAAGGGATTGCTAAGAATAGTCCAATTCTGTCACCTTGAGAAAATAAAGTAGCCACAAAGATTGCTGTAACAATGAATAGAAGTAGTCTTGTAATTCTTTGAGGCTTATATTCACCTTTAAGAATAGCTCTCACCCCAATTATCGGTGTAATAAATCCAAGTAATATTGATAAATATAGAAATATCTGCTTAATATCCATAAGTTACAGTACCTTTGATGCTATTGTTAAATATTTTAAAGTAGTATCATTGTCCCATAAGGCTACTCTTGGAATATCTTTATACCCTTCTTTTATTAAAAATCCTCTTACCATATATTTAAGCATAGATAGATGATCCATACTTAAATTATTTTTGTTTAGACCTTCATCTTCACTTGGAATGATTAAATCAGGATGTTTTTCCTGAAAACCTTGAACTAAAAACATACAGTATACATGTAATCTGTGTAGTGGTGTTACTTCTTCCTTACTCACACCTGATACACTTGCAATTTCAACATCAGTTACTTCACCAAAGGCTTTAATGTAATCACTATCCTTATATAAACTATCTAACAATCTATAGACATTTTCTATAGATGTATAATCAAATTTTATTCTAGATTTCTTTCCTTCTAACGCTAAATTAACTTCATTTAAAACTGACATAACACTTGCAAAGTTATGATCATCTTTCAAACCCGCAGTTTCCCCTACTCGAACACTCATCTCAATACCATCTTGATTTACAACCACAGCAAGCCTATCAGGGAAAATAAATATATTTGTAACCCCATCCGGTCGGTATATAGCAAAGTTGGATATTACAGTATTACCGGGGTTAATATAATTAATTGAATAATCAATATCACACATTACACCCTCACCTTCATTTTGAGAGGTTTGACCCCTTATATTTCCATATATTCTCGCTGGTAAAGCTGCCCTATTAACAGGACCTGAGTATTCCAAAGCTGGAAAGAATCTTTCAACTCCAGTAAGAAATCGATTAATTTGATTTATCAAGACTGTTTCCCTTGGAGCCTCTGCGGATCTTCTAAATTCCCGCACTTCTTCTGAGACTCCAGGCCCCATCCTTCCTCTATCATATGTAGCCCAATCATTATTATAATTTTCTACAGCCTTATCCTTAAAACCTTCTGGTAACTGAAAAAAACCCGCTAAACATTCTACATTTCGAAGAGCTAATAAGCTTGCAATTCTTTCACTTTTTGCTGTGTATTCCTCAATTTCCGCCATAAATTCAGACGGCTTTAATTTCCCCAACCGTTGTAACTCCAATATTTCAATTGTATTTTTATCAGGATCTAACAATGATAGTTCATCTTCTATTGAATGCTGAATCTTTAGACTAACATCGGCTTCATTATTAGTTATTCGATATTTACTGGCTGCCCTAGACATCCCGACTGCTTTTAATACTTTTGACTTTATAAAATCAGCTGGAGTTTTAATATGAACTCTATCTAAAGAATGTCCTTTTTCATGTAAAAACTCACAAACCTTTTCTAAAGAATTAATTTCAGCTATATGAATTTCATTCGTTTCAGTATTGATAATACTTATTGGACCAGGGTATTTATCTATTACCATGTCAACTGTTGCCCCTGAGTAATCCAAAAGATCGATAAAACCAACACCAGGTATTCCAACAACAACTTGTTTTGAAACAATTGTAAGCCTATATATATCAAATCCAAGAGCTTTTGATTCCGCTTCTTTCTTATCAATGTTAATTCTTCCAACCATATGGATTTCCAAACCTCCTGAATTCGGAATAACTGATTTGTAATAGTATTTATTGTAACTGTCTTTAAATCTTTTAAGATTATCTGGATTTCTGGCTCTATCTTTAAGATAAGATTCTATTTCTTCTTCAAAGGCTTCTGGAGACAGATCTACTCCTTTTATTGCATCCTCTACCTTATCGACTACCTTTAACCTCGTCATAGCTTCTAACCTGCCCCTCCATATTCCCCTTTCAACCGTTACAAACAGCCTTTCTAATTCATTTGTTTCTTTCAATTCTCTGTTTTGTAAACCAGGAAAGAATTCATCAAAAGTAGTTCCAATCGGAGTGCTGGCTTCTATTGTTTGAGCAGTTTCGGCAGGCATATTTATCCTATTAATCTCCCATTTATACCCCAATCCGTAACTATTAAAGAGAAGAATATAACTAAAATAGTGACTATAAAATATTCGAATATGACTGCTTTAGATAGCTTATCTGAGGTTTCTAGTACAATTCCAAATATTATGTATAGAAATACTGTAATAATCAGAGCTATAAACTCAGATGGAATAGGCCACAGATTAAGTACCAAGCTCATTAAAAATAGCACCACCATTATAGGTACAGTGAGCTTTACATTTGTCTTAGACGATAAACTCATCACCCAGTTTAATTGAAATACAATATAGAAGAAAAAAATACCTGTAAGAACAATTCTTAAGATATTTGATATGTTTATATTATATATTATTGTTAAAAAAAGATAATTGGCCAACAGGGAAAAAATATATTGCGCAGACTTCCCTGCTCTAGCAAGCGGAATTACGTTAATACTTGAAATGTTTAATATATTTGCATTTAATATTACAAAATATGTAATTGCAATAAATATAACAAGAGTAATTAGTGAAAAGGCAGCATATTGAAGGCCTAAGATCCCTCTATATAACGATAACTGTATAAATAAAGTAAAAAGAAAAAGAAGGAGAGATGGAAATAGTGGAACAATAGCTAATTTATACTTTGTAAGGTTCAATGATACTACCCATAACACCCCAATATATGTGATAAAACCTATTAAAAATGCACCTAAGACCTTTTTAAGAAGCTCTGAATCAACTCCCTGAAATCTTATGATACCAATTTGTAGGAATAGAAAAACTAAAGAGGTAATGGCAGTTACCATTATTACTTTAAACCTAGTTGATACTTGTATGTACATATTAATATTATATCAAACTTTCTTGATCAAAGACTTTGTTATCAAAATCTATTCCCAAATACTCATATGCTCTCTTTGTTGCTACTCTCCCCTTAGAAGTTCTTTGCAAGAACCCCTTTTGTATTAGGTAAGGTTCATATACGTCAGATATTGTATCTTCTTCTTCAGATAGAGCTGCAGCCATTGTATTAAGTCCTACTGGACCACCTTCAAAGTTCTTAATAATAGATTCTAAAAGTCTTTTATCATTTTCATCTAATCCAATATCATCTACTCTAAGTAAGTTCATAGCATCAAAGAGATCTTCTTTTGTCACTTTTGAGTTATATCTATAGTTACTAAAATCTCTAACTCTCTTAAGTAGTCTTATTGCAATTCTAGCAGTACCACGGGATCTTTTAGCTAATTCCCTGGCATGTTCTTTATCAATTTCAATACCAAGTATCTTTGATTTTTGAATTACTAGTTTCTCTAAATCATCTTCGTTATAGAAGTCAAGTCTCATAAGAGAACCAAACCTATCTCTAAGTGGAGCACTCATCATACCTATCTTCGTAGTAGCTCCAATTATTGTAAACTTAGGGAGATCAATTCTTACAGATTTAGCAGAAGGACCTTTCCCTAAGATGATATCAATAGCATAATCTTCCATTGCTGGATAAAGCACTTCCTCTACTACTTTACTCATCCTATGAATTTCATCTATGAATAAAATATCTCCATCAGCTAAGTTAGTAATAATAGAAGCAAGATCCCCTGCTCTCTCAATAGCAGGACCAGAAGTTACATGAATATTCTTTCCCATTTCATTTGCTACAACATATGCGAGTGATGTCTTCCCAAGTCCTGGAGGGCCATGGAATATTATATGATCTAAGGATTCACCTCTAGATTTACAAGCATCAATCATAACCTTTAACATTTCCTTTTCTCTCTCTCTTCCGATCACATCGGCAAACATTTTAGGACGTAAGGATTTGTCTAACTCTACATCACTATCATCTTTTGTTTTTGGATTTAAAACTTGGTCTCTCAATTATCTGCTTCTTAGATTTTGTAAAACCATCTTCATTATCACTGAATGGTCCTTTGATTCTAGATCTTTTACAGATATTTTGGAATAGGCCTCTTCTATCTCTACTTTTTTGAAACCGAGACTTGAAAGTGCATCAATAATTTCAGATTTTTGATCTTCTGATACTGCCTCTTTAATCGTCTTTTTTGTTGTATCAATATACTTGATTTCGTCAAGTTTACCACCTAATTCGAGAGTAATCTTTTCTAATGTTTTACTTCCAATTCCCTTAACTTTAAAGGCTTTTAAATTTCCTGATTTTACACCACTCACAATACTATCTACCCCGATCTCAAGTAATAGAAGTGCACTTTTAGGCCCAACTCCCGAAACACTTAAAAGTTTTTCAAAAAGATTTAATTCATTTTGAGAATCAAATCCGAATAGTCTAAACGAGTCTTCTCTCACATGTGTAAATATATATATCTCTATCTCATCCCCTTTGTTATATATCCTACCAGCCACAATCTCCACTTTGTACCCCACGTTATTCACGACAACAGAAATATATTCTGAGTTTGAAAAGAGAATTTTTCCTTTTAAGTAGTTAATCATAGTTTATCTAACCACAAATGAGTGGGTAAGTGCAATAGCTAGAGCATCTGCTATATCATCAGGTCTTGGTATTTCTTTTAAGTTAAGAAGTAGTTTTACCATTTTTTGTACTTGTGCTTTATCAGCTCTTCCACTACTTGTTACTCCTTGTTTTACTTGTAAAGGCGTATACTCAGCGATCTTCACATTCTGTCTCATCAACGCAGACAGTATAACTCCTCTTGCTTCTGCAACTTGTATAACAGTCTTTTGGTTTTTGAAGTAGAATAACTCTTCAACAGCTGACTCATCTGGAGAATACTTCTTTATGATTTTTGTTAGTTCCTTATCGAGTATTAAAAGTCTTTCAGGAATACTTAAATCTTTAGAAGTGAGTATTGCTCCATATTCAACCAGAGTAGTTTTATTCCTAATCTTACTCTTCTCTACTACTCCCCAGCCTGTAATTGCTATCCCACAATCTATTCCTAGTATTATCATTTAACGTTATGCCAAACGTTTAATACGTCATCTGATTCTTCCATTTTCTCAATGAAGTTATGTAACTTTTCTTCTTTCTCTTCAGGTATTTCGATAGGGCTTTTACATATTTTTACAACTTCTGCACTTTCTATCTTGTATCCTAATTTACTTATTTCTTTATACACATGATTCAAATCAGTTTTTGAGGTTAGAATTTCAAAGCCCATGTAGTTTTCTTCTCCTTCTAGTTCATCATTTGTAACAAACTCTAGTTCCATATCTAATACATCATTAACACCGGTGATATCTAGTATTTGAAGCATTACTTCATCCTTGTTATCTACTTTTACCAGCTTATCTATTCCTCCATATTTCTCTGATTTCACTACTTTAGCTAAGTACATATTTATTCTTCCCATTTCTTCAAATTGCCAAGATACTGAATTTACAGATCCCATAACAGCACCCGAACTTTCAGCCATTTTTCTAATACTTGCAAATGTCCTATTCGCATTATCAGTAAGACAATCTATGATAAAAGCAATATCTCCTCCTAAATATCCTTCATAACTGATATTTTCATAGCTAACTGCATCTTTACCTACCCCAAGTCCTTTATCTATAGCCTTTTGGACATTATCTTTAGGTAAGTTAGCAGCTTTAGCCTTATCTATTGCTAGTCTAAGTGCAAAGTTAAGATCTGCATCTCCACCACCTGTTTTGGCAGCAACTGTAATAGCATTACCAAGCTTCGTGAATAGAGCTCCACGTTTCTGATCTGTAACTCCTTTAGCTCTTTTAATCTTAGCCCATTTTGAATGTCCTGACATAGTTATTACTTAATATCTTAGCTTACGTATACTATCACTTAGATAACCTACCAATCAACCCCAGTACTTCATTAATATTTAAAATATCAGTTGTATCTGAGCTTAAGTATGCTAGTAGTATGTCATTAGTCTCAATACGATTCATACTTTTGAGTTTAGTAACTATAAAAGTATTAGAGCTTTCTTCTAAAGAACTATTTAGAGAGTCTTTAATATTTCCAATGATTTTTTCAACGAATTTCTCATCGTCTGAGAGACTTACTCCTTTTAATGTCATTTCAAATCCCATATCACTTTTAAGTTTCTCCATAATAGCTCCATGTTTCTTTTTAAAAGTTTCATTTATGAATTCTCCATCCATTAGTTTCTTTTCTGCAGCTTTACTTCTCGTTAAAGGATAGAAAATACCAGCAATGAAGCCTATAATTCCAAAATATCTTTTTGTCTCATCTCTTCCTTTCTCAAGCCCCCTCTTTAAACTCACTATTGCCTTAGTCCAAGAAGGAGATATTGGGCGAAGACATATTTGAATAACAAATTGATCAGTTTTATTTAGCGAAGTAATTACTTCACTTCTATATTCTCGTGGGTTATATGGGATTGCAAAGTCTTGCTTTGTTTCAAATTCAAAATAGTCTTTATATTTACTTTTTAATAATATATCCACTTTATTTAATGCTTTTTTTTCTTTGTCTTTTTTAAAATCTGAAAGTTTATCTAATACTTCTGGTCTTAATCTTAAGTACATTTCTCCATTTACAAACTCAATAACTAAATACTCTCTTGATTTAAATAGCTTAAATGACTCTTGGAATAGGGATGTTAATTGAGAAAGTCCTAAATCACCCTTCTTTAAAGCTATTCTTACATACTTATTACTTGTATATTCGTTTTCCCTTCTCTTACCGTCAAGAATTACAAGCACTACTAGAATAAAGATTAAAAAGAAAACACATAGAAGAATATAATTTAAATATGGGATTAAAGGGTCAAAATTAGAAGATCTTAAAATACCAATTATTTCTTCAAGTGCCTGTCTCATTTAAAACGTTTTCACAAGAATTAATATATCTGCAGTAGAAAGCTTTTCAGGACTTTCATACTTAAAATCTGCATCTACAAATATTTTCTTTAAATACTCAGTAGTTTTTACATATTTATTACTATCTTTAATATATATGGTATTTTTTGAAACTTCCACACTAAAATTCCCTGTCCTATTTATTGATAATCCAGCATTTGAAAGATACCTTCCAACCTTTGTAGCAAGCCCTTTTTCATTCGATGCATTTAGAACTTCTATTCTAACTTGCTCTCGTAATATAGCCTTATCTGAAAAATTATCTCTAATATATCTATCAAACTTATCTTGATCCATATATCTCTTACCAGAAACTATATTGAATATGCTGGTTGGTGTAAAATATAGAGACATTTTATTTGCAGAAGACACTAAATCACTAATTAAGCTTCTAAAATCATTAATTTCAATATTTGTGAATATATGTTCTTTGGTACTTAAGGTTAATTTAGAAAAGGACAGTAAAAAATCAAGATTTCCAAATCTTTTAAGCATTTCCACCATATATTTATTGTCATTTACTAGTCTTTGACCCTCATTTGAGTACTCGTTATTCCAAAAGCTATCAAAGTTTGAATTAGTTATTTCAATTCTTCCTTTTTTAAATGTATTTGAATCATATTCATTAGAAACCGTTAGTGGACCAATATATGTATGGAAGTCTTTAATATACTTACGATCAATTATGATATATCCATCAGATTTTAGTGCAATATAG
Organism: uncultured Candidatus Saccharibacteria bacterium; assembly: GCA_964430225.1. GTDB lineage: Bacteria > Patescibacteriota > Dojkabacteria > JBAXKR01 > CAYSFE01. The sequence goes on from CAYSFE010000001.1 coordinate 121,886, forward strand.
TTCTCCCAGAATGATATGAAATCATTAATACTATCCCCTTTTAGCTTCATATATTGAAGTATTTTAGATACTTCCATGTTACTTCCATATTTACTCTCAGAAACTATAGCTGTGGTTGATATGTTTAAAAGTTTAAAGTTTCTTGTTGATGGATTTTGTTGAAGTACAAAAAACCCTGTAATTAGTTCATACCCCGATGATTTATCACGTATAAAGATAAAGATATTATTACTATCTAGTTTTGACTCATATATCTTTTTATTCGCATCTCCAAAGTTTCCTACTGAATAGTTAAACATATTTACCATATTTGAAGCCAGTAAATATCCAGAATATATTAGGAATAGAGAGAGAATAACTAAAAATAGGATCTTAAACCGTCTTTTTAATCCATCGAAAAGATGTTTTTTACTTTTAAGTCTTTTTAGAAATTTCATGTTGGGCAGTTTTAAATATTGATGGAAGTTCTGATAGGAACTCCATAGGGGTTCCATCCATGAGCTTTAATTTTACTTTATGTGCATGTAGCATAAGTCTTTCATAAGATTTTCCAGAATATATCAGGTCTCCCCATATTGGGAAGCCAATACTACTTAAATGTACTCTTAATTGGTGTGTTCTACCTGTTTTAGGATATGCTTCAAGCATATGATCGTCTACTAGTTTAAATCTTGTTTCAGAGTATTTTAGAGCGTCTTTTGAGCCTGATTCTTGTAAACTCATCTTCTTTCTATCTCTTAACGATCTTCCCATAAACCCAGATACCAATATCTCGTTTTCAGACAAATTCTTTACTTGCCCAATAACTTTTCCCTTTGAGTTTTTAATTTTAAAATCTCCCTTTTTAAATTCTTTTGAAACACCCTCATCTACCATACAAATATACATTTTTTCTACTTCCCTATGCTCAAAAAGTGAAGAATAGTAATCAAGAGCAACAGGATTTTTAGCTACTAGTAGTACACCTGAGGTGTCTTTATCTAGCCTATGGACAAGACCCATTCTAATATCTAGAGATTCTTCTGTAAGACCTAGATAGTACATAACAGCATTTGAAACAGTTCCAGAAGTAACACCTGAACCTGGATGTACGACCATTCCAACCTCTTTATCAATCACTAACAAATCTTTATCCTCATATATTATCTTTAGCGCTATATTTTCTGGAAGTATATGATCATTCTTTGGAGTTTCAAGAGTCTCATAGCTAATTTCATCTCCAATTTTTAACTTTGTAGAAGATGATTCTTTTTTTCCATTTAAAAGTATTTGCGAAGATTCTATGAAATGTTGGACAGAATTTCTCGATAACCCTAAATGAAGAGCCATAAAGACGTCAAGTCTACTTCCTCTATTTTCTTCATTTATCTGTATTTTCATTTTTGGATCCAAACAATTTATTAAAAGACCCTTTCATACTTGACCCAAATATTGAAGAAATTGTAGACTCGTTAACTTCTCGGTATGACTGATTAAAACCTTTAGATACGCCTTCTCCTCTTCTTACAAACCTAGCCCTTTCTTTAACAATATCAACATCTGAACTTGCCCTGTCTAAAGAATTTTCCTTAATAGTAATAGCTTTCTCAAGTAAAAGAAGGAAAAATGTTAAGAATAGGATACCTATATATACAAGTAACTTCTTTAAATCAAAAGAAATATATATTGAGTTTAAAGCAAATACCAGGTATGACAAAAATAGAACCCATTTAAGAAACGTAGCATTAGAAAATCTTTGTGACATAGTGACAAAATACAAACATACAAGAAAACCTAGTATTAATGGGTATGTATAGCTATCAAGTCCAGTTAGTGGATTTTTTGAAATATATACAAGTAAAACTACACTCATTAATAGTAGAGAAATTCTTCCATATCTTACAAAAGTAAGAAAATATGTTTTTCCAAGTTTAAATTTAGAATCTATCATTGAAAAAAGAAATACTGGAACTATTGAAGCAGAGATAAAATAGTTAAAATCCCATATTTTGAATATACTCCAAGGATAGGTATCAAAAAATATTCTATTAACGATATTATTATCAAAATCTTCAACTATCCTATATGGAAGTAAATTCCAAGCTACATTTTGATCATAAAACACGATAAGGTAAAGAAGCCTTGTTACAAATACCCAAATTAAAAGAAAAAGTAGAAGCTTATCAAATTCTGAATATATATCAGTTTGTGATTTTCTTGCAAATCTCCAAGTGGTATAGAAAGCTATGAGTAAAGTAACAACCACCATGAATAATGGAGAGCGAATAATCCCTAAAATTGTTTCTAAGATAGCAGACATACTACTTTGTCATCCTCATTTAATATTTTATTAAACTCTTCAACAATTTGATCTTTAGTAATACTGTTTGAGATTTTAATATATTCTTCAACTGTTTTAAACTCTCCTTTCTTTAAGTACTCTAGTCCAAAGAAGCTAGCAAAGTCTTCAGCTGTCTCAATATCCTTTCTAAGACCTGATTCAATCATTGTCTTAGCTCTTTTAAGATCCTCATCACTAAAATCACCTTTTCTCATCTCTAGTATACAGCTTTCTATGAGTTCTTGGGCTTTTTTAACACTATTTTTATTTACCCCAGCTGAAATCATAAACATACCAGTATCTGACATATATGAAGAACCAGATGATTGGTAGTATGAAAGTCCATTTTTTTCACGTAAGGTATGAAAAAGTTTACTTGTAAAGCCTTGGCCAAGAATTACATTACCTAGGGATAAAGCATATCTACTAGGGTTAAAATAATCATATGTATGACATCCTAGTATTATATGTGCCTGTTCTAATCCCCTATCTTTGCTTACGTTCTTGCTTACTTTTTCAAATACTTCTTTGCTCTTCTTAAAATTTGGGTTTTCTTTTAAGAATGAGAACGAATCGGACAAGTATTTCTCTACTTCAGAGAAATCAATATTTCCTGATACTGTGATAAGCATATTGTTTGAGACATAGTTTTCGTCTTTAAAGTTTGAGATATCCTTTTGGGATATCTTACTTACACTCTCTCTATACCCTGTTGGAGATACTTTAAGAGTAGTATTACCAAATAGAGTTGGTAAAAACATATTGTCATATATATCGTTTTGAGGATCATCATTATACATCTTAATTTCCTCTAGAATCACATTCCTTTCTTTATCAATATCAAGATAAAGTGGATTCTCTATCATTTCAGAAAGTAGTTCAATACCCTCTCTCACCTTGTTATATGGAAGTTTAATGTAGTAGCAAGTTGTTTCAGATCCAGTATATGCATTTGTATCTCCTCCAATATTTTCTATCTCACTAGCAAAACTCATTGTGGAAGGATATTTTTTAGTTCCCTTAAAGAACATATGTTCTAGAAAATGTGCCAATCCTTCCTTCCCTACTGGATCCGATCTAGACCCAGACTTTGCAAACACATTTATACTCACCGAATATGAATCAGGCAAGTTTATTAACATTACATCAAGAGAATTTTTAAGCTTTATGGTTTTAATTTGCATTATCTCCTTCTATTCTTCTTCTTTTTTTTAGACTTTGCAATAGATTTGAGAGAAGTATCTTCTGAAACTGTAGGATTATTAACAATAGGGCTATTTTCTGGAAGAATTATGATCCCAGTTTCTCTTTTCTTAAAAAGTTTACCAAAGTCAATGCCTCTATATGTTGGGATATATTTAAAGCTAAAAAGATATTTCAAGAATGATTTTAGTTCACTATCTTTGAATTCTGGTTTTTTAAATACAGGCCTCTTAAATTTAATTGAAGGTTTTTTAATCTTTATTCCCCTTACTTTTTCTTTTAAGTTTGAAAGTCTTTCTTTAAGAGTTATCTTTTTCTTTTCTTCTACTATTTCTACATTTTCAGCTTCTAGTCTAGTAGGTTCAGACGGTTCATTAACTTTCTCTACTTCTGTTTTTACTGTTTCCTCTACTTTAGGACTTTCATTCTGAGTTTCTCCTTTATTCTCCAAAATATTCTTTACTGAATCAGTATTTAGCATTGTTACATTTATCTTTGGAGCATTCTTTCCTTCAGGATCAGGAGTTACATCAAGTGTAAAGCTAAGTTTAAGTGGAGTTGTAGAGTTTCCTAATATCTTAGGATCAAATGATATTGGGAACATATTTGCTGATTTTATTAGCCGTATCTCCTCTTTAGTATGTTCAGGTCTTAATACTACATATATGATTAATGCTGGGATATTAAAGACTAGGACAAAAAGGGTTACCAATATTGCAGTAATTCTTCTTTTGTAACGGGTTCTAACATCAAAATATACCCAAATACATATACATAACCAAAACAAGAGAAGGAAGATGCCAAGTGCTTTAAAAATGGAGTCCCAGTCACGGTTCTGATTATCTTGAATCTGTTTAAGAATAAACTCCCCAATTGTTGTAGACTTTGATGTCATTTTCTTTTGTCATACTATTGGGCAGTGAAATATATTAAGCTTTTGTTAAATACTTTCCATCTCCTGTACTCACTTTAATTCTATCTCCTTCTTTAATGAAGAGAGGTACTTGTATTTCGTATCCTGTTTCTAATTTCGCATTTTTAAATGCTCCAGTTGCTGTATCCCCCGCTACTGCATGGTCAGCCTCAATTACATTTAGATCTACATTTAAAGCAGGTTCAAAACTAACAGGCTTTTCATCTAAGAAAAGTACTTGTACTTCCATTCCTTCTTTAAGGAAGTTTAATTCCCACTCGTGTTCAGCTACTAAGAAAGAGAATTGAGAAAAGTCAGCTACATCCATGAAGTAAAGACTTCTATCATCTTTGTAAAGATACTGTGCATTTCTTCTTGCTACATCAGCTACTTCTAGCTTATCTCCATCTGTAAATGTCTTTTCAGTAGTAGTTCCATTAAGGAGATTCTTTATCTTAACTCGTATTGTTGCATGTCCTCTTCCTCTTTTGTTATGTTCATATTTAAGTACACTAAATGTACCACCGTCTAATTTAAAAACTGTACCATTCCTTAATTCTGTTGGGCTTAAAAAACTTGCCATGATTTAAAACAATATTTAAATATATATTAATAATATGCCGAGAGAGGGAATCGAACCCTCATGATATCGCTACCGCAGGATTTTGAGTCCTGTGCGTCTACCAATTCCGCCATCTCGGCGAAACTCCTATACATTATACGTTATGGATACCCAATATATGAAGTGAAATATTACCCTTTCACTGAGTTTTGTTCAGCTACTTGAGCATTACCACCCTTCTTCTTCTTGTTTGCCTCTTGTTTTGACTTGGATGCTGCTTGAGAAGTCATTACAGCTTTAAGAGACTTCTTTCTAGCTTTAAGCATCTCGTACTGTCCTTTCTTACCACTTAATACCTTTTGTTGTTGTTGGAGTTTTTGAGTATATTGATAAATAGCGGCTTTTAACTGTTGTTGAAGTTGTTTCTTTCTTTCTTCTTTTTGTTCTTCTCTTTGTTCTTTTGCTTTTAATACTTGTTCCAGCTGTTCCCTATATTGATTCTTTGTTTCCTCATCTACATCGGGATTATTTAGTATGTCTTTAAGAGCATCAATGTTTGATTCAAGTTCTTCTATTGATTCATTTATCTGTTGCATACCTTCATCAAAGCTACAATCTTCATCTTCAAGTTTTACAGTATAGTCTTTGACAACTTCTTCAAGTTGTTTTACACCTTTTTCAATTTCTGGGAGTTCTTTTTCAAGCTTCTTAATTTCAGCAGAGATTCCACCAACTTGTTTTTCCATACTTGGTTGACCACCACCAGTACCTTCATCTCTACCCATATGTGTATGTTTTAGAAGCCAAAGATATATTTCTCTTTGTACTCAAGAAGTACTTTCTCTATTTGAGAAGTTAAATCAGGAATACAACTCATTAAGAATGCTAGTAATTGATCTTGAGAAGATCCTTGATTCATTAAATTATCAAATTGATCTATTTGTTCTTTAGAAAGCATAGGTTCAAAGTAGTCGACAAGCTTCTCACCAAACTCATCATATAGTCGTTCAGATTCTTTCTTTAAGAATGCTGGATCAGCATTTTCTCCATGTTTTTCAATTACAGCAGAAGCCATAAAGTTAAGAACATTTGGATCTCTTGGTACAACATCTGTCATTCCATCTTCTTGAACTACTGGTGCAGTAGTACTATCCATAGGTGCACTAGGATCAGGAGTCATTACTGGTGCTTGCATCACTGGTTCTGGTGTTGTTGGTACAGCCTGAGGTGTAGATGAAACAGGATCAGCGGTATTCCAAGGATTTGGAATATTCTGTGCCATTGTTCCACTTTGATTTACGTCTTGAGGAGTTGCTAAGTTAGGATCACTAGGTGTTCCAGCCTGGTTCCAGTCGTTTGGATTCATTTTATATGTCTAAGAATTAATATTCACTATGTCCCCAGAGTCTTTGACACAGATAAGATATGCTACTTATTTTTGTTATGTTTGTCAATCAATACTAAGTTTATTCTTATTTTTCAGTTCCGTGTTGTTTATCTAGTTCTCTGTATCTAGCCTGTTCCTTTACAAAGAATAGATCAATGATACCAGTAGGACCATTTCTATGTTTTGCAATTATTAATTCAGCTCCTCCTTTATTCTCACTCTCTTTATTGTACATATCCTCTCTGTGTAAAAACATGACAATATCCGCATCTTGTTCAATTGCTCCTGACTCACGAAGATCAGATAATTGAGGTCTTCTATCATTTCTAGATTCTACAGCACGTGATAACTGAGAAAGAGCTATGACAGGTACATCTAATTCACGAGCAATGTTTTTTAATTGTCTAGATATATCTGATACTTCCTGTACTCTATTCTCTTTATTCGTTCCTTGTATTAGCTGTAAATAGTCAATAAATATGATGTCTAAACCTTTTTCCATCTTGAGTCTTCTAGCTTTAGTACGTATTTCAGTGATAGATGCTCCTGGAGTATCATCAATAAACAAATTGGTTTCAGCTAAGATTCCCATTGCATCAGAGAGAGATGAAAAATCTTTATCACTTAGTCTTCCCATTCTAAGATCCCATAAATTAGCTCCAGTCTGCATAGCAAGAAGTCTATCCATAAGCTGCATATTTGCCATTTCAAGAGAGAAGAATCCAACTGATTTCTTTTCTTTAACAGCTGCATATCTTGCAATATCAAGAGCTAATGAAGTTTTACCAACAGAAGGACGAGCTCCAAGAACTATCATATCTGAATTCTGAAATCCTCCAATTATATTGTCTAGTTTTCCAAATCCCGTCTTTATTCCAGATACCTTTGATTTTGATTTATCAATATCACTAGCTCGCTCAAAAGCTCTCTCAAGTAATTCACTAACATGTACAAAATCTTTTTTAATATTATCTTCAGTTATCTGAAATATCCCTGCTTCACACTCATTAAGGATATCAGCTATTGGAGTATTCTCCTCATGTGCTGTCTCACTAAACTTATTTCCTAGTGAAATTAGTTTTCTTCTAATACTTGTTTCTTTAACAATATTTGCATATTCTTCTAAATGAGCTGATATTGGTAATACTGAGGATAGTTCTGTTAAATATGTCATTCCTCCAACTCGAGAAAGTAACTTTTTTCTCTTAAGTATGTCTGAAAGTGTGAGGATATCTATGGCCTTACGTTCTTCAAACAGTTCTAACATACACTGATATATATCTTTATTGTGTGGATGATAGAAGTTATCTGGCTTAAGTATTTCTACAAGTTTGTATATAGCCTCTTCGTCTATGAGGATCGATCCTAAGACAGATTTCTCAGCATCTAGGTTTTGGGGTGGTAGTTTTAATTCGGCCATTATTCAAAACGTATTAATTTGGTATTTACTTCTTCTACATTCTCAAATTCTTCTGCTTTTACTTTTATTTTCTTTACTACTTCTGATTGTTCTCCATATTGTTTTTCAAAATCAAATAACTCTTCTTTAGAATGATCTTGTAATACTAAGTATGCAGGCTCTATTTCAGATACTAAGTCTACTCTCTTTTCTATGCTCTTAGCATCTCCTGGGGTAAAGATAAAGAAATGGATATCTGGTAAGTTCTCAACCATTTCTTTAGGAAGATCAGTAACTTCTCCTGATAACCAAAGAACATGAATACCTTCGAATGTGATTAATGCATAATTCACATCTGCTTTATATTTAGCATCTATTTTATATAGATTTAGTAGAACTTCACTGTTCTCATACTCCCCTGCCTTATATATATAGTTACCTACAACATCTTTGTCAAAAGTATTTAGAGCTACTAAAACATCTCCTTCTTTTTCATTCTTTTTGGTTGGGTTTAATAGAAAACTCTTTAAAGTCCCTTGGAATTTGAGGGAACCGTTTACAAGATTTATTTGCATGATAGATATATTGAAAAATAATACATGATATTACTATGTTTGTCATGACTTTACCACAATCAAAGTAACATTTGTTACAAATATTTCGCTTTACTGATTTAAATCAAATTGTTATTGTATTCTCATAACATTTTACCTATATTATCTATGAAGAATAAAGGAGAGATTTTATATAAGGCCCTAATGAAGGCTAGCAGCCCTAAAGAGATAGAAATGCTTCTTAGTATCCTACTAGGAAAACAAGAAGTTAAAAGGATGATTCAGAGGGCAAAAATAGTAGAAGCCTTATTAGAAAGAATAAAGTATAGAGAGATTATAAGAATTACAGGAGCATCAAGTGCAACCGTTGCAAAGATGAGTAAAGATATTGATGGAGTGAAATTAGATAAGTTCTTTTTAAGAAGAGCTTAAAATCAAATAGCCAGAGTCAGCCCCACTTTCCCACAGTGGGGTTTTTATTGCATAAATACCAATAAGAGGAATATAATCCACAGCTAATCCGTAATTTAATCTATTAATTATGCTTTTATGGCCAATGTATTAGGACAAGAAGGAATAGCTTCAGCTATTATTGATGTTGTTAACAATACTAAATTTGACACAGGTACTATCGAAACACCCCATCAACGAGCAATGGATCAAATACATTCATTACCAGGCTCAGAAAAATCTCTCACTCCTGGAAGAGAATATATTGATACAAGAACAGGAAACCGCTTAGGAGTATATAGACCTACAACAGAAATTTCCAAAGGTCAAACAGTAAAAAAACATATATTCAAATTAAATAATAATAATTTGGCATCATTAGAAGTAACTACATTAGATGATCCATTTAACTATGTTGTCCCAACTTCTGATTATGCTGGATACTTGGGATACTTAAAAACTTATAAAGACCAGGTCTCTAATGTCCTAGAATCTTTCGACAGTGCGGCAAGAAAAGTATTAGATGATCTTTGTTCTCGTTCACAAGGTTTACTTGTTCATTTCTTACAAAGAAGCAGACTTCATGCTTTCAATGCAAAAAGCAGACTTAATGTAGTTCTTGGAAATACTAAAGATACTGATGTTTACGATTCTATGACTAAACCAATTCAATCCGCAGTAGATAAATACAGAGAAAGATTAGCAGCTTCAATGTTGAGAATGGGACGTAGCTTAAATGATTCACAGATACATGTAAATGAGGTTTATAAGCTTATTAGGCCCGATAATTCCGTTACTCTTCTTGCGGTAAGAAGTAGAATAACTTCATATAGTAATGGGAGTTTTGAAGTATTTAGTGGTGGTAGACCTATTATTTGTAACAGAAATGATGTTATAGTCCAAGTAAATGAATTTACCAGAATGGAAGAACAAGTTGAAAAGTTAGTAATCAGTACTTATCCCCGCCTAATTGCTAGTCTAAGGTCAGAATTCTCCAAAAGAATATTAGGTCAAGTAATAGAGAAAGAATAAACTGAATATTATATTCAACTTAAATAATTGGAAAATATCAATTGCTACAACATATGTATCTAGGGTATAATGTTGAGGTTTAAGTCAATATATATAGAAGATATGAAATCAAATATACATCCAACATACTACAAAGACGCTAAGGTTATTAGTGCAGGTAAAGTCATATTTACTACTGGTGCAACAGTTCCAGAGATAAGAGTAGATATTCACTCAGGTAATCACCCCTTCTATACTGGTAAACAAAGAATCATAGATACAGAAAACTTAGCAAAGAAATTTGAAAAGAGATCTCACTCTATTAACACTTCTCAAGTACTTGCAAAGAAAGCTAAAAAGATTGAAAGAGTTAGAAAAACCACAAAGATTGATACAGATAGTGGTAAACTAACCCTTAAAGATATGCTTAAAGAAATGCAAGGCAAATAGGTAATGAATTCAATCGATGACTATAAAAAACGAGCTGATGAGCTTGAAACTAAACTATCTAGTGATCCTACAGTCTTTTTGGATCCTTCTAATGTAAAGAAACTTTCCAATGAACTTAAGAGCCTAAAACATAGGATTAGCCTACTTGATTTACATATCGATCTTAAAGGTAAGATTGAAAGAAATAGAGCTGCACTCCGAGAAGAAACTGATTCTTCACTACGTGAACTACTTAAAGTAGAAATTTCTGAATTTGAAGAAAAGACAAAAGTAATTGAAAAAGAACTTGAAGATATGGATAACCCTGATCTTCAACTAGATAAATCATCTTGTATCGTAGAAATACGTGCTGGTACAGGAGGAGAAGAAGCAGCTTTGTTTGCTTCTGATCTATTCAAAATGTATTCAGCATATATTGCTTCTAAGGGATGGGAGCTTGCCCTACTCTCAGAAAGTTTTGGATCACAAGGAGGAATGAAAGAAATCATATTTGAAGTAAATGGAGAAGGTGCATTTGGAAAACTCAAAAATGAATCTGGAGTACATAGAGTACAAAGAATACCTAAAACAGAAGCTGCAGGTAGGATACATACATCAGCAGTATCTGTAGTGGTACTTCCACAAATAGATGAAACTATTGTTGAAATAAATCCAGCCGATATTCGAGTAGATGTATATAGGGCAGGAGGCCCTGGTGGACAAGGAGTAAATACTACAGACTCAGCAGTTAGACTTACACATATTCCAACTAATACTGTAGTAACTTGCCAAGAAGGAAGAAGTCAGATAAAAAATAAAGAGCAGGCAATGGGAATTATGCGCTCTAAACTTTACGAACTAGAACGTGAAAAGAAACTAAACGAGACTGGAGATATTAGAAAAAACGCTATTAAAGGTGGTGATAGATCAGATAAAATTAAGACATATAACTTTCCACAGAGTAGACTTACAGATCATAGAATAAAGAAGAGCTGGTTTAGCCTAGACCAGATACTTGCAGGTGACATAGATGAAATTTTAAGTGAAAAGATAATATAATCCATGTTACCTAAGTGTTACGTTAAAGACCTTTTAGCAAAACATGTTAAAATACCCGTATCTTCAAAGCTATCAATACTTTCAAGTATTCTTTCCTTACCAAAAGAGAAGCTTTTAGTGTATGAGAAAGAACTATCTCATAGACATATACAACTTTTTGAATCAAAGTGTCAGGATCTATTATCTGGAGTACCAATTGAGTACCTCACTAATCACTCCTCTTTCTTTTTTCTCGACCTATACATCACTTCAGATGTTTTAATTCCTCGCCCAGAGACAGAAAACTTAGTAGATATTATCCTTAAAAGTAAAATTAAGCCCGTCAATGTTATAGAAATAGGGACAGGATCTGGTGCAATATCTATTGCTCTAAGTAAAAACCTTCCTAAAAACTTAAAATCCAAATTTTTGTCAATAGATATTTCAGAAAAAGCACTTAAAATTGCAAAACTAAACGCGAAGAAAAATTTGGTAGACAATATTACTTTTAAAGAAGTGGGCGTTAAGGACCTAAAGAATAACGAATTATTCGACTTAATAGTATCTAACCCACCATACATAAACTCTAAACAGATTCGGTACTTAGAAAAGAGTGTTAAACACCATGAACCACATATTGCTTTAGATGGTGGAAAGGATGGACTAGATATTGTAAGAGATATTTTAAACTTCTCTAAATCTCATTTAAATAAAAATGGAGTAATATATCTCGAGATAAACTCAAAGAGACAGTATGAGAGTATAAAAAAGGAGTTTAAAAGTACATTTAAGACAATTAAACTCCTTAAAGATCAATATGGTCGTTATCGATACATTTATTTATCGTAGTCACTCCTATCCCCTACTACCACAGAGACATTCTGAGTAGCACCTTTTCTCCATACTTCTAGGCTTAAAGTAGATCCTACAGCACTTGATTGAATAATTTCTAAGAATGATTCATTTTCTAAACTCTTTCCATTTGCTTTTGTAACTACATCACCTTTCTTAAGTCCTGCCTTATCTGAAGGAGAACCTACTTGTATTAAGGTTATAAGTGCTCCATTAAGAGTTGTGTCTTTTAGATAGTAAGTTCTTTGAGAAAAACTTACTCCTATGAAAGGTTCTAAGAGTTTACCTTTCTCTGCAAATTCCGCTAATTTTACTTTTAGTCTGTTTATTGGAAGAGCAAATGAGATATTGTCAGCTCCTGAAGTAGTTGCAAAGTTAATTCCAATTACTTCAGCTTTTGAATTAAACAAAGGACCACCTGAATTTCCAGGATTTATTGGAGCATCTGTTTGAATAACTCCTTGATACTTTTTGCCTTGAGTTCCAAATGTAGATCCAGCATTTACATCACGATTTAGTCCACTAACAATTCCAGATGTAACAGTTCCTGTAAGGTCTCCTAATGGAGAACCAATTGCTATTACCATATTGCCCCTTTTTAGTTTATCTGAATCTCCTAGTTTAAGAGCTTGAAGATCATTTTTATTTACTTTTAAGATTGCAATATCATTACCACGATCAAGATACACCTTATCTACAGGCACTGTATTTTTATCACTTCCAATTATTACAGAATATTCTAGAGATGCATTATCTACAACATGAGAGTTAGTTACTATGACTCCATCTGATCTAACTACAAATCCAGATCCAATATTTTGTTTACTACCTTCTAAGTTTCCTGATTCAAAAGCACTTGGATCAACAGGTGAAGTAGCAACAACAGTCACAATACTTGGAGATGTTTCCTCTACCACCTTAGTGATTAGTTCTTCTTGAGTATTTAAATTTGATGTATCTAGCTCAAGAGTCTTACCTTGTTCAAATGTAGATTTAGGAGCATCAGTAGTACTTTCTGAACACTTTACTTCTTTGTATATGAAAGAATCTTTAAGAGAATTTGAACACACAAATCTCTTTAGACTTCCATTTGCCCATACAAATATACCTGTTCCAACTACTATTAAAATCATAAGGATAACAAGACAGCCTGAAAAACAAGTAAGTCTTGATCTCCATCTACGCTTAGATATCTTTTGTCCTATTTCCTTATCTTTATTGACAATAGGGTTCACAGGTTCGCTATGGTTTGTGTTTGTATTTTCTTCCATTTGAGTAAAATTAAAATGTATTACATATCATGTATTTACTTTATTAGTTTCTTTACTTCTTCTACTGCCAAATCTTTTTGGGCATCATTACCTTTCTTGATATCTTCTAAATCAGCATCTAGTTTAATATCAGGAACTATTGGTTTCTCACGAGTAAGTTCTGTTTTATCTGGTAACAACCATTTTTGTACAGTGATATGTAGTGATGCTCCATTCCATGTTGATGGTTCTATTATACTTTGAGCACTACCTTTTCCATATGTAGTACTACCAAGTAGTTTTGAACGGTTATTCTTAGATAAACTACCAGCAAGTATTTCAGAAGCTGATGCACTATTCCCATCTACTAATGTAATCATTGGGAGATCTTTAAGTTTGCCATCTTCTTCTACAGTATATGTTTCAGCTATACCATCTCTATCTCTAACATAAAGAACGGTTTTACCTTTTGTTAAGAAAGTACTTGCTACATGATAAGCACCTTGTAGATATCCACCAGGATTACCTCTAAGATCAAGTATCACCCCTTTAGGATTTTTACTTAATAGTTCTTTTTCTAGTTTGTCCCAATTATTATTAAACTCACTTAAACTTTCTTCAGTAAATCTTGATAGTCTTATCCTATATATTCCATTTCCCTCATCTACAAGGTCCATACTTTCAGAATGTATTGCTGCTCTAGTAATTTTTACTTCTCGTGAGTTAGCAATAGTAGTATCACTCACACTAAGTTTTACTTGAGTACCAGCTTTTCCTCTAATCTTACCTACAACAATAGATATTTCTTCATTTTCATTAATAGTAGAATCATCTACCTTTAGAATCATATCTCCAACCTTAAGAGTTGATTTTGATGCAGGTGAATCTGGAAGTAATCTCTTTACAATCACTCTCCCCCCTCTATATCCAAGCTCTGCTCCTATTCCTTCAAAATCTCCCCTAATACTTTTCTTGTAATCATTGGTTTCATCTGCAGTAAAGAAAATACTTGGAGAATCTCCTAAACTTTCTACCATTCCCTTAATAGCTCCATTGTATAGTTTAGCTACACTAATATCTTTATCTACATATTGAGTTTTAATTACATCATAAACATCATTTATAAGTTTAGGATCGATTTTTTCTTTTGAACTTAGATTTAATCCACTTGAAATTGTGTCAAAAAAACTTGAAAGAGATACAGGCGTAGAAGTTTCAGAAGATATATTTGTTCTTACATCGGTTTTACCAATGAAATATCCAACAACAAAAAAAATTGCTACTAATACTACTGTTACAAAAACAAATGAGTATGTTTTATTTGAATTTTTAGGCAAATGAACATCTTTCATAAAAACTTATTCTAGCAGATATATGCTACCTCATCAAAACTTAAGTATTCGACTTTACCATCTTCAGTTTTTACCTCTAAATCAAAATCATTTACTGTTAAAACACTAACTTCTAAACCAAATAGTTTGTTACTGGTTACAAAAACCTTCATTCCTGGTTTAATCTCAATGTATTCTTCTTCTTTTATACTCAGTGCTTTATCTACACTAAAACATAATGTATTTTGCTTACTAGATACAAAAGCTGATAATCCACTCATTCGAGATAGATTATTCACATACAGTTTATTTAATTCAAAACTTTCACTGACTCCGAATATATTAAAAAGATTATGAATTTTAGATGAAGAAGCACTAAATTCTGGTGATACTACAGAACAAATTATAACCTTAGGCGAATATTCATTTATTCTTAAATATTTCTCTTTATCAAGAACATCATTAACAAAAACTACTTTGTCCATAATATCAAGTTCCTCAATATTTCCTTCTTTAGGAAAATATATAAATTCACCCATATATTCTCCTTTTCCAAAAGAAGAATTAAGTGAGATCGATAACACATTTGATTTCACTTCTATACATTCTCCGCGAATAACTGTATCAATTGTTGCATTAGCACTGGCTCTAATCACACTTTCCTTAATTTCACCTAGTATTTTTAACGTTCCCTTTTTTATCTCACTTAAATCAACAAATCCGTCAAATTCTGATATTGCCTCATATTTCCCAAGTCCTCCCATTACAGATCTTTCAGCCAATATATCTCCCTCTGAGATATATTCTTTATCAAATACTTTTATATATTTCTTTACCTCTTGAGGCTTTACTTTTAATAGTTCTATTAAATTAAAAGTTTGAAGAACTTCAAAGTCTCTAGTTACCCCTATTATGTCATCTTTTTTTACTTTTTCTCCTGCATTAAAATTTAGTTTAGTTTTTAATGGCAACTCATATTTAAAGATTGAATCTTTAATATATTTAATTTTATTTAATCTTTTAATATACATTACGTTCTTTCTAATTCACTGAAATATGTAAAGTCTAAAACATTTGGGAATTCTTTAAACTTTTTATTACTCATTCCAAAGTTTACAAATACCTTTTTATCAAGTAACCCATACGTTTTCCATTTTGAAATTGAAACAGAACCATCTTCATCAAACATATATTTTAAAATTCTTCCAGTTATTCCATATACCTTTTGATCCATTTTCCCATCTAGTATATTTACCTCATTTATTTCCCCATATTTTGCACTAGAGAAGGCATTGATAATATATCCTAACCTCATTTCAGTATTAAGTTTTGATAACAAATCACTATCTTTTCCAATAAAAGATTCCCAAATAAGTCCAAACTTATCAACTTCTACCTTAATTACGGTAGTTGTATTAAATATTTGAGATAGGAGTACCATTACTTTATCTATATCAAAAAACTTGTATACATTAGGAGAAAGTACCACTCCATCTACTTTTCCAAATACAATCTTTGATGCTTGTACATTTGAAACAAATTTTAAATATATTGGATATAGACTTCCTAAATATGCACTTTGATATGACCTAGCATTTAAGATATCTCTATTACATTCACTTAAGAAATCTTTATCAATAACTGGATCGATTGAAAAGCTATCTCTTTTTACTATTGTTCCCTTAGGACCGGTATATATGTGAAGTAGTTTAACAGACTCTAAAGTCATATCAAGATACACCAAATTTGAGAGTTTAGACTCATTTAAATGGTCTCCGAGTCTCTTAACGTCTACTTCTCCTTCCATGTTAAAGGTAATAGAAATAGAAGGCTTTAAGTAGCTAATTTTAAGGTATTCATTAAGTGAATTTTCAGGGATTTTTCTAGCTAATTGGTATGTATCAGAAGTCTCTTCATCAAACAAAAAAAGATCACATAGATTATTACTAGTATTTGAAATTATTTTTTTAGAAGAGTTTAATAGATGCATTTTTTATATGCATCTATTCTACTTTAGAATTTATATGTAGTCCACAAAAGGAAGTAATGCCAAATATCTTGCTCTTTTAATAGATAGAGCTAATTTTCTTTGACATATTGCACTTACTCCAGTTCTAGAACTTGGAAGTATTCTTCCACGAGGTGTTATAAATTTTTTAAGTTTATATACATCTTTGTAGTCAACCTTTGATGGATCTCCACCAAATGGACAGTTCTCTTCAACTTTAATTACTTTTGCTTTTTTTCTTTTGATTGCCATGTTATTTGTTTAAATTAAAAAGGTAAATCTTCTTTTGCTACTGGAGCTTCTTCTTCTGAAACTTCATTAGCTACTGGTATTTCTTCATTACTATCTTTTGATAGTTCTGCACCCTCTACTCCTACTCCATTCTTTCCCTTTGAATCTAATAGCTTCATATCATCTATTCTAATTTCTGTTCTATAGTGCTTAACTCCATTAACTTCATACATTCTAGTTCTAATCTCTCCTTCTACATATACTAACATTCCAACACTTAGTAGGTTAGCACATATCTCACCTAGTTTATTCCAAGCTACAATATTTAGATACTCTGCTCTTTCTTTCTGTTCTCCACTTTGAGTCTTCCAAAGATTGTTAGTTGCAATTCCAAATGTACATACTAATGAACCTTGAGGAGTATATTTTACTTCGGGATCTCTAGTTAAATTCCCGATAATCATTGCCTTGTTTAATGATCTTGCTGTTGCCATAGATATATATTAATAAATTAAAGTTCCTCTTCTTTAATTAATAAATATCGTAGCACCTCAGGCATTAGACCAACATTAGAAGTAAATGAGTTTGTATTAGATTTGTCTATCTCAATTCTGTATGCGATATAGAAACCTTCATCATGTTTCTTAATTTTATATGCTAGATGTTTCTTACCCCATACATCAGTTTTACTGATAACTCCACCATCACTTTTAATCATTCCCTCAATCTTACTTTGAGCACTTAGCCTTACATCTTCAGGCAATAATGCTTTAAGCACCACAACAAATTCATATTTTTGCTTCATTTTAAAAAACGAAATTAAATAAATAGATACACACACAATGGCAATATCAATAATACCATAGTAAAAGCCTTATTCTCAAGGAGTAAATCCCCTATTCTATTACGTTAATACTACAAATCGTATGGTATATCCGTAACAGAATTAAAATTAGAGAAAAATATTTGACATCTTCCTAGATTTGAGTATTATTTATTTGGCCCAAAATTATTTATTACTTCTAATTTATGGCTGAAAACTCCCCAATTCTAGACACTGAACATATTGATGGAGACGCCTATGAGTGGCCCCCAAAATCAGTTGGAGGCACAATTAAAAAAGCATTAATGAAAATTATTGATGGAGCACAAGAGACTAAATTAGATCCAAACATAGAAAAAGCAGAATAAGTATATTTCTAAGCACCATGCTTAAAGTTCATGATATCAGCTTCCTTTACTATGTAGTCCCTTGATTCAAGTCTTATTTTTCCCTTCTCAGCCGCTCCTTTATATCCTCCACAAGCAACGAAGTCTTCATATGAAACTACTTCAGCAGCTATGAACTTATCTGAGAAATCAGTATGTATTTTACCTGCTGCTTCCTTAGCATTAGCTCCCTTTCTAACAGTCCATGCTCTTGATTCATCTTCTCCAGTAGTAAAGAAACTCATAAGTCCGAGGGTGTCATATGCTACGTGTGTTAGTCTCACTATTCCTGATTCTGTTAATCCATATTGACTAAGAAATTCTTTTTGATCTTCTTCATTTAAAGTAGATAGTTCAGATTCAAGTTTTACTGATAAAGGTATGACAGTATCGGATTCTACTAGTCCCATTACTTTCTTAAGATTCTCTAGGTTTACATTTGTAATACTACTCTCATCAATATTTGCTACATATATTGTAGGTTTAGCTGTTATTAGGCTTATCTGGGAAAGATCTGCTTTTAAACTTTCATTAGCTTTAATGTATTCTTGTTTATCTTTTAAAAAATCTCTTGCTAACTTACTTTCTTCTAAGTGTTTTAGTAGTTCAGCTAGAAAGTCTGCTGTTAGTTTAGCCTTTACATCAAATCTAGAATTCTTCTCAAAGTTATTTACAACTTTCTTTAATACTTCTAAGTCTTTTAGTATTAGTTCTGTGTTTATTGTCTCTATATCACTCTTTGGATCTACTTTATTACTTACATGTATTACATCTTTGTTTTCAAATATTCTAACTACATGAACTATAGCATCAGCTTCAGCTATTTCAGATAGAAATTTGTTCCCAAGTCCTTGTCCTTCAGAAGCTCCCTTTACAATACCAGCAATATCTATGAAGTCTACATCAGCATATATTGTTTTTTTAGATTTTTCTAACTCTGTAAGCTTATCAAGCCTACTATCTTTCACATATACTCTACCCACATTAGGATCTATGGTACAAAAAGGATAGTTCTCAGCAGGAACTGAGTTTTTAGTTAAAGCATTAAAAAGTGTAGACTTTCCTACATTAGGAAGACCTACTATACCAAGTGCTAGGCTCATTATTTATATGTAACAATTGACTGTTTAGATACAATCTTAACAGCAGTGTCAAGACGATTTTGATTTGTAGCAAAAACTGTAAATATCCTATCCCCAGTTTTAACAGTTTGATCTGGAAACTTATGGAAATATAGTCCAGCTTCTTTAATGAAAGGATTTCCCAGTGCTCTACATACATCAAATACCGACTTGTTATCAATACCAGATATTACTCCATCTCTATCAGCTTTGTATTCATAGTGAAGAGCACCAATTTCAATATCATTAGAAGAAATATTCTCTACTCCACCTTGTTCTTTAATGATTGCTCTTAATTTCTTTTCTGCAGCCCCTGAGTTTAAAAACCCTGATGCCATCTTGTCCGCATCTTCTTTAGAGATTTTCTTAACCATAGCGATTAAATCTCCAGCTATTGAAATTGCATCTTCTTCAAGTTCACGTTCACGAGCAATAGCGTCATTTTCATATACTCTTAAAAACTCAATACACTCAAGTGCTGGTCCTACTGCATGTCCATCAATAGAGTTAACATGCCTCTTATGTAATGCAACATTAATTCCAAAATGACTTGCAATTCTTCTAAAGCTTTCATCTACTTCTTTGTATTGTTCATCTGTAGATATTTTTGCTCCTGGACCTATTGGAATATCAAACACTACATTGTTTACTCCTTGAGCTATTTTCTTAGCCATTATACTTGCAACAAACTTGTCAATACTTTCAATACCTAGTTGTTTTTGAACCCTTATTATATGATCATCTGCAGGAGCTAAATCTAATCCTCCTCCCCATACCATGAATACTTTATTCTTTTTAATCATCTCAAGTAGTTTAGGTTTAGGAAAACTCATTTTCATTATAACTTCAAGCATATCGGTAGTAGCAGATGCTGAAGTAATAGCTCGTGAAGAAGTATTAGGAACTATGACATCATCAAGACAAGCTAGTATTGGAACAACAAGTGGTGTAATACCTTTACCAGCTACTCCACCAATAGAATGCTTGTCTACTACTATTCCATCAAACTTAAATGTCTCCCCGTTATATGCAATAGCCTTAGTCATACTAAGTACTTCATCTTGATCAAATCCAGGAGAATATCCAGCAGCTACATAGTAAGCAGTAAGTACAGGTCCAAGTCTATTACTAGCAATATCCTTTACAACAGTATTGATTTCATTATCAGTAAGTTTTCCTCCTAACATCTTCTTACGGATATATGCAATTGATTCTGCTGGAGCTGATATATCTACTTGAATCATCATTAGATCTTTAAATCCAAATTTCAAGTATGTATCTGTAAACAAACCTATATGTCCTCTTGGAACAAGTGATTCAGTAGTATCTATGACAAGTGAAACACCTTTAGGATTATCATCCCAAATCATTGTTATTGTGCTTCCTGCTACTAAACCCTCTTCATCAGCATCCTGCTTATTGATTAAGGCAATGAGAGCATCATTTGTTTCAATATCTAGTTTTTTAGAACGTAAGAATAAAGACATATATGTGAAGTCATTATATTTACTATTGGGAAGGATGGCAAATTTCCATTCCTCTAACTATTTCTAGCTAGAGGAGATTGATTTTGTTTAAAGCTCTATTTCTTCTTTAAACTTAGGCATCTTTATCTCTAAAGATGGTTTTACCTTAGTTACTTCTGAAGCAAAGGCTTCTGCTCTCTCAGGTTCAGCATGTACTAAGAAAAGTTTCTTAAGGTTTTCTGAGTCATATTGCTTAAAAAAGTCTATTAAGTCTCCTTGATCAGCATGAGCTGAGAATCCAAGTAGTTTCTTTACAGATCCATTTACTTTTACTCTTTTATCATTGATCTTTACTTCAGTAGCTCCATTCATTAGTTCTCTGCCTAAAGTATCTTCAGCTTGGAAGCCTACTAATATAACAGAAGTGTTCTTTTGAGAAAGATTTATTCCTAAGTGATAAAGGATTCTACCTCCATCACACATTCCTGATCCTGCTATGATAACAACTCCTCTCTTCTTGTTTATACCCATTGAGGTTTTAGAAGAAAGAGAATTTTGAAGATATGGGAAATGGAATGCATTATCATTCTTAGCGAAACTATCTTGAATTTCCCTATTAAGATAAAGGTATGATTTCTCATATACCTCAGTAGCTCGAATTGCGAGAGGACTATCTACAAAAACTTCTAAGTTTTCTTTTAATCTTCCACTTTGTTTTGCTTTTTTAAGTTCGAATAGTACTTCTTGAGTTCTTTGAACTGCAAAAGAGGGAATTAGAACATTACCCCCACTTGCTGTAGTTCTATTAATGATCTCAATAAGTTCATCAACAGTATCTGTTCTATTAGGGTGATTAATGCCACCATAAAGGGATTCCATGACAATATAGTCAGGCTTAAAGTCTTTAGATGGAGAAAAGACTTTTACAAGTCCTTGTCCTCTATGACCAATATCACCTGAGAATAGAATATTTTTACTTTCTCCCTTATCTTTAATAGTGATTTGTAAACTTACTGCTCCTAATATATGTCCTGCATCTACCATTTTAAATGATAAAGAGTCATTTACTACTGTGTTTGTATCTAATTCAATTGGATCAAACATTGTTAGTGTTTTAGTTACATCAGCATTTGAATAGATAAACTCTGCTAGATGTCCATAAGTATCAGCAAGTGATGGATGTCCATCAACTATACTATTCTTCTTATGGTAAGTTTTTAAGTTCTGTTCTTGAATCTTTGCAGAATCAAAAAGAAGTAACTCTACTAGTCTTCGAGTTGGAATTGAACAGTAAATCTTACCGTTAAATCCATTTCTTACTAGTTTTGGAATTAATCCACAATGATCAATATGTGTATGTGTTAGAAACACAAAATCTACTTTTGATGGATCAAAATTATATTTTTCATAGTTATATTTTTCTATATCATTACCTTGAAACATTCCAGCGTCAACTATGAAGCTAAATGTATCAGTTTCTACTAGGTAGCAACTTCCTGTTACCATTTCGGATGCTCCTAAAAATCTTATTTTCATTTCTAAAAATTAATTAATTAAATTGTTTTCTACTTTCAATGGCGGAAGATAGGGTGTCTGTATCTATGTAGTCTATATCAGATCCCCTTGGAACTCCCATTGCTAGCCTAGAGTAACTAACAGCTGAGTTTTTTCCTATCTCACGTTCTATAAAAAGCATTGTCGACTCGCCTTCAAGTGATGGATTTAGAGCAAATATTACTTCTAAAGAGGAGGATTTAGAAATCAGTTCTTTAAGTCTATCGATCAGGCCTTTTATTCTTAGATTCTCCGGCATAATATTATTAAGCGGAGATATCAACCCCTCTATTATATAGTAATATCCCTTAAAAGATCCAGTGTTTTCTATAACTACACTATCAAAGTAATCTTCCACCACCATTATCTTATTACTCTCACGTGTATTATCAGAACATATATTACACATCTCTTCATCAGATATACTATTACACTTAAGACATTTCTTTAAATGAGTTATTCCAGAAAGTGATTCTCGAATGATTTCTATCTTAGATGGGTATTTGAACAAACTCAAAGCTATCCTACCTGCCATCTTAGGTCCTATGCCAGGTAGACTCTCAAGCTCACTAATGAGATTTTGAAGAGATTTCGGATAAGTCATTTAGTTGCCTCCAAGCATTCCCTTTAATTTATCCATATCCATATCTTTAGCCATTTCTTTTTGTAGTTTCTTTTGAGCATCTTTGAAAGCTTCTTTCATCTGCTTTATTAAACTATCTTTAAGAAGTGGGTTTAATACTTCATCAGAAATACTCATATCAAGTATTTCTTGAGTACCATCTATAGTTACCTCTACTTGTTCTTCTTTAGATTTTCCAATAATGGTAATCTTTTTCATTTGATCTTGAAGTTTCATAGCCTCAGATCTCATTTTCATTAAGTCTTTTATTCCTCCTAACATAAGATTATTAATAATAGGTAATTACATCAGATCAGCGAATACGTCTTTGACTATATC
This sequence comes from uncultured Candidatus Saccharibacteria bacterium, assembly GCA_964430225.1. Classification (GTDB taxonomy): domain Bacteria; phylum Patescibacteriota; class Dojkabacteria; family JBAXKR01; genus CAYSFE01. The sequence goes on from CAYSFE010000001.1 coordinate 145,135, forward strand.
AGGTTTTTTCTCATCGTCAATACTAGTTCCAACATATGTATCAAGTATCATTCTACTACCAGTAAGTTTTTTTAGCTCGTCTTCTATCATTTCTTTACTCTTACCATTATCTATTTTAGATTTATGGAAAGCATATTTAAGTTTGAGTCTAATGACATTCCCCTCTACGTTATCTATTACAGCTTGTGAAAGGAAAGATGCTAAGTGTACATTACGTGCTCTAATACCAGTAAGTAAATCAAGCCACACCCCTTTAACAGCCATATATTTATCAGTAACTTCTGTTTTAGCCATATCCACCTTCTCAATATTATTTACAACTTCTTCTTGAACTACCTTTTCATCTTTATCTTCCTTCTTTTCTGAAACAACAGTTTTTTCTTCTATTCTATCTTCTTTTGTTTTAGAGGGTTTAGATTCACTCTCTATTTCCTTTTTCTCAACTTTCTTTTCTTTCTTATTACTTAGGTTATATATACATAGCTCCATTGCAAGATCATCATAGTCAGTAAGTCTTAATTTCTTTTCTAGTTCTAGAAAACTTTCAAGGATTTCATATATTCTCTCCTCAGAATATTTAGATATTCCTAATGCTTTCTCAGAATACCTAATGAGTTGAGAAGTAAGGTTTGATGGAGAAACACCAGATATTAAAATTTCTTTTAATATCCCCTGTGATTTTTCGTTATTCCCTTCATATATACTTTCAAATAATGTTGTTAATTCTTTTATCTGAGATAATCCTAAAATTCTTAAGGCCATATCTTGACTTACTTTTACATTATCTTCTGAGTGGTTTATGAGCTTTTGAAGAATACTTTGAGAATCTCTAAAGCTTCCCCTTCCCATCTCAGCAATAGTATCTAATACTTCGTCTTCAATATTCTTTTTCTCTAAACTAGAAATGTTTCTTAATACATCCTTAAGATTTGTGAGCGTTGCAAGTTTAAAATCAAACCTTTGACACCTAGATAGTATGGTTATCGGGACCTTTGTTACTTCAGTAGTTGCAAGGATAAACAAAGCATGGGTTGGAGGCTCTTCTAGGGTCTTTAAAAGGGCATTAAAGGCATCTTTAGAGAGCATATGAACCTCATCTATGATATATACCTTTCTTTTAAATTGGATAGGTGCAAAGCTTATCTTTTCCTTTAGTATCTTAATATCATCAATACTCCTATTTGATGCTGCATCTATTTCAACAAAATCTAAACTTTTTCCTTCTTGGAATAGCTTACAGTTATCACATTTACCACAAGGATTACCATCCACTAAAGAAGTACAATTTACGGCTTTAGCAAGTATTCTACCTACTGAAGTCTTACCAGTACCACGTGGACCAATCAATATATATGACTGACCAACTTTTCCTTTTACAAGCTGTGCTTTTAATACATCCACAATATGTGATTGTCCAACTACACTACTAAAATCTTGAGGTCTATATTTTCGGTATAAAGTATCTGACATATATCATGAGAATATATCAGGATATATTTGTAATGGGAAGAAAAATCCAATTAATTACTAGAACTCACTACTCTACTTGCAAGATTCATAAGATAATTTTCTAGCCTCTCACTATGTGGAAGAACAGGAAATAATAGAAAACCTTCAATTGGATTTACTTGAAAGAAATGATATGTGTCCGTTGGTCCTGGTTTAAATTCTGGGGGAGTTATTAGATCAAAAAGAAATGAAGGTGTTGCTATACCCTTTACAGCTAGTCTTGCCATTTCACTCAAATCAGAATCAGGAGTTCTTGGGTCTTTTTTTAATGATTCTTTAATATTTGGTCTAAACATTACACTACCTTCAACCAGAACAGCCCTTCCCACTGCAAGCCAATATTTCCCTTCTAGAACGGTTGGCATACCATTTTCCAAGGATGCACTATCATAGTCTGATAAATCTTGTGCAGTTAATGCAAGTCTAGAGTAAACAATCCTTCTCATACTTCCATCAAGCCTAGGAAGAAGGACACTTCCTAATACAGGTTCATTTAACAGAAAATGATGCTCATAAGTTGGATATATAGCCATAATAAAATATTAAAATATAATTAGAACCATTGCTCAATTAACTATTTTGCTAAATCATTCTCTCCTTGACAAACAGCAATTGGAGATGTTTTTGGAAGCACGTTCCCTGCTATTGCCAAAAATAATTCTTTTGCTCTTTCCCTGACAGTAAATATCTCATAAAGCACAAACTCTGCATGTTTAAGGGGTTCAGAATTATTACCATTTAAGGCAATTCCTGCAATCATACTTTCTTCATGTAACTTAAACTCAAATCTAGCACCATTTCTTATAAGAAATATTTCATCAGCACCTGGTAAGCCAGTTCCAACTACATTAGGATCAACGACTAAATGATTTGATTCTGGATAAAATAAAAACCAATCCCCTGGCTTTTCTTGTTCAACACGACCAACAGCATAGAAACCATTTCCCTTTAGAACAACTCTTAATCCAGAATGTCCAGTGGCTTCTAAATCTACTATGTCTTTACGTGTTAAAGCAAGATGAGCAAACATTACTGGGTTATCTTCTCCTGGAAATACTATTCCTTTTAATAAACCTAAATGCATATTTACGATAGTTCCTTGTAATTCTTGTACTTGTGGCATTTAAATAGATATTAAAAATAAAAAACCCCGCTTTTTTAGAGCGGGGCTATTGTTATCTTCTAGGAGTTCCTTTTGAGGCTCTCCTTCTTAGAGCTTGTCTTCTCTTTCTTTTTCTTTTAGCAAACTCTTTTTTTACTGATGCTAATCTTTGAGAATCAGTTCTATACATGGTTCTCTCTTTTAGAGTATCCATAATATTCTCTCTTAAAACTTCTCTATGAAGTCTTCTTAAAGCTGCATCTATTGGTTCATCTGCATTTACTACTACTGACATTACATTCACCTCCCGAATAACTTAGATAAAGAATCAATTACATTTTGAATAAATCCAAACTGTAAGAAATCACGAAGTAATAATATCACAAAGAGACCCATTAAAGCTATGTATCCTGCCCCAACAAACCTATTTAGCCATTTATCAGATAATTTCTTTCTTGTAATGGTCTCAATGACTACTAAAAGGATGTATCCACCATCTAATGCTGGTATTGGTAGTAGGTTAAATATACCTACCGATAAGGAGATTGCAGCACATAGCTCAAGAACATTTAAAAAATAGCTAGCTTCTATAAACTTGTATGTATATCTTGTAGCTTGGACTATTGTTCCAGTTCCCTCACTTATCTTATTGAATGATCTATCCTTAAATGATTGTGAAATTAGATTACCAAACAAAGCTAAATTGTATTTTGTATAGTTTAGAGTATGAGCAATTGGAGCAAGTAGTTTATTACCTGAATAGTCGAGTCTATATACCTCTCCTGGAATTACAACTCCAATAATTGGAAATCCTTCAGCATTCTTTTCAGTCACAAGAACTTTATATTCTTTTATTGTAAGATCTTGAAGCTTTTGAAGCTTAATAGTTACCTCTTTACTAAAGTTTGATCTAATTACACTTTTAAATTCATCAATGTTATATACCTTTTTACCATTCATTTCTAAGACTATAGAGTTTTGAGGAAGTCCTGCTTTTGCTGCTGCCATTCCATCCTCAAGTGCTGATATTCTAGGAAGTTCTTCCACTATACTTACATTATCAAACTTCATAGAAATATCTTCAGATTTAGGCATGATCACAACAAAATTTGTGATAAGAAGATAGATTGAGAAAATGATAATACCAAGTATTGCATTCATCACTACTCCATTTATGAGTATAAAGATCTTTTGAAGAGGTTTCTTAGTAGAAAAACTATCAGGCTCATCTATATGCCCTTCTTGTCCATGTACTTTTACATACCCACCTAATGGAAGAAGATTAAGTCTAAAAAGTGTTCCTTTCCATTTCTTCCCAATTAACATCTTACCCATTCCAAATGCAAACTCATCCACTCTAACTCCACAAAGTTTAGAAGCAATGTAATGCCCAAATTCATGAATAGTAACAACTATTCCAATTAGGAGAGTCATAACAATGATTGTTTGAAACAAGGCAGGTATGTCTATTGGCATGTTATATTGTCATTAATTTTTTCTCTTTATCGCTAAGTATCGTGTCCACTTCTTTATTTGCATTGTCTACATCTAATTGTAATTTCTTTTCTTCTACTTTTAATTGATCTTCTGTTAAAAGACCATCTTTTTTGCTCTTATCAAGTTCTTGCATTATCTCTTTTCTTAATTGTCTTAGACTTACCTTTGCCTCTTCTGCCTTAGCTCCACATAGTTTTACAAATTCCTTTCTTTTTTCTTCATTTAAAGGTGGGAAGATTAGTTTAAGAGATTCAGAATCTACAACAGGATTTACTCCTAAGTTAGAAGCTTGAATAGCTTTTTGAATATCTTGAATAAGGCTCTTGTCCCAAGGTGATATTACTATCATATTTGAATCTACTGTAGAAATTGATGCTACTTGATTAAGAGGTGTAGGAGATCCGTATGCTTCAACCATAACCCCATCAAGAAGTTCACTTCCTGGTCTACCAGCACGTACCTTAGAAAACTCATCTTTAAGATGATCTAGTGCTTTTACTTTTCCAATATTAAAATCATTCATATACTTTTAAGATACAGTAATTCTCTCAATTCTGCTAATTACTATTTTCTCACCAAGTTTTGCAAGCATTTCATTATATAGATCTTTGATTTTCTTAGAGTTATCTTTTATCCAAGGTTGTTCCATCAATACAACTTCTTCATAGAATTTTGATAGTTTTCCTTCTGCAATCTTTTCAGCAATGTTTTGTGGTTTACCAGTCTTTTTTACTTCCTCAACATATATTGCTTTTTCTTTAGCAAGTACATCAGCAGGAACATCTTCTATCTTAATATATGTAGGATTTTGAGAAGCTACTTGCATAGCAAGCTCTTTAGCAAACTCTTGGAAATCTTTTCCTTGACTTACAAAGTCTGTTTCAGACATAACTATAGCAAGTCCAAGTAATTGACCATTATGTAAGTATGTACCAATCCATCCATGTTCAGATGTTTTATCTGATCTCTTAGATAGCTTAGCAATACCTTTCTTTCTTAATATTTCATATGCTTTCTCAATATCACCCTTAGCTTCTTCAAGAGCTGATTTACAGTCAGCAAAACCAACACTAGATCTTTCCCTTAGTTGTTTAACTAGATTCATATCTATTGCCATATCTACCTCCTATTTGTGAATTTATGTATATATATTATTATTTAGTAGCTTTTTTTGCTACTTTTTTTGTTACTGCTTTCTTTGGAGCTGCTTTCTTAGCAGGTGTAGCCTTTTTAGCTACAGCTTTTACTGTTTTCTTAACTGTCTTTACTTCTTTAACTTCTTCTTTTTTTACAACTTTTTCAACAGGTTTTACCTTAGCAACTTCTTTTTGTACTCTTACTCTTACCTTTTTAGCTTTTACAACTTCTTCAACTTTCTTAACAATCTTTTTAACTTCTACTTTAGAATAGTCTTTTTGTACATGTTTTACTCCATTTCCTTTATTTCCATTCTTAACAGCGTCTCCAATTAATCCCATTATCATTTTGATAGCACTTAATGCATCATCATTTGTAAATATTGGATAAGTTACAACTGAAGGATCAGTATTTGTGTCTATTAATCCTACTGTAACGATATTTAGTTCATCAGCTTCTAATATTACTGATTTTTCAAATGTTGGATCTACTACTACGATAAGTTTTGGAAGATATTCCATTGTCTTGATTCCACCGTATAGTCTATCTAATCTCATCCACTCTTTTTTCATCCAAGAAATTTCTTGCTTTGTTCTACCTTCAATTCCAGTTTCAAAATCTGATTCTAGTTTTCTTAATCTATCTAAACTTTTCTTAACATGTTTGAAGTTTGTTAACAGTCCTCCTACCCATCTATGTGTTACATAGAAAGCACCTGCATCTTTAGCAACAGCTTCTACAATATCTTTAGCTTGATTCTTAGTTCCAACTATTAATACATTTCCAAATGAAGCTGCTTTAGCAATTTCAGCTAATGAAACATTAAGAGATTCAATAGTTTTATTTACGTCTATTATATGAATTCCATTTCTAGCACCAAAGATAAAGCTCTTAGCTTTAGGATTCCATTTATTAGTCTGATGACCAAAATGCACTCCAGCCTTTAAAAAATCCTTGTAGTCAGGTAGAGTTGGTGAATATTTAACTACTTTTACTTCTTTAGTTACTTCCATATAAAAATTTGATATATAAATATAAAGACGAATTCAATTATATCAGTTGACAGCATATATTCAAGGGGAAAGGGCTTTAAACTTGAATTAATATGACTATTTTTAAGCTTTCCAATTTTAAAACTATAATTTTACTAATTACATCAATTAATTGTAGTACTATCAGGCCCTATTATTCCATAATCAGTATCATCGGTACTTATTTCTACAAATGGAAATGCAACAATTCCCTTTCTAATTATCTCTCCTTTTTCATTATAGACAACATCAAGCTCTATTGCTTGATCTGTATCTGGTAATTCAAAACCATTAGGAACTTGACCATAACATCTCTCACCATCTATAAGAACTACAACAAGAGTATCCTTTATAGATTCAAAATCATTAATAGGTTCTTCAGGCAATAGATCAAAAACATAATAATGGAGAGATTATACTCTTTAAAAGAGATTACTTAAATTTTCAGAATCTATTTTATATATAATCAATCAACTATTTCTTGAGGCTTAAGATCTGATAAATAAAGCCCCAGCCTATTCATTATTTTTCTTACTAGTTCAACTCTACCTTCATGTGATAACCCTCTTATGCCTTTTACTTTTTCTACAGCCCTAGCTCCTTTTCCAATAACAACATCTTCTTTTTCGGCTATACTTCTCAAGTAATTCCTTTCTAGTGCGTCTCTTTCTTGACTTCCGTTTTGAGGTAGAGGTTTAGTTAAGCGTCCAAGTAGAATTTTTAACATTTCCCATCGACTCTTTCCTTTTTGTTCTCCAAACTGAACATCTACAGGAGCGTTTAATTCGCCTAGAAAGGTTTCTACTGCACTATCAAGACCCTTTTCATCATTCATTCTCTCTCTTACTTTTGCAACTTTTTTCTCAGCCTCACTCCCTGCATAAACCATTTGATCAGGTGTAACTTGATCAGCTAATGCCATGTTTAACATCCTAAAATATTAATATCCGGGATTATACCACTTTCAAAAACTACTATATGTCAAATATTACTTCATTGGGATAAATTACTAACCTACCCATATATCTTTGTATTAGATAGTTATTCCCTCTCCCTTTCTCCTCATATATATCTCTTGGAACTGTATAGATTTCCCTATCTTGTTCAAATGCTAACTTAGCACTAATCATACTTCCGCTATCTATTTCACATTCAGGAATAAAGAGTTTTGCCGAGAGTCCTGTAATTATCCTATTTCTAAAATAGAAGTTTTGTTTAGTCAGAGATGATCCTTCTTCATACTCTGAAATTAATAGTCCACCACTATCTAAAATACTCTCTGATAAAGGTATTGATGATTTAGGGTATATATTCTCTATTGAAGATGGAAGTACTGCTATTACTTTTCCTTTATTCTCTATTGCTACTTCATGACATAAACTGTCTATACCTAATGCAAGTCCACTAACAATTACATGTCCATTTTCTACAAAATATTTTGTAAATTCTTTAGTGATTTGAATTCCTTTCTTACTTACCTTTCTACTTCCTACAATGGAAATATTCTTTTCACTATCTTTAAGAAGCTCTATGTTTCCTTTAAGATAAAGGATTTTAGGGGGATCATATATTTCTTTTAATGAAAGTGGATAGATAGAAGAATATATATCTATCTTGATTACTTTTTCTTTATACATTACTTTTTGAAAGTTGATTCTATGACTTCAGTACTATTAAATCCCCATGAACCACCTCTTAGAAATACTGCAAATGAGTATTCTGGGTCTTCATATGGCCAAAACCCTGTTGAAAAAGAGTTAGCAGCGGACGAAGGCCCTACTTCAGATGATCCAGTCTTAGCAGCAAAGTTTGGTGTAAGTTTATTTAGTTTGTATGCAGAACCATCAGTAACAGCTTGTCTCATACCTTTCTTAATATCCAGATATATATTTTTATCTACTTTAGAATCTACAAATATGGAAGGAACATATGTAAATGTTTTAGATGACCTAACACCTAAATGAGGGGTATATGTAATTCCTTCATTAGCTACATTCGAAGATATATTCATTAGTTGAATTAGGGTAATCCTATTTAGTCCCTGCCCTATTGCTGTATTACAGCTATCACCATAGTACCAAGCAGAATTTTCTAATTTCTTTTTTAATTCACGAGTAGCCACACTACTTTTAATTTCTTCTTTTAAATCAATATCTGATTTGGAACTAAGGTTAAGTTTATCTGTATATATATTTAATTTATCTATTCCCATTTTAAGCATATTTGTACAAAAGAATACGTTACTAGATTTAGCAATGGCTCTATATAGATCAACATTACCTAAGACACTTTCCTCAGCTTCACAAAATATCTCTCCTCTATCTGATAGTTTCATACATCCTTCTGAATTAACAACTGTCTTTGTATCTATTGTTTTACTATCAAGTAAAGCTAAAGCAACAACAGGTTTAAATGTAGATCCTATTGGCTGTGGTAATGATACAACTTTGTTTATGAGAGGAAGATTAGGATCAGATAAGAGTTTTTCATATTCTTTCTTAGGTAGGAAAGATGAAAACATATTTGTATCAAATCCTGGATAACTTACCATTGCAAGAATCTCACCATTCTTTACATTTGATATTACAGCAGCTCCTGCACCCAACCCTTCTTTCTTAAGTTTAGCTTCTAAAGAAGAATATAGCTTTTGCTGTAAAGATATATCTATACTTAAATATATATCTTCTCCATTTATGGGTTCTACTACTTGACCAGAAGAAGCTATGTATCCATTAGTTCCAGAAAGTATTTGATCATATGTTCTCTCTATTCCAAACTTTCCTACTTCTATATCAGGTAAACTTTCAGAGGTATATCCAACTACATGAGACAATATATATGGATACACATATTTTCTTTTAAAGAAAGTAGTGACTTTGATTCCTGGTAATTCATCTTTCTTAGCTGATATCTTTAATACTTGATCTCTTTCTATACTTGGAACAAGAAGTAAATCTTTAAAACGTATTTCTTTATCCTCTTTTACCGTTTTCTCTTTAAAATTTTCTATTAGATCTTCTTTATTTATCCCAACAATATCAGCAATCTTCCCTACAATATCTAATCCCTCAGAAGAACTAACTAGAGTATTATCAAAGATTACTTTGTATCCAGGTTCATTGTATGCAAGTAAAACTCCATTCCTATCATATATATTTCCTCTTTGCGCTACTAAAGTTTCTGACTTTTGATCAACAAAACTTGAAAGTTGATTCTCCTCATATGCATTACTTACCTGGAGTTTAAATATACTTATCCAAAGAAATATCCCAATAACGAGTATTAGGGCAAAGGAAAGAAGTGATTTTAAAATATATTTAATCATTTAATTTGAAATATATTCTCTGTAACAAAATATTTATGAGAGTAAATATGATTAACTCAAATATATTTAGTCCAAATGTAAGGTATGAATATATTAATAAAACAAAATATATATAGACTGCTCTTAATATATTCTTATCAAAAAGTGTCACAAACTTAGGAAAGATATATTCAGAGAGTAAACAGACAATAACAACAAGACCTAAAGGCAAATATATATTTATACCTAAAATGTATAGTAGACAGAGGGATACAGCTATTAATCCTACTTTTAAATTGTCGATATCAAAGATAAATAAAACTGTGAGAAGGAAAAAGAATAGGTACTTTTCAAAAAGGAAATTACCATGGAATATTATTAATAATATTAGAGAAAGAAGGAATAAAAAGATTTTAAATATCTTCTTTATCATTTTGAGAGTATTACAAAAACTAAATCTAGTTTTGAATAATCAAGAGATCTAGTTATCACAACATCTTTATTAAATCCATTTTGAGAATTTCTAATCTCGCTCACTTCCCCTATTATGAGGTTCTTCATTACATCTGTATTACTTGAATCAGTAACAATTAGATCTCCAACTTTTATAATTTCTCCAGGTAAAACTAAACTCATAATGAGTTCATTACTAGAATTAAGAGTAAGGTTTCCCTTAGCACTTAAGTCTTTATTTGTAACAATATATGAGTATTTATTGGAAGATAGTAATGTGACTTGTGATTTACTCTCTCCTACTTCACTTACTTTACCAACTAAAAAGTCATTAAGTACTACAGCATTACCAACAGCTACCCCACTACTTTTTCCTACATTAATAGTGATCTCACTTGGAGTTAAATAGTTGTTCATACCAGTAACACCTGCCAACACTTTATTCTCCTTACTTGTTTCTTTTGAATTTAACTGAGATTTTAATTTCTCATTTTCAATTTCTAAACTTTGTAATTTAGAAAGTTTCGAAAGTAAATCAAGATTTTCTTTTTTAAGAGTTTCATTCTCTTCCCTATATACTCCTAGTCTATCAACAACTTCACTTACAACAGATACTCTTTTAGAAATAGAAAATAAATAACTATCGATAGTATTTGTATCGATATTTATTACACCAATTACGGTAAGAAAGAGAAAAGAGAGGAAACAAACGAGAAACAGTATTGCTATCTTTTTAATGTTAAGTGTATTTTTCATTAGTCAATTTTGTAGTCTTCTTCTTTCAATTGTAGCTTTTTAAATAGATCTATTTGATCTAGTACCATATTACATCCTTTGACTACAGATGTAATTGGATCTTGTGCAATATGTACAGGAGTATTAAGTTTTGATTCAAAGAATTTATCTATACCATATAGCATGGCACCACCTCCAGCCATCATTATTCCACTTCCTAATAGATCAGATAATATTTCAGGAGGAGCTTCTTCAAGTGCTGCTTTAGCAGCAGCGGCTATTTGATTTAGTACAACAAGTAAAGCTTCTCTTACTTCACTACTACTTATCTCTATAGTCTTAGGAAGTCCTGAAAGTAAATCACGACCAGAAACATTTGAAACCGTTTCTTTAGAGAGAGGAAATGCAGATCCAATTTTAATTTTAAGTTCCTCTGCTGTTCTCTCTCCAATTAATAGCGCATATTTATTCTTAATATATTCTACAATAGCTTCGTCCATTTCATCTCCTGCAATCCTAATAGTTTTATCTATTACTATTCCCCCTAGAGATAATATAGCTATATCGCTAGTTCCTCCTCCAATATCTATGATCATACATCCACGTGCTTCACTAATCTTTAGCCCTGATCCTATTGCTGCTGCTACTGGTTCTTCTATGGTGTATGCAGCTCTTGCTCCTGCTGAAAGAGCTGCATCAATCACTGCTTTTGCTTCTACTTCAGTAACAGAAGATGGAATACCAATTACTACTCGAGGACGAGGTAATTTAAATCCTTTTGTATGTAGATGAATCTTTTCAATGAAATATTTAAGCATTGCTTCTGTAGATTCGAAGTCTTGAATTACACCATCTCTTAATGGTCTCATGGCTACAACATTTGCAGGAGTTCTACCAATCATTTTTTTTGCTTCATTACCAACAGCAAGTACTTGATTAGTATCACGATTAATAGCGACAACTGAAGGTTCTTGAGCAACAATACCAATACCTTTAACAGATACAAGTGTAGAAGAAGTACCTAAGTCTATACCGACATCATATGTGATTTTAGAAAGTATGCGGTCAATAATATTAAGATTCATAGACAGCATATATCAGAAAGGAGAAATACAATCAATGATTAAGCTAAAGCTTCAGCTTTAATTTTTTTGTAGAATTTCATAGAAACCCAGACAGTCTTTGGAGTACCATCTTCCACAATCTTAAGTCTTCTAAGATTTGGTTTCCATTTTCTTTTGGTTGCAGGTGCTCTATATTCCCATCCACCACCGTATTGATGCTTTCTGCTATTTCCAAAAGATGTAGTTTTTCCTGTAATATAACATTCTTTTCCCATAACGAAGTAGATTGTATCGTAAATACCACACATTTATCAAGGTGTTTCCATATATACCTTTTCAAAGGTGAATATCCTCAATATATATACATAATTAGACTAGCTAAATTCATGTTTACTTCATTACCTCTAGTGGTATACTTTAATTAGCTCTGAGGCATCGAAAACGGTCCAGTATAATAAAGACCTTAATAATAACTGAATGGGACAATGTCTTTTTGATAGAGCCTCGGTTTTATCAAGGGACGTCCCCCTTACATACGTAAGGCCTTTCAGACTGGAGAAATACTTTGCCTTGGAGCTTTCTATTCGTGTATAATGTCATTTGTCGCCGAAGTAGCTCAGTGGTAGAGCAACGGTTTTGTAAACCGTGGGTCGCAGGTTCAAATCCTGTCTTCGGCTCCATTATTATTCTAATTCCCTATACATATATAATTTGATAGAATACCTGTTGTTGCTGAAATAGCTCAGTTGGTAGAGCATTCCCATGGTAAGGGAAAGGTCTCGGGTTCAAGTCCCGATTTCAGCTCCACTTATCTCTCTCCCCTATTTTTGATATATTAATTAAATGGATGGATTTGATTCAAATAAATATTTAGAGGAAGAATACAAAGCAATACTTGATCGTATTTCTAAGTTTAATGGAAAACTTTATCTTGAAATAGGGGGACAGCTTCTATTTGATAGACATGCCTCTTCTGTACTTCCTGGTTTTGATCCAACAGTTAAAGTTAAAATTCTTAAGAAATTTGACAACATTGAATTTCTTTTTTGTGTAAATTCTGAAGACTTTGTTTCAGATAGACCTCTTGAAAATGGAAGTAAAAGCTATATAGATAAGGTTCTTGAGATGATTGAGAAACTAAAAGAAACTTTTAATAACCCAATACATATTGTGGTAAACAAGATACCTCGTGATATTGAACCATCTCCTGTAAGTGATTTCGTTTCCTTAATTAAATCAAAAGGATATTTAGTATATAAAAGATATATGATTGAGGGATATCCTCATGATACTGATAAAGTACTTTCTTCTGATGGTTATGGACATGATGAATATATTGTTACATCTTCTAAACTAGTTGTTGTTACTGGACCTGGATCAAATAGCGGAAAACTATCTACATGTCTTGGACAAATATATTTAGATAAATTAAAAGGTTTAGAATCTGGATATGCTAAGTATGAACTCTTCCCTATTTGGAATTTACCTCTTAATCATCCTATTAACTTAGCATATGAAGCAGCAACTGCTGATATTGGTGACTATAATCTAGAAGATGTTAGGTATGAAAAAATAAATGGAAGGAAAGCTGTAAACTATAATCGAGATGTAGAAGCTTTTGAAATACTTGAAAGTTTAGGAAAAAGAATAGTTTCCGAAAACAACTATATCCATACATATAGATCCCCTACTGATATGGGAATAAATATGGCGGGTTTTTCCATAAAAGATGATAAAATATGTAGGGAGGCAGCTATCTTAGAAATAGAAAATAGATTAAAAGGATATGAAAATCTATTAACTATTGGTAAAGGTAAGCCTGAGTGGGTTAAAAGAACTCAAGATATTTTATTAAAAGCTAAAAGTAATTTATGAAAAGTGATCAAATAGAAGGAAGAAATCCAGTATTAGAGGCTCTAAGAGCTAAATCTCCTTTGTCTAAAATATATTTACAAGAAGGAATTAAAAGAGATAGTAAGATTAGAGAGCTTATTCTTTTATCCCGTAAATCTCGAATAAGACTCGACTATATAGATAAAAAGAAATTGGACCAAATGTGTCAATCCGATATTCATCAAGGAGTTATAGCTCTTCGTCCAGTTGGAAACAAGAAGGAATTAACTAATGTTCGTGATTTAATAGAGCGAGTTGAAAGTGAAAACAAAGTTCCTTTCTTTGTAATAATTCGAGATGTTTTGTATGAACATAACTTAGGAGCTATTATTAGAACGGCAGTGAGTGCGGGGGTAAACGGAATAGTAGTACCACCTAATACCAAGTTTGGACCTGAGGTTATGAGAGCTTCAATGGGTGGATATGAGTACGCAAATATTGCTGAAGAAAATATATTTCAAGCAATTAAGACTATAAAAGAGAATGCGATTAAAGTTGTTGGAATAGAAGTAACTGCTGAAAAATATTACTATGAAGCTGATTTAACTGGTGCTTTAGCATTAATAATTGGAGGAGAAGATCACTCTTTAAGTGAGGAAATTAAGAATAAATGTGACTTTTTTGTAAAAATTCCACTTTTGTCCCCTATTAACTCTTTGAATATGAGTGTTGCATCTGGTATAGTCATATACGACAAATTGAGGCAAGAGCTTCAGGATTAATTTTTTTTAAATTTTTTATGGCAAAGAAAGGAAATAGAATTTTAATTAGAGTTGCAAACAAAGCTAGTGGCTCATTTTACACTACTTTTAAAAATAGAATTAACTCTAAAGATAAGATAAAAATAAAGAAGTACGACCCTAAAACAAGAAAACATGAGATGTTTGAAGAGACTAAGGCAAGCTAAGGGTAAAGTTTTGGGGATGATGGGCGGATAGCTCCAATTGGTAGAGCTACGGTCTCCAAAACCGTGTGTTGGGGGTTCGAATCCCTCTCCGCCTGCCAATATTGTATATTTTGGTTTCTGTAAGATATAATTACATATGGTAGTTTTGAATTTTTTTAAAAACGTATTTAATGAAATTAGATTAGTAGAGTGGTTAACTCTTAATAAGACTGTGAGATATACCCTACTTGTTCTTGGATTCATAATAGTATTTACACTAGCAGTTGCATTAACAGACCAAGGACTTTTTAATTTAAGAAGTTTAGTTCTAACACAATAACGATGAATACTGATCAAAAATGGTACATAGTTAATTGCTCATCAGGACATGAGAATAAAGTAGCTACTCAAATTAAACAAAGAGTTGCTGCTAATGGTATGAGTGATCTAGTTACAGAAGTATTAGTACCTACTCAAGAAAAGATAATCATTAAAGAAGGTAAGAAAAAGACTATTCAAGAAAAAGTATTTCCAGGTTATGTTCTAGTCAAAATGGCTATGAATGATGACACTTGGACATTAGTTAGAAAATCAGAAGGTGTTACAGGGTTTATTGGAACAGTAAAGAAACCAACTCCTCTTCAGGATTCTGAAGTAGATGGAATTATTAACTTCTCAAAGGTTAAACAGCCTCAATATTCTGCAAGCTTTGAGATTGGTGATGCTGTGAAAGTAGTTGATGGTCCATTCAAAGATTTCGTTGGAAGTATCAAAGAAATCAATGATGCAAAAGGACAAGTCAAAGTACTTTTGACAGTGTTTGGAAGAGAAACCCCTGTTGTTATGGATTTCCTTCAAGTTATTAGAATGTAAATATTAAATAAAGAAATAAAATGGCAAAGAAAAAAGTAAAAGCTGTTGTAAAGATTGCAGCCCCTGGAGGCAAAGCAGTTCCAGGACAAAAATTAGGTCCAGTACTAGGACAACACGGTGTTAACATCGGACTTTTCTGTACCGAGTTTAATGCTAAAACAAAAGAATTCATGGGACTTACTGTTGCATGTAAGCTTTTTGTTTATGACGATAGAAGTTTCGAAATAGTTGTTGGTAAACCTATTGTTTCAGATTTAATCAAACAAAAGATTAATCTTAAACTTGGATCAGGTAAACCAAACAAAGAGAAAGTAGGAAAGATAACAAAAGCTCAAATAGAAGAAATTGCTAAATACAAAATGTCAGACTTTAATACTGATAATCTAGAATCTGCTATGAAAATAGTTGAAGGTTCAGCTAAAAGTATGGGACTTGATATTCAAAAATAATATTAATATAAACTTACCATGAATAAATTCGACGAAATATTAAAAGAACTTAGAGCAAAGAAAAAAGTAAAATTTGACGAAACTCTTGAGTGTCAAGTTGCCTTTTCTTTACCTGATAAAAACAAAAGTGATTCAATAAGATTTTCAGTAGTATTTGATAACTCTTTTGAAAAAGGAAAGAAGATTTTAGTTCTAACTGATGGACAATTTGCAGATGTAGCAAAGAAAGCAGGTGCAGATTATGTAGGACTAGAAGATTACGTAAAGAAAATTACAGATGGATGGATGGATTTTGATATATTAATAGCTACCCCTTCTGTTATGTCTAAAATTGCAGTTCTTGGAAAAGCTTTAGGACCAAAGGGACTTATGCCTAATCCTAAGAATGAAACAGTAACTACAGATTTAGAAAAAGTAATTAATATGTATAAGAAAGGAAAAGCAGATTTTAAAGCTTCAGAAGCTAAATCTCTACATATGAAATTTGGAAAACTATCAATGACTGATGAAGCTCTTAAGAGTAATTACTCTCAGTTAATGAAAGAAGCTCTTGCAACTTTATCTAAGTATGGAGAAAGTGCAATCAAATCAGTATATGTCAAATCTACAATGTCTAAGCCTTTTAGAATTGAAATGGCTGAGATTAAAGCTTTGACAAAGTAAGATAGGATAGATTACAATATGTCTTGAAAGAGTCAAAGACAACAGGTGTTCAAAGGAACTTAATTTCCTGTTTAGACAATTTCTAATATTATTTATATGTTATTAGAAAGATTGTCTTAGGGCAATCTTTTTTAGTTATATGGCAAAAACAAAACTAGAAAAAAAGGAAGCAGTAAAGCAATATTCAGAAGCTTTAGCTTCAGCAGATGCTCTTTACTTTGTAAAACCATCTGGTCTTACATCAAATGAGTCAACAAAGCTTAAACTTGGATTAAACAAGTTAAAAGCTAAATATGTTGTTGTTAAAAACACCCTATTTAAAAGAGCTTTTAAAGATACATATCCAGATATCGATAGTGATAAACTATTTGAAAATGGCGAACATGGAGTAGTTTTTGTAAAAGGTGATATTAGTTCTCCTGCTAAAAGTGTTAAAGAATTTGCAGATGATACAAAAAAGATTGAGATATTAGCTGGAATATATAACAAGAAGTTAGTAAGTAAATCAGAGGTAATAGAGATAGCATCTCTACCATCTTATAACGAGATGTTAGCTAAGACATTAGCAACATTCAATGCACCATTAAGTGCATTTGTAAGATTAAACAGTAGTATTATTCAAAAGTTTGTACTGACTGTTAAAGCAGTTAGTGAAAAAACTCAATAATTTTTATTTTTTATATTTATTTCAATGGATAACCTATCAGAAAATGCTAAAAAGGTAATTGATGAAGTATCTAAAATGTCAGTTTTAGAACTATCTCAATTAGTTAAAGCAATGGAAGAGAAATTCGGAGTATCAGCAAGCGTAGTAGCAGCTCCAGCAGCAGCAGTAACAGTTGTAGCAGAAGAAGCTAAAGCTAGTTACGATGTTGTTCTAGCATCAGCAGGAGATAAAAAGATCGACGTAATCAAGAAAGTTAAGGAATTAACAGGTCTTGCACTTGGTGACGCGAAAGCTATGGTTGATGGTGCACCTAAAACTCTAAAAGAAGGAGTTAAGACAGAGGATGCAGAAAAGATGAAGAAAGAATTAGAAGCAGTTGGAGCAAAAGTAGAACTAAAATAATATTTAGTAGCGAATTAAAATCCCCTTATATGAGTATTATCATTAAGGGGATTTTTCTGTTAATATATTCATAAGTTATTAAATATTTAACATGGACTTTGTATCGAACTATCTGATTAATGTTGCAGGAATTCCTAGTAACACAGTAATTCTTTTGTTCACTCTCCCCTTTTTAGCCACTTTAATCGGAACATTTAGATATATTATTGGGCTTAGAACTTTTAATCTATATCCTCATTTGATCCTTACATATATCTTTTTTCAACTTTCAATCAATCAAGTAGGAAGTGGATATGATCAATTAGGAGGCATTAAATATGGGTTATTCATTGTTGTATTTACCCTTTTATGTACTAGTATTATTAAAACGGTAACAAACAGGATAAACATGCACTTCATTCCTAAAAAAGCCCTTATTATCAGTTTCATATGTCTATGTCTTTTAACCTCTCTTGTTTTTGCATCACTTCTCTATAGATCATCATTTATTAACGTAGATCTAATAGTTCTTCTTATGATAATTGTCATCGCAGAAGAATATTTATCAATGTATACAAAAAGAGGCTTTATAGTCGCTTTAAAGATGAGTCTAGGAACTTTAGCGCTATCTATCGGAATGTTTCTTTTAATCACATATGATAAGTTTCAGAGTCTAATTTTATCTAACTCTTGGATAATTGTAGTAGTAATACTTCTAAACTTCTTCATTGGAAAATACTTAGGACTTAGAATTACAGAATATTTCAGATTTAGAAACCTTCTAGAAGATGATTCCGATATTTCAACTGATTAAAAACAGACGTAAGCTACTTGGAAGAAATGAGCGTAGTCTCATTTACATTCATTCCTACAATACTAGAAAAAGTATACGTATTGCTGACGATAAAATACTCACAAAGAAGATATTAATCAAAAATAACGTACCAGTTTCGAAACTCGTTGCGATAATAAAAGATGAACGACAACTCGAATCCTTTGATTGGAGTAAACTCCCAGAGAGCTTTGTCATAAAGCCAGTTACTGGGTATGAAGGAGCAGGCATAGAAATCTTCTATAACAAGGATAAAAACGGTGATTACATCAAAGCCGATGGAAGTAAGTACACTATTGAGCAACTTAAGATACTTTCAAAGGCAATTCTAAACGGAGAGTTTTCACTACATAATGCTCCTGATAGAATTATTATAGAAGAAAGAGTAAAACTTCATAGATATTTTAAATCTATAACATATAAAGGAGCACCTGATATTAGAATCATTGTATTCAACAAGATTCCAATAATGTCATATATAAGAATTCCAACCAAGGAATCCGATGGGAAAGCAAACCTAGCCAAGGGAGCAATAGGAGCTGGTATTGATATGGCTAAGGGACTAACTACATACGGAATATATGGTAAAGGCAAAGCTATTGAAACAATACAAGGAACCAACTTAAAAGTATCTGGTATTAAAATCCCATATTGGGATAGACTATTAAGATATGCAATAGAAGTATCACAGTGTACTGGACTTGGTTTTTGTGGAGTAGATTTCCTTATCGACAAAGATGCAGGACCACTAGTAGTCGAGATAAATGCAAGACCAGGGCTATCTATTCAACTTGCTAATAGAGATGGACTAAGATGGAGATTAAAAAAAGTTAGAGACATTAAGTTTAAAACTATAGAGAAAAGTATACGTTTAGCTAAAGATCTCTTTGGAGGAGAAATTGAAGAAGAAATTAGAGATATTACAGGTAAGAATATACTAGGGCTTACTAATGATGTAAAAGTAAGTGTAGGAGATAACACTGCTGAAACACACTTAAAAATCGACACTGGTAATGAATTCTCATATATCGATACAAAATTTGTACTTGATGAAATGAATATTTCTAAAGAAATTCTAACATCTTTAGATACACTCAATACTCTTCCAACCGAGGAAGAAAAGTTAAAACATATTGAAACAGAGACAACTAAACTTAAGCAGAAATTTGATTACTTTGATAGATTTGAGAAAATAGAAGATAAATACACCGTTTTCATTAAAGTATATATAGAAGTTAACTCTTCAAATGAAGAATACTTTGTAGGATTATCTGATAGAACATCTTCTTTTTACAAAGTTCTACTTGGGAAGAAATCTTTATCAAACATTTTGATAGATCCAAGTAAATCTTAAGACTCCATTATCTTTCCAATACCGTTTATCACTGAATACGAAGGGTTATCAACAATTGAAGATGGTATTTTTATACTATTTGAAATATATTCTGACATTCCTGGCAAGTTTGCACTGCCTCCGCTAAGTAGTACCCCATTATCAATAATATCAGCAACAATTTCAGGTGGGCATTTTTCTAAAACATCCTTAATACATTTAACAACTTTTTCTAGTGATTCATTTATAGGGAGTAATAAATCATTTGAGGTAAGAAGTAGACTTGTTGGATTACCAGAGTTTAATTCCCTTGCTCTTACCTCTAGTTCTTTAGGATACTTCTCTTCCATAGCACTTCCAATTTCAAGTTTTATTTTCTCAGCACTAGTATTTCCAATTGTAACTGAGTATTTATTTTTTAAGTGATTAACAATAGACGCATTAATTGATTCACCAGCGAATTTAATACTAGAACTTATGATAATATTTCCCATTGAAAGGACTGCAACTTCTGTCAAACCAGCTCCAATTAATATAATCATACTACCCATAAGACTGCTATTTGATACTCCCGTGTCATATATACTAGCCATAACACTTTTATTGATTATTACCTTAGAAGCTCCAGCTTTATACACTACTTCTAGTAGTGCTCTTTCTTCTACTGAAGTTAAAGATGCAGGAGAAGATACATATACATCAAATGGAAATACCCTATTAAACCCCAATGTTTTTTTAAGAATACTTGAAATTAACGCTTCTGTAAGTTTATAGTTTGCTATTACTCCTGACTGTATTGGATATTCAATTGAAATATCACTAGACGATTTCCCAATCATCTCATAAGCTCGTGAGCCGATAGCTAATATTTTTCTTTGAGACTTGGAATAGCAAACAAGACTTGGATGATCAATAACAATTCCTTTACCAGGAATATATACTCTTAAGTTTTTAGATCCAAGATCAATTCCAATTTTCTTTCTAAACATAACATCATTAATATGATATATTTATTCGCATTATATCACTCAAATATGAAAAAAGAGTTTCTTTTTAATATCATCTTCTTTTTTGTAAATATACTAGTAATTCTTCTTGTCATTAACTATTCAAGGGGATATATATTTAGTGCTTCTGACACCAAATTTGAGAAATATGGAAACGCCATAATCAATTCAGAGCCACAAGCATCAAAAGTATATTTAGACGATGCCTATGTTGGAGATACCCCTCTTCAACTTACTACATTAAAACCTAGAAAATATAAGATTGAGATTAAAAAGGAGTTCTATCACCCAATAATCTCAGAAATATATATTGAAGAAAATGCAGTATCAAAAAAGGACTATAAACTTATCAGAACTGTGAATGATAAAAAGATTCTTTTCTCTTCCACTTCTCTTTTAAAAACTTTCCAGTCTATAGATAAGACAAAGCTCTATTGGATTGAAACTAAACCAGATAGCGAAACTCTTAATCTTGGGATAATTAACTTTGAAAAAAGTCCTCTCCAACAAATCATAAGTAATGATGGAGAATATGAAGCAAGAACATTTAATACTCTACTTCCATACTGGACCAGTAGTGATTCCACAGAAATCATAACTTCAAAAGGCTCTTCCATAATAGTATTTAATGGAGAGGATAAATTAATTGCAGTAGATAGTTCTGAAAACAATAAAATATATGATTTTACAAGGAATATTAAAGAGAACTTAAACCCACAAAATATTGCAATAACCAAAAGCAACAAAATGTTTTTTAACTCAGGCAAGATAATATTTACTAAAAATATTAAGGATGAGCAAGAACCTTCTGTTTATGGGTATATTGACGAACTAGAACAAGAATATGAAGTAAGTAATGGTATTCCATACTTAGTTACAAGTGATTCAGTAATATTATTAAATGCAGGATCTAAAAAGACAGTAAAATTTCCTTCTTCAAGCCTTCTTAATGCAAACATATATGTAAACTTGAATGAAGACATCTTTGTATCAGTTCCCACCTTTATAGAGTCATATATATATTCAAATACATCAGGGAGAATATTAAATGTTAAAGAAGTAATAAACGTAAAAAATATATTTGATTCAAGAGAAAAGATCTTACAAACGATATCACTACCTGAAAGACTGATTAAGATACTACCTACAGAAACTATTAATTATTTAGACATTTCTAAGCTTGTAACACCTTCTTTTGTATCTGATAATCAGGACCTAATAATTAGGGTAGACGAGAAGAATCAGATTATCGAAACATACGATTTCAACTTGAATAAAACAGGGACATATCCAATAACTATACTTGAAACAAATACACTAGCTCAGAAATTCTACTTCACTCACAGAGGAGAAATAATAATTGAGATTAAAGATCTTACATTAAATACTACTAATCTAAGCTACTATTCATATTAAGAAATATACGTCCCTGGGGGGAGTCGAACCTCCGACCTAGGCGTTAGGAATGCCTTGCTCTATCCATCTGAGCTACAGGGACATATTTATCTAAATATGATTCTCTCACGAACTTTCTAACACTAGCAAGTAAAAGAATAACAATTGCTACAACACTAAAAACAAAAAGGTAGTTTGAATACTCTAATTTTAAAAGATTAAGATTGATGGTTTTAAGAACATTTAAAAGAATTTCAACTAAAAGATTAATAACTGGGGAAAAGATCTCTTTAAAGACTCCCAAAAAGAACAGTAAAATATAATAAAAGACTGCTAAAACATCTAATATTTCTTTTATAATAAGGCCAAAGAAGATTTGTGAAAATGAGAGATTAATACCTTTGATAATTAGTAACGGATAGAATAAAGTGAAAATACTTTCATAAAAATATTTAGATATAAATGAATCATTTTTAATATTTAAACCTTTTATCTTAAGAAAGAGCTCAAAAGAGACTAAAGATACCAACAAGATCCCAAAGGTAAGCATAAACGACATATTGATTATATTTTCTACTCGTATTAGCAGAAATATCAGTAAGAGTAAGATTGTAATGTATTTATACTCAGTTTTTAGTCCAAAACTTTTTAAGACAAAAGACACAAATTCGGTAAGTAAAGCTCTCACCGCTGGTATCACATCTAAACCTACAATAAAAGTTACATATAAAATTAAGAGTACTATCCTAACCCACCCCGTCCTAATAAATACTTTCAAAGGTTTCAAAGCTTTCTCCAAAAACATTGAGAGCAGGATTAGATTACTCCCCGAAATAGCAAAGAGATGTAGAAAACCATTCTCTTTAAAGAGTGTATACACCTCGCTTTGATAGAAGTTTACATTTAATAAACAAAAGCCATTAGGACCTATGAATAAAGCTACAAATAGAATCTTGGCATTCTCCGATAATGAGGAGATTAAATTAATGAAAAAGGGAGACAGAATGTCGTTTATAATGATTTGATTACACAAGTGAGAGTTATATCCTTATTTTATATGAAACTTGAGAATATATCTTAGAGCTTAATATTCCCTTACTTAGAAGTTCTTCAATATTGGAAAATGGTCTCTCCCCTATTATTTTCTTTGCATTAGCAGAACTGATGTTCAGTTTACTCACAAGAGTATCTAGGTCAGCGCTATTAATATTAACAAAATTATCTAAATATCTATCGTTAACAGTAGGAATATATATCTTTTGCTGATCTTTCAACTTTAAAGACGGGTTTATATTCTTAGAATAATATTCCTTATCATAATTATCAGTAAGTCCTCCAGCCTTTTCTACAAGCTCAAATAATCTTGTCCCCGTATTTATTGTATATATTCCTGGATTTTTAATTGCCCCTTGTAAATCTACAACTATTTCACTATTCATCGCCTCTTCCTTAATCGTGCTAGTCACCTTGTTTTGTTCAGCAACATCAGTAGCTTTGAATAGATTACCTACCAGAAGAATTGAGAGGAGAAACAGAAATACAAGGAAGTATTTCTTATTGTTTGACACTTATACTTGAAGAATTAATTGTAATTTTATCTTTTTTATTAGCAATTGAGTCTAGTATTTCACTTCCACTTACAACTCTTCCAATATTTACATAGTACCCATCAAGTTCCTTATTATCTGAGTTTGAGATAATGAACTCATTTCTGGTAAGGTTAGTAGTATCAAGTTTCACTCCGAAGCTATATTTGCTAAATGATTTTGACATATATGAATCGTCTGAGTAAATCTTATTATCATTTAAAACCTTTGTTTTATCAGCACTTATCTTTAAACTAACAAAGTTAATTTCATTTGGTAGTATTCGTTTTAAAGTATCTTTAGCACTAAAATTGAAAGTATTTGTAGTAGTATTAAAGCTTATACTTGAAGCATCGTATGCTTTTTCCTTTGAAAATAAATAAGCATTTTGGACATTGTAATATCCATAAGCAGGGTCTAACTCAACAATGATATCACCCTTACTAGTATTCAATTTTAGGTTTAACTTAGCACTATCGCTAATTATCGATTCACTTGAAGGATTCACATATTTCATAACGATTGACGTAAGATGCATGAAATATGAAGGAGATGATTGAGATTTACTTAAAAAAAAGCTTGCTAAAAAGAATAGAAACAAAATACAAACTAACATTAATAAATATGTTTTGTTTTCTTTTATTGTGCTCATAATTTAAGTAATTTAATTATATTTTGTATTCTATCAAATCAAATATTAAACTAACATTAGAATTAAATTAAAATCCTATGTAAGGTCCAGGATTTATAGGAACCCCATTATAATCAATCATGAAGTGAAGATGCGTTCCTGTCACTCTACCAGATGCACCCATGATTCCAACTTTTGTGCCTTTTGAAATAACCATACCCGGACTAACTGTAAGACTTCCCTGTCTCATATGACTATACCTACTTAAGAAACCATTTCCATGATTAATCTCAACTTGCCATCCACCCCCACCATTTGTCCACCCTGCTTGAACTACAGTTCCAGAATCAGCCGCAACAATACTACATCCTCCACCTCTCGATAGATCAACACCTTTGTGGGTTGCTTTGAAACCTCGTTCATATCTCCAACCACTACAATCAGATCCCAACGGAAAACCAAAAGCACCACCTCCTATTACTTTAGGGGTAATATTAATTCTTTTTGCAACTGTAGGTCTATTTGCGGCATCAACTATTCTTTTGTTTTCAGCAATCTGTGCTGTTAAATCAATGTTTGGAACAAAAACAGTACTTCCAATCTCAAGGATTATTTTATTAGAATCACCGTCAATAAAGTTTGAATCAATATTCTCCTGATTACTATCAATAATTTCCTGTTCATCTGCACTATACTTTTTTGCAATGCTTTTAATTGTATCTCCCTTCATTACTGTATGTATTATTCCATCTATTCCTAAGAAAACTCTAAGTTCTTGTCCCACTTTGAGTTTAGGATTATCTGAAAATAAGTTATTCGTAAATCTAATCACATCACTTTTACGTTTAACCCTGTCTGCAGTGACTTCAGAAGTATCTGCATATTCTTCTTTCTCAATTTGTATTACTTTTTTAGCTATTAGCTCTAATGTATCACCTGACTGAACTATATATTTCTCACCTCTTGGTGTAGATTGATAATTGAAATCAAATTGAATATCTTTTCCTTGATTACTGCCAAAAATCTCTGCATTACGTGTTAAATAGTCTGAGTTTGTTTTATTTCCAGATAGGGCAAAAGTATTAGTTACACCGCTAAATCCAAGTACTAAGGTAAATACTGTAATTCCTAACTGAAAAATATTCTTGTAAAGTGTATTTCTACCCCAAAAGAGATTTTGAACTAAATATCCCTTTAATTTGTAAGCAAAAGCTACAATAAAAGAGTATAGAGATATTACAAGTAGAAGCACTCTTTGGATAATATACCCTATTAAGTCTTTTAGAAAATCTTTCACAAAAGTTTAATAAAATTTAAACTTTCCCTTATTCGTGTAGTGTCATCAAGAATTCTTTGTTATTCTTTGTCTTTTTAAATCTCGAGATTATAATCTCAGATGCCTCGTTTGGATTAAGAGCATCTAACATTCTTCTAATTCTCCAAGACTCAGCAATAATGTCTTTTGATACTAGTAATTCTTCATTTCTAGTTCCAGATAGCAATATATCAATAGCTGGAAACATTCTTTTATCAGCTAATTTTCTATCTAATTTAAGTTCCATATTACCAGTTCCCTTAAACTCTTCAAAGATCACATCATCCATTCTAGAACCTGTATCTACAAGTGCTGTAGCTAGTATTGTTAAACTACCACCCTCTTCAAAGTTACGTGCAGCACCAAAGAATTTCTTTGATGGATATACTGCAGCAGGATCAATACCACCAGATAGTGTTCTACCAGAAGCAGGAGCAACAATATTGTATGCTCTAGCAAGTCTAGTGATACTATCCATAAGAATAACTACATCTGATCCCATTTCAACAAGTCTTTTTGCTCTTTCTAATGCCATTTCAGCAACCTTTGTTTGTTCTTGAGGTGACTCATCAAAATTTGACGCTATAACCTCAGCTTTCACAAGACGAGATATGTCAGTCACTTCTTCTGGTCTCTCTCCAATTAGAACTATCATGAGATGAATTTCAGGATAATTTTGTCTAATACCTAAAGCAATTTCTTTTAACAATATTGTTTTTCCTGATTTAGGAGGAGCCACAATCATACCTCTTTGACCCTTTCCAATAGGAGAAAGAAGATCTATAACTCTAGTTGAAATAACATCTTTAGTGGTTTCAAGTAATAATTGTGAGTTTGGAAATATTGGAGTAAGTCTTTCAAAAGCAGGTCTTGTAGTTGCCTTCTCTGGATCTTTTCCATTAATTGCCTGAATCTTTAACATACTTAAATACTTTTCATTTTCTCTTGGAGGCCTTGCTTGACCGGCTATAAAGTCACCCTTTCTAAGATTAAATCTTTTAATTTGGCTTCCTGAAACATATACATCACTGTCTTTAGGTAACATACTTAGAGATCTAAGTACCCCATGAGATCCATCATTCATGATCTCAAGAAAACCTGAAGCATAAATATTTCCACCTTGATTTGTTTGTTGCTCTAATATCTTTAGAATAATCTCACTTTTCTTAAGCTCCATGCTATTACCTACATTTAATTTTGTAGCTAGATCTCTAAGATCAGCAATTGTCATTACATCAAGATCATTTATTGACATTGTATTTACTGTCTTATCTTTAATAACACTTGCAGCAATAGGTGCAACAGGTGTAGATACAGCAGGAGTTACAGGTGTAGCTTTTATTGGGCTAACAACAGTTGAAACACTTGGAGTAACAGGTGTAGAAGTAGGAGTCTCAACGACTTTTTCTTCTTTTACACTTTCTACTTTGGGAGTTTCTGGTTTGATAGTTTCAACTTTTACAGTATCCACTTTCTTTTTTGAAGGAGTTTTACTCTCTTCTTTTAGCCCTTCTTGAGCCTTTACCTGAGCCATAGATTTCTTTTAAAAAATAATTGAAGCAAATTTTAAATTACGAATATTATATATAACGAAGTAATGAAGATATGTTAGACAAGGAAAGTTTATTTTATTTACTAAGTGATGTCAACACTTTTATCGAGGTTGGCACTGCCCCGACCAACCTCGATAAAAAGGTAGTCTTTTATTCTCAAAACCGAGAGTCCAGTAAGTTTGTACGCGAACCAGACTCTGGGTTTTACTAATAATACTGTTAATATATTAGCCTATAATAACCCTATTGTCAAGTCCCATAGTTAATTTGGAAATAAATCAGTCACATTCTCCACTTTAATAAGCTTCACAGAAGCAGGGATCTTTTTAGGCCTAAATACTTTAGGCACATATATCTTTTTAATACCCTTTTCAACCATTTCACTTAGTCTTGTCTCCATCCTATTAGAAGGAATTATCTCACCAGTTAAACTTAATTCCCCTATCATTCCAACATCCTCCCCAAGTGGTTTATTCAAATATGAAGAAATTATCGCCATAGCTATAGAAAAATCTAGTGCTCCATCAGTTACTTTTAACCCACCAGGGATATTTACATATACATCCCTTCTTCTCAAATCATACTTCGTATATTTTGAAATTACAGAACAAATAATCTGTAATTTTGAGTACTCTATGCCCTTTGAAACACGTCTTGGAATAGAGAGCTCAGAAGTATCACAAAGGGCCTGCACCTCTATTAAAAAGGGCCTTGTACCCGTTAAAACAACCCCTTTTGCAACCCCACTCACTGAAACACTTCTCTTAATTACAAAAATGTTTTGATCTTTACTTAGAGAACTCATTCCACTATCATCAAGCATAAATACCCCAATCTCACTTACCTTTCCATACCTATTCTTTGTACTTCTAAGTACCCTAAAATCAGTAGATTCTTCACCTTCTAAGTAAAGAACTGTATCTACAAGATGTTCAATCATAATAGGACCACTTACATCCCCCTCCTTATTCACATGCCCAATCGTAATACCAATAACTGAATTCTTTTTACAATACCTTACGATTTTAATAGCACTTTCTCTTAACTGAGCTGATCCTCCAAACACTCCTGCGTTTTCCTCACTTAATATAGTTTGTAAACTATCAAAAATGACCATATCAGGCTTTACTTCTGACAATTTCTCAAGCACCGAGTCAATATTTGTTGAAGCTAAAAATGAAATATTTGATTTTCCCTTCTTAAGTTTCCCTTTTGAGATTCTATTAAACCTTTCTCCAAGCTGATTAATACTTTCTTCCCCACTCACATATACTACATTTAGATCTTTTTGAGATATTGAGATTAAAACACTAAGTAAAAGTGTAGATTTCCCTATCCCAGGATCTCCCGACAAAAGTACAACTTGAGAATCTACAAATCCCCCACCTATGACCCTATCAAATTCTACTATCCCTGTTTCAACTCTTTTTTCAACATTTACATTTTTAACAATTTCAGAATAGTGATAAATTTTTGAGTCATCATTTCCTAAAAGTGATCCCCTTACACTTTTTACTACTTGTTTTTCAACCATAGAATTCCACTCTCCACAAGAAGGACATTTACCTATCCACTCAAGAGAATTGTACCCACAATTGCTACATGTATATTTCATCTTCTACGTAACACTTATATAACAAGTAATGTTCTAATCATTTACACTCACACTATCAATACTACTCACACATAGTGTCATCGGATATCAAATAACAAAAAAGGACTGTGAATATTCCTCACAGTCCTTTATGTATCTAATCAATTTCTAGTTATACTACTTCTCCTAAAGAATCTAGTTCACTAGCTTCCTCAATAATCTCTTTTTTACTTTTCTTGACTGATTTTGGCTTGAATTCTTCTCCACTCTCATCTTTTACTTTCTCACCTGACATTCTCTTTAAGCTTAAACCTAAATGTCTCTCAGATTTTGAAATTGAGATGATTTCGAGTTCTAATTCTTGTCCAATTGTTAAAATCTTGTTTGGATCTTTAACCAAACCTGCTGACATTTCAGAGATATGGATAAGTCCATTAACTCCATCAGCAACTCTAACAAATGCACCGTATTCAGCAATCTTTTGTACTGTTCCTTTAACCTTTTGTCCAACCTTGTACTCCTTAATAATCTGATCCCAAGGATCTGATTGAAGTCTTTTGATTGAATATGCAACTCTTTTACCATTATCTTCAAGTCCAATTACTTGAACCTTAATTTTAGATCCTACTTTGTAGAAGTCACCTGGGTTATTTACCTTATCCCAAGAAATTTCTGAAAGATGAACCAAACCTTCTAGCCCTTCAGCACTTACGAATAGACCAAATGGAGCTATTCCAGTTACTAATCCTTCTAAAGTATCTCCAACCTTTACTGATTTTAGAGTATTTGTTCTTTGCTCCATATCAGCCTTAGATTTAACAAGTTTCTCACTAAATATGATTCTATTTTTTAATTTATCTATTTCAATAATCTTAACCTTGATTTTCTTACCTACTAAAGTTGCAAGCTTATGTTGTAACTCTGAGGTATTTCCTTGTCTTGAATCTGATCCAAGTGTATCGTAAATTCTTGCATTATCTAGTTGAGAAGTAGGGATAAATCCTCTTAATCCTCCACCAACTGATACGATAACTCCACCTGTATTTGCTTCTAAGACTTCAACTTCAACGACTTTATCATTTGCAAGTGCATCATCTAATTCATACCATTTCCTTGCATTTCCAGTTCGTCTGATTGATAGCTTAGTAACTCCAGATTCTTCTCCAGAATCTTTAACGTATACTAAAATTTCTTCTCCAACAACGGGTAATTCTCTTTTCTCTCCTTCCAAATATATTTCTTTTCCAGCTACAACACCTTCAGCCCTAGCACCTATATCAACTAGAACTTGGCCTTTATTAGCCGAAACGACTTTACCTTTAACAAGGCTTCCTTTTTTGAATATCTTTGGAAAAACTGGATCTGTAAGAACAGAATCCAAAACTGACTTTACTGTACTCATATTTTTAATTCTATTTTGTTTGGATTTTCCCAGTTGGGAAGACAAAATAGCCTTATATAAACGGCAATTACCTATTTTCCCAGGTGTGAAACACCAAGTATCGTCGGCGCAATCATGTTTCACTTCTGAGTTCGAGATGGGATCAGGTGGGACCATGACGCCAAAATCACCGAAGATAATCTTACACATGTAAAACTATCTTCGAAGATCAATAGCTATTATACTATATTCTCTTAAAATTGGATAGAAATTTTTTATCATACATAAATGCATGATAGTCAACAATACAAGATACAAGTTTTCGAACATTAGTACGACTTGGCTGAACACGTCGCCGTGCTTACACCTGTCGCCTATCAATCTGGTGATCTTCCAGAAGTCTGATAACGAAACCTAATCTTGGAACTGGCTTCACGCTTATATGCTTTCAGCGTTTATCCTAATGGAAACTCAGCTACTCAGCGATGCTCTTGGTAGAACAGCTGATATACTGGAGGTTTCCTCACCCTGGTCCTCTCGTACTAAGGGTCAATTTCCTCAAGTTTCGAACGGTTGCACCGGATAGAGACCAACCTGACTCACGTCGGTTTGAACCCAGCTCACGTGCCACTTTAATGGGCGAACAGCCCAACCCTTGGAAGCTTCTTCACCTCCAGGATGTGACGAGCCGACATCGAGGTGCCGAACCTTACCGTCGCTATGGACGCTCGGGTAAGACTAGCCTGTTATCCCCGGGGTAACTTTTATTCTGTAATCAATGGGGTTTCCACACACACCCAAAGGGTCACTATGTTCCACTTTCGTGACTGCTCGACTTGTCAGTCTCACAGTAAAGCTTGCTTATGCCATTATACTCTACACTCCGTTTCCATTGGAGTTGAGCAAACCTTTAAAATCCTGCGGTACATTTTAGCAGGAAACCGCCCCAGTCAAACTGCCCGCCTAGCACTGTCCCCACTCCGGATAACGGAGATAGGTTAGGAGTAAAGGTTCTAAAGGGAGGTGTTACAGGATCGACTCCACTCTACCCGAAAGTAAAGTTTCAAAGTCTCCCTCCTACGCTCTGCAGCAAAACCTATACAACAATACCAAGTTGCAGTAAAGCTCCACGGGGTCTTTTTGTCCGGGTGCAACTAGACCGCATCTTCACAGTCATTTCAATATTCGCCGGGCTCTTCGTTAAGACAGTGCCTCCCTCATTAAACCTTTCGTGCGGGACGCCTATTAAGCGCCGAGGAATTTCGCTACCTTAGGACCGTTATAGTTACAGCCGCCATTCACCAGGACTTAACCTCGAAGCGTGAACCTCAAGG
>CAYSFE010000001.1:176839-178363 GCA_964430225.1 uncultured Candidatus Saccharibacteria bacterium
TTATAGTTACAGCCGCCATTCACCAGGACTTAACCTCGAAGCGTGAACCTCAAGGCTTGATCTTCTGGCATTGGGCAGGCATCACCTCCTATACATCCTCTTACGAGTTAGCAGGAAGCTGTGTTTTAGTTAAACAGTTGAGGAGACCTATTATCTGTGACTCACAAATATAAACCTGTGAGTACCCCTTATTGCGAACGTACGGGGTAAATTTGCCGAATTCCTTAACAAAGAATCACCCGATCACCTTGGTACATTTATACCAATCCACCTGTGACGGTTTCCGGTACGGTTACTAACATTTCTCACTACGATGCTTTTCCCGTGACTAGAATATCTCAACTCCCAATTGGCCGAAGCCTTTCAGTTGTATTCGTAACTCGCTTACATTCTGCCGAAGCAGAAAACAAAACAACGGATTTACCTGTCATCTTTCACTTGTTACTTAAAAGTACACCTAAGTACTCTTGAGAATCTCCCGATCAGTCACACCTTAGTTGATAACGAAACATTAGTAGTAGCAGAATATTAACTGCTTGGCCATCGCTTACGCTTCTCAGCCTCAGCTTAGGACCGACTAACCCGACATCGATTAACGTAGTGTCGGAACCCTTGGATATACGGTGTCTTAATTTTTCATCAAGATAGCGCTACTCATGCCACCATTCTTACTTGTATACAATCCAGCTGTCCTTACAGTCAGCCTTCACTTCGTATACAACACTCCCCTACCAAATATATTTTCCGAAGAAAACATAAGTCCACTGCATCGGTTGTAGGTTTGAGCCCCGTTACATTGTCGGCGCGAAATCTCTCGACCAGTGAGCTGTTACGCACTCTTTAAAGGATTGCTGCCTCTAAGCAAACCTCCTGGCTGTATAAGAAATTTCACAACCTTTACCACTTAACCTACGATTGGGGACCTTAGCAGATGGTCTGGATTCTTTTCCTTTTGCCCAATGGATCTTAGCACCCATGGACTGACTCCTCAGATATTCGTAAAAGCATTCGAAGTTTGAAAGAATACGCTACCCCCGAAGGGGCGCTGTATTCAATCAGAGCTCTACCTCTTAAACTTAAATCTAAAGGCTAGCCCTAAAGCTATTTCGGGGAGAGCCAGCTATCTCTGAGTTCGATTGGCTTATAACCTCTAATCACCGCTCATCAGATAGATTCGTAATTCTAACCTGTTCGGACCTCCATTTCTATTTCTAGAAACTTCATCCTGGCTATGATTAGGTCACTCAGCTTCGGGTCCATTTGTTTAAATCATAGACGCCCAAATTTAGACTCGGTTTCCCTATGGCTACACCACTTAGTGGCTTAACCAAACTTAAACAAATGACTCGGTGGCTCATTCTTCAATAGGCACGCGGATAAACCTTATAGGATGAAAGTGCTTCCACTGTATTGCTACAGTTTCCACACAAACATTGACCTATTAGACGTTCTTCCACTGATTGTTGGCATATGGTTTCAGGTTCTATTTCACTCCCCTAACAGGGGGACTTTTCACCTTTCCCT
>CAYSFE010000002.1:0-63333 GCA_964430225.1 uncultured Candidatus Saccharibacteria bacterium
GGACATTACTTCCAAGGCAAACTACAACTTCTTTAAGTTTCCCAAATTCATTATTGATATTTAGTTTCATTAATAAAATTATTAATAACTATCTTAACTCATTTAATAATACCTCATAGAACTTATCTTTTGCATGTTTCTCAAACCAAGGATGATGTCCACATTTTTCTAATAATATAAACTTAAAGTGTTGTATTACTTTAGTTAGAGAATCTTTTACCCCTAAGTATGGATGTGGATCATAATCTCCATTAATTGCTACTACTTCACACTTAATACCATTCCCAATTTCTAATAGTTCTCCACTTTCTCTTAACTTTGCAGCTTCTGGCCATATACTATTAAAAATCTCCATATTAGGAATTATCTTCGCTTCCCTTTCACCGTTATGTTCAAAGGTATCAGCCTTTGAATATATAACTCCAAATTCTTCAAATAGGCTATTAATATTTGGAACGTCTTTTTGTTTAAAGATTTCTTCTAGTTCTTTAAGTCTTTTAATATCACTCTCACTTAAATGTGCCATCCTTGATTTATTCATTTCTACAACATACTTTTGTTCAAATGGTCCTGAAGAAATTAATATTAACTTCTTAACACTCTCGGGATATTTAGAAGCAAATACATATGTTAACCAAGCTCCCCATGACCATCCAATTAATGTTACTGGTTTATTACCATTTCTATCTATTTGTTCTCTTAATTCTTCTACTTGGTCTTTTATTGTGAGTTTTGATTGAAAAGGTTCTAATACTCCAAAGCTTTTTCCTAACTCCGTTGCTACTGGTTTAAGTTCCCCTGCTCCTCCTGGACCTCCGTGAACTAAAACAATACTAAAAGGTTTTTTCCCATAAAGTCGAATGTTATTAGTGTCTAGCACTTAAATTATTTGTAATATTTATTTATCACATCAATTATTCCATCATCAATATATGATGGTGCGATATAGTGAGCAATTGCTTTTAACTCATCTACAGCATTTCCCATGGCTATCTTTAAGCCACATGCATTTAATAGTGAGACATCGTTATGACCATCTCCAATTCCAATAATTTCATCAGAAGATATACCACATATTTCAGATAGTTTAACTACAGCATTTTGTTTAGTAGCTTTTATATTAGAAAAATAGATGTCTATTAAATGATCTCCTTCATATGAGGCTGCTTTAATTCCCACAACATCCTCATACTCAGAAGTAATTTCTTCAATTAGTCTTTCTGCTTCTGAATGTTTTAAGTTATGTATAGATACTTTCCTTACTTTTGATTCTAGGGGTACTGAATGAGTATTTTCAAATATGCCTATATCACTAGATGCTCGTGTAAGTTTATATGACTTAGCTCTATTTAAAATCTTGTTGGCTACAGAGCTTGGTAATATAGCTTCCCAAAGTATTTCTTCAGTTCTTGGATCAATAATAACTGCACCGTTATCTACTATACAAGGTCCAACCTTTCCTAAATGATTAGCTATATATTTAACCATAGAAAAAGGTCTTCCTGATGCTAAAGAAAATATTAGTCCATTATCTATAGCTTCTTTAATATGTTTTGTTGCTTTATCACTAGGATATGAATTAGGTGCAATAGGAGTTAATGTTCCGTCAATATCACTTACGATTGCTTTGTATTTTTGTTTCATATATTACTATTAACTACTATTTATTCTTAATTATCTTTAACCCAAAGTATACAACTAGAATTCTTGATCTCTGATAATTCTACCCATTTTAATTCTGAAATTTTATTTGTCTCGACTATTCGTGGTTCACCAGAAATAATTTCACAATCAAATAAAATAAATGTCCATATCCCATCGCCATATTTCTCTTCTGTAATTCCCTTTATCTCTTTTACCTCTATATCAATGTTTAATTCTTCTTTTACTTCTCTGATGACACATTCTCTAAGTGTTTCATTCTCTTCTAACTTTCCACCAGGTGGAACATAATTATTTCCAACTATTTCTTTCTTCAGTTTAAGTGCTAAATATTTACCTTCAGTATTTTTGATAAGTGCAGATCCAATTATTTTTATCATTTTGAGTTAAGATATTTTTTAATAAGTTTAACTGCCTTAGTATTCTTTTTAAGATTGATTTCAAGTTCACTTTGAAATTTAATCCATAAAGGGTCATTATCTTCTCTATTATGAGGCCAAACAGAAGTGCATACAATAAGAAATAAATCGTTAGATTGCATTTCTTTTATCACATCTTCATATATTTCTTCACCAAATTCTGCAAACAAGTCTTCAAGATATCCTGCTCCAACATAACTTAACCATTTATACTTATCTACGCAATCATTATATCTTTTACATGCCTCAACACATGCTAATACTAAATTCCAACCTTTTTTAAGGTCTTCTCGTACAATCATCATTGCATAATCCATTTCTGGTGTAAGATCTATATCAAAAGGTCCTCTCCAGTTCTTATGATTTTTTACCCAATCTTTATAGAGCTTCTTTGCAATTACTTTTGGATCGGTAGAAACAAGTTTTGGGGGATGTAAAACATCGTAAATGTATTGATCGTATGCATCCATTTCTTTCAGATAAAAAACGTGGTTGGGAGACTAGGATTCGAACCTAGATGATTAGCTTCAAAGGCTAATGTCCTGCCATTAGACGATCTCCCAATATATTAAAGTATCTTTTTAAGCCACTGACCTGTATAGCTTTCCTTACATTCTACTATATCACTAACACTACCTTCAAATATAACTGATCCGCCTTTATCTCCACCTTCAGGTCCAAGGTCAATAATATGATCTGCTGTCTTAATGACATCTAGGTTATGTTCTATAACTAGTACTGTATTACCTTTCTGTACCAAAGAATGAAGAACATGTAAGAGTTGTTCTACATCGTAGAAATGAAGTCCAGTTGTAGGCTCATCTAAGATATACATAGTCTTACCAGTTTGTTTCTTAGCTAGTTCAGTAGCTAGTTTTACTCTTTGTGCTTCTCCTCCTGATAAGGTAGTAGCTGCTTGTCCAAGACGTATATATCCTAGTCCTACTCTATCTAAAGTTTTTAGTTTATTGTTTATGAAAGATATATTCTCAAAGAACTTTAATGCTTCTTCTACTGTCATATCTAAAATATCTGATATGTTCTTTCCTTTAAAATCTATTTCAAGTGTGTCTCTGTTGTATCTCTTCCCATCGCATTCTTCACAAGTAACATATACATCTGGTAAGAACTGCATTTCTATCTTTATCACTCCATCACCTGAACACTTCTCACATCTACCACCTTTTGTATTGAAACTAAATCTTCCAGGTCCATAACCTCTCATCTTAGCTTCCTTAGTTTGAGAGAACATATCTCTTATGAAGTTAAATACTCCTGTATATGTAGCTGGATTACTTCTAGGTGTTCTTCCAATTGGAGATTGATCTATTACAACAACTTTATCAATATTCTCAACTCCATTTATCCCTTTATGTTTCCCTGGGAAATCTTTAGAGTCATATATCTCTTTCATCAAGGCTTTAGCTAAGATATCATTAACTAACGTAGATTTACCAGAACCAGAGGCACCAGTTACTGTTATGAACTTACCTAGTGGAAACTTAACAGAAATATCTTTTAAGTTATTCTCACTTGCTCCTAAAACTTCAATGTATTTACCTGAAGTCTTTTTTATTCTTTCTACTTCTAAGTCATTTACATCTTTTTCAATATTTCGTATATCTTTTAATATCTGCTCTTTTGTTATTACTCTTCTCTTTGATATGTAGTCAGCTGTTAAAGTCTTAGACTTTTTAAGTTGTTCTAGGTTTCCTTCAAAGATTATCTCTCCACCGTGTTCTCCAGCTCTTGGCCCTATATCTACAATATGATCAGCGTTATGAATGGTATCTTCGTCATGTTCTACTACTATGACAGTATTTCCAAGGTCTCTTAAATACTTAAGTGTTTTTATGAGCTTTTCATTATCTTTTTGATGTAGTCCAATACTAGGTTCATCAAGAACGTAAAGGACTCCAGTCAAACCTGATCCTATTTGAGAGGCTAATCTAATACGTTGACTCTCTCCCCCAGATAAAGACTTTGCTTTTCGTGAGAGGGTTAAATAGTTTAATCCTACTGATACAAGAAACCCTAATCTTGCACTAAGCTCCTTTAATATCTGTTTAGCTATTATGTATTCATTCTTAGAAAGAGTTTTTTCATTTAATGATTCTATGAAGGACTTAGCTTCAGTTATGGTCATATTATTTACTTCTAGGATATTTCTTTCTTTGATCTTTACAAACAAAGATTCTTTTCTAAGTCTAGCTCCCATACAAGTAGGACACATCCTCTCTCTCATATATTCCCCTATTTCTGATCTAATATATTCTGAGTTTGTTTCTTTAAATCTACGAGCAAGGTTAGTAATCACTCCCTCAAATCTAGCATTATATATATTCCCTTTAGCTGTTTCTATTCTATGTGTTCCTTCTACACCGTAAAAGAGTATCTTTAGATCTTTTTCAGATAGATTCTTCATTGGAGTCTTAATATCTACACCATATTTCTTACATACTGTTTCCATTACCATTCTATTCCAGCTATTCATGCTATCCCACATCTTTGACCAAGGATATATTCCTCCTTCTGCAATAGTAAGGTTCGGGTTATATATTAAATCAGGATCAATTTCAGATATTGTTCCAAGTCCAGCACAAGTAGGACAAGCCCCAGATGGAGCATTAAAAGAAAAAAGGTTTGGTTCGAGTTTAGGAAAAGAGGATCCATCTGAAAGAACAAAGCTTTCTGAATACAAAGTGTCTTTTTTACTATCTACGTCATTTAAAATTATACTTCCCTCACTTAAGCTAAGTGCAAGTTCTACGGAATCAGTAACTCTTTTTCTAAATTCTTTAAAAGTTTTAAGATCCTCATTTAGACTAGTATTTTCTTTATTTAGTTCTTTGTTTAATTCCCCATACTCCGGCTTTATTACTAGTCTATCTATGACAATTTCAATATTATGGATCTTGTATCTATCTAGTTTAATATCTTCTTCAAGGTTATGTATTTCGTTATCTACTCTAACTCTCACAAATCCTTTATTTAGAAATCTTTGGAATAGCTCTTCATATGTTCCTTTTCTGTTCTTGATTATTGGGCTAAGGATCATTACCTTTCTTTCCCCCTTACTTGTCATTATCTTATCTACAATTTCTTGTACACTTTGAGATTCAAGTACTTTACCAGTCTTAGGGTCATATGGTTTCCCTATACGAGCATAGAGAAGTCTAAGATAGTCATATATCTCTGTTACTGTACCTACTGTGGATCTTGGATTATGTCCTGAGCTCTTTTGGTCTATGGATATGGCTGGGCTTAGTCCTTCAATATATTCAATATCAGGTTTTTGCATTAAGCCTAGGAACTGTCTAGCATATGAGCTTAGACTTTCTACATATCTTCTTTGACCTTCTGCGTATATGGTGTCAAAAGCAAGAGATGATTTACCCGATCCAGAAAGACCTGTAAAGACAATAAGCCTGTTCTTAGGTAAAGTTAAGCTTACATTCTTAAGGTTATGTACCTTAGCATTTTTTATGACAATATTTTCAAGGGACATCAGAAGATTATATCACAGAAATCTCAGTTCCTTTATATCGAATATATCTCTATTTTTGATGTGCTGTTTATTAAGACTGCTTAATCTTTACTTTTAAACGGTCAAGAAATAGTCTAGAAAATGATCTTATTGTTGCTTTTGTTTTATTTTCAATTCTTTTTGCAACATTAGGATCAAAAACTAAGGTATTATCTGTAAGGTCTTTTACATATGTAACTCCAGGTCTTCCTGTATTAGGTAAAAATGACATTTTTCCTTTAACCATTATAAGAGTTGCGTCTTTATAAACACCTCCAGTCAAAGTATCGACTACTGTAACTTGACTTCTATCCTCATAGAAATCTGGGAATATAGCTTTATCTTTATTTCCTTTATAAACATCTGCAAGAAATGCAAGTTCAGCAGAATCTGTTTGATTTGTTAAGAACTCATCAAGATTTACTTTTAGTGATGTATAAACTGGAGTTGCAGTTTTTTCTTTTGATAATACTGATAAAGCTAACCCAAATACTCTCTTAAACATTGATCTTCTTTTCTCTATTGCTATTAGCAGTGAATCATGACTTGCATCAAGAACTTTAAGTTCATGTGCCTTTCTAGATTTCATAAAAATTCGGTTTAGACTGTCTAATAAATCACGAGAAATATATTCGTCAGGTATTAATGGAAGGAATGAAGCATTATGTCCATATGATTGTAAACCAGTAACTTTTCCTTGCTCTGTTTGTCTCGTTTCAACAGTATAAATTGGGGGTTTTTCATTTCTCAAATCAGAAATTCTAACTACCTGAGTTCCAGGTATTGTTTGATCATTATTTAACAATGTATAGATTGAATTTATGTCCTTATTTCTCTCCTTGTAGTTATTACAAGACTGGTCTTCTCTAAATCTTCTAAGAGCACCAAACAAAGATTGTTTATTTTTTAAATTTTTAAAATGTCTTTCCCTAATAGTATCAATAAAATTACTTGCGTCTCTCTTTGCTTTGTTTTTAACAAGTTCAACAAATTTTTCGACTCTGTTTGCTACAAAGCTAGTGACTGAATCTGTATCAGGAACTGTTACTTGACTCATAATATAGAAATTACAATTAATATAATAATATTATAGGATAAAATGACTGTATTTTCAATGGATATGGCTTAAAAACCATAGAAAAGGTATGCCAAAATACCACAGTAATTTCTTACCTGGGGTGTTAAAATGTATGAATATTTTATTAGTCTATTAAATGAGTAGCCAATTTGAATCATATATAGCAGTATTAGTAGTATCTCTCATATCTTTACTTGTAATACTTCTGTTTAATAAACTTAGGGTATTTTCTAAGTATTTATCATATTTAATAGCTTTAGCTTCTGGAACTCTACTAGCTGAAGTATTTATCCATATATTACCTGAACTTAATATTTCTCTTCATCCTAGTTTTTCATTAATTATACTTTTAGCTCTAGTCTTTTACTTCTTTCTTGAGTCAATACTACATATTAGACATAGCCATGATGGACATGAAGAAGTAAGTACTGAGTCAACAATGAGATTTGGACTAGTAATATCTGATGTTATTCATAACTTCATAGATGGTGTAGCTATTACAGCCTCTTTTAGTGTTAGTTTCCCTCTTGGTATTGCTACAGTAGTTGCCATAGTGCTTCATGAAATACCTAAAGAAGTAGGTAGTATTGCTGTCCTTATTAAATCAGGACTTAGTGTTATAAAGTCTATCAAACTTAACCTCCTAACAGCTGTATTTGGAATACTTGGAGTACTCTTTGTAAATGTATTACCACAAGGATTTGAGCCTTATCTACTTGCATTTACTGCTGGTAATTTCCTTTACATTTCCCTTACTGATTTATTACCCGAAATTCATGATGAAAATACAAGTAGAAAAGATGCTGCACTTTCTTTCTTTATGTTTGTTCTTGGAATAGGGATTATGTACCTATTAAAGTTAGTAGAGGTTTAGTGTATTAGTTCTCCATACTCTGCAATCATTTCCTTTGTTAGCTTTATCTTTGTACTTAATGTCTTTTCTACTATTGTTTCATTACTATCTTTGAATCTAAGCACTACTTCTTTATCTCCAGGGTTATTCTTAATACTCTCTTTAAGTCTCTTAAGAAGGTCTTTATCATCTGTAGAACTCACATCAATAAGGATGGAAACAGGTTTCTTCTTCTTGATAGGTTCATTCTCTAGTTTCATTACAGGAGAATTCTCAATCTTTGTTAATACTTCAGTATGATCATTAATAGGTTCTATTGTGTCTATTAAAAGAGACTTCTGGTCATTACGCTCATTAATCTTTCCACTTATTAGATATATCTCTCCATCTTTTAATTTATCTTTATATTTCTCGTAGCTAGTATTAAAAAGTACTGAGTCCATTACTGTTTCAAGATCTTCTAGTTTAAGGAAAGCCATTG
This sequence comes from uncultured Candidatus Saccharibacteria bacterium, assembly GCA_964430225.1. Classification (GTDB taxonomy): domain Bacteria; phylum Patescibacteriota; class Dojkabacteria; family JBAXKR01; genus CAYSFE01. The sequence goes on from CAYSFE010000002.1 coordinate 8,020, forward strand.
GTTTACCATTCTTCTTACTTATGATCTTTTTAGTTTCTTTTAAGATTACTAGTAGAAGTACTGGTTTGTTTAGTTCCCCTTCTAAGGCTTTATTTATACTTAATATCTTTTCATTATCTATGAGGTAGGTATAGTTACGTAGTGGATGGTTACTAAAGAAGGTACCTAGTAACTCTCTTTCCCATACAAGTTTTTGTTTATCGGTTTCTTTCTCTATATTAGGAAGTAGTGAAGCACTCTCTCCCATCACTTTACTATCACCAAAAAGAGATTCTTGATTTCTTTCATCTTTAAGCCTTGTGTATTTATTCCATACAGTAGGCATTATTGTTAGTAGTTGAGTTCTTGTTCCAAATGCATCTAGTGCTCCTGATTCAATCAAAACTTCTAAGGTTTTCTTTGTAAGATCTCCTATCCCTACTCTTCCTACTAAGTCATCAAAATGTTTAAATGGTCCATTATTGTCTCTTTCAGTAATTATCTTCTCTACTACTTTTCTATTTATAGTCTTTATTCCTCCCATTCCAAACCTGATACATTTCTTTCCTTCCTTCTCTTCTATCCCAAACATGAGATTAGATTTATTTACATCAGGTTGAAGTACTTCAATACCTAAGTTTCTTGCTTCTTCTACATCACGATGAAGTTTATCTGCTGTTTCAAGATCTGATTCAAGTAGACCTATTGTAAACTCAATAGGATAGTGAGCTTTAAGATATGCAGTTTGATATGCAATCATGGCATATCCTGCAGCATGTGCTTTATTGAATCCATAGTCTGCAAAAGGCATTAGGTATTCAAAAAGTTTTTCAGCCACTTCATTACTATGTCCTCTTTTTACACATCCTTCTAAAAATTTAGCTTTTTCAGCAATCATAATCTCTTTTACTTTCTTACCCATAGCTCTTCTTAAAATATCTGCTTCTCCCATTGTGTATCCTGCAATATCCACAGCAATTCTAATGACTTGCTCTTGATATATAGCGAAACCATATGTGTTTTTAACAATAGGTTCAAGTTCAGGTATTAGATAATCAGGCTCCTTTCTGCCATGCTTACAATCAATATATGCAGGGATAAACTGCATAGGTCCTGGTCTATATGCAGCACACATAAAACAAATATCTTCTAAACTTTCTGGTTGTAAGTCTCTTAAATACTTTTTCATCCCATCACTTTCTAGTTGAAATACTGCTGTTGTATCTCCTCTTTTTAGTAAATCAAATGTAGCTTTATCATCTTCCGGAATCTTCCATATATCTATATGTTTCCCTTCATATTTCTCAATTGCTATAAGGGTATTTTTAATGATAGTAAGGTTTGCAAGTCCTAGGATATCAAACTTCATTAATCCTAGTTCTTCTAGTGGTTTCATTTCAAGCTGTGATATCACTCTTCCCTCTTTATCATACTGTAATGGAACATATTCATTTACAGGTTTAGGAGTTATTAGGATTCCACAAGCATGAGTAGAAGCATGCCTGGGCATATTCTCTATCTTACTTACTACTTCTATGAGTTTTTTTAGTTGTGGATCAGAGTTTACAATATCACTAAACTCTTTAACTTTCTCCATCATATCTTTTATGGAGTAAGGTTTACCAAACTTTACTATGACAAGTTTAGATAGTTTGTCTGCTATAGCTAGATCTATTCCCATTACTCTTGCAACATCTCGAATAGCTGCTCTACTTTTCATTCGACCTAAAGCACATATTGCTGATAAGTGATCAAATCCATATTTGTTACCGATATAGTTGACGACTTCATCTCTTCTATCATCTTGTAAATCACAGTCTATATCAGGGGGTGAAGGTCTTTGAGGATTAAGGAATCTTTCAAAATATAGTTCCCACTTTAGTGGATCTATATCAGTAATTGAAGTAACATATGCTACAAGAGAACCTCCAACTGAACCTCTAACACCAGCAACAATCCCGTTTAATTTAGCCCAGTTAAGAAAATCTGAGACTATTAAGAAATAGTCGTTGTAACCTTTTGTGTCTATGATCTCTAGTTCATAGTTTATCTGTTTAAGTATATTTTCTGGAATATCTGCTTCAATATTTGGGTTTTCTTTTAGGTAATTTAGGGCATCACTTAGTTTAATATGTATAGTTTTAACTTTATCTTCTTCTACAGTTAAGTTTAAAAACTTTAAAAGTTTCTCCCTTGCTTCTCCTTTTCCAAACTTTAAAAGAGATCCATACAGACAGAGTTTTCTAAGATATGTCTTTGCACTCTCTCCATCTTCTATACCAGGAAATATAGGTTGAACACGGTCATATTTAATAGAATATGCTTCTACTAAGTTAGCTACCTTTTCAGTGTTAGTAATAGCTTCTGGAATATCTTTAAAAAGTTCAACCATTTCTTCACTACTCTTTACATAGAATTCATCTCCCCATTTTTTAGCTCTGTCTGGATCAGATAACAGATTAGCATCTCGAATACACCAGTTTATTTCTTGTAAGTCTGAATCGGCTTTGTTGATATAGTGGGAGTCACAAGTTGCCACCATATCTAAACCAAATTTCTTAGCGATTTCTATTTGAGTAGGTATTAGTTTTTCACTTTCTTCTACTCCGTTTCTTTGTAGTTCTACAAATACATGTTCAAAATTATCTATGAAAAACTTTACCCAGTCTTCTGCAGCTTCTCTATCACCATGAAGAAGATTCTTATTCATAGGGCTTGATAGACATCCAGTAGTAACAATAATTCCTTTAGAATATTTAGCTAATACCTCTCTATCAACACGTGGTTTGTAGTACATGCCTTCTAGTTGACCTACTGAACATATTTTCATTAGGTTATGATATCCCTCTAAATTCTTTGCTAGTAATGTTAAATGGTATCTTTTCTTATCTAGTTTTGGATCTTTATCATGTCTTGATCTAGCTGCTACATATACCTCACATCCTATGATTGGTTTTATTCCATTTGCCTTACATTCACTCCAAAATTCATATAGACCATACATTACTCCATGGTCTGTCATAGCGCATGCTGTCATACCTAATTCTTTGAGTCTTTTGACAAGAGGTTTTACGCGGATAAGTCCGTCTAATAGGGAATATTCGGTATGTAAGTGTAGATGTGTAAACATGTGAATGCTATTACTTATACCAGAATATTTATGACTTGAGAAATGAATTTAAATACCATATATTTGTCTTATGAAAAAGGCATTTACAATCGTTGAACTACTAGTAGTTATGGCAGTTATTGGGATACTGATAACTTTAGCTGTTACTGGAATTCAAGCCATTCAAAAGTCTCAACGAGAGTTGTCGAGACAAAATGATATGAGAAATTTAATTGCTTTTATTGAAGAATATAACTCGAAATTTCGAATGTACCCCAGACATTATTCCTTTTTTATTAATGATACAAGTGGCGAAGGTAAGGTCATATGTATATATAGACCGGAAGGTTGGTATGATGGGGTTGATACGAATTGTACAAGCACATATATCGGTAGTGGTCTATATAATCGATTAATTCTTCAACAACCAGGTGCTGAAATATATGGTAGTAATTTTAGTGGGGTTGATATAGATACTACTGTAACAGGACCAGGTGGAGATTGTGAAGTACCTAAAGGACCTGAAACCTGGACAATCTATTATAGGTCGAATATCGGCATTAATGGGGTAGAATATCCACAACAGTTTGGTCTTTATGCATGTACTGAAAATGGATTATCTCAAAAATTTGGGGAGTTAAAATAATTACCTAGAAGAAAGAAGATATTTAGTTCCTCTACTTTTACCATCTACTCTTAGTAAGTTTTTGTTTACTAGCTCATCCAGATCCCTAAATGCAGTCATGGTAGATACTTGCATCATTTCACAATACTCCTCTCTTCTAACTGTAGGAATATTTTGAAGATATCTAAGTATTTTTAATTGTCTTTGATTAAGATTAAGGAATGGTTGATCTTTCTTTTCTGTACTAATCTTATTTTTTCTGTTTAATTCATTCACTGTTGATTCAAAGTCTTCAGTTATCTTTTCTAAGAACACTTCTATTAGACTAGTTAGATCATCTTCTGATTTAGAGGCTTCAAATATCTTTTCTAAATACATTTCCTCATTGTTATCAATGTTTTTGATGAAACTAATATATGGAAACTCAAAATATTTAGAAATCATAGAAGAAATTTCTAGTATTGTGAGTATTGTAAGTTTATTTTGAGATACAAAAGGACAAATTCTTATAAGGGAGTACCAAAGAACTATTAGATTAATTAAATCATGTGTTTTACTTATTGAGGCTTTATATGTATCTAGTGTCTGTACTAGTTTTGGTCTTATATATGTACTTGTAACTGTAAGATCCCTAAGTTCACTCCATGTATCATTACTTTTATCTACAGCTTCTCCACTTTCTCTAATCTTACTCTCCGTATTTGCTCTAAAGTTACTTAAGAGTAGTTTATTTATTTGAACAACAAAATTGATATCCCAAGTTAAATAGTTCCCTTTAAGAGAAGTTTCTACGAAGTTAAGAGCTGAATTTAGATTAAGGATTAGTTTACCTTCTACTTCATTGATTATTGGCTTTTTATTTTTGGTAAGATTTTCCACTTCTCTATATGACATATTTATACCAAGTATATGTGCCATATGGAAGAGATCGTTTATTCTTTTTTCTTCAAGTAAAAATTTGTTTTGAGACTTTTCAAAACTTTGGTCAACTTGAAGCTTTAGTTTTTCTATCTTAACTATAGAATTTAGCATTCTATGAGTAAGAGTATATGTTGGAGATAGCATAGTTTATTTTGTTACGAAAACTTTAACGAATATCTTATCACTAAGAGCATTTACTACTTTTAGAGAAGACTTGTCAAGGTTTTTGTAATAGTACATTTCTTTATTACCAAATCCTTCATTTGTTACGTTTGTACAATCGAGGTCTCCATTCTTACTCTCACAGTCACTTTCGATTGCTCGTAAAATGTTTATACTTCTAGGAATTTCTCCTAAGTTATGTTTTATACTTTCTTCAGAATTAGGGGATATTTCAACCCATTTACTTTCAAACACTGACTTTCCTGCAACTTTACCATCCACATATAGGTCACCATTTATTGTTACATCTTTAGAAAATCTTGCATTACCTTTATAGTCGATACTGAAGAGTTCAACACCAGCTTTATTAGCAATAAGTAGTTTATTCTTACTTATTGTTTCATTAAGTTCTATTAAAATATCTGAATTTTCTGAGCTTATCTTCTTTGTTACAAAGTTATCTACGGACAACTGATCTGAATATGTAACTTTTGAATTGAACATTAGACTTCCATCTGATTCAATACTAAATTTAGTAAGTAAACTGGTTAGTTTCGAAAGATCTAAGTTTTCAAATCCTCCACTTAATGTTGGTCCAGTGGAAGTAGTACTATTTAAAGTGGTATTTAGTAATTGTGTAGTAGTATTTAAAGTTTGGTTTTGTCCATTAACAGTATTTTGTAAAGCATTAAGTCTGTCAGTAAATGCAGCAAACTCTACGTCTCTGTGGTAGTAGTATGAGTTATCAATTAAGACTACAATTTTATCGGTAGGATTTAATGGATCCCAATCATTCAATGCTTTTCCAATAACTTGACCAGTTCGACTAGCCTTCATAGCCTTACCTTCTTCACTTGAAGAAGTGATATAGTCTCCAGCTTTAATAGCTTCAGATAAAGAAGATATCTTTACAGGTACTCTTCCAGCTAGAGCTACTTTAGCTTTAGCATATGTATTTCCGTCATCTAATGTAATACCAGGCCTTGTAGAAACAATTCCAATTACATTAGAATCAAACTCTCCTGAACTCTTCTTAATATATTTAATTCCACTATCTGAGTTAGTACTAGATACAGAAACTATGTCTCCAGCATCAACAACAAAGCCACTTTCAATTGGGAAGTTCTCAGCAAGATCAACACCTGCAGCTAGAGATGAAACAGTAAGCCTTACACTATCTGCATAAAACGTATCTGCGGTTGTTGGGGTATCAAAAATAACATAAACCCTACCCCAGAATTGGGTAGAAGCTGGATTTACATTTCCACCATACTGAGCATATGTTGTAGTTACAGTTCCATTTGATACTGAGTCATAGTTTGTTGGAGTGCTTCTTGAACTACAGTTTGCTGCAGATGTATATGTAGCAAGTCTAAGAGTTAATGCATTTGTATTTGAGGCTGTATTTAGGTCTCTTGCAAATACGTATAGGCTATATGTATTTCCACCAGTTATTGGAATACAACCAGAAAAGATACTTGCTCCATCAGTATTTGCTGAAAGTACTAGTGACCATGCATTGGTACCTTGTATACTTGTTGTAGAAACACCTCCAGTTCCACCTGAACCTGAAATAGAGGACAATCCCCATCCATCAGGATTAGTTGATGATCCATCATCATTAATTTCAAAACCAGTATTTGTTATAAGTGATTCTTGATCAGCTATTCCATTAACACCTGATGTATTAATTGTGTTACCTGAAAAATTAGTTGACCCTGTAATGTCTAATTTATAAACAGGGGAAGTATTACCAATACCAACATTTCCAGAGTTAAAAACTGCAGCATAATTATATGTTCCACCTGACGCATTAAAATACCCTCCAAAGTTAGATGAGTTTGAACCTGAGTGTGTATTAGAAGAATAAATACCATATGTTGACTGTCCATTACTTCCATTTGCACCAGTGGTTAAAATATTTATAGCCTTTTGAGTATTACTTGCAGCAGCTGTACTGTTTACAGAAAGGTCAATCAATGATCCTGAACTAAGGGTTGAAGATGATGCATATAGACCGGTACCAGATGTTAAACTATTACCATTAAGTGAAACTATAGATGAAGTAGTTGTTTGTGTAGTATTTACGGAGTTAAGAGTCACATTACCTAAGGAACTAACTTGGAATAGATCTCCGCTACCAACTGTAAGTAAACCTAAAGGAGATGTATCACCAATACCAACATTTCCCCCATTTGTAATTAAAGCATAATTTGATGTTGCGCCTGAAACAGCACCTATGTTAACTCCAATATTTGTAGTTGCTGTTCCAGATATTGCTCCAACCTTAATTCCATAGTTTGCACCTGTATTTGCAGAGTTTGCACCTAATTCTAATCCAAAAGAATTAGACCCAGAATTTCCCCCACTAATTGTTCCTGTTTTAATTCCATAAATTGTGAATGTATTATATAAAGCACTTGTTGGTGCTACAGTATTTCCAAGAGTAAGTTGACCAAGTATTGAAGATGTTTGTGCATATCCTGAAATATCTCCAGTTCTTATTTGCCAAACATCTCCTCCTGTACTTGCTCCTATGTCCAAACCTACACCCCCATTATCTGTACCAATCCCAGAAATAGAAATTCCTGTTCCTTGTCCCATATTTTGAATCCTAAGTCCATAATTAGTTGACATAGTTCCAGTACCATATATATCTATCCCAATATTATTACTTGCTCCTGAGGCTGAAAAATATCCTCCAATATTTGTTGCAGATGTCCCAGTATGTGTATTAGTTGCATATAGCCCATAGGTCGTTTGGGTTGTAGTAGCATTATTTCCACTTGTTGAAATATTTAAAACCTTTTGCGTATTACTTGCAGCAGCTGTTCCTGTTACTAAAAGATTAACTAGAGAACCGGAACTTAAAGTTGATGATGCACCATAAAATCCAGTACCAGAGGTTAAGCTATTTCCATTAAGTGAAACAATTGAGGAAGTTGTTGTTTGTGTAGTATTTACAGAGTTAAGAGTCACATTTCCAAGTGAACTAACTTGAAATAGATCTCCAGATCCAACAGTAAACATTCCAGCTGGTGAAACATCACCTACACCAACATTTCCAGTGTCTCCTACGAATAGTCTTACGTTTGATCCATTTGTATCCATGAGCCTAATACCTCGAGAGTTATTTCCACTTCCACCTGTTGAATCGAATAGAATATCAGTGTAATAGTTTGATCCTGAATTATATCCCCTCAATCCCCATGCACTACTACCATCAAAGTAATATCCTGCACCGTTACTAATACTTGCCATATATACCTTGCTGCCATTATCTAAAAGAATATTGCCACCTGTAACTGTTAATCTAGCACCTGGTGCTGTTGTGCCTATTCCTACTGCTCCTGTTTTATCTACGACAAAAGAAGTAGAGTCGGTATATGTTCCATCATCATTCACTCTAAATGCTAAGGCATTCGTACCTGTTTGAGCAGTTGTTACATTTAGTGCTGTACCTTGACCTGCTCCTGCTCCAGTAATCCCAATTCTTAAAGCATCTCCATTAATATCTGTATCAGTAGAAGTTGTATACTCTATTTTAGCTAGTGCACTTGTCCAAGATGCTGCTGGATTACCTGTAGCTAAAATATTAAGTAGATTTGAACTTGTTAAGGCTGTTGATGTACTAGTAAGACTTAAAAGATTTCCAGTTGTAATTCCATTACCAGTAAGAGTTAAAGCATTTTCTGTAGTTAAAGTACCCCAGTCCCATTGTTGTGCGTAAAGGGTATTATCAATTGTATTTGTGCCAGCTGCTGCTGTAAAAGTATTAAATGCAACATTGGCAAATGTAGAGGATGACCAGGTTAAATTACCGGCTCCATCATTTTTCAAATATGTATTTGATCCTCCTTGGGAACCTGGAAAACTAGTAGTTACATTATTTATCTTTACAATATTACCTGAGCTATTTACTTGAAACTGTGCTGCAGTTCCTACGTTAAAAAGTGATGTTAGCGTAGTACTTCCAACAGTTACATTTCCAGCAACCGGAGAGATATAGCTATCACCTGTTTGTAAGTTCACTGAAAATCTATTATATCCACTTCCTCCACCTGAAGGATATCCGTAAACTACAAAACTTTCTGTTTCATAACCTGATCTAGAATCAAGTCTAAATATTCCACCTAATCTACCATCATCCCTAGTCCCTACTTGCGGAACATTAATTCCATATGAAAGCAACTCTCCAGATGCCTCAGTAAAACTACCAGAAGGAATAGAGGTTCCAAATAGATAACCAGCTTCAGGTGTACCTGAAGTTACAAGTCTAAGAGTACTATCAATGTTTAATCTTCCTGAAGAAACACTTGTAACTCCAATTCCAAGATTACCTGATTTATCAATAATAAAAGGAGATGAATCAGTATATGTTCCATCATCATTAACTCTAAATGCCAATGCATTAGTTCCTGTCTGTGCACTTGTTACATTTAGTGCTGTACCTTGCCCTGCTCCTGCTCCAGTAATACCAATTCTTAAAGCATCCCCATTAATGTCTGTATCAGTAGAAGTTGTATACTCTATTTTAGCTAGTGCACCTGTCCAAGAAGCTGCTGGACTTCCAGTTGCCAGGATATTTAAAAGACTAGCACTTGTGAGAGCAGTTGATGAACTAGAAAGGCTAAATAGGTTTCCAGTCGTTATCCCATTTGCACTTAGTGATAATGCATTTTCTGTAGTTAAAGTACTCCAATTCCAAGTTTGTGCATAGAGAGTATTATCTATTGTGTTCGTGCCTGTTGCTAATGTAAGTCCACTTATAGCTGATGATGAGGAAACACTTGCCCAAGTTAAAGTTCCAGAACCATTGTTTTTTAAGTATGTATCTACCCCACCCTGAGAACCTGGAAAACTAGTAGTTACATTATTTATCTTTATAATGTTTCCTGTACTGTTTACTTGAAACTGATCACTTCCACCAGCATTAAAAGATATAGGTGCTTTAACCTTACCATCACCAGTAACTACTAAAATATCTGTGGTAGCTGCAAGAACTGTTCCTGCTGCATTTCTTTCTATAAAGTTATATCGCATGTAATTACTTGCTACAGCTGATGCTGAAATAAACTGAGTTTCAAATCCTGGATAATATCCATTAACATCGGTTGTACCAGTGTTTCCAAATACTAAGGAGGCACCACTCCCAAATGCAGTGTTAGTGTAAATTCCAACTTTATTATCTCCATCATATTCAAATGACGCTGATTCATATGTACCTTTATTCATTGAACCTGCTGTTCCTCTGACAATATCAAAAGGATTTTGTGGGGTTGATGTACCAACTCCAACAAATCCACTTGGAACAATTAATCCGTAGTTATTTGTAGCTCCACTTGCCGAAGCATATAGTCCAACATTAGTTGTAGCAGCTCCAGTATTAGAGAAGTATCCAGCATAATCTGTTCCGGTGGTTGCTCCAGTTTGAGAAATATTTAATGCTTTGTTTGAAGCTCCTGTTGCTGATGAGGTAAGAGTAAAAATATCTCCTGAGTTTCCAGTAATAGATAAGATATCATTAGCAGTTGTTGGAGAAAGAGTAGTACTTGTTCTACTCCAATATCCTAGTGCTCCACTTGTTGGGGCAGTAGTGGTAAGTGTTCCATTACCTCCAGAAGTATACAAAGCTCCGTTACTTGTTAAAGCTGAAAACTGAATAGTCCCACTTGAAACTATTCCAGCAGCTGCTGCAATTTGTCCTGAGCTGTTTACTTGAAATAGATCTGTATTACCTACTGTGAATAATGCTGCAGGAGTTGTGTCCCCTATTCCTACATTTCCATTAGCAATTATTCTCATTCTTTCATTTGACGCAGAATACCCTCCAGTTGCAAAGTTAATATATCCACTGGTTCCTCCTGCAACTAATGTTGTACTTCCTGTATTAATATAGCTAGCTAGAGCAATTTGATCACCTGTAAATATTCCATTACTAAAACTTGCTCCTGTTGCTAAGAACTGGCCAGCTAACCCTGATGCTGTATTAAAGTCAATGACTCCATATGATGCAGCAGAAGTTGCCTCTAGATTAATTCCTGAATTTACACCACCACCTGATTTAATATGTAAGAAAGCAGCAGGGGCATCAGTCCCTATTCCTACTTTTCCACTAGCATCTACTACAAATGGAGAGGTGTCAGATCCTTGATCATCTACCCTAAAACTTAATGCACCTCCAATATTTTGAACATATATTGGAATAGCAGTTGATGAAGCTAGAGTATTCACTCCAAGTATTGATGGTGTCCCTGTTGAAACTGATGCTGTATTTTCTGATAATAATAAACCTGTTTGACTAGCAGATGTAAGAGCCCAGTTCCATGTTTGATTGTAGTTTCCATTATTTATACTGTTATTAGCACCTGCTAATGTTAAACCAGATATTGGAACATTTGTAGATGTTCCAGCATTATCAGAATACTTAGACCTAAATGCATAAGGAACAGCTTCTAGAAGTTTTCTACTTCCAAATGTTTCCCAACTAGATCCGTTATATATTTGTATATCTAAGTAGAGTGAGTTGTTACTAAACTGAGCTAGTGAGGCTGCTCCATCTTCAAAACTACGAAGGGAACCAGCAGTAGTTCCAAGTTGTGTATTTAGTAGTCCGTTTGTAACTGTTAAAGCTACAAGATCAGTTCCAGGTGTACCTGCTGCAAATGTACATGCACCAGTTCCTGGTATTGTACCTTTTGCTGTCCAAAGACAGTCACCAGCAGCCGATGCATTATAAATACTAAATCTAAAATTATATGTTCCATCACTTACATTAGTTCCATTTACATTTGTAAGTTTAGCTTGGAAATTAAAAGTCTCATTTATTGTTGCAAATGCTGGATTAAATACGGGTAGAAAATTAAATACTAGAATAGAAACTAGAAGGATACTAGCAAGTTTTTTATATGTTTTATTAATCATATTACCCATATCTGCACACTACTATACTACTGTTTTTATGAGTCATGTCAATTAGTAATATTTTTCTATTTCTGGTATATTCCGCCTATCTTATATCATTTATTTTTCTTATGAAACTTTCAAAATTAGCATCCGTAATTTTAGTAGTATTAGCATTTTGTCTTCCTTGGGTAAATTCCACGTTAACTGTAAATGTATTAGAAGAAACAAAGAACATATTTTTGCTATTAGTTGTTCTAATACTTGGAATTATCTATCTATATAGATCATATTTAAGGAAAGACATCAGGTTTATTAAAACACCTTTTGACTTCCCAGTAATACTTTGGATGGTAATCAATTTAATCTCAACATTCTTAAGTGTATCTTCACAATACAGTGGATGGGGAGTATTAAATAGAATGAGTGGTTCAATAGTGTCTACATTGTCACTAGGTGCTCTATATTTCTTGATAGTAAATTTACTTGAAAATGAATCTGAAATTAGATCAATTGTAAAAGGAATGATTGTTTCTGTAGGACTGATGGCAATTGTGTACTTGTTAAAAATAACTGGAGTATTAGATCCAGTATTTAGTGCTCTTTCAAATCAGAATATCATTTCTCCCGTTCTTGGAAATGGCTCCCTTTCTTTAGTCGGTGGGTATGATCAATTGTCTTTGTTATTCTTAGTAACAGTTCCACTTACACTTCAATATGTAGTTGATGCGAATAAGCCAATAGATAGAATTATTGGAGTATCTTCTCTAGTTTTTCAATTAGCTACATTCTTAGGGATAAACTTTAATTCTCTTCCTCTATTTAGTGCTATTGCAAGTATAGTTTTAATGCTTGCTTCAGTAATATATATATTTATAAAGTATAGGCAGGTGTGGTTTGAGACACATATCATTTCAAGTATTATCATTGTAGCTGCAATTCTTGTCTCTATACTTTTAATGGGTATTCCTACTATTAAGTCATCTATTAATTTGAAAACAACTTTTCCAAGAGCCCCTGAACTTAACTTTACAGATGCTTGGTATGTATCTACAAAAACTTGGACTGAGATTCCAATAAAAGGTCTACTTATTGGATCTGGTCCAGATACATATGCAATTGCCTTTAATAGATTTAAACCTGAAACTTTAGCAACAATAGAGTTTGATAAGTCTTCTTCACAAGTATTTGAAATTATGTCGAATATCGGACTTCTTGGACTTGCAGTTTTTCTATATATGTTAGTTAAAGTACTTAACTTCACGTTTAAGAAATTGAGTACACTTTCAAGCCAAACTGAGTATACCTTAGTATTTGGATTATCACTTTCTGCCCTTCTCTTCTTAATTTCAAATTTCTTTAATGGAAATTATGTGACTGTACAAACGTATTTCTATTTAATCCTTGGTCTCATGTCTGTGATGTATGTATACAACAATAAGATGAGCAATGAAGAACTGGTATTTTCTTTTAAACTTAATAGAAACAAGTTGACAGAGGAAAGAACATTAGAGCTTCTTCCAATTATAAGTTTAATACTAATAAGTGTCTTTATGGTGTACACAGTCATAACTGTTGGTAATTCATACATGTCTTCTATCAACTTTCAAAAGGCACTGAATAAAGAGAGTGAAGCAATAAAGTTTTTAAACTCTAAAGAAAATAAAATTGAAAAACTAGAAGATAAAAAAACTTTAGTAGGGCTATATAAAGAAGCATATAACCTTGCACTTGAATCAAATAAGAACCAAACAAGAGATTACTCCTTAAGACAATTATCTGTTTACGCTCTGTATATTGTTCTAAATAACCAAAGGAAAGTTGATTCAACAGACAAAGTTCTTACTGATGATGAATTAAATGGATACTTAACATCTTTAGCTGATGCAAACGGATCTGTTAATTTATCTATCCAAGCTAACCCTAATAATTATTCCAACTATGAATCTGGATCTTTAATATTTCAACAACTATACAATTTAAATCAAAGTTTGGTTAAGGATAATAAAGACAGTAAAGATGTTGCTCTTAAAGATAGGCCATACTTTACACAAGCCTTAAGTTTAGCTAATGCATCTTTAAAGCTTAATCCAACAAGAATTGATACTATGCTAGTTCTAGGTCAACTTCTAACAGCAAGTTCAAGCCAAGAAGACATTACTACTGCAAAGAATCTCTTTGAGACTGCATATAGACTAAATAGGTCAAACCTTAACTCTGTGAGCTTATTAGGACAGTTCTATGAGGCTACCGCTAACTATACAACTGCTAAACAGCTCTATACATTTACAAAAGAAAACTTTGTACAAAAGGATAGCGAGCTATATAAAAACCTAGATAGTAAGATTGCAGAAATGGATAAGAAGATTGCTGAGAGCACTAAGAAGTAAGCCGAAGATAGGAGTTGAACCTACGACCCATCCCTTACGAAGGGAGCGCTCTACCACTGAGCTACTTCGGCAAATACTTACTCAGATAGTTTTCCAATATATGGTAGATAGTACTTTTCCCCTTTATTCATCTTGTATAACATGAATATATGAAGAACAATTGGAACAATTGTTAAAGGAACAAAAACAATACTTATTAATCCAAAAGTTAAGAATATTAAAGGAATCATACAAATACTTAATATAGTTCCAATAATTAACTCAGCTAATGCCACATAAATAGATTGCTTAGCGTTAAACTTAACAAGTGGGTTAGCATCATTAAGAAAGAATAGAGGGCCTATTAAAGGAAGTAATATCCACATTACAATCCCTTTTAAAAGAACATCGTTATCTTTTACGTATTTACTTAAATCGTCTGAGGCATTTGTTTGTGTGTTTGTGTTTTCCATGTGTATATTATACAGCTAAGAGATAAAAAAATACCACCCGAGTTCGGGTGGTATCTAATTTCTACATAATTGAAGAATTAAGCTTTTTCAGCCATATCTCCGATTACTGGAAGTTTTACTTTAACTCCACTTTTCATCTTCATAACCATAAAGATGATGATAACTATATGTGCGACCACTACTACTAATCCAACGCACCAGCCTACTATTGGAATAATTCCACAAACTACTGAAATTATTACTACAGCAATACCATAATATAGGGATTGTTTTGCGTAAAATTTAACAAAAGGATCAGTTTCGTTCATGTAAAATAAGTATCCTATTGGAGCAAGTAACCATAATACGATTGCTTTTACCAACATATCATTATTCCCAGAACTAGCTGGTTTTGATTCTGCTACTACTGCGTCTGCCATTGAGTAAAGTATAAAAAATTAAACTTATGAAATGATACAACTAATTTCCTAAAAAGCAAAGGATTATCTACCCCATCTCCATCTTGGTTTTTCCCCTTTCTTATAGCATATAACTATTAAAATTATTGTAGGTATAAGGATGTATAGAAAGTAAAGAAAAACATCTTCTTCTCTTTTATCAAATAAATTTCTAATTTCTGGAATAAATAAGGGAAAGAAAATTAAGAAGAAATATATCAAATAAACAACCCAACCTTCCCATCTTAAAGGAAGTCCCCAACCCCATCCAAATGTTTTTGCTCTAAACCAAAGTTCTTTATTTACTTTGTCCACCTTATATTCTTAGAATTCTTACTTACATAGTAGATAAATATTGCTGTTACTAATGCAACATATCCAACTAGTAAGAACAAATATGATGAATTTAATAATGTTTGTGTAGGAAAAGCAGTGTTTTGAGACACAAATAGTAAAGGTACAACTACTAATACAGCAAAGCCTAGTAAAACCATCCATCCATCTACTTTATCTTTTGAAGTCTTACTTACTGACTTTGGGGCAGATTTTTTCTTAGCCATTCTTTTTAAAATATTTAATAAATAAATTGTAAACCATTTTAACTACAATAATTAATAAGAATATTCTAGCAAATATGAGTAAGTTTGAAAGCATGTCATATTTAGGGCTTGGTACGGTGCTTAATGACATCTGAACAAAAGATAACTGTGAATTAATTCCAAATAATGCCCAGGCTATTACTCCAGCATAAGATAAGTTTTTCTCTTTAAAGAGGTAGTAAAGAGCTAGTAATGTTGCTACAAACATTACAATAATAGTCCAAACATCAGCACCTATTCCAAATCCATTCCAATTCTTAGAGTAAAGGAATACTGCAATATTGGCTATAGTTGCTACACTGATCCAACCTAGATAAATACTCATTGGAACTTTAAAGTATGAAACTTCATTACGTATATTTCTATAAATATATATTAAACTTCCTAGTAAACCTAACATTACAATCACACTAGATGCAATTCTTAGGTTATGCCAAAGAACTATCCAAAGCATGTTAAGACAAGCAGATATGATATATGCAATAGTTACATTTCTTGAAACTTCTTTTTTAAATGAATAAATACTAAATACTACTAAAGCTATATATATTACTCCCCATATTGAAAATGTAAACGATGCAGGAGTAAATAGAGTTGGAAACATATCAGATATCTCTTTAGTAGTTCTACCAGCTAAGGGTAATCCTGTAGCTAATCCATTAACTATAATAGTAGCAAGAGTAAAGAAAGATATTAGGTATGGATAGAATTTCTTCATTATGAAAATATATAAAGTAATAAAATATATACAAACAAATTTAACATCAATTTGATAAGATGTGAAGATAGTAAGGCAGAATTAGAATAAATAAGATGAAAAACGAAATAATTATAAAACTTATTCGGGTATTAGAAGAGAGACTGTTTATTAAAATATTGAAAATTACTATTCCTCCACAAGGGATGGATAGTCAAGTATTTATAATTATCGATAGTGAAGCGAAAGAATTTGTTATTAAATTTTCAAAATGGGCTTTTAATGACAAATTCGCATATGACCTGATAAATAAGCATAAACTTAATATTCCAATTCCAAATGTATTAGGTAGTTTTGTATTTCAGGAAAATCAAGTACTAATACTAGAAAAGATTTATTACCCTCTTTTGGAATCTGTAAATGATAAATCTAAATATATTCCATCAATGATTAATTGTCTTAAATCAATACATGAAATAAAGTCTAATACCGCAGGACTACTAAATACAAAATTAAATATGACTTGGAAAGAAATCTTACTTTCAAAATTTAATGGAAATGATGAGTTACTAGATTGGAGAATTATTACAAAAAGGAAAAGTTTGGATAAAGATCTAATACTAAAATCAATTGATAAGTTAGTTATACAAATTGAAGAGAAAGAATTTCTAACTAGTAACTATTCACTTCTTCATCCCGATTTTAATCAGAGAAATCTTTTTATAGATCCAGATTCAAATAAAATAACAGGAATAATTGACTGGAGTGAATCAATGTTTGGAGATCCAGTATATGATTTCGCTCGCTTAAGAATGTTTATTTGGCACTTTAACCTCGGAGAAGAAGTTTTGCAACAATATTATTCACTTGTAAATTTTAATGAAAAAGAAAGAGAAATAGAACAGATATACTTTGTATCCTTTATCATCGAGTATCTCGCATATTACTCAGAGGAGTTAGATGAATTTAATAAAAGTAGATTACTACTTCACCAAGAATATCTAAGGGTGTATATAAATAGCTTTTCAAATTAGAGTTAAAGATTCTAGTAGTTTGTTTTTGGATAATATTACTCTTTCAGGTACTTCTTGCACTATTTGAAATCCAAGCTTAGGATTCTCAATTATTTTATCTATCTCTTTTACCATCTGATTAATAACCCTGTTTTTATCTAGGCTTGTATTAAGATATTCTTCCAAAGAAAGATTAGGTGAGGCTACATATACCAATGTATTCTTATCAGGCCATTGCTTTTTAAATGTTGCATAAAATCTTCTTTCTGAGTACGGTTTGCAAACCAATATTACTGATTTAGGGTTAATATTCTTTTCCTTTAATAACTTGTAACTAAGGGTAACGTTTTCTCCTGTGTGTTTTGCTTTATCTTCTATCAATATATTTTCTTTAGGTACTCCTTTTTCAATAGCAACTTTAGAAAACATTATCGCTTCAGGTTCTATCCATAAGTCTTTGGTAACAGTTCCAAGACCACCTGAAAAAAGTATTAGAGGAGCATAAGAAGATAGATAAATTTCTGTGGCTCTCTGAGCTACTCTTAAATCATGACTTCCCCCTACTAGAATTAAATCAGACTTCTTAATTGGTTGATTTAACTTTAAGTAATCCCAAAGAACTTGTAAGTGTTTTAAAGTGTCTTCTGAAATGTTCAATTCAATATATATTCCCATCCTGGTTTCCAAGCCTTTGTTTTTCTCCAATCTTCACTAAAAGCTTGTTTCCAAGTTTTTCCTTTAAGTAAAACATCAAGGGCTAGTTGAGGAGCTTTATGTGCCATTATAGCTACTCTTTTACCATCATAGTTTTCTTTTAGGTATTTTAAGAAATCAGAGATTCTTTCTTTTACATCTTCATAACTTTCTCCATCTGGGAATCTCTCTGTGATCATTTTTTCTTGTAAGGGTTCAACAATACTTGATTCTTTACCATTGTATTTACCATAGTTACATTCTCTAAGTCTTCGATCTTCAATTATTGTAGCAAGTCCATTAAAAGCAAGCCTTGCTGATGTCACAGCTCTAATGAGATCAGAACAAAATACTACATCAAACTTTGTTAAATCAGTCTTGTCTTTTAAGTTTGTTACTTGTTCTATTCCTAAATCAGATAACTTAACATCACTCCATCCTGAAGATATTTCTTTCTCATTATCTGTTGTTGTTCCATGAACAAAATATGTAATGTTTACCATAAATAGAGAGATAAAATATTAAAGCGATTTTTCCCATTCACGAACTACTTTAAGAGAGTCTTCTTCTAATTCAGATAAATGAACTATTTCTATTGGATGATTAAACTTGGAATTAATCTCAACTTGATCATAGCTTCCTCCATAGTATTCTGTAGATACCTTACTCTTACTTAGAGCATATACAATTCTAGATATAGAACTCCACATAGAAGCACCTAAACACATTACGCATGGTTCCATAGAGGCATATAGCGTGCAGCCTGTAAGATTTGTTGTCTTATATTCTTTACATGCTGCTCTAATTGATTCCATTTCAGGATGACAAGTTGGGTCATTGAGTTTATTTCCTAAGGCTATTCCCTCTCCTACTACTCTTCCTTCTTTTACAATTACTGCCCCTGCTGGAAATCCTCCTTTTGAAATTGACTCTTTAGCTTTCTCAATAGCTTTTAGAAGAAATTCTTTATCATCCATATTATGAAAGTAATATATATTGGAGCGAAAGACGAGATTCGAACTCGCGACCTCTTCCTTGGGAAGGAAGCGTTCTACCAACTGAACTACTTTCGCCCTCAATAGGATTTTACCACCAAAAATGGATTAGCTCTATTTAATATTGATATTATTTTACTAATGTAGCTATTAGTAAACCACTTACACCTAATATTGCAGCTATGATCTTTCGTATCATATTACTTTTCTCTTTTAGTATTAGGAAAGCTAATACTACTGTAGTTATTGAAGAAAGTTGAGCAAATCCAATTACAAGATTTGTGTTCGTAGCTACATTTAATGCTCCATAGAAAGTAATAGCTGATATTGCGTAAAGAACAAAAGAAATAATAGAGGATTTGTTTAAATAGCTTTTAGGAGCTTTAACTATTTCAAGTGAATCCTTTGGAAAGAAAACAATTGTAGCTAGAGCAGGAAGTATAAATGCAATCGCTGTATACATATAAACTTCTACATGTTTAACTAAAAATGCATCATTTGCAGTTGCTACACCATAAGAAAGTGCTGCTAAAATACTAAAAACAAAGCCTTGGTTAAATTTAAAAGAAGATTTGTCTTTAAAATGTACTACTAATGTTGCCAATAGAATTAGCGAAATTCCAAAAGCTTGATAAATATTTAGTGAGGTACTAAATATTAAGACAGATAAGAAGATACTAATAACAGTCTTGTTTCCACTTATGATTCTATACACAGAAGCATCTACAAGTTTTAATGCTTTAAATGTAAATATTGTCCCTAATAAATACCCAATTGTCATAATCACAAGGTTAGGAAGAAGAGTATTTAGATCAAATCTAATATCAAGTTTTCCTATTAATATTCCAAAGATTCCTATTATTACACCACAAAACAATTGGAAAATCACTGATCCTGCAATAGGATTTGTTTTGTCATTTGAAGCAAATTTCTTTTGAAAAATAAGTGCAAGAGCGCTTGTTGTAAAGGAAATAGTAATAAGAATAAACCAAGTTATAAATATTATGTAATATCTAATTCTTTTAAAACTACTTGAATATTATATCATCTAATACCCTATTCCTTCTCTTTTGAGTACTTAATTGCAGGTATTATTACAAGTACTGATATCATTGCTGATGTGAAGATTGTAGCTGCTTGACCTATGGTTGAACCTATAACACCAAATACAAGTCTACTTATTGAAGTAGATGTTGTATTTAGAGAGTGTGAAATAGCAAATCCTTTTTCTATCCCAAGTTTATCCTGCACTGATCTAACTATTAAACCTTTAAGAACAGGTGAAGTTCCTCTAGTAAACATTCCAAGTAGTAGTAGTAATGCTGAAATCAGAATTGGATTATATGTAAATATCACAAGTGTAGCTACAATAGCCATCCCAATTTCTGCAAATATTAATACTTTAATACTTCCATATTTATCAGCTAAGCGAGTTAAAAGTAATCTTCCAGATAAATATCCAACAAAATATATTGTATCTATTACTCCTACTGTTTCTAACTGTATTCCTTTACTTGCAATAAAAGGAGTTAGGAAGATATATAGAGAGGAACCACCAAAAGAATCAATCATACTAGCTAGAACTGCAAACCTATACTTAGCATTCGAAAGATACTTCTTAAGGTTATAATCTACTGGTTTTGTTTTTTGTAAATCAACCTTACGAAATTCAAAAGTAATTACAAGAGCTATTAAAGAGATAATTACACCAAATATTCCGATTTGAAAAATATCGAATTTAGATACTACAAAAGTAGTTAGTAAAGTAAATATTATTCTCCCAGTATCTCCATATGCTGTAACATTACCGAGTGTTGTGGATATCCTATCTTGTGGAGCACTTTTAGCAGTTTTAGATAAACTTGGAGCTTCGAATAGTCCTGCTGCAATACCTCCTAATACTGTAGAGAGCATTAAGAATATTAAATTATTTGAAAATATGAAAGAAACAAAACTAAAAACATTAAAAATCAGTGCCAAGCTCATAATGTATTCATTCCCTATTTTTCTAGCAATATCACCAGATAAAAAGGAAGAAACAATTTTAGCAATAGCAAATACTGCAGTAAGAATTCCAATCCATACAAAATCGAACCCAAGTTTAATTTGTAAAAATGGAATTAATAGAAGTAGAGATATTTCAAATCCTTTAGAGAAGAGTTGTTGAGCACAGAGTCTGAAATATATTTTCTTCGACATTTTAATTATGTAGTATACTAATTATTGTATTAGTCTCCGTCCCTTGCAAGCTGATTGCTGGCATGGTCATGTGTAAGGTCTCTACCGATAATTTTACGGTGCTCAAGTTCTATTTCTGGAGCCTGCCTTATCAACTGTTCAAAAACAAATGAAGAGGGATATTGATCTGACCAGTCAATATCACTTAAAGAAGTTCCAGCTTGAAAATCATAAAAAATATGTTTTCCTCTTCTAAAAACCCGTCCAGTTAATTTTACAGCTTTTAACCTATTAACTCTTTTAATGCTCTCATGTCCCCTTTCTGTGTCTGTATCAAAAAATATACCCCTTTTTAAGTCATAAACATAACAAGTTATTTCGATGTTTTTTATGGCTTTTCTAAATTCAATGGGAGGTAATTGTTTATCTTTAAAATTTTCAGGCATTTACTTATATAGTTCAAGTGTCTTTGTAATTGAGTCTACCTGTTCTTTATCACCAAAAACTAGTATTCCTAGTAGTTCTAAATCTTTAATATCTTTAGTCTTTGTAATTTCAACAAGTTTCTTATCACTAGTTGTTTCTATCATTTCTCTAGTAAACTCAAAAACTTCTAAATTTAATTCTTTAGCTTTAGATCTAAGATCCTTTATGAGTGTTCCTGATTCAACTTGCTTTATCATTATTGCATGTTGAATATTTAGCTTTATCTTTTCATTATCCTTTGTCTCTATATGGTCTTGTGAAAGTAGTTTAGTTCCTACTCTACTTGCAAGGGAAGCACTAAGATGAGCTATTGTATTTAGCTCTTGCCACCCTTCTAGTTTAGATTCTTTGTTTAAGATAGCTACGGCGATTTTAGTTTGTTTTGATTTAGCAAACTCAGTTTTAATAGATTCTTTCATTGGAGGGAATGGTACTCCTTCACGAGCTGACACTCCTTCAAATATCCAGAAGTTTCTTTCACTATGACCCCACCCAAAAGTTGGAGGCATTCCAAATTCAAGCATTTCTACAAAGTCTTCATCCATCATTTGAGCTTCTTCATCTCCTTCTTCTCTCATCTTTTGTTGTTCATCAAATCTTTCATATTGATCTATTGGATCATTTAGTTCACTAAATCCATTACCTAGTTCTGATCCTGCAATCCATGGATGAATTCTTTCTGTTAGTCTTGGATCCTCTACCATAGATTTAGCTAGTGGAGATAGGAACTTAGGTTCGTTTATCATGAAAGATGGACCTGATATTTCTTTTCTAAGAATTTTACCTAGAGCATCTATTCCTCTACTTACATTATCTTTCTTCTCTATCTTATTCTTTACTAGCGCGTTATTTATCTCTTCTATATTTGTTTTAAAAATGTCTATATTGAATCTATCCTTGATCAGTTTAGTAAAGTCTAATCTCTCCCATTTTTTATCAAGATCAATTTCTTTTCCATTTAATTCAAATTTTGTTTTACCCCAGGTCTTAAGTGCTGTTTCTCTAAACATTGCTTCTATGAAATCCATTCCTTGTTTGTAGTCAGCATATGCCCAGTAAAACTCCATTGCTATATGTTCAGGAAGATGTTCATCTGAGAATCCCTCATTTCTAAATCTTGGACCTATATCAAATACCTTTTCAAATCCTCCTCCAATTAGTCTCTTAAGGGGAAGTTCATGAGATATTCTTAAATAGAAATCTTGGTCTATACTGTCCATATGAGTAACAAATGGTTTAGCATCTGCTCCTCCTGTAGTTAGTTCAAGAACAGGAATGTTTACCTCATAGAATCCTGATTTCTTTAAAAACTCTCTATGGGAATCCCAGTATCTTGATCTTCTTTCAAATCTTCTTCGAATGTCTTCATTCATTACCATATCTAAATATCTTTTTCTTTGTCTTGTTTCTTGATCTTGTAAACCTTCCCAGTTATCAGGTAATGGTCTAATACTTTTAGTTATGATTTTAATACCAAGCACTTGAAGAGAATCTTCTCCTCTTTGAGTTTTGGTTCCAGTTCCATATGCTTCAACAAAGTCTCCAGTGTCTAGAAGTTCAAGTAAATCTTTAAAACAAAGTCCATGTAGAGGTTTTAAATCTAAAATATCTTCTTTAATGTAGAGTTGGATTTTACCACTTGTATCCCTTAGATCAGCAAAAAGAAGTTTTCCATGTTCACGTATAGACATGATTCTACCTGCTAAGTATACCTCTTTCCCTATTTTATATTCTTCAGATATTAGGAAGTTCTTAATATCCATTGATCTCATTACACGAGCTGGAAATGGATCAAAGCCTAAGGATTTTAATTTCTTAGCTTTTTCTATTCTAATATCTCTAATTTGTTTTAATGATTGTCCAATATCCATATGGAGTAAATTGTACGATTATATCTAGTAAGAGGCAATACTTTTATCTATTGAAAAACCTGACTTAAACCTGACAAAGCTGTTAATGCGCTTATAAGGAACTCCTTACGCCTTACTGATGGAACCTTTTCGTAGTCCAGCATACCTGGAGTTAATTGGTTATAGTAAAATGCTCGACCTCTTGATGAAATGAAAGTCAAAAAACTTGAAGTCAAAGTTAACGTCTTTGTTAAATCTAAATGTATATCTGTAATACCCTTTTGTCTTAATATTTGTGCAGATAATGCTAATCCAACAGTAAAAATACAAAGTGCAGTATTTATATGCATTTTTCTACCAGTATTATCTTGTTCAGCGTTTTTCATGAGTATGTATAAATTATATACGTTGATTATATCAGCAAGTCCCATAGTCACAAAATGGTGAGTAAGATATAAAATTGGTATAATAAAACATGCACAGATTCTATATTGATCTAACAAAAACAGGTAATCTCATTACTAACTCTGAAAGCTATCATGCTATTAGGGTTTTAAGAGTAAAAGTTGGAGAAAAGATTGTTTGTTTTGATGGGAATGGAAATGAAAGTATATGTTTAGTAAGGGTAGTTGATGAAAGTAATAAAAAACACCCATCTCTTTTAATAGATGTTCTATCAAGTCAGAAATTTGAAAAATCTAAGTTTGAAAAAGTGTTAATAGTAAGTTCTTTTAAACTTGATAGACTTGAATGGGGAATTGAAAAAGCAGTAGAACTAGGAATAGAAAGGATAATAGTAACACAAACAAAATACTCTCAAGTCCCACTTTCTCTAGTAGAAAAGAAGATTGATCGACTAAATGAAATAGTGTTAAGTGCCTCTAAACAATGTGAAAGAAAATATATTCCTAGTTTAGAACTTAAAGAGTTTAAAGAAATACTTTCTCTTAAGGGAAATAGATATGTGGCAAATAGGGATGGTAAAGGGGTAATTGAAAAAAATATGACTGATACATATATATTCGTAGGTCCAGAAGGAGGATTTGAAACTAGTGAATTAAAAGAATTGGTTGATTCAGGCTTTATTGAAGTTAGTTTAGCACCAAATATCTTGAGAGCTGAAACAGCAATGGCGATAGCTTCTTACTCTATCTAGTTTATTAAATATTACTTGATTTTCATGCAGACTAAAGGTGAAATAATAATTTTTGAAAATTCTAATAATGAAACCAAATTAGATGTAAAATTAATTAAAGAATCTGTTTGGCTTACACAAAACCAAATGGCAACTCTTTTTGGTAAGGATACAGATACAATTGGACTTCATATTAAAAATATTTACAGAGAATCCGAATTAGTTGAGAAGTCAACTACCGAGGATTACTCGGTAGTTCAATTAGAGGGTAATAGAAGGATAAATCGTAAATTAAAGCATTACAATTTAGATATGATAATTTCTGTTGGATATAGGGTGAACTCAATAAGAGGTACTAAATTTAGGATATGGGCAACAAAAATACTTAAAGAACATTTAATAAAAGGGTTTTCAGTTAATGCAAAAAGATTAAAAGAGCTTAATCAAAATATTGAACTTATTAAAAGAGCAGTGGATAGAAAAGGTATTGATTCCGATGAAAAAGCAGGTCTTCTTGATCTTATTTTAAACTATACAAAAACATGGGTATTACTTAATGAATTTGACGAGAAAAGTATATCTATTAAAAATATTAAAACTAAGTCTAGTTATGAATTAAGATACAAAGAATCAAAAGAATTAATTGAGTTATTAAAAAGTAAAGTTCAGGAAAATGGAAAAAATAACAGTTTATTTGGGAATGAAATTGATTTAGGGTTAGAAAGAATATTGAAAAGTATCAATCAAACGTTCGATAAAAAGAATTTATATCAATCACTAGAAGAAAAGGCTTCACATTTATTGTATTTCATAATTAAAGATCATCCATTCTCGGACGGAAATAAAAGAATTGCGTCATTATTGTTTATAATTTATTTAAACAAAAATAAGTTTTTTTCTAAAAATAATGGAAATCCTAAAATTGATGAAAATGCTTTAGTTGTTTTAGCTCTTCTAATCGCAGAGAGTAAACCTTCTGAAAAAGATAGTATGATATCTTTAATTATGAATTTGTTAGTAGATTAAGAAGTGTGAAATTATTTAGTACTCTCTATTCTTACCCATGTCTTATCAAAACTTTTCTTTTTGATCTTTCTTTCATATGCAATCCTTATCCATAGTATTAGTCTTGTGGGATAAAGAAGAAGGGAGAAGAATAGTTCTCTAAGTGATTTAGCGTACTTAATAGGGAACCAGAAATATTCTAGTTCATGCCAGAATGATCTAGTTTTGTTCTTTTCTGTTACAAACCCATATTTCCATAGCTGAATATATCCACCTAATGATCTCGCCTTCTGGTTATACCAGTCTTTAATTGATGTAGGGTATTTTACATATACAGTTGAGGAAGGTTCATATGCAATTCTCTTTTTATTCTTTATGATCATATATGACATATATGCATCATCTGCTAATACATCTCGTGGTAACTTAAACTTCGGTTTATACATAGCTGTTAAGTATCCAGAAAGTGTAAAGAAATCTTTGTTCGTTATTATCTTTGAACTAGTTCCTGCCTTATTCTCCGTTAACGTTATTGTTCTTTTATGATGAGCTGCATCAGATAAAAGATGTCCCCAATACCCAAGTAGAGATGAACTTCTATCACTTGATATTGGTCTTCCAGTTACTGCTCCAATATTTGGATCTGAAAGAAGTTTACGTATAAGTGGGTTTATTGAATTTGTTCCTAAGTATGTATCTCCATCAGTGAGAATTAATATATCTCCTGTTGCTTTTCTAAAACCAAGGTTAAGTGCAGTAGGTTTACCTTCTGCAGGATCTTCAATATGTACATATTTATTGAAATCAAAGTTGAGTTCTACAAGTTTTCTTTCAGCAGTCTCACGTGTTAATTCATCAGGGCATATGAGCATTATCTCGTAATCAATTTCGGGAATATTGTTGAATTCAGGACGTATTAAGGTCTCTAAGTTATGACCTATACTTTTATGCTCTTTCCAAGCTGTTATGATGATAGTAACTTTCATACGACAAATAGTATACCATTTGGGAGATAAATCTACTACAATCCTATGATATGGAACTAACCCCAGCTGAAGCACAGTATGTAAAACTAAAACAAGAATACAAAGACTCAGTCCTACTTTTTAGGATGGGAGACTTCTATGAAGTATTTGATGATGATGCAAAACTACTTAGTAAAATACTTGGTCTTACCCTTACATCGAGATCAAAAGGAACTAAAGCTCGTCCTATGGCAGGTATTCCATACCATGCACTAAACACATATTTAGGGAGAATTGTTAAAGCAGGATTCAAAGTCGCTATTGCAGATCAACTAGAAGATTCTAAGCTTGCTAAAGGAGTAGTTAAACGAGGTGTAACACGAGTAGTTACAGAAGGTAACCTCATAGATGAAAAGAATGTCACAGATTCTGAACATGTATATATTTCATGTGTTTACCAAGATAAGAAAAAGTATGGAGTAAGCTACTTAGATTTATCAACTGGAGAATTTAAGCTCTTTGAAACAGATAATATATATATGTTGTTAAACAAATTAAAAGTTCTTGAGGTTAGAGAGATTGTCACAACAGAAGATGTAAAAGAAAGTTTAAGAGAACAAATACCTACTCATATTAAAGTAGTAGATAAGTATAGTTTTGATAGAGAGACAAACCGTAAAACTCTACTTGATCATTTTGGTACCACTTCTCTTAAAGGTTTTGGTGTTGAGGAATATTTTTTAGGTATATGTGCAGCTGGAACACTATTAAAGTATGTAAGTTCACTTGAACTTAAGAAATCATTTCACATCACTAAAATCTCTCTTGATGACACATCTAAATATATGTCACTTGATTACTCTACTATTAAAAACCTTGAACTTCTCTATCCACTTAATCAAAATGAATCAAATGACTCTACCCTAATATCTGTAATAGACAAAACTCTAACACCTATGGGGAAACGTAAGATTAGGGAATATGTTTTAAGACCACTAATAGATATCAAAGAGATTAACTTAAGATTAGATCATGTAGATTACCTATTTAAAGACCAAACAGTTCTTTCAACTTTAAGAGAAAACTTAGACAATATATATGACATAGAAAGAATAGTATCAAGACTTGGACTGAACACAATCTCTCCTAAAGACTTTCTTTCTCTTAAACTGAGTCTTGAGAAAGTAATTAATATATGTGAAATATTTAAGACTTCTAAACTTAAAATATTTTCTGATCTATCTGGTAAAAAAGATTCTCTTACCCTCATACTTGAGCTCATCTCTTCCACCATTTCAGAAGAAGCTCCTTACCTCATATCTGATGGAAATGTATTTGTAAAAGGATATGACAAAGAGTTAGACGAATTAAGATCCTTAAGAGAAGGATCAAAAGAATGGTTAAATGAGTTTCAAAAGAAAGAGATTGAAAAAAGTGGAATATCTACATTAAAAGTAAGGTTTAATAATGTATTTGGCTACTATATCGAAATATCTAGAGGAGCTCTATCAAAAACTCCACCTAACTACATCCGTAAACAAACTCTAGTAAATGCAGAGCGTTTCATTACAGAAGAACTTAAAGTAATGGAAGAAAAGATATTGAGTGCTGAAAGTAAAATACTTGATATAGAGACAAGACTATATGAAGAATTTAAATCATCTTTCACTAAATATATTTCTCTTTTACAAGAAATATCTGAAAATATTTCACATATTGATGTGTTTGCAAGTTTTGCCAGTGTGTCTCTTGATAAAAAATATATTAAGCCAAATATTTTAGAAGATGGAAAAGTAACGAAGATAAAAGATGGAAGACATCCGGTTGTTGAGAATATTTTAAAATCAGAGTTTATCCCTAACGACATTGATTTAAACAATGATAAGTTTCTAAATATCCTAACTGGTCCAAATATGTCAGGTAAGTCTACATATATTAGGCAAGTAGCTCTCATTACTCTTCTAGCTCAAATTGGATGCTTTGTACCAGCTAAGAATGCTTCTTTAAGTTTGGTAGATAAGATATTTAGTAGAATTGGAGCATCTGACAATATATCTTCTGGAGAAAGTACTTTTATGGTTGAAATGAATGAGACAGCAAATATTTTAAACAATTCTACAAGTAAGAGTTTAATAATCTTAGATGAAGTAGGTAGAGGTACATCTACATATGACGGTGTAGCTATTGCTTGGTCTATTGTGGAGTATATACATGAGAAATTAAAAGCTAGAACACTCTTTGCTACCCACTATATTGAACTTACAAAGCTAGCAAGTAAGTATATGGGGATTAGTAATTTCTCAGTTAAAGTTCTAGAAGAAGGAAAAGAAGTAATCTTTATGCATAAGATTGTAGAAGGTGCTGCTGAAAGAAGTTTTGGAGTACACGTGGCTAAACTAGCTGGGTTACCTAAAGAAGTTACGGACAATGCTTCAAATATTCTTAAGTCATTTGAGTCAAGCAAGGAGAACAAAGTAGCTGGATCAATAAAGAAGAAAACTAAGTCTGACATTACTCCACAAATAGAACTATTCTAATGCTCTACTCTACTAACAGCTTTATTCTACGTAAAAGAAATCTATCTGAGAAAGATCAGATAATCACGGTGTTCTCCAGAGATAAGGGGAAAATTGATCTTGTTTCGAAAGCTTCTAAGTCAGTTCTAAGTAAGAAAGCTTCAAAGCTTGAACTTATGAATGAAGTAAAGCTCACAATTGTAAAAGGAAAGAATTTAGATATTCTAACAGAATGTAGACTCATAGACTCTTGGAAGGAAATAAAGTTTCAGAATAAACATGGGAATTATCTTTTTATCCTAGCTGAAATACTTGTTAGTTCTGAAACTGACACTGATGAAATATCTGAAGTATATGACTCTACAGAAGAACTCCTAAAGTTCTTAAATGTAAAAGATTTACCTATTGAAAAACTTGAATTCTATATCTCTTTCTGGGTAATAAACTATCTTAGAATACTAGGTTTTAGTGATGATTATGAAGAGATAAAATCAGATGATTTAGAGAATAGGGTTATTAAGTATCTTTCAGATAAAGAGTTTAGTCCTAAAGTAAAACTAGATTACTCTAAAATACAAACAAAAGTTTTGCTGACTAAAAGTGTAAGTCTTTTTGAAAAAGTAATAGATAAAAAACTTAGATGTATGGAACTTATCTAACTACTCTGACTGTAGTCTTAATAGTACCCCATTTTCTGCATTAGGAGCTATAACTCTTAATACTCCAGTTTCAGTTTTATCTAAACAGATAGTATATCCAGTATCTGTCTCAGTTCCGACTTGAGGATCTAATGGAACACTTGCAAGATATGTTGGAACAAGAACAGGAGTTAAATTAACTAGTCCTGCTTTGCTACCAATATTTCTCCCTGTTGGGACTGAAGTACATGTAGGAATAGCTGAAAGATTTACACCATCCACTTCTGCTTGTGCAACTGCATTAAATATTTCTGTTACATCAGACCTTCTTTGGGTATTTCTAGCATCAGAAATATTCTTGGCTGGATTAATAGCTACAAACACACCAGATAAAATAATACCTCCAAAACATAATACACATAAGACAATTATTACTATTAAAACTATTGCCCAGACTGGAAACTTTTTCTTAGGTGTAACTGGTGTTACTGGAGTATTCTCAACCTTTGTTACGGGCTCTGTTACTTTAGCTGTACTTTCTTCCATAATATATTGGTAATAATTATGTAATGATAATAGTTCATGACTTAATATTATTCAATCTATTTGACCTTGTATTCTTCAATATTTGTATATATATTATTCCTATGAAAAGTAAAATCATCATCTCAGGTCAGCCTGGTGCAGGGTCAACCACAATATCCCTAATTCTTTCATACTTACTTAAGTATAAATATATATACACAGGTATGGTACAAAGAGATTTAGCTAAAGCTTTGGGATATGATTCTGAAGGGGAAGCATTTGTAAGGTATACAAAAGAGAAGGAAAGCAAATATGATAAAGATGTAGATAGACTTGTTAGAGAAGAATTTCTTAAGAATGAAAAGATAATCCTAGATTCAAAGATACATGGATTTTTTGATTACTCTAATGTTGATGTCTTAAAGGTATATGTCATTTGTTCTAAAAAGAAAAGAAACCAAAGAATTGTAGCTCAGGGAAGAAAAGATGGTTTAGAATTACTAGATCAAAGGGAAAAAGCAAATAGGGATAATTTTTTAAACCTTTATGGGTTTGATGTATTTGATGAAAAACAGATAAGGAATAAATATGATTTGGTTATAGACTCTACCAATCAAAATATTGCTGAAACACTTCAAGAAATAATTAAGAAACTAGAAGTAGATATACCTGAATCTGATTTGGTAAATATCTCAGAGGTATATTGGGCTAAAGGAAAATCATTCTTTAGGGGTGAATTAGCTAAACAAAATCTTCTTCTTGACACTAAACCTATTGTAAATGAACTCTTAAAGCTTTAATATATACCTAGTGATTTTAGTCTTTGGCAAGCTAAGTTGTAAGTAAAAGTGCCTAAGTAATTAGGAATATGGGTGGAACCGCGACTTCTATGAAGAGGCCGTCCCAGATATATAATTAATATATATATTATGGCGACAGCTGAAAACACAATTAATACATTTCAATTTGGTAGAGAGCTTAAAGTAGTACCTGATATGCATACTAAACATGGTGCAGAAATTATGCTTGGGATTTGTGCTGTTCTTAATGAGAATCCCTCAGATAGATTTGGCACAGGAGTCATAGGTGTTTTTGAAAAACCTTTAAATGCTGGAACTTTAAAGCCTAAGCCTCTTGGATATCTAGTCTTTACAGTAGGACCTACCTCAATTGTGTGTTCAATGACTACTCATTTAAATACAATGGCATTAAATTCGTCTTTACCTTCTTGGATTACTGATATTAATGAAATTGCATCTGGTAATGGATTACAGGCAGTTCCAATGGAAAAAACAGAATATTTAGTAAAAGATGGTAATGGTAATAATGTTACAAAAAAGGAATATATACCAAACAGAGCATATACTAACTTGGGTTTAGGAGAACTATTAGTTACACAATTAGAACTTTATGCAAAGTCTAT
The DNA here is from genome assembly GCA_964430225.1 of uncultured Candidatus Saccharibacteria bacterium. Taxonomy (GTDB): domain Bacteria; phylum Patescibacteriota; class Dojkabacteria; family JBAXKR01; genus CAYSFE01. Next base: position 39,716 of record CAYSFE010000002.1, read on the forward strand.
AGGTATTAAGAATATAGCTTTTGATGATGCAAACGAGCATGCAGGCAAGCTTCTTAATAGATTAGGATATGTTGGAGCAAAAAATCTTAAAAAAACATTAGAATAAATATTATTTTTTATCTTTTTATCTCATGGCAAAATTAACACTAGATCATATGGCATCATTTACAAAATCACGAGGTTTTGTATACCCCTCTTCTGAGATATATGGTGGATTTGCAGCTGTATATGACTATGGACACTATGGAATTCTTTTAAAGAAGAATATTGAAAGTATGTGGTTTAAGAGTATGGTTCAAGAGAGAGATGATGTATATGCTCTTGATTCTGGAATATTCATGCATCCCCTAACTTGGAAGGCCTCTGGACATCTTGATAGTTTTAATGATGTATTAATTGAAGATAAGGTGACTCATAAAAGATATAGAGCGGATCATGTAATTGAAGAATATTTTGAAAAGAAAGGAGAGAAAGTAGATATGGATAAAAAGACTCCTGAAGAGATGGCTAAGATAATTACTGATAACAAAATTCTTAGTCCTGATGGAAATGAACTTACCTCTCCTCGTAACTTTAGCCTTATGATTAAGACTAACTTAGGAGTTACAGATGGTAGTTTTAGTGATGAAAGTGCTGTATATCCTAGAGCTGAAACTTGTCAGGGTATATATCTAGATTATAAAGCGGTTATGGATAGTTTAAGACCTAAACTTCCATTTGGAATAGCTCAAATTGGTAAAGCATTTAGAAATGAAATAGTAGCAAGACAGTTCATATTTAGAACTCGAGAGTTTGAACAAATGGAAATGCAATATTTCCTACATCCAACAGAAATGGATACTAAGTATGAAGAATGGAAACAATATAGACATAAGTGGTTTATTGAAATGGGAATACCAGAGGATAAAGTAAGATTTAAAGAACATACAAAACTTGCTCACTATGCATCTAAAGCATACGATATCGAATACAACTTTGATATTTTAGGTGGATTTAAAGAAGTAGAGGGAATTCATGCGCGTGGTGATTGGGATCTATCACAACACCAAAAGTTTAGTGGTGTAGATCTTACTTACTTTGATCAAGTTCGAAATGAGAAATATCTTCCAAACATTATGGAAACATCTGTTGGACTAAATAGACTTTTCTTAATGTTTCTAGACAATGCCTACACTGAAGAAGAAGTTAATGGAGAAAAAAGAATAGTATTAAAACTAGATAAAAGATTAGCTCCTGTAAAGATATCTATACTTCCTCTTTCTAAGAAGGAACCTTTATCTACTATTGCACATGAGATAAAGAATACTTTAAGAAAAACATATTTTGTAGAGTATGATGAAACTCAAAGTATTGGAAAGAGATATAGAAGAGCAGATGAAATAGGTACTCCATATTGTATTACAGTAGATTTTGAAACTGTAAATGATAAAAAGGTAACGGTAAGAGATAGAGATAGTATGAAACAAGATAGAATAGAAATATCTAAATTAGAAGAATATTTTAAGGAGAAGTTTTAAACTCTTCTTCAAGTTGTTTCTTCTTTTTTCTTCTAAGAATTATTACGAATACTGTTATAACTAACGCTAACACTAAGCACGCTAGTATTACTGGCAAAGTACTTACATTTATATATGTACTTGCAACTGTACCGATATTAGGTCTTGATATGCTAGATTGTTTCGATATAGAAGGATCTATTGCTACAATTATCTTAAACTCTCCAGATTCACTAAGGTTTCTAGTAAACTTTTGATCTCCTACAGTAATAACAGTTTCTGTTTCAGCAACATTTTTTTCAACCATTATTTCCCCATTTTTATCAGTTGTATATTTTCTATCGCCCACGTAAACATCTACTCCTAAAACTGGACTATCATTATTGTCACGGATTAGAACGGTTATACTATCTGATACTGTTGTTGATGATGATAGTGATGAACTAGTAGCTGAAGTTGTACTTGTAGAACTTGATGTTGTTTCAGTTTCAACATTATCAGGGCAATATATTTCTTTTAATGTAGGAGTAAAGTTTTCACATCCTAATACTATTACAAGTGTTCTTTTTTCTGATTCAATATTATCTGAAGTTACAGCATAGTAAGTAAAGGTATTACTACCTGTAGGTACTGATTTAATTTCAATACTAAACTTACCATTACTGTCAGTTTGAGAAGTATAGTACGTGTCTCCTAACTTAAATTTTATAGTTATAGAAGGATCTGCACTTCCCTTTATATCCAGTGTTGAAGAAAGGAAATAGTATTTTAAGGAGTCTTTATCAGGAATATTATTTATGAGTCCAATAGACTCAATCTTCACTTTGTTTACTTTGAAATTCTGTGAAAATGCTCCATATGGTGAAGTTAATCCAGATATTTTCCAGTACTTATTATCCCCTATTTCCTCAGTTGTTCCATTTAAAACTCTTGTATAATTTGTACAACTCGAAGTAATGCTTTCAATGCTAACCTGATTGGGGCATAGTCCTACAACATTATCACCATCCTTTTTCGGAATATATAGATCATATGTAGAAGTAACTCCAGTAATTCCAGTTAATGCTCCAACATATGATTTATAGTTTACACTATCACTACCTGCAACAAAGCTTGAGAAGTCTAAGTCGCTATTAAATGTAGAGTTTAAATTCGTAATATATTTTCCATTCGAATCTTCTATTCTTAATGTTTGTGGTCCATATGAACCATATCCAGTTCCAATAGTAACTTCATTTTCTCCCACAAATCCTTTCATCCCACCTGATAGATTTTTCACTTGGTAGGTATTTGTTAGTACCAACATATATGAGTCTAAATATGTTGTTGCACCCTTACTTATTCCCCCAATAAAATATTTGTTATCCTTTAAAGCTATTGAATTGGCTCTTTCATATTGATTTCCCCCTCCTATGTTATTGTAAGTTAAGACTCCATTTGTACCAAATGTAGTATCAGTTTCTCCATTTTCATTTATTCTTGTAACAAGTACATCCTGTCCAGTACTTACCTCTCCTACTACAATATATTTACCACTAGGATCTATAATGAAATCATGAAACTTTTCGGAACTAGTTGATATATCAAAATATTTATACCCAGTTGAATTGAAACTTGTATCAAAGCTTGAATCTGGATTTACTCTCACAATTAGACCATCGTAATCATATGTTGGACCATTTTTTCTAGTTACACCTACGATTAAATATTTACCATTAGAAAGAACTTTAAATCTACTTGGAGTAGTCATAAAGTCTTGCATACCAGTAAATACAAATGACTTGTGACCAGTAGAATTAAATGAAGTATCTAGTCCTCCATTCTCATTTACTCTATGTAAAATTAATCCATATTCATTTCCAGGGTTGTTTCTAACACCCGCTATAACTAATTTGTTAGTTGAATCTATATCAAATCTATATCCAAAGTCACGACATCCTGAACAGTCTTCTGAATTAATTGTGAAAATACCATCACTATCAAAAGAAGTATCTAATGTTCCATTGGAATTATATTTCCAAACAACCAAGTCTCTATCATTGCTTATAGCACTTGCACTATCACCAACAACAAATATTTTCCCTGATTCTGTAATTTTTATATCTCTACCTGTATCATCTCCACTTCCTCCTGCTGCTCCATGATGTGTTAGTATTCCTGTTCCATTAAACGAAGTATCTAGAGTTCCATCAGTATTAAATCGCCAAATGATCATATCCCATAGGTTTGTACCATCTATGTACTTTTCTCCAGTTACAACAATCTTTCCATCATTTTGTATGGCCATACTATACGGAGTAACATTCTTGTTCTCATTTATAGTTATATACCCTAACCCACCATTAAATGAAGTGTCTGACGTTCCATTTGAATTGTATTTATATATGACAATATTACGGTAATAGCTAGCATTAGAACCTGAACCAAGGGATAAGATCTTTCCATCGCTTAGTACTTTTGTATCATAAATTTCTTCGTCATCATTTCCTCCTAATGCGTCTCTTTGTAGACTAGAAAACGAGGAGTTTATTTCTGCAAAAGATGGAGCAGAATATCTATTTAAATTCCAAAAAGTGAATATGTAAGATACAAGCACTAATGTGGAAAAAAGTGATAACCGTACTAATTTATCATGCAGATTCATTTTATTTACTAATATATTTATACATATTTTTTGAGAATATGTATAGTGGAGACTGAAACTGATATACTTTTAATGTGAAAATGTTTTCTACTTTAAAACATATATATTTAGTTCTTTTTATCCTTTCCATATTTGTACTTCTTTCAATTGGATTATCTAAAACTTTAGGTAAAGATAATACTAAAGTAGTAAAGGTAGACGATGGCTATACCCTTCTTACTTCTAAAGAAAATAATACTGAATTTAAACTTACTGATAAAAGTATTTTAAATACTAATATTGATTTTGATAAAGATACATATATGTCTAATTTAGGAGTGACATATATAGATACTCCTAAGATTAAAACAATGCCTGTACTCACTTACCATAATACTCAATATATCCCAGCTTCAAGAGCAGGAGCAGCATATTATGTAGAACCTCCTATGTTTGAAAAGCAAATGAGGTATCTATACCTATGGGGATACAAAACACTGACTATTGATGAATATATTTCAATACTAGATGGTAAAAGTAAACTTTATCCGTATATGATTTTACTAGCTTTTGATGATGGGAATAAAAATAACTATACATATGCAAGACCATCTATGGTGAAATATGGACTAACTGGAACTTTCAATGTAGTAGCAGGAAGACGAGGTATGAGTAATGCTGAGATTAAAGAAATGTCAGATATATTTGATATCGAATCACATAGTCAAACTCATGTAGATCACTCTAAGGTAGATGTAGCAAGACTTGAATCAGAAGCTTCTGCAAGTAAAAATACCTTACAAGCTATAACAGGTAAGACCATAAAGACATATACATATCCAGGGTGTGCATATAATGGGAAAGCCATAGACGCTCTTAAAAAGTTCAATTATGAAATTGCTTTTTCATGTGCTGGTAGACATGGTATTAACCAAGAAACAAGTAGAAGATATGAGATAAGAAGAATGCATGTAGATACTTCTATGGAATCTTTATTCATTACCTTACAAGGAAAACTTCCATGAGTGATTTAAAAATAGAGGAACTTATTCCAAGTGGAATATTAATTGTTGATAAACCGAAAGGGATTACCTCTCATGATGTAATTGATCTCATAAGAAAAAAATATCAAACTTCAGCTGTTGGTCATGCAGGAACACTTGATCCTTTTGCAACCGGAGGGTTAATAGTACTTTTAAATGAATATACAAAATACTCTGATACTTTCCTTACTCTAAAAAAGTCATATATCTTTGAAGCAATACTTGGTAAGAAAACACTTAGTGGTGATCTAGAAGATAAGGTTATATCAGAAAACACTGATATTAAGTTCGAGAAAGAAATGTTTGAAGTGAAAATTAAGGAGCAACTCGATAAATATCTTAAAGAATATTATCAGGTAGTTCCAATTCTAAGCTCTATTAAAGTTGCAGGATTTAAGCTTAGAGAATTAACCAGAAACTCAAATAATCCTATGGTTATTAAAAGAAATAAATTAGATATTTCTGATAATGAAATATTAATTCAAACTGATTCTAAGGAAAGTATTACAAGTGAGTCCGATATCGGGGTATTTGATTTAAAAAGAGGTCTTAAATATATTCTACTACCTAAACGTAAGGTTGATATTGTTTCATACAGAGATATTAAAGTAGAAAAGAATGAAAGTGTGATTACAATGTCAGGAGAAATTGAAGTATCTAGTGGTACATATATTAGGAAACTTGTTGAGGATATTACTGAAAACTCTCTATCTATTTACTCATATCTTTCAAAACTATCAAGAAAGTATGATAGAGACTCTATCTTAAAAGCCATTTCTCAGCTAAAAACTTAGAAAGATATTCTCCATTTTCACTTTGATAATCTCTTAAGTAGAATTCCTCTGCCAGTTCTTTTCCTACATATCTAATATGCCAAGGTTCATATATATATCCTGTTAGACTCTCAGAATTTTTATAGTAAGAAATAACAAACCCATACTTATATGCATTCTCTTCTAGGTATTTGTATAAAACTTTATTATTTTTAGAGTTATCGAAAGATGTACAAGTACTACAAGCAAGATCTACTGTTGTACCAAGTTGGTGTTCACTATGTCCTTCTTTTGCTGAGTAAGTATTAGCACTCTCTATAGCCTCTGCTTTTGTTTTACCTTTCTTTAATTCACCATTCATCCAGTTATTAAAAGTAACTCTTTGAGTATCAAATGATCTATATGCAGATATAACTCTAATGTTTATCTTTTTACTTTTAGCATCAAGAAATAGACTATTTAGTGCATCTGCTGCTTCTTTGTTAAGTTTATTAGACTTAGAGAAAGGAATACTTATTAAATTTGTAGGAACATAACTTTCACTTAGAGCATTGGTTTTGTTCACTGGATATAAAGCGCAGTCACTTTCACATACACTAGGAACTTCTAATGTAGAAATACTTGAAGAAGAAACTGATTCAATGTCATCTGTAACGTCTGGTGTATTACTAGATGTTGTTTGAGAAAGTACTATTGTTTTACTTACCTTTGTTGCCTCTTTATACATATATAGAAGTGACATGGTAAGAAGTATTCCAGCTATTGTTGTTAGGGTTAGTATCTTTTGCACTTTATAGTTTTATCAGTTTTTCGATAAAGATATCAAGTTTTCCATCTAGTACTCCTACAGTATCTGTAGTCTCTACATCTATCCTTAAATCCTTTACGAGTTTATATGGATGAAGTACATAGTTTCTTATCTGGTTCCCCCATCCTGCAATTTTATGTTCTCCTTTTACCCCTGATAACTCTTCTATTCTTTTTTGTTCTTCCATTAAGAATAGCTTTGCTTTAAGAAGCGCTATAGCTGATTTCTTGTTTGATAGTTGACTTCTCTCATTTGAACAACTAATGGTTATCCCTGTAGGCTTATGTGTAAGTCGTATTGATGAACTTACCTTATTTACATTCTGACCTCCTGCTCCACCTGATCTAACAGCATATATCTCAAGATCCATTTCAGGTATTACAATATCACTGTCATCCTCTTCTATTAAGGGAGCTACTTCTATACCTGCAAATGAAGTTTGTCTAAGTCCTTGTGCATTAAATGGTGATACTCTAACTAGTCTATGTGCTCCAAGTTCATGTTTAAGATATCCATAAGCATACTCTCCATATACCTCCATACTTACAGTAGTTATTCCAGCCTCATTACCAATAATTCTATCTGTAATTTCTACTTTCCATCCTTTTGATTCAAAATATTTAAGATACATACGTTCAAGTATTTGTGCCCAATCACATGCTTCAGTTCCTCCTTGCCCTGCATGTATACTAAATATTGCGTTATTCTTGTCATACTTACCACTAAAATATGTAAGTATTTCTACTTTGTCTAAATCATTACTTAAATCTTTAATTCCTTCTTCTATTTGTTTCTCCATAGAAGAATCAGACTCTTCTTCATATAGAGATATACTTAGATCTAGATCTTCTAGTTTAGAATTAAGTTTAGAGATTTGATCTAGTCGAGAATCAATCTCTCCTATTCTTCTCATGATCTTTTGTGCTTCGATATTGTTATTCCAAAAATCTGAAGCATTAGATTTTGTAGTTAAGACTTCCTTTTCTTTCTTAAGATCATCAATAGCTAGTTTCTTAATAATTCCAGCAACTTTGTTTTTTAATTCTTCAATCTGTTGTTTATATTGATTCATGTAATATTGCTTTATTAAAGCTTAAAGCCTACACAACATCTTATCAAACTAGTTCGGATTTAGAAACAGATCATTTGGAAACCTTAGGAAGAAAAGTACGTGAAAAGAATTTTGCATCTGGAATATGTGCCTTCAAAAACTCTATAACTTGTGGAGCAGAGATCAGGGTAAAAGTTGCTTTATCCAAATCCGGTGATATTGAGCGTTGTGTTCCTACCGCTATCCATTTTTTTAAATCTTCATCAAAAATTGAGAGTGCAGCTCCTGAATCACCAAAAAATGGAAAACCTTGCCCAATATTAATTGTTCCAAGAATTCCATCTAACTCAGAAATTTTATATATCGACATTGTTGCACAAGAAAGTGATGAGGGAAATGAATCTTCAGAAAAATGAAGTCCATATCCACATACTCTTACACTATCTCCAATTTGTATATTTGGTGTGCTGCTATTAATTAATTGAGGTTTTGAATCTGAAAGTTCAACCTTAACTTCTAGGATTTTAATGCCTAGTCCAGAGTTATAACTATACGAATATACATTTGTAACGTATGATCCAAAACCTGCAGGTAATATATCACTCCAAACAACACTCTCCACACTTGCAGAACAATGTAACTCAACTATCCAGTGATATTTATCTGCCATCCAGGTAGTACAACCGTTTACATGTCCTATTTCTGGAACAGAAGCTTTTGTAACAGTAATTCCCTCTAATATATTTATTTTTTCTGGAGATGTTTTAAAATCTGAATAGTTAGCCTCAGGATCATATATTGTTTCAAGAGATGTATATTTTAATATATCGCTATTATTATTGTTTTCAGATTTTGCACTTTTAGAAGGTTCTTGAGTAGAAATTTTCTGGGGTAAAGAAAGATTATTAGATAACAATAAAAGAAGAGCTGCTGTAATTCTCTTAAATCTGTACGTAAAACTTCTTTTTTCCTGTATTTTCTGGCAGTTAAACTCCATGAGATATTACATGGTGCTATGGAACTTAAAAGAAGTTATTTATGCAACAATTCCAATTGTTCAATGACCTCTTACAGATTTAAGATAATAATATATTCTCTATGATCTGAGATAGGATTATTGGGTCATGTCTAATTAAACTTCTTACTAATACATCTCCCTTAGCATTTACAATTTTTTCATTACTTAAGACATTTTCACGGATGATCTTACTTCCCTTTAGAGTTTTAAGATCATTAATGACTTCATAGTCATTTTGAAGAATATATCTCTTAAGTATATCTGTTGGGAGTTTTCCGTTATTAACAATTACATAATTTGGTTGTTTACCAAAGTATTTTGTTATTTCTTTTACATGATCAGATGATGTGTATCCAAAAGTTTGTCCATACTTTGTAACTAGGTTTACTACATATACAAACTTTGCTTTTGTTTTCTTCATAGCTTCTCTAAATCCTTTGTTTACAGCATTAGCACATAGACTTGTATATACATCTCCAGGGCCTGTAACAATTAAGTCTGCATTTAGTATGGTTTCTCTTACTTCTTTTGAGATAGTACTAGTTGGTTTTGTGTAAAGATTTACTATCCTAAGTCTTCCATCATGGGGGTATGGAGGTTCATCTATATTATGTTCTCCTTCTAATGTTGCTCCATTTTCATATTCTGCTATTAGGGTGGTCTTAGTACTTGTTACCGGAAGTACCCTTCCTCGAATATTTAGTATCTCTCCAGCTGCTTTTATGGCTTTAATAGAGTCATTTTCAAATATTTCTGTTAAGGCTGTAAGAAAGAGATTACCAAAGTTATGTCCTTTAAGACCATTTTCTCCTTTATCAAATCTATAGTTGAAAAGCTTACGCATAGTAAGGGAATCTTCCTCGTCATCCATTAAGGCAATTAAACACTGCCTAATATCTCCTGGGGGTAAATGACCAAACTCATCCATTAGTCTTCCACTTGATCCTCCACTGTCTGTAGAGGGTACTATAGCTGTTAAATTCACCCCTTTTATATGTTTCAAACCCTTTAATAACGTGAAACTTCCTGTTCCTCCACCCACTGTAACTATATTTTTTGTCATTTGAGTAGGTAATTTGATAAAATACATCTGTATTATATGTTAAATCAATAATCAGTGGCAAATACAAGTTCAGCAAAGAAAGCAATTAGAGTAAGTGGAAGAAAAGCAATGCATAACGCTCTTAGAAAGAATAAGATTGCAAATTCATTAGCTGCTGTTAAGAAAATGATAGCAAGTTCAGCATCTAGAGAAGATAAAGCTGCTGCAATGTCAAAGCTTCAAAAAGCTCTTGATAAGGCAGTTAAAGCTAAAACTTACGATAAAAATAAGGCTGCTAGAGTAAAATCTAGAATGTCTGCTAGCTTAAAGAAAGCAGCAAAATAAATAAATAAGACTGCCCATGTCTAAAACATTAATAAAGCTTGTCGACGCATCTATATATCCAGCATCACTTTTAGTCGTTTCTAAAACTATCGGCATACTCTTTTTTAATAACTTCCTTGGATTAAATTGGGGAATTGAACATACTTTAAAGCAATTCAATATATTTAGTGTAGAACTTCTTTATCTTGATAAAGCTTCAATGCTTTTATCAACTAGCTATTCAAACTTATTCATGATGGTACTTATGATCTTAGGCTTTATTCTTAAGATCGTTCAAATAAGGTATTTACATGAATCTAGAGTTAGTCCTAAAACACTATATAGACTTAATGAATTTAATCTCTTAAGACTTATTAAATCCTCATTTGATATATATATTGAAGGAGTTATATGGCTAATCTTTTGTATTGTAGCTTGGCTAATTATCCTAACTTCTTCCCTACTAGGTATTAGCTATCTTGAAATTACATATGTTTCATTGATAGTAATCCTAATTTGTACTACATTCTTTTTAAGAGAAATATCTCTTTTGATAGAACAGTCAAAGAAAAACTTGAGTTTATGACTTTATGAATGATTCTTTTGATATAAAACCTTTAGAAGTAAAGAACTATTTGCTTGCTTTATTAATAGGGCTCCCATTAATCTTTATTTTTACACTTCCTGAAATACTTACTAAAACTTATTATAAATTAGGTGAGAAATACATGTGGATAATTTTGCCATTTATTAGTATATTTCTATTACTATTTGTAATATTCATGTTTGGTAGTCTTGTCTCTTCAAGATTAAGAAGGTATATAATTGAGAAAGATAGTATTATTATTTCTTCTTTCCTTTCTAATAAAATAGTTATTCCTTTTACAGACATTAAAAACGTATCATTTATTACTAGTAAAGATTCAATAGATCCTAGCATAATAGCATTCTACGCGAAGGATAATTCAAAGTTATTTTCATTATCTAAAGATGATTATCAACATGAATATATAGTAAAACTTTTAGAGCTATTGAAAGAACAAAATGTTGAAATGAGTGAACAAATTGAAAAATTCATAAGAAGGAGCCTTTTAGGACTTTAAGCGTAAAAACTTGAGTTTATAGCCACATATTTGGTATATATTAGACATGGAAAAACTTCAATTTGAAATTTCAGTCAAAACTATTGTTAAAATACTACTTGTAATAGTAGGATTCTTAGCTTTCTTACAGATATATCAGATAGTTATTATCTTCTTTATTGCCTTTATTCTATCATCAGCTTTGTCTCCACTACTTGATAGGATGACTAAAAAGAAGTTATCTAAGGGCTTATCTATTGCTTTAATATATTTGGGACTACTTCTTCTCTTATCACTTTTCATATTTGGATTCTCTGTTCCAGTAGTTGACCAAGTTCAAAAACTTATACAAAACATTCCAAATATCTTTACTTCTTTACTTAATTTAATAGGCTCGGTATTCCCAACTATTAAAGAAGCTCAAAGTTTTAGTGAGTTAGTCAAATTTGTTCAAACAAATGTTACATACGATCAGTTACTTAAGATATTTGGAACTGTAAATACTACTGGGGTAGGAAGTTTAATAACAGGGATAGGGAGTGTATTCTCAGCAGTATTTGGAGCCCTATTTAATATCCTTATGGTTCTTACCTTAACAGGTTTTCTTTTGGCAGAACGTGGAAGTGATTCAAATGAAAAGAAAATTATTAAATCACTACTTGGTAAAAGTGCTTTACGATATACAGCTGTATTTGAAAAGGTACAAGCAAAACTAGGTTCATGGTTACTTTCTCAAATGGTACTTTGTTTACTTAGTGGAACTGTAACATGGTTAATATTTACAATATTAGGATTTGAATTTGCATTACCTGTAGCAATGATTGCAGCCTTCTTAGTTGCAATACCAGCAATAGGGCCTGCAATACTTATGCCAATAGCAGCTTTAATAGCTCTTGGATCAGGAGCATCTCCGATATTAGTAGTTGTATATATTATTGTTTATGCAATATATCAACAGATAGAGAATATTTTTATTCAACCAAGGATAATGCAAAGGGCTGTTGGGATAAACCCAATAATCACATTAATGGGAGTATTAGTAGGAACTCAATTAGCAGGAGTAGCAGGAGCATTGATTACAATACCAGCTGTGGTAGTAATCCAAATACTTCTAACTGACTATATGGAACATAAGGAGAGTTAGTAATATTAATTATTATATTTTTATGTAATGAAGACTCCTAGATGGTTTATTTGGCTTACTTTAGGATATGCAGTATATAATTTGTTTACGATATCTTTACATCTTGCATTTCCAGCTTTAAATGATTATACGAATAATTCAGTCTTAACGTTAGCTATGATAATGGCATGTGTAATGCTAAGTGTTTCACTATTTTATTTGATTATGTTTATATATTTCATAATTAAAAAGGCTGAGAAACATAGCTTGTGGCTATCTGGTTTACAATTGTTTGATGTCTTTTTTACAACAGTAGGAGCACTTATACTTCAAATCTTACTTACAAATAATTCACAATTGTCTTTAACTACATCGAACTTATTGGGTGCACTTATTCCTGCTGTAATGTTGATATATTGTGGTGTTTTATTGGTGAGGAAATAGTTATATTATGCCTGTTTGGATTTCAATTTAGATATCTCTTCTTCAAGAAGTTGTATGTATAGAGAATATCCTATCTCATTCATCTTACCTGATTGTTCTGATCCTAATACATTACCAGCTCCTCTGATTTGAAGATCTCTTGTTGCTAGTTTAAAGCCTGATCCTAATTCTTTTGACTCCATTATTGCTTTTAATCTTTCAATATATTTCTTTTCACTGTCATTGTTTGTTAATTCATCTCCCTCATAGAAGATATGACAATATGCTTGCTTATCTGATCTACCTACTCTTCCTCGTATTTGATAAAGTTGAGATAATCCTAGGTTTTGAGCTTTGTCTATTATTACAGTATTAACATTAGGCATATCTATTCCATTTTCAATAATCGTAGTACATAGAAGTACATCATATTTCTTTTGATAGAAATCTAGGATTATCTTTTCTAATGTTCCTGAGTGATTTATCTGATCATAGAAATCTTTTGATTTCATTCTTCCATGAGCTATAGCTACTCTTAGATTAGGGATTAGATCTTTTAGTTTCTTAGCTACACCATATAGAGAGGAAATATTGTTATGTACGAAATATATCTGTCCTTTTCTTTTAAGTTCCATTTGTATTGCACTTTTAATTTCATTCATATCTAGTTTGTGAACAAATGTTTCTACTGCTTTTCTACCAGGGGGAGGTGTTGTTATGATACTTAAGTCTTGTAGTTTAGATAATGCTAATGATAGAGTTCTAGGTATTGGGGTAGCACTTAACGTCAGTATATGAGTTCCATATCTTAGTGCTTTAATCTTTTCTTTTTGTTTAACTCCAAATCTTTGTTCTTCATCAACTATTAAAAGAGCAAGTTTAGGAATTTTTACATCTTTAGATAGTAGCCTATGTGTTCCTATTATTAAATCTATCTCTTTCTTCTCTAGCTTATCTAGTATCTCTGTATTTTCTTTACTTGTATTAAAGGAAGAAACCATTGCAACTTTTATGCCAAACTTTTCAAATCTTTCCTTGAATAGATTAAAATGTTGATATACTAAAATTGTAGTTGGAGCTAAAAGTGCTACTTGTGATCCATCTTCTATGACTCTAAAAGCTGCTCTTAAAGCAACCTCGGTCTTACCAAAGCCCACATCTCCTATTAAGAGTCTATTCATTGGTTTAGTAGATGCTAAATCCCTATTTATCTCCTTTACTGCAATTTCTTGATCTAAAGTTAGTTCATATGGGAAATCATTACACATCTCTTCATACATTGGTGTTTTACTTGTAAAACTTTTAGCTTCGGAGCTTTGTTGTAAAGCAAAGTGTAGTAGTAGTTCACGAGCTATATTCTCTACTGATTTCTTAACACGTGATTTTATATGCTCCCATTCAGTCTTACCAAGTCTAGTTATATGTGGAGATATTCCTCCTTCTCCTAAATACTTTGTAAGTTTATTGATCTGAGTAAGAGGAACGTATAGCTTATCGCTAGCAGCATATTCAAGAAGAAAATATTCCTCGTTATTCTTCTTTACAATATCCCTATATATCCCTATTCCATAGTCTTCATGAACGATATAGTCGCCGATTTTAATATTCTGATCAAAGAAGTTATCTCCCTTCTTGGTACTCACCTTCTTAATGTTTCCAAAGACTTCTTTCTCAGATAGGAAAAGTATTTTTGAAGTGTTATCTATGAATCCTGAGCTTACATCTATGTCTATGTGTTTTACTTTTACTGAACCAAATATTTCTTCTTTATCAATATTTGTATATACCTCATATCCCTTTCCTAGATATGTCTCAATATCTTTTCTAAGTAGTTCTAAGTGTGAGAGATATATTGGTGGGAATGCATAGTCAAAGTGGAATACTTTATCTTCTTTAGTTAATTTCTCTTTGTCATTAGAGAATATTAAGAGGACATTTTTAAAATCATTTGAGTTAGATTCAAATAGTTCTTTATCAATATTATCGAGTAAAAAGCTGTTGTTAAAAAGATAAAAAGATTTGATTTTAGAAAACTCTGTAGGATCTACCCTATCAGTAAGTCTAATTTCTTCTACTTCTTTATCAAAGAAACTTACTTTAATATTTCTGTCATATGCATATGGATATATGGTTATGGTATCTCCTCTAACCATATATTCTCCAATATCTGAGATATACTCTGATCTTTTGTAATGCAACCTTTCAAGAAGATCTAGCAGCTCTTTATATTTAATATCCTTATCTACTTTAGTTATAGACTTTATGAGGAGTTTGTATGATTGATTGTTATTCCTTGTAAAAAGTATTGGAAAATTAAGATGTGTGACTATTGAGTCTATGAGGTGACTCGGAACACCAGAAACATGAATTACTTCAGGGCGTACAAAAATACCTTCATGAAGATATTTTCGAAGGTTTAAGAAGACTTCATTTTTATTCCAAAACTCTAAATTCACCTCAAATGATTTTAACAAAAAAGATACATATTTTGCTAATATATGTATGTGCAGTTACTTAAAAATTCTTTAAAAAGACTTTCTTTGTTTTTGTCCATATTCTTGGCTACTCTTTTCCTTTTATCTAACATTCAATTTCAGTCATATGTAAGTGCAAGTTCTGATATTAAAGGGGTAAAGGATAAGCTTGAGTATAGTGTAAGTAAAGATAAGTTCATTAAAGGAGATGGAAAAATCACAGATATTGAAAAGAACACTAAGAGATACTTAGAAACAGCTCCAGATGATACATACTATGCAAATACTTCTCTTAATAATTCTGTAAATGGACAAATGGATAGTTGGAACTTAAGAGGGATAGGATTAAACCCAACAGATGAAGGTCCTGACTCTGCATGGAAAACAAATACAGGGAGTAGTAATACCGTTGTCGCAGTTATTGATACAGGGATATATCTTACTCATGCAGATCTATCACCAAGCCTTTGGACTAATTCTGGTGAGACCCCAGGGAATGCAATTGATGATGATAACAATGGGGCAATTGATGATGTAAATGGATTTAATTTTGCCGATAGTTTAGATGGGAATTCTGATGGAGACTTTAAAGATCCTGGTGATATTAATGATGCAAATGTTTTGGATATTAACGGTCATGGTACACATGTTTCAGGAATCATAGCAGCTAAAGGTAATAACGTGGAAGGAATTGCTGGTGTATGTTTCAATTGTAAGATTATGACTCTTAAAGTAGTTAATGCTCAAGGTTTTGCATATGATAGCGATATTGCTCTAGCAATCTACTATGCTACAGATATGGGAGCTGATGTAATTAATATGAGTTTAGGAGGTGGTGGATATTCAGAGTCTATTAATGATGCAACTACATATGCGTTTAATAACGGGACATTGGTTGTTTCTGCTGCTGGTAATAACGGAGGAGATGCATCAGACTCATATCCAGGTGCTGCTAAATATACTGTATCAGTTGGAGCTTTAGACTATACAAATACTAGACCTTCATTTTCAAAAAATGGTAATAGGCTAGATATTTCAGCTCCAGGGGTAAGTATTTTATCTACAAAATTAAATACACAATCTACTAATTGTATTAACGGTGTAAGCTACTATTGTCTATCAGGGACTTCTATGGCTTCTCCTCATATAGCTGGTATAGCGGGATTGATAAAGGATAACAATCCAAGTTTTACACCTAAGGATATACGTGCTGCTCTTTTAAATAGTACTACTGATTTAGGGTCAGCTGGTTTTGATACAGAGTTTGGATATGGAAAAGTAAATGGAATCACTGCTCTATCTCAAGCTGCTTTAGGAAATGATGTAACTCCTCCAACTGTATCTCTAACAGCTTTAGGTAGTCCCGATGTAAAGGGAACAGTTAACTTTTCTGGAAGTGTAAATGATACAAATATATATATGTATACACTTAGAGTTATTCAAAGTGGATCATATGTAGTAAAAGAAAGATCTGGAAGAGGAAATGTTTCAAGTGCAACTTTAGTAAGTATTGATACGACTGATATCTCAGACGGAAACTATACTGTGAATGTAGTAGCAGAAGATATGAGTGGTAATCTTACAACTTCAAATACATTAAGTATTAGTATTGATAATACTCCACCTGAAAGTTTCAACATGATATCTAGTCCATATATTACGGATACAACTCCTCTATTATCTTGGCAAGCTGCTACTGATGTAAACTCACCGGTGAAATATGACGTTGTAATTGATAGTGTTACAGTTTCTAGTGATCAATTGGGAACAAGTTATCAAGTTTTAACTCCATTTGTAGATGGTGTAAGTCATACACTTTCAATAGTTGCTAAAGATCCTTTAGTAAACACGAGAACTGTTAATTCATCAATTGGAGTAGATTTAACACCACCAAGTGTTGGATCTCCAACAAACACTATTAATAGTAATCAGGTAACTATTACATACTCATACTCTGATTCATTCTCAGGTATATCTAGTCACCAGATGTCTCTTAATGGAGGTGCTTATCAATCCTTTACCTATCCATATTCTGTAACTTTAACAGATAGTCCATATACATATTCTATTAAGGTAATTGATCAAGCAGGAAACTTTACTACAATTACCGGATCTTTCACTATAGACTCAAGAAAATCTTACTTAACAACAAAAGCCGATTTTAATACAGATTCAAAAGTAGATCTTTCAGATCTTTCTATTCTTGCTACAAATTGGAATTTAGATAATAATAATGCTGATGCAAATGGTGATGGAAAAACAGATCTTTCTGATCTATCAATACTTGCAACTAATTGGAACCAAAGTTATTAATATTTTTTAAATTTATTATTATGAAAAACAATATAAAATCAGCATTCACTATAGTTGAGCTTTTGGTAGTAATGGCTGTTATCGGGATTCTTATCTCACTAGCTGTTGTTGGTATTCAAGCAATACAAAAGTCACAAAGAGAAACTACTAGAGCTAATGATGTAAAGAATTTAGTGGCAAGCTTAGCAGAATATTACGGGAAATATAGAACATATCCTGGAACATTAGATGATTCTTCGTCTGAACTTAAGCTAGATAATGTAGGTGGTAACCAAGGTGTTTGTTTATTTAAACCTGGACAAGGTACAGACTCTTCTTCTCAAAATGGTGATGGTGATTGTGATGTAGAAACTGAATCAGGTTCAGGGTTATACAGTATTCTTAAATTTGGTCAGTTGAATATGGTTATTGGCTTGGCTGATTTAACAAGTGTTCTACACTCAACCTACGTATGTGCTGATGTTGAAATGACTGCTGATCTTTGGAGAATTGTATATGCGAATCGTGGTAGTGGAAATTCAACTCAGGCTTATGGTTTATGGTATTGTTCAGAAAATGGAAAATCAATTAATTTTGGAGAAAGTTATAACTAAAATATGAAAGCAATAGTGTCAAAGTCAATTATTTACGTAAGTGTAGTTTTATTCACACTATTTTCTTTCATACCTTCAGCTTTTGCTGCTACATCAAGTTTTAGTGTAAGTAATCCTGGAAAAAAGAATACAGGAGAAACATTTAGTGTGAATATTAATGTATCTGGGAGTGAAGCATATAATGCTGTGACTGCTAATGTAAGTTTTACTAATCTTACATATGTAAGTGTATCAGCAAATTCAGAATGGACAGGAGTAAGTGGTCCTACTAGATCAGGTAGCTCTATTACCTTCTCTGGAGCTAAACTAGGTGGTAGTTTTACAGGTAGTAAAAGAGTTCTTACTGTTACATTTAGAGCTCCTAGTAGTGCTGGAACGTCAAGTATTAGTGCTTCTGGAACAATAGCTCTTGCAGATGGAGCTGGAACTAAAGTAAATGGTAGTAGTGGAAGTACAAGTATTACCATTCAGACCCCTCCTCCACCTACCCCAACTGTAGTAAGTGCACCTGCTGTATCTTCAAGTACTCATCCTGATTCAAATACTTGGTATGCTCTTAATACAGCAACATTAAGTTGGAATAAAGAGGAAGGTGTTACAGCTTTTAGTTATATTCTAGATCAAAATACAACAACAACTCCAGATGATGTTTCAGAGGGAGTTGATACATCTAAAACATTTACATCAGTATTAGAAGGTAAAACATATTTCCATATTAAAGCATTAAACCCTGTTGGATGGAGTGGTGTTACACATTTCTTAATTCAAACAGATTTATCTAAACCATATCCTTTTAGTATTACTAAGATTAAAGGAGATGATGGAAAAACTACAATATATTTCTCTACAGATGATGAATTTTCAGGAATAGCAAAATACACCCTTCAATTGAACGGACTTGAAATGGGTGAAGTAAAGAGTAAATATATTCTTGAAACTGATAGTAATGATATTGAGGTTACTGCTTATGACAAGGTTGGAAATATAAATACTGCAGTTTATTCAAACTCTATAAGTAGTGCTTCATCAACTTCTGTTCCAGTAAGGATTGATGAGGGAAATATAAACCCCTTATTGAATTTTATTGCCAACAATATTGTTTGGATAGTTATACTTGTATTACTAGTAGTCCTTATTCCAATTTTAATATTTGTGATCAGAAGAATTCTTTTAAATAGAGTCAACAAAGCTTAGATATCTCTTTTCCATATTCTTCCAAGATAAGATATATTCATCGTCTGAAAGCTTTTCTACAATTAGGTGGGAGTTATTCTTAAGGAAATTCCAAGTTGTAATAAACATCTTTCCATCTGATCTTAAATGTTCTTTGAGTACATTAATTATCTCACTTCTCTTTTCACGAGATGGTATATGGTGAAGTGTAGCTATACAAACTATTAAATCAAACTGTTCATTTGATAGTTTCTCTTTTAAAAGTGGAGTGTTTGAAATATCACATACATCAAAAATAGCTTTTACATCTTTAACATCTTTTAAGTTTTCCTTAGCAATATTTAAAAGATTCTCTGAGTTGTCTACTCCTAAATATTCTACTCTTAGATTATGTCTGCCACTTAAATATTTAGCAAATCTTCCATTTCCACATCCTAGGTCTAATACTCTTAACTTATCTCTACCATCAAAATCCTGGTTGAGATTACCTAGAATAAAAACAAAATTGTCGTCCATCTCAATCCTTTCATCCTTATTCTCTTTGAAAACTAAATCAAACAAATCCCAGTAGTGTTTATTTCTTGTATCTGAGAAATCTTTAGCAATGAGATTATAGAAGTTTTTATTAAGGTCTACTTTTTCTTGATCACTTAGTATATCCATAATTGGAGTATACAATATAAAAGTATATAAAAAAATAGTCCCACAATTAAGTGGGACTTTCGAAGATCTTCGAGAAAAAATTTACTTTCTTCTTTTAGCGGTCTTCTTAACAGCTTTCTTTGCTGTCTTTTTCTTAGCAGTTTTCTTAACTGCTTTTCTTACTGCTTTTTTCTTTGCCATCTAATTGCAGTTTAAAAAGTAATATATTTAAAGATACAACATGTGTGGAATATTGCAATACCTTTCTATAAGATTACGATTCACCACTTTAGAGCAATAAACTAGAACTTTATTTTCATTACTTCTTTCATTTCTGATAGTGTCTGATTAGCTATGTCAGATACTACTTTAGAAGATGCTAAAACATTTTGAAATAGTTCGTCTTGTTTTAACTCTGCTTCTTTTCTTCTTTCGCGAATAGGGTCTAAAAATGTTTTAAGTGCAATGAAAAGTTTTTCTTTTACTTCTACATCTCCAACCTTACCTTCAACGTATCTTTCTTTTAAATCTTTTACCTCATCTTTATTTGTATTAAAGATGTCATGATAGATAAAAGCTACATTTCCTTCTAAGTGTCCTTTGTCTGTTGCTTTGACACGGGTTGGATCTGTATATATTGAATTTACCTTCTTTTTTAATGTTTCATCGCCATCTGATAAATAGATACAGTTGTTAAGTGATTTACTCATTTTAGAATTACCATCAGTACCTGGTAAGTTTTCAGTCGTTCCAAACAATGCTTCGGGCTCAGGTAAGATATTTACAGAATATGTTTGATTAAACTTACGAGCAATCTCTCTTGCATCTTCTATCATAGGAGCTTGATCTTTTCCTACTGGTACAAGATCAGCTTTAACACAAAGTATGTCTGCTACTTGATGTATAGGGTAGTAGAAGAAACCAAGGGGAGTAGATTCAGTCATTCCCTTCTCTGCTATTTCTGTTTTAATTGTTGGATTATGCATTATCTTTTGAACTGAAACAAAGTTTGAAAGATATACAAATATTTCATTAATTGCACTTACTTCGCTTTGTATAAAGATTTTACATTTATTAAAGTCGAGTCCTACAGCGTAGTAGTCTTTAATGACTTCAATTATGTTATCTCTAACTTTAGATGGATTATTAAAGTTGTCTGTCAGACCTTGAATGTTGGCAATCATGATGTGTGTATCGTATTCATTTTGTAGCTTTACTCTGTTTGCTAAAGTTCCTACATAATGACCTAGGTGTAATTTCCCTGTTGGTCTATCTCCAGTTAAAATTCTTTTCATAAAAGTATATGTGTAATATTTAAGATATGTTAGGTGATAAAGATATATTTATCAATATTTTAGATGTGAAAAATTTAGGGCTTATGCCCAAAGAAGAATATGTGTAGAAAAACTTAATTTCATAGATGTATTATATCACTACAGAGATACATATTAAATTAATAAATCTGAACTGAAGCTTTTCTCCAATTATCAAATCTCTTTTTAACTTCAGGATTCAAGTGATTTACTGCAATTGTTAAATCTTTAATAAAAGTAGTACGATTTCCATTCTGCCAGGCTCTTTGATTTAATATGTCAAGTACAAGATTAGCGATAATGGACATTTGGGGTTCTACATTGTTACTGAATGCAAATCTAACAAAATCCTCTAACTTTTTTGATTCTTTATATTCAAAATCTAATTCATTCACACTCTTTCTATTTTTTATATCTCTTAGTCTATCTTCAACAAGTAATAATAAATGAGTATTTACCTCACTAAACATTGGATTAAATTCAGAAAGTAGTAATTCATATGTAAAAGCATCTACTAGTCTTGTTAAGAAATCTTCTCTAATAGCTAAGAATTGCTTATCTTTTTCTTTTCTAACCATTAAATATTTACTTTCGGATAAGGCACTTAGAAGTCCATTTTGAAATCTAGTAAATAAAGATTGAGTACTTTTCTGATTAGGTGCTGAATATCCTTCAATTAATAATTTACGAATAAGGTTTCTTCTGTTACTTGAATATTTTTCAGAAAGAATAATTAGTTCAACACTATTTTCTGGAATTCTAGAAGAAGGGTTAGAACCATTTTGATTGCTCATTGCTTGATCACCTTCTTGTGTAGGAGGAGACATACTATGATACTAGCATATATTTCTATTTACGCAATATATTCTTGTTTGCTAGTTGGCCACAAGCTGCCTGTATCCTATCTCCCATAGTTATACGAATAGTTACAGGGATATTTGCACTCTTTAAAATATCATGAAATGCAAATATCCTGTTACGACTAGATTTCTTTAAGTCTTCTCTTTCCATAATTGGATTAAGTGGAATTAGATTAATATGTGCGAGTCTATTCTTCATTAATTTAGCTAATTCCCAAGCATCTTTAGCACTATCATTAACATTATCTATCATTGTATATTCATAGCTTACTCTTTTATGTGAATAGTCTTCCCACTCTCTGATGAAAGCCATTAGGTCATTGAGGGAATATATTTTTGCTACTGGCATAAGCTTTTCTCTTAACTCTTGATTAGGAGCATGAAGAGATATAGCCAGTCTTGTTTTAAGACCTTCTTTCATGAATGACTTTAATTGCCTAATATATCCTGAAGAAGATACTGTAATATGTCTATCCCCTAAACCAAATTCTTCCTCATTAGTGAATACTTTCAAACACTCAACCACGTTTGCATAATTAAGCATTGGTTCTCCCATACCCATAAATACAATATTACTTACCCTAGTCTTTCCTTCATATTTCTTATCCTTTAACCATCTAGCCCAAAACATTACTTGGTCTACTATCTCATTTGATGTTAGGTTTCTCATAAATCCCATAGCTCCAGATGCACAAAAGATACATCCGACAGGACAGCCTACTTGAGATGACACACATACTGAGTTCCTACCATCAGTAAATCTCATAAGGACTGATTCTACTAATTTCCCATCATGAAGCTTAAATAGGGCCTTGTAGGTCTTAGATTCCTCATCTTCAAGGAGCTTTTCTAGCTCCAGACTTGTAAAAGGGATGGTATTAGATATATACTCTCTCTCGAGCTTAGATAGAGTTGATATATCGCCGTAACTACCCACGATATCCTTAAAGAATGCCTTATTTAAAAGCTTTAATTTAAGAGGACTTAGTTTTTCTAGAGATTTAAAATACATATGATAATTATACACTATGAAAGAGGGAGAGAATAAAACAAAAATTGAATATCTTCCTATAGATAGAGAAACATTTGTTAAAACCTTCTTTCCATTAGATAGAGTTGATGTTCCTATGTTTTCAGTCACTGTAGATTTAACATTTGGATTTATTAAAGGTGAGAATAAACACAGGGTTCATATTGTAAGGGTAAGTTGGGAAGATAATGACAGTATTGTTGGTTTTGATTCTCGAGAAAAAAAACATGTTATATATGACGCGAATACAAGTCCGGTTGAAATTTTATCGGGCTATCATAATGGAAATATTCGAACTTCACTATTTAACCTACTCTCTTCTAAAATAGAGAGGTTTAAAAAGTTATTTGCTTAACTATATTTGAATATCCCCTCTTATTAATAGTATAATGATTGATATTATGCCGGGGTGGC
>CAYSFE010000002.1:63433-92478 GCA_964430225.1 uncultured Candidatus Saccharibacteria bacterium
ATTTGAATATCCCCTCTTATTAATAGTATAATGATTGATATTATGCCGGGGTGGCGAAATGGTAGACGCACTTGCCTTAGGAGCAAGCTCCGCAAGGAATGGAGGTTCAAGTCCTCTCCCCGGTACCAATTACTCTAATATTTTTGTATATATGATTAATCCTGGAATTTCTTGGTTAAGTATATATTTTGCACAGAAAGCTGCAGAACTAGAAAAGAAAAGATTCGCTCATTTTTCTAAAAATAATGCATTCACTGAAGAAACAGCTATTGAATTAAATACTACTGATAAAGATATACTTGGAATTAAGGGTGAATCTAGTTTTTCTCCAATTAAAATTACTTCTAACAATAAATATTATTACGATAAGGTTGCTTCAAAGAAAACTCAAGATTTTAATCGAATACTTTTAGTTATATCGCTAATATTATTATTCATTGTAATACTTATATTTTTTGCTCCAATTATTTTTACAGTAATTTCTTACCCAGTAATATTACTGCTATTAATATTTAAAGGTTCCAATTAGATTGTTGATGCACATAATCTGCAACTTATAAGTCTTATAGTTGCATTCATTTTTGTATATCTAGTAACAAAAAAATAGGAAAATAACCTAATTCCCTATTACTTCTAGTGCAATCTTTAGGTTATGTTTGAATACTTCTGTTCTTTTATCTACTAACTTAATATGATTCTCACTAAATACTGTTTCACCTTCTATTAAATTATCTCCTATATATAATAGAGTGGAGGAAGGAACATTAAAGTGTTTAGAAACAGCAAAAAAAGAAGATGCTTCCATTTCTACCCCAATATATCCCTCTTTATTCCATCTATCTATATCTTCTCTAGTTTCTGCAAGCATTGCTTGGCAAGTTACAATTGGACCTTCTAATACTTTATATCTAGCATCTATTTTAGATCTTATCTCACTAGTAAGATTACTGTCTGGATAATACTTGTTGTCTTTGTTATCTCTCTCATACATCTTTGCTGTACTATCTTCTCCATATGAATAAGTTGGTATTACAATATCACCTGACATATTTCCTTTACTTAATCCTCCACATGATCCAAGTAAAATATTTTTCTTGGAGCCTAATAAACAACATATATGCATAAGTTCAGCAAGATATGCGCTTCCATATACAACATCAAACCATATTCTTTTACCATTGATAATAAAGGAGAAGGTATGTTCAAAAAAACCATCAACTATCTTTTCAATCTTACTGATTTCAAAGTCTTTAGAAACTTCATTGAAATAATTAAGCATTTTTTTCTTATTACCACTACCCACAACAATTAGACCATCAACTTGATAGTTAGAAGGTAAATTCATATCAGCTATAAATATTTCTTTTGTTAGTTCCTTATACATGCTTG
The DNA here is from genome assembly GCA_964430225.1 of uncultured Candidatus Saccharibacteria bacterium. Taxonomy (GTDB): domain Bacteria; phylum Patescibacteriota; class Dojkabacteria; family JBAXKR01; genus CAYSFE01. The sequence continues at coordinate 64,823 of CAYSFE010000002.1, forward strand.
TTAATTTCACTAAAAATTAATCTCTCTTTAATTGTATTACATTATTTATATTATATCTAAGCTAGTAATTTGCCTAATATATACACCTCTGATAACATTTTATGTGTGAAATTAGTTTAAAAGTACTTGAATGTTAGATAGTAGTTTAAAACATAAAAGGTCAGATCCTTTTTTTATTGCTGAAATACATAATATCAATAACAGAGGAAAGTTCATGAGGTTGTTTTTAATACCTTATGTTATTGGTATTCTAATAGATTTTGGACCATTCTTTATACTTATTCCATATGTATTTCTAATAGTTAAAAATATACTTCCTGTTAGTATTGTTACGGTTATCATAGGTTTAATTCTTCTAGGTTTTTCTATTTGGTTTATTTACCTCACATTCTTTAGGGTAAAAAAGATAAAAGTAAATACTACTGATCTTAAATTGGGGAAAGGAAATCTAAAAGTGGTTTACTTTAGTGATCTTCATGCAGGAATTGAATCATTTGGCGCAAAGGCAAAGAAAATACAGGATTTAGTAGATAAGATTAATGAACAAAATCCTGATTTAGTTCTTTGGGGAGGTGATTTACTAACAGAATATCTCGATGAGTCAGCTATTGAATCTTTAAAAATATTAAATGGGATAAAGTGTGAGCACAAATATGGAGTTTTAGGTAATCATGATGCATATTACCTTAATAGTGCTGGATATATGGAATTACCTCGCGAGTTTATCCATATATTTAAACAGTATTCAAATCTGAAGCTTCTTATTAATGAGAAGGTGAAAATAAATATTAAAGGAGTTGTAGTAAATGTATCTGGTATTGCTGATCTAAGTTCTAAGCTTATTGATTTAAATAAAATAGAACCTTTAAAGGATAATGATAGTGAGTTATCAATTCTTCTTTCACATAATCCAGATATTACTGATCTAATCTTGAAAGAAGATAAAATTGACTTAATACTTTCAGGACATAACCATGCTGGTCAAATTCTATTACCTGTTTTAGGGACTGTTTTACCAATGCCATCACATCATAAAGAATATTTAAGAGGGGTGTATCAAATAGATTCTGATACGAAAATGTTCGTGTCTCAAGGAGCTGGAGTATCTGGAACTAGAGTTAGAATTGGTACAGATTGTGAAATAAATGTACTAGAAATAAGTTAAAGGAGGAGTAATAAGCTCCTCCTTTATTAGTCTTACATTATCTCTTTAACTCATTTATATCCCTATTCAATTTATCCTTTGCTAAATCTCTTAAAGCTTTAAGAACTTGACCCATTTGTTCTTGGTCATTCTGTATTTCAGCTTTATTGTTCTTTAAGTCACTTAAGTACTTAGTATTTAGACCTTTTAATACTTCTAAACCAGTTCTTAGGGTGTTTAAGTCCTCTTTTATATGAGTATACTTATTCCCTGTCCCTTCTTTATCCTTTTCTTTTAGTTTTGTAGATATCTTGTACTCTAGTTGTTCAAGTTTCTTTACTACATTAGCTATATTTCTCTCATGAGAAACTAGTTTACGTCTTTGCATCATCTTTTCTAGCCTTGGAAGGTGCTTATCAGGACGTTCTGTCATAGCATATGCTGGAGTAAAGCTTGAAGCAATAGCAATAGCGACAGTTGGGACGATCACAGCGGTCTTTATGAGGTTTCCTTTAATGTTTCTCATCTTAAATAGAAATAAGAAGTAAACACTCTTTATTAGAGAGTCAGATATATAGTTGGAAAAAGGTTACAGAAGTAATTCTCTTTGAAGATCAAGTCTTTCTAAGCTTTTAGTGATGTCTAGCTCTTTATTATCAATGCTTTTGGAGATTTGAGTGATTGCTTTTAAGATATTCTCTTTGTTATCAAGACTTAGTAGCATATCATGTCCAGAAAGAAGAGCTTTTACATACTTATTATCGTCTTTTTTAACAGCGTCCATATTTAAATCGTCAGTAATTACTACTTTATCGTATCCAAGTTCAGTTCTAAGTAAGTCATTTACGAGTATTTTAGAAAAAGTTGTTGGGTTATCCTTATCTATCTCTGGATAAAGGATATGACTAGTCATTACAAAGTTTGTTTTAGAGAAGTTATTCTTAAAAGGTAATATATCTGAAGCTAAGAGATCAGCTTTAGATATTTTTACACTAGGTAATACCTTATGTGGATCTGAAATTGACTTACCAATTCCTGGGAAGTGTTTAAGTGTAGCTCCAACAACAAGTTTGTTATGTTCATCTAAAAAGTATGAGACAGATTTAGATACTTTAACTGAATCTGATCCAAAACTTCTTTTAAGTATGAATGAGTTAGGAATACCAAGGTCTGCTACTGGAGCAAAGTTAATATTTATCCCTACATCTTTAAGTGTTTTAGCATGGTTTAAATACACTTTTCTCTGTTCTATTTCACTTTTCTTTCCAATATCTACAGAGTTTACTGAACTCGATGGATCCCATTTAAGTCTTGATACTGTTCCTCCCTCTTGGTCAGTAGCAAAGAGAATTCTATCTCCATTTTTCACATTTGATCTAATATCACTTATGAGTTTTGTAACTTGTTCTTTTGAAGTAATATTACTACCCATTAAAATGATTCCACCTGGGTTAATATCCTCAATATATTTTTTCATATTCTCAGAGTATTCAGTTCCACTAATACTTACCATGAATAGCTCACTTACTCTTGAAGTGTTATTTGTACTTGTTGTTTTAGAACTACTTGATGACGTATTTTCAGTCGAACTAATAGATGAGCTAGAAGATGTAACAAGGCTATCTTTTCTAATAGTATTTACTAACTGTGAGAACACGGCTATGAATACACCTAATAAAATTACTGCAACAAATATCAGTGCAGAGTTGAAAGATCGATTACCTTGAATCTTTAATTTCGGAGTTTTATCTATTTCGGACAGTTTATGCATTTTATGGTGTAATCCTGTTTATCATTCTAGGAAACGGAATACATTCACGAATATGTTCTGTTCCAGATATCCATCTTACTGTTCTTTCAATCCCAATTCCAAATCCTGAATGAGGAATTGATCCATATCTTCTAAGATCTAGATACCATCCATATTCATCTAAACTTAAACCTTCTTTCTCCATACGAGCTTTTAATTTATCATAGCTATCTTCACGCTCTGAACCTCCTATGATCTCTCCTACACCCTCTGGAGCTAGTAAATCAGCGTTTAAAACACGGGTTGGATCAGATGGGTCTTCTTTCATATAGAAGGCTTTGATTTCTTTAGGATAACGCTGCACAAATACTGGAGTATCAAACTTCTTAGTGAGTATTGCTTCTTCATCAGCTCCTAAATCATCTCTATCTCCAATCTTTATACCATCCTTCTTAAGCATCTCAATAGCTTCTTTATGCTCTATTCTTGCAAATGGTTTTTCTACAGAGTTTTTTAGTATTGTAGTATCTCTTCCTAAGTTCTTTAATTCTTGTTCACAGTTCTTTAGACATCTAGCAATTATATGTTTTACTAATCCTTCTTGAACATCTAAGTTATCTTTATGTGTATGATATGCCATTTCAGCATCCATCATCCAAAATTCTGTTAAATGTCTTCGAGTCTTACTCTTTTCGGCTCTAAATGTAGGGCCAAAGTCGTATACTTTACCATGAGCATATATTGCTGCTTCGATGTAAAGCTGACCTGATTGAGATAGAAATGCAGTTGGGAGTTTCTCTCCATCTTTTGTTTCAAATCCACTTTCAGTCATTTTTACATTCTCCATATCTGCTATTGTTTCATCAGACCATGATGGAGTATATGGAACTTTAAAAAGTGTAGTACTTCCTTCACATGCATTAGGAGTAAGTATTGGAGAATCTATATTTAAAAATCCTTCCTTATCAAAATATTCATATATTGCTTGTTTTACTTGATATCTTATGCGCATTAAATCTATTTGAGATTGTGACCTAAGCCATAGATGTCTGTTATCTAGTAGGAATTCAGGACCATGTTCCTTCTTTTGTACAGGGTAACTTAAATCAGATAGTTGAACTATGGTTAGTTCAGTTAAATCCATCTCATATCCAAATGGAGATCTTTTCTCTTCTCTAATTTTTCCTTTTACAATCACTGAACTTTCAAGAGTTAATGACTTTATCTCTTCCCACTTCTTTTCCTCAAAACCCTTCTTTTGTGCAATGATCTGTATATTTCCAGATCCATCACGAAACTGTATAAAGGCGATAGAACCACTTGAACGGGAATTAAATACCCATCCTTTAAGTTCAACTAAAGTTCCTAATTTGGTGACTGCTTCTTTTATGTACATAGAAATATATATATGAAATATGTTAGTGATATTTTATCAGGACTATATCATTTTACCAACAACAACTATTCTATTCTTATCACTCCCTAGTGGAGTACAGGTAATTAGTTTAATAGATTTGAAGTCTTCATTCTTAAGAGCATCCCAATCATTAGGTTCTATTACTTTTATATCTATGACTCTGTAGTAGTACTTCTTACCTTCATACCCTACTTCTATTTCATCTCCATTCTTTACTTTATCCAGGTTATAGAAAGTTTGTTTGGATGGAGGTAGTTCTGCTCTTCTATGACCAAACACTACCATTGTTCCATCTTCAGATGGTTTCTTGTAATTAGGATATCTCCAAAATCCATTTAAAAGGGCTTCTCTCTCACTCACTCCATCATTTACTTTACCATCTATTAAAAGTCTATCTATTTTAAGATAAGTTTTATCAGTTGTTTCAATTCCTGATTTAAAGACTTCGTCTTTTACTACGGGAACTATGTCACTAAACTTAAGATCAGGAACTACCACACCAGCTGCTTCTCTTCTTATCTCTTCAGTTTCACCTGCAGGTATTACAGGTGTTAGTTTATTTATATTTATGAATATATATCCAATTGCAATAGCAGCAACCATAAAAGATACAATTTGAATTTGAAAAGATATGGTTTTAAGTAGTTCTGGTTTCTTCACAAAATAAATATATATTATGTATGTTCTATTCTAACAAAAACCCCGCTAAATAGCGGGGTCTAAGTTCTATTTCAAACCCTTTAGTTATTCTTCTTGGCCTTTACTAGTAATACTGTTGGAACTGTTGTTCCAAATCCTATTGCTAATACTAATATTAAGAAGGCTATCTTTAGACTTACAGGTGCTCCCATAAGGATAGAAAGACTATCTAAAATATCAGTTTTAGGTAAGGTAGTTGTATTGTTTCCTAATACAGCTCTAGCAACTATATTTACACATGCTTGTGCACTTACACTATTACTTGGTCCACTTATTGTTACTGTGTTATTTACACAGCTTGGATTAGTTTTTAGTGCAACTGTATATATTGTTACTACAATATATTGACCCGCACTTACATTTCCTACTACTTCTGTTAGATCAGAATGTGTAAGAACTGTATTACCTTCTTCAGTAGTTACTACTGGAGAGAAAGCTATTGGACTCACATTTACATTAGTTCCATCAGCATTCTTTAGTTGAGCAAATGCTGAAGTATATTTTAAGTTAGTAGACGAGAATGAATCTCTAAATGCTACTCTATCTGCAACTTTACAGTCATTTCCAATACAGATATTAGTTGTTACTATTTCCCATTGTACTGTATCGCTAACAAGTGCATCAGTCTTACTTACTAATCTTTTACTTACAGAGAAGTTAGGTTCTTTCTCATTAATGACTATTAAGTTCGCACAATTTACTGTGTTTTCTGTTAATACTTGTTTTGATGTTACTACTCTATCTAGACTATCCATTGCTTTAACACTTACCTCTTTATTACATGCTAAACCTGCTGGTGCTTTAGTAAGTACATCTAACTTAATCTTTAGAGTTACTTTAGCTCCTCCTAATAGAGGAGTATCACCAAGTAAGTTGATTATACTTATTGTATTACCATTTACTGTTTCGTCAGCTACTTCAATTGAGTTTACATTTAGTCTTGTGTTATCGAAGATATCTATTAGTCCTAATGCTCTAAGTGGTAGTACTCCTTTATTTTTAATTTCTACAGTATATTCGATTTGTTTACTTGAACTTACTGATAGATATTTAACTACTTCTATTTCTGATTTAGGTGTTTCTACACAAATATCTGGTTCAAACTTAGATGTTATATCTAGAGTTCTTTCATTCTTGTAGTAGGTAGCGAATGCATTCACTTCTTTATTACATGCTTGACCACCAATAGAATTCTTAGCAAACTTGAAGCTAAGTAGTACTTCTTTCTTAGCTCCTACTTCAAGATTTCCCATGTTCGTAATAGATACTACTCCATTTCCTGCTGAGTTACTTGTAGGAACAGATGAAACGAAGGTAAGCTTTGATTCATCATACAAGTCTGTAACACCTAAACTATTTAGAGTTACATTACCTGTATTTGTTACAGTAATTTTATAGTTAACCTGATTTAGATCACTTCCAACCAATTCTTTATTTATTCCAAGTCCAGGAGTTGGTTGTGTTAGATTTACACAAAGATTACCCATCTTGTTAAATTCACTAGAAAGATTGAATATTCCAGTTGAATCACTTGCTGAGTATGAAGCGCTTAAGTTACATGCTGTTTGTGAAGTAAATCCATTCTTTACAGTTAACAAGAGTTTAAATGTTGAGGTTTGACCTGCAGCTATTGTACCTGTTAAATCAGCATTTAGTTTAGAATTTGTATATGTAACATTAGATACATTTAGATCTCCACTTAACTTTGTAAGAGAGATATCTGATAAAGATGTACTATATGCATTGGTATCAAAAGTATCACTAAACTTAATATCTTTATATCCATAACTACCAGTATTCTTTACAGTTAGTTTATATTCAACTTTATCTCCTGCCTTATATGTAGTATTTCCACTTGATACTAATTCTTTAGAAGCATCTATACAGTTATCTCCTACCAACATTGACCAATAAATCTTTATGCTTTCATTATAATGAATATTCCCATCAAAAAAATTAGAGATTGCTAAATTCTTAAATTCTACTGTTTGATTATCTCCATTAATTGCTATTGCTACTGAAGATGATGGAATTGGTTTGTTGTTTTGCCCAAAATATAGTTTTGCGGAACCTGGGATATATTTCTGTATTTTTCCAGTTGCTGAATCTAACCATGTTAAAGTATCCGTATCTTGTTCACTTATACTTGTTCCTGTATTTGAAACTGCAAAATTCTCAGCTTTAGAGTTAAAGCTTTTAGAATTACTAAACTTGTATGGTAGATTAATTACTGATCTTAAATTTGTAAGATATTCCCATTCTGGGTCATTCCACATGGTTATTACATAAGAAACTTCAGAACAAGCTTTTATAGAAGTTGCACCTGTATCTTGCCAATTTGAAGTTGAATCAATGTCATAACTACTATAGTTTTGTTCTTTATCATGATTACCAAAACCTATAACCTTAGTAACTCCTGTAAGTAATAATGCAGTTATAATTGTAATTGTAACTATTAGTTTGATTTTATTTTTCATTTAAATATTAGTTATTAAAAATTTAATTTACATTAGGAACTGCAGTTCTTGTAGTACCAGGAATTTGAGTTGGAAATGATGCCTTGGTTGGTGTAGGAACAACAGTAGGCATTTCTGTTGCAGTTGGTGGTACAGTTGTTCTTGTTGGCTCTGGTGTTGCTGTATCAGGAGGTATTTGAGTAGGTGGATTTGATTTTGTAGGTGTTTTAAATTGTTCTGGTGTATTCGTAGGATTGTTTGGTGTTTCTGTACTACCTGGAGTACTCGTTGGGGTAGACGTAGGTGTACCAGTTGGTGTTTGTGTTTGAGTAGGAGTCCAACTTGGTATAAATCCTGTTGTAGAAGTTGAAGTTGGAGTTTCTGTTGGTAATTTACATCCATAAGACTCAAACCATTTAAGTGTTTCATGATCCCCATTAGTTAATGCTTGGGCTACTAGGCTTATCACTTGAGAAGGTGATAATACTGTATTTGATATTTCAATTAGCCTACCAGATAATGCTTCGTTTGTAGCTTTTAGACTATCTATTGTTGCTTGAGCATTGTTTGATGAATCTCTAAGTTGTTTGTTTCCTTGTTGCAATGCATTTTTATCTGTAACACATGCATTTAATAAATCGAGATTGGTTTTGTTAGTAGATGAAATTGAATCTCTAGAGTTAACAAGAGCATTATTGTCTCCACTTAATCTTGTTCCAGTTGCTCTTAATGCTGCTACTACAGTTTCTAACCCGCTCAATTGCTTGTTTGAATCAAGAAGTGCTTGTGAAGGAGAATTACTGGATAGTCTGTTAAGTAAAGAAACTCCGCCCAGTGCTAATACTGTTGCGGCTGCAAATGATGCAATCGCAGTGAATATAACTTTTCTTCTTGTTTTTGCCTTATGAAATTCCTCTTGTTCAAATAATGCTCTATCCATTGCTCTTTTATTTCTATCATGTAGTCCCTGTACTTCATCAGTACCTTCTGTGACATTTGTTATATGGGGTGTTTCTACCATTCGAAGTGCTTCTTCACTAATTGGTTTCATTCCTGATGGAATTGTAGGGTTATTATCTTGTTGGGGACCTTCTGACATTTTTATGAATTGAAAAGTTTAACTTGGCATTCATTTGTATTATACCCTATAGAGTAGTTATATACAATTATTTGCCTTCTAAGTCAAGTAGTAGATCTCTAAGTTTAGCAGCCTTTTCGAATTCCATCATGTCAGCATGAAGCTCTATTTGAAACTTAAGTTCTTGTAAGAATTTCTTTCGCTGGGATTTATCCATGAGTTTAAAACTTTCTGCTTTCTTCTCAAGATCTATCTCGTCAATATCTACTTTAGCTTCTTCAGATCTTTCTAGAGATACCCTAATGTCTTTCTTAATACTTATAGGGGTTATTCCATGTTCTTTATTAAAATCTTCTTGAAGTCTCCTTCTTCTACGTGTTTCGGCTACTGACGAGACAATAGATTTTGTTACATTGTCTGCATACATGATAACTCTTCCCTCTTCATGTCTAGCAGCTCTACCCATTGTTTGGATTAAAGAAACATGAGATCTTAAGAATCCTTCTTTATCAGCATCTAGTATTGCAACAAGAGATACTTCAGGAAGATCAAGTCCTTCCCTTAGTAGATTAATACCTACAATTACATCAAAGTGTCCAAGTCTTAAGTTATTCAATATTTCTACTCTCTCTATTGCATCCCTGTCTGAGTGAAGATACTCAACCTTTACATCTTTTTCTTTTAAGTAGTTAGTGAGTTCTTCGGACATACGTTTAGTGAGAGTGGTTACTAATACTCTTTGTTTCTTTTTTACTGTTGCTAGTATTTCATCTACAAGATCATCTATCTGATTCTTACACTCTAGTGTACTACTTAGCCTCATACTTGGAATCAAAAGATTTTCTTTTTCTAAATTTTCCTTTAAAGACTTAGCATTTTCTTTAAATGCTGGGCGAATATCTACTACTGGATCAAGAAGTCCAGTAGGACGGATGATCTGTTCTACTAAACCAGTATAGTCAGATGGAAGCTTAATATCATTCCCTTTATGATTCATTACCTCATTTCTACTAAGTTCTAGTTCATATTCATTAGGAGTTGCTGAAACATATATTGTCTGATTCAGTCTTTTATTGAACTCATCAAACTTTAGGGGACGGTTATCCATTGCTGATGGTAATCTAAATCCATAGTCAATTAAAGTTTGTTTTCTAGCCCTATCTCCAAAATACATTCCTCTTACTTGAGGAATACTCATGTGTGATTCATCTACAAAGAGTAAGAAATCATCAGGGAAGTAATCTAGAAGTGTAGATGGAGGACTCCCTGCCTCTCTCCCTTCTATTTGTCTAGAGTAGTTCTCTATTCCTTTTACAAATCCAATTTCTTGTAATACTTCTAAATCAAAGTTTGTCTTTTGTTCAATTCTTCTTGCTTCTAATATCATTCCCTTATCATTAAAGTACTTTATTCTCTCCTTTAGTTCTTCCTGGATCTTAGGAAAACTTGCTCTAAGTTTCTCGTCTGTAGTTACATATTGTTTAGCAGGGAATATCTTTACTTCTTTAAGATTTTCTTTAACCTCAGCAGTTAGAGGATTAAAAAGAGATATTTTTTCAAGTTCATTACCAAAGAACTCTAATTTTACAGCAGTATCTTCTGAACTAAAGTATATGTCTAGGATATCTCCCCTAACTCTATATGTACCAGGTTCAAAGTCATAGCTATCTCTTTGATACTGAAGATCATTTAGTTGAGCTAGTATCTTTTCTCTTACATAACTTTTTCCTACTTCAAATACCCTAGATAGAGCAAGATAGTCTTCAGGATCACCAAGACCATATATACAAGAAACAGAAGCAACTATGATGACATCAGATCTACTTAGAAGAGCTTGAGTAGACGCATTTCTATATTTCTCTATTTCCACATTAATATCAGCATCTTTCTCAATGTATAGGTCTTTAGAAGGGATATATGACTCAGGCTGATAATAGTCATAGTAGGAGACGAAATATCTTACAGCATTCTCTGGAAAGAACTCTTTAAACTCTCCAAACAATTGAGCTGCTAATGTCTTGTTATGTGCTAATACTAGCGTGGGACGGGTAAGGCGATGTATAATACTAGCCATTGTAAAAGTTTTACCTGTACCAGTAGCCCCGAGTAATGTTTGGTGTTTTAAACCACTCATTACTCCTTTAGTTAGGTAGTCTATTGCATGTGGCTGATCCCCATTAGGATTAAATTTTGAATTTAGTTTAAATTGCATAAGTAATTATATCATTATGGAGTTACATTCTACTGGGATTTTATCATGGGATGGAGGTAGTATTATTCCACTTACGAATCTAAATTGGTCGTCTGATTTAGCTATATCGCCAGTATTTGTTGATACTGCCTTGAAAGGTGAATTAGTTGTTACAGAAATTGAAAATGTTAATGATCCTAGTTGGTATTTGCAAATTACTAGGAAGAATGGATTTATTGAATGTCTTGCAGTAAAAAAAGAACTTGTATTGGAGACAGGTACATGGGTACTAACTACTACAACTTTACTTAAAGATGAAAATGGAGAATATAGTGCGAAAGTAGCGATTGTAATTAAATCTAATAGTGATGATGAATCAGATGAATCAGACCAAGCTGACGAACCAAGCATTTCGTGTAATATAAATTTAGAGGCTAACGAAAATCCTAGTATTTGTGATATTGTTATTAAAGGTATACCTATTACAGTTACAGATAATACAATTATTATTGAAAAAAATGATGAGCAGTATGTGTTTGATAGAAAGTCTGGCTTAAGTTTGGGAAACTTATCTTTTATAATTTCACAATCTCGTGCAGGATTAGGAATTAGTTTTGCTGTAGGAAATGAATCTGATAATTCCGATAAGTCAACTGTTGTCTATATAGGCGCGATATTAACTCAAGTGCTAAGAGATTTTGTAAGAAATATTGAAGAAATATCAAGCCAAACTAAATTAGAAAATGCAAATAGATATTGTGCTGACTGTGATATCGTTGAAGTTTTACAATCATCCCTAATAGTAAAAGAAATTGATGCTAAAGATATTTAATTAAACTATTATAACTCTCTAGATTAAGAAGAGTTGCTATCCTTAAGGAGTTTGTATCTTTAATTCTAAATAGGTAATTAAGATAAGCTCTAGTTGTATTTCTAAGTTCTTCTATTTCGGAATCTTCATTTAAAGGAGTCTTGTCATCTCTATATTCACTTCTTGTTATTTTTAGTTCTTCTACTTCTTTTGTTTCTTTATTTATGGAATATAAAAGTCCATGCCTTGCATTACGAGTAGGTACGACGCAATCAAAAAGATTGTATCCCCACTTAATACATTTGATAATGTCCTTAGGATATCCTATTCCCATAGCATAGTTATACTTACCTGTTTTGTTAGCTAGTCTTGCATTAAACTCTACTATTTCATCTAAAAACACATTGTCATCACTTGTAGGCCATCCACCAAAACCAAAACCATCAAACCCAATTTCATTTAATTCATTAAAAGATCTCTCTCTTAAATCTAATTCTTGTCCACCTTGTATTACACAAAATATGAGGGGATCATATTCTGGTTCTTTCTCTTGAATCTCTTTTACTCTTTCTGTGTAATACTCTTTACATTCTTTTGCCCATCTTGTCGTTTTTTCTACTGATTGTTCTACTCTTTCTCTACTTGAACTTGGATGTAAACAATCATCTAAGACTATTACTACATCGGTTCTTAAGTTAAGCTGAATATCTATTGAAGACTTAGGAGTTAAAATATGTTTACTGCCATTTCTTGGGTTAATAAACTCAACTCGATCATCAAACATCTTACCTAATCCTCTTTTTACTAATGAGTATGCTTGAAATCCACCTGAGTCTGTAATTACTCCACCATCCCATCCAGTAAAACTTTTAAATCCACCTAAATCATTTACATGTTTATCGTTTGCATTCATAGATACATGTAATGTGTTGGTGACAATAGCTTCTGTACCTACTCTTTTAAGATCAGAATAACTCACGGAGTTTACAATTCCATATGTTGCATCAGGCATGAATATTGGTTTTGTTAATTTTTGTCTGAAATAGTTTGCCATAGTTGTTTCCAAGTTGATATTTCTATATCTTGAGGTCTTGATAGTTCTGAAATGTTTAGATCTTTAATTATCTCTTTAATATTTTCTACGTGTTTGAAATTATTTGCTAAGGTTTTCCTTGGAGATAGGAAACCTGATTTGATAAACTTGGCAATTTCAGATCTGTTAAGTATTTCTTCTTTAGATAATGCATCTACTTCTACTTTAATAACTCCACCGTCTACTTTAGGTACTGGATAAAAGAAATCTTTTGAAATAGTCATGCAGTAAGTACATTTACCAAATAGTTTAATATAGTTAGAGAGGAATGAGGCACGGGGTGGATTCTCTGCATAGTCTTCAGCTACTTCTTTTTGAAGTAGAAATACTAATTCATATTTCATACCTACAATTTCCTCTAAGCACTTCTTAATTATCTTTTTAGATATGTTATATGGCAAAGATCCTACAATCTTCAGACTCTTCGAGTCTTTTAAGTTATTTTCATTTAACATCTCTTTCAAATCTAGTTGAAGAAAATCTGAGTTTTGTATTTCTACATTTGAATATTTCTCAAATGTAGACTTTAGTGTAGGTACTAAATCTTTATCTATCTCAATACATATTACTTTAGCGTTACTTTTTGCTAGGTAATGAGTAAGTACTCCTTCTCCTGGACCTATTTCTATTATTAAGTCATCTTGTTTAGGATTAATATGGCTAACAAACTTTATTAGCTCTTCATCTGAGGTTAAAAAGTTTTGTCCAAAGTATCTTTTAAAGTTGTGATCCATTTATTTCTTTAAATAGTTTATCTGCTTCATTAATATTACTCTTAATTTCATCAATTGCCATTTTCCATATATGATCTTTCTCTCCAGTTAGTTTCTTAATTACTTCACTTGTTGGAAGTGATGTTCCTGTTGAAAGAAACTCTTTAATATTTCTTAAGTATTTCTTATCCTTCTTGTATTTAGCTTTCATATACTTAGCTATCATGAGCCCCATTGAGTAGGAATATACATAGAAGTAGTATCTAAAGTGAGGAACATACATCCACCAATTTTCAGATCCTTTATCTTGGGATACAGAAGAACCCATGTAAGAACTCATATGTTTAGTAAATACTTCTCCAATTTCTTTATTCGATAGATAGTGTTTTTGTTTAAAGAGTGCATGAACTTCTCTTTCAAAATTAAAGAATGCTACTTGTCTAAATATGGAAGATACATCCATATCTATCTTTTTAAGTAAGATATTTAGCTTCTTAACTCCTTTTGAGTTATCTATGAGGTTATCTACTACCATATCTTCAAAAAATGTAGATGCTATCTCTGCAGTTGCAGGAGGGGTTGAGAAGTAAAGAGAGTTTTGTTTCTCTTTCATCATCTCTGAGTTTATACCATGTCCAGCTTCATGAGCTATTGTTAGAAGATCTTGTAATTTATCATGATGGTTAAGGAGTATAAAAGTGGGTAGTGATTTAGCTACGTTTATACAATATGCTCCTCCTGATTTACCTTTCTTAGATTCTGAGTCGATATTACCTTCTAGGAATTTATGAAGTATACCTTCAAACTTTGGATCAATAGTATTAAAAACATTCTTCACAATATCTACACTTTTCTTTAAATCAAATTTAGATTCACCTTTCTCAAATGATAATCCTCTTTCATGATATTTTAATTTCTTGAACCCAAGTACTTTTGCTTTTAAGGTGTAATAATCCTTTGAGACACTGTTATATTTCTTTACATACTCACACATATCTTCTACAAACTCTTTTTCTACATCGTCTGATAGATATCTATTTTCCTCAGGATAGGAATACTTCTTTATCTTATCCATCTTAGCTTTGTACTGTAGGGTGTTATTAAACTCAGCCTCAGCTACTTTAGAGTGTTTAACAAGTATTTCATTAAAAGATTTCGCAGCGTTATCTCTTAATACTTTATTGGGACTATTAAACCTATCTGTTAGTTTTTCAAAGTTAAGTGTATGAGTTTTACCTTTAGAGTCTTTTACTTTTACTACTTCAGAAGAAAGAAGAGATTCAAGAAGCCTATTCCATGAACCAGATGCCATGTCTGATAGTTCATTTACTACTTCTTCCTTTTCTTTTGAAAGAATATGTTTACTGAACTTAAAGACATTTCTTAAATAGTTTTTGAAATCTTTTAAAGATGGATCTTTTATTATCTCTTTTTGTTTATCTTCAGGGATCTTTGAAAGTCTTTCATATATGAAGTGAAGGAGACTTGATAGCTCTACATTTAGTTTCTCTATTTGAGAATATCTAGCTTTTACTTTAGTGCTTTCTTGATCAAGAAATTGATTGAGGTAGATATAGTAAGAGGGCTTACCTCCATATGAGTATTTATCTTCAAACTTCTCTATATCTATTAAAAGAGCTTTAAGGGTGGTTATGTTTGTATCAAAATCTGAAGATATATACTTATCGTGAAGTCTTTTACCTTCTTTTAATACAAGTGCAATGTCCTTATCTATGTTCTTGTCATCTAACGAGGAGTAAAACTGGTTCAAATTCCATTTAAGAGAATACATGTCTAATATGTCCTAAAGTAATATATCTATATATGTATTTTACAGCATAGATATACTCTTTAAGAAGAGATTTGAAGATCTTAGAAATATATATCGATCCATATGAGACACCTACCCCTATAGAGGCTAATAATATGAGTTTAGAGATAAATCCTGAGTAACTTTCAAAAAGGTTAAGATATCCTTCCATATTAGGTAAATTTAAAGGGATAACTGGTGTTGTGGATATTACTGAACTCTTAATCGTATCTGGTAATATCTTAAAGTCTTCTTTGTCTATTACAATATTTAGAGTACTTCTAGCATATACAAATATCTCTTTGTTGTTTAACTTCTTTCTAAGTCCATTAAATGCTTCAATATATATGTCTGCCCTACTATTCATAATATATATCTGATTGGAACATAGGTCTTGAAATGAATATCCATTTTGATCAGATTCTCCTACTAGGCTATATATCTTTTTCGTATCTCTATCTTTAACAGAAAGAAGATAGGATGTTTGAAGATTAAGATTCTCAACATCCTTACCTCTACTAAACTGAACTATTAACTCACAAGCATATACCTGAGCTGAAACGGTAACACTATTTGAAACAGATTCTGCATTGACTGTATTACCTTTAAAAGAAAGTGCTAGGAAAACAAATATGAAGATAAAGGTAATAAGGAGAAATAGTTTTTTAAATAGTGTGTGTATAGACATAAAAAAACCTCCTGAAGCCACCTAAACACATTTATGTGTTAGGCAGAGTCAGAAAGTTAACTTCTTAATAGAACTGATAGTACTACTTTACTACCTCTCCATCAACAGCTTCGTCTGCTTTATCGTCTTTCTTTGGCTCATCAGCTTTTTTCTCATCTGTCTTTTTATCTTCAGGTTTAGCTGAAGCTTGAGAATACATTTTAGTAGAAATATCTTGTACTATTTTAGTTAGTTCTTCTTTCTTCTTAGCTAATTCCTCTTTATTAAAGTCTTCTTTATCACTTAATTCTTTAAGAGCCTTAGCTTTTTCTTCAATACTTTTCTTTTCATCATCACTTAACTTGTCTTTAAAGTCTTTTAATACTTTTTCGCATTGGAAGACTAAGGATTGAGCATCATTTCTAATCTCAGCTCTTTCTTTAAACTCTTTATCTTTAGCTGCATTAGTTTCTGCTGCTTTCACCATTTTGTTTATCTCATCCTCAGATAGTTGGGTTGATGCTGTTATAGTAATACTTTGAGATTTACCTGATGCTTTGTCTACTGCATTTACATTAAGTATTCCATTAGCGTCTAGTTTAAAGCTAACATCGATTTGAGGTATTCCTCTAGGTGCTGGTGGTATTCCATCTAGGATAAAAGTACCTAGCACTTTGTTATCATCTGCTTTAGGTCTTTCTCCTTGAACTATCTTTACTTCAACTGCTGGTTGATTATCTGCTGCTGTTGAAAATACCTGAGATTTCTCTGTAGGGATTGTTGTATTACGAGCTATCATTGGAGTAGCAACTCCACCATATGTTTCAATAGCTAGTGTTAAAGGAGTAACATCTAGTAAAGTAATATCTTTCACATCTCCTGTTAATACTCCACCTTGAACAGCTGCACCAATTGCAACTACTTCATCAGGATTTACTGACTTATTTGGTTCTTTACCAAAGAAATCTTTAACTGTTTTAATAACCAGAGGCATTCTTGTCATACCTCCTACTAAAACAATTTCATCAATATCTTTAACTTCCATCTTAGCATCAGCTAAAGCTTTCTTTACTGGTTCAATTGTTTTTTCTACATATTCTTTAATTAGATTCTCAAGCTCAGCTCTAGTCATATTCTTGTTAATATGTTTAGGACCAGTTGCGTCTGCTGTAATGAAAGGAAGATTAATTGTTGTAGTTTCTGATGATGATAACTCGATCTTTGCTTTTTCAGCTGCTTCTTTTAATCGTTGCAAGGCAATTGGATCAGATTTTAAATCAATACCGTTATCATTCTTAAATTCTGTTGCAAGATAGTCAATGATCTTTTGATCAAAGTCATCTCCACCAAGATGAGTATCACCATTTGTAGATTTAACTTCAAATACTCCATCTCCAAGTTCTAGAATGGTGATATCAAATGTACCACCACCAAGATCATATACAGCTATGACCTCATCTTTCTTTTTATCTAGTCCATATGCCAAAGCTGCTGCAGTAGGTTCGTTAATGATTCTTTGTACATTAAGACCTGCAATTTTACCTGCATTCTTTGTAGCTTGTCTTTGAGAGTCATCAAAATATGCTGGAACTGTAATTACAGCTTCAGTGATAGGTTCTCCAAGGAAAGACTCAGCATCAGCTTTTATCTTTGATAAGACTTTAGCTGATATAGCTTCTGGTGGAAGATATTCATCTCCAAACTTTATTTCTATACCACCTTTATCTGATTTACGTATATCAAAAGGGAGTAATTTTACATCTCTTTGTACTGCAGGATCATCCCATCTACGTCCAATAAGTCGTTTAATAGAGTAAAAGGTACCTTTAGGATTAGTCACCATTTGATTCTTTGCAGGTACTCCAACTATTTCCTTACCATCTTTAGATAGAGCAATTATAGATGGTATTGTTCTACCACCCTCTTTAGATGATATTACAGTAGGTGTTCCACCTTCCATAATAGCCATACAGGAGTTTGTAGTTCCTAAATCTATTCCTAATATTTTTGACATAAAAAAAGAAATAATAAATATATTTTGTTATTAGCAAAGTCTACCCTTGAGTGCTAATTTTGTCAAGAGAAAAATTAATACTCTTCTTGTAACATTAGTAAGTCTTTCATCATTAAATATGTTATCTAGATTATTGTAGGTATAAAAAACTGGTTTATAATCTGATTGTTTTAAATTACCCATTATTCCTAAAAATCTTTTCACTTTAGAATTAATACCAAATCCTCTTTTATTTAACCTGTCCGCTCTTCCTCTAACAGAAAGAGATAATCCATACTTTTCGTCAAAACTTTCAAGCAAATCTGAATTGTGAATAGCTCTTACAAATGGAAGTTCTAATTTACCATCACTTTCAAAAAGTAGTACAGCAGGTCTGGATCTTTTAAAGGGTTTTACAAAATCAATGATTAATAGAGTATCTTGTCTAGAGTTACCACTTTCGATCATTTTTTACCGATTATAACTCGGGCAGGTCTAACTAAAGTATCTTTTGTGGCATATTTATATCCCTTTTGAACTACTACTTTTACAATATCAATATCTTTCTCTTCTGTTACTGGCATTGTTCCTACTGCTTCCATTGTATGAGGGTCATATTTATCTCCAACATTAACTACAATTTCTTGTAAACCAAAATCAGCAATTACTGAGTTTATTTTTGCATGTACACTTCTATATGCTTCTCTTACTTTGTTATGATCAGTTTCTTTAACAACAAACTCATCAGCTCTAATGAAGTCATCTGATATATCTAAAAGTTTTGAAGTTAAGGTTGTATTAGCAAAGAATTGAATCGTTTCTTTTTCACTTTCCACTCTTTTCTTAAGATTTTGGTAATCTGCCAAAGCTCTTAAAGCCATACTTTTATGTTTTTCTAGTTCTTGTACTAAAAGTTCATTAGAATCATTAGCCACAGCTTTAATATTTGTATCAGTAACTTTCTCTTTAGTTTCTAATCCATTTTCTTCTCCTACTCCTTTTGATCTAAACTCGAAAACACAATTTTCTGATCTCCACTTACAAAGTTTTACATCTCCTATTTGTACTTGGTCATATAGATCCATACTTAGTTCACCAGATTTTGAAAGAAATTCCTCATAGTTAGAGGGGATAAAAGAAAGATGATCTATTTTTCTAGTTACATCTACTTTGACAGGTTTAGGTTCCGCTATTTCTATATATCTAAGTTCAAGATCGCCTACTTTAAATATTTCTTTAAGTTTACCAATTGTTATTCTTCTTCCTGAATGTGGAAGTTCTTTACTTACTTCAAACCAACTCTTTGTGTATTCTATTGTTTCTATATAGTCATCACTATTTGAGCAGAGAAATGAAATATGATCAGGTTTAAGTGGGATTATTCCCATTACAGTTTTAATGTCAGCTGTTGCTACATCTATATATTCTTTAAGCAGTTCTTTTAAATTTAGATTTTCTGTTGCACTCATAATATTGTTTATGTGAAATTAAATACCTTTAGTAGCGTCATATAGATTCTTCTCAATATACTTTAGTGCAGGTAGTACCTTTGAATATGTCATACGAGCAGGACCAACTACACAAATATATGCGTCTTCAACCCCATGTATACGTATTCTAGAGAATGCTACAGCTGCTTCACTCATACTTTCAATACCTAGTTCTTCTCCTATTAAAATATATACGTCTGATTCTCCTTTTGCTTTAGAGAATATCTTACTCATCGTATGGATATCTTCTAGAACAAATAGAAGTTTATGTAATTTGTTTAATTCTTTGAATTCTACATGATCTAGTAGTTTTGATATTCCTGAGTGGAAGATATTTCCATTTACAATACATAGTGTTGTGTAACCAGAGAAATCAGAAAGGGCTGATATTGCTTCTTTCATTAGTTTCTCTAAAGAAAATTTAGAACTAAAAAGTCTTTCTCTTGCTTCAGCTCCTTTTACTGTATTTACTTCTTCTTCATCAAGAGCTTCTGTGATATAGAATCTCCAGGCTTGAGTTGTAGGAATTCTTCCTGCACTCTGATGCGTTTTATACAAATATCCTCTCTTTACTAAATCAGCCATCTCATTACGTATAGTTGCAGGAGATAGATCAAAATCATATCTATCTGAAATCTCCACAGATCCTACAGCAGTAGCTGTATCCATAAACTCTTGTATTACAGCAAGTAAAAGTTGTTTTTGTCTTTCGTCTAAGTCATTCATAGGGGCAAATGTATTAAATATCTTAGTGGATTTTAATATATCCTATTAGCAAACACAAGAAAAGTGTGATAGTTTAATTCTTACTTCTAAAGAATACTAAAACACCAAGTAGTGAAAGAATTGATGTAGCAACACTTCCAAAGAAAAATATATTTCCTCTAGAGTTGTCTGTATATAGTAGTGTGATGAGACCTACAAAATAGGTAGCTATGAATACTACAAATGAAAACTTTGTAAATCTATGTAGATCTTCTGCGCTCTTCACTTGATACTTTGTATCAATAGATTTCATTACTGTAGTACAAAACTCTTTTGCGTATTGTAGTTCTTCTGTTAAATATGTCTTCTTGTAGTTAAGTGTTGTTTGTTGCTTAGTAGTTGTATAGCTTTCAATTAGACTTAATAGTTTATTCTGATTACTTGTGATTAGTGTAAGTGTAGAAATATTTATCTGGCTACTTGTTAAATCTTTTATGAGTTTGTAGTTATCTACTCCAACAAAGTAGTTTTTTCTTATCTCATTGGTATCAGATAAGATATGTTCTACCATTTTAGATTCATCATCAATAACCACAGAGATAAATCTTTCTATGAAGCTTCCAAATCCTTTATGATCTATTTCATCTATCTTTGATTTATATTTATCAAAGAAATAGTAGGAGTTAGTGGTAAAGATAAAGGCATCGTTAGTTTTAAGATGATAAAGGATATTTACTTCTAGTGAGTCTATGGTTTTAGTAGCTTTTACATATTCAGGAAGATAGAAGATGATAAAGATATAGTCGTCATTCTCATTAAACTCTATTCTAGTATTATTATTAACTATCTTATCTACTGTTTCATTATCAATTTTAATATCGGAAACAACCTTCTTTAAGGTCTTTTCGTCGGCATTTTTTAGAATATGTATTTTTCCCATGTAAAATTGATATTAGAAAGTGTATAATCTTTTACGTAACTTAACAATAGGGGCACCTAGCTCAGCTGGCTAGAGCATCTCGTTTACACCGAGAGGGTCAGGGGTTCGAATCCCTTGGTGCCCACCAATGTTAGGTTCTTATTATTCTATAAATGAAAGTTTTTACTTTATGGATTTTTTCTTTAGTAGGAAATCAATTGTTAGTATTCCAACCTCACTTCCGCTAATTATACTTAATTCTTTTAGTCCTTCTCCTTCATCACTTCCATGAATTAAATCTAATGAGAAACCTCTGTTTTGTTCTGTATTAAGTTTGTTTATTAACCCTGTAAATATTTCTCTAAACTTTCTTTTAACCGATTTAGCTGAAAGATTTCCTTCTAATAACAGAAGTGTTACCTCTCTAGAACTTAAATGGTGATAAAATTCTTCAGCCCAAGGATATATACTGACATCTTTACTCCAAAGTTTTCTAGCTTTTTCAATGGTTAGTTTTACAGTAAATTCTGCAAGTACTTTTGAACCTACTTCACCTACTAAAGGATAAAGCGTAGATTTGAATTCGCCTATTCTATCTTTAGGTAACTCAGGCTTTAAAATCAATATTCCTATTTCTATTTTGAGTAAATTCAAGATTAAAGTAATTTTGATTATAACCTATAGTCGAAGGTGGTATCAAGGATTTTGTTTGTTTGTTAAACAAGTAAACTCACCCCTATCACACAGATAATAGCTGATACTATCTTTTTAAGTAGGTTTGTCTTATCTTTTAAGATAAAAGCTTCTAAAGCTATGACTACAAATACTCCAATATTGTTTATAGCATCTACCTTACCTGCTTCAGCTCCATTTTTATATGCAGCCATATACGCGAATGCGTATGCAAAGTATAGGAAAGAGACTACTAAAAGTGGGATGATAAGTTTTTTAGGTTTCTCATTAAATGCTTTATGACCCTCTGCCATCTCATTCATATCTATCATAAAGAAGATTACCATATTGACTACGGAGTATAGGAATCTAAAGATAAAGAAATCTACATTTAATCCAAAGTATTTATCAAGTAACCACCCTATTGAGTAAAACACTGCTGATAGTATTACAAAAAGAGCATACTTGTTAAAAAGGTGTCTTAGGTGATGTCTTTCATAAAAAAGAATAATAATACTTAGTATTACTAAGGCTATACCAAATATTTTAATTGGTGTAACACTTTCTCCATATACGATTACTCCTAATATGTTGGTAAATACTGTTGAAGATAATCCTAGGATATATACTACAGATATTGGGATAAACTTCATTGCTGTGTATGAGGCTTTATTACCTATAAACTTTACTGCAGATACAACAATAATTGGAACTAACACAAAGGCAGGCATTAGTATTAAATCTTTTGTTCTTCCAGTTACTAGAATAAGTACACTAAGTAATATTATTTCTGGTATCCAGGATATTACCATCCAGTATGAAACAGAAATCTTTGGGTTCTTCTTAAAAACATATTTGGTAATTGTGTCAGCAAAAGCTCCAGTCAATGCTGAAAGTAATATTAGTGGGGCCCAGTTATTCATTTATATAAAGGCAATTAGTAAACCAAATAATGAAAGAATCATTCCAAATACCCAAAAACGTATCGTAATCTTTTCTTCAGACCATCCAAGCATCTCAAAGTGATGGTGTAATGGTGCCATTTTAAATATCCTTCTACCTAATACTCTTCTCCCTACTCCTTGTATTAAAGATGACAAAAGCTCTATTACAAATATTCCTCCAAAGAAAAGAAGAAGAAAAGGTTTATTAAGTGAAAATGCTATTGAGGCGAGTAGTGTTCCTAGTGCTAATGACCCCACATCTCCCATTTGTATACGAGCAGGTGGTGTATTAAAGTATAGATAAGGAAGCAGTGCTCCTATTGTTAAAGCACATATTATAGCTACAGGTTTATTTCCAACTAATAAAGCTGTTATTAGAAACCCTATAAATGCTATGAGAGCTAGTCCTGAAGATAAGCCATCTAATCCATCTGAAATATTTACAGCATTAGTCATTGTGATAATTGTAAGTATGATGAATGGAACTATTAAAAGACCTACTTCAATATTACCAAGAAGTGGGAACCATATATGTGACCATCCAAGTCTTACATATATCCAGTACACCATAATGATACCTACTATTATCTGTACTAGTACTTTTTCATGGGCTTGAATTCCTTTTCCTGGGTTTGATCCAAGCATATAGAAGAATGTTTTATATGCAGTCCAAGGGAGTGTTACAAAAAGATAAAGTCTATACAATATACTTTTATGTACAAATGCTAGTTTAAAAGTTCTTCTAAGACTTCTAACAGGTCTTTCTCTTCCATATATATTTAGCACATCATCTAATCCTCCTAACAAAGCTGATATACCAAAAACAAGTGCTGTAATTTTTACAGTACCTCCTATGAAAGTGAAAGTATTAAAGTCAAAGCTTGATAAGAGGGAAAGAAGGATTATTGGTATAACAAAGACTAATCCCCCCATTATCGGAGTACCTACTTTCATATTTCTCTTCTCTACTATTGTAGAATAATCAAAACTAGCTAATCTAAATATCTTTAGTTTATATAGTATAGAGATTATTAAAGGTGAAAGAGAAGCTGCTAGAAACATTGATAAAAGAGCATAAGTTGTGAGTTCAAATCCCCATTCTAATCCTTTCATACATTATGTAACGATTAAGTATGAAAAAAGTTTACCAAATATTCGGAAATGTTTATATCCTATTAATCAGGGGGACAGTTTATCCTTTTTTTCTCAAACACATTTACCCCACATTTATATAGTTTGTAATTGGTATAGTAATCAATATATTCTTGAGACTTAGGATCTGTCTCAACAAAAGTCGTATTTCTTGTAAGTATGTTAAAAACAAATAAAGAATTAAAAGCGAAAACTAATATAGCGACAATATAGAATAGCTTTTTAGATATTTCTGAAACAGAAAGTAAAAACACAAGAAGTAATGATAAAAGTATCCCTATGACATACCTTTCTAAGTAAAACTTAATTGGAGATGCTTCTATTGAAATACCTAGTACTATAAATAAATTTATTATAAGTAGTACAAATAATTTCTTTATGTCACTTTTTAGTACTTTACTAAAGATAAATACAAGTATAACTATGAGGACATAAAAACAAATGGCGTACACCAATAAATTACTGTCATTGTTATTAATATTAAAAGGATAGGATTTCCCTGATTTACCAGCATCTGTTCCAAGAAATAGAATTAGCACTGAATTAAAAAAGCTTTTAATATCTATTGCAGGTACCCACCCAGCATAAAAGTTAGGGAATATATTGGTTTGAAGTTGAATAATAACTCCTGCTATTCCAAGAATGAGTATATCTATCTTATTCTCTACAATAATTCTTTTAAGTGAAAAAGCTACCTTTGAACTAAACACTTTATATAGTAGCTCAGCAGCTAAGAGAAATATGGTTACATATGAGGTGAGAAGTAAAAATACTTTTGAATATAAGTACTTGGAATTAAATTTACTATCTTTTAAAATTACACTCTTATAAAAATAATATAAGAACACAACAGCAGCACTGGCAAGTAAAGTATATCCCCTATATTCTATTGAATAAGATAGGAAAAGAGGGTTTGTAGCTAGAAGTATGGTAACAACAAAAGGTATTACAAAACTTTTCTTAATAAACTCTTTACATAGTTTAAATACATAGATAATGAAAGGAACACCTAGTAAAGCACTTGAAAATCTAAGTAAGTCAGTAGATAAAGTACCAACTAGATTAGAATAAATATACACTAGAACATAATATAGTGGTGGTTTCCCATCACCTACTATCAGTAACACTGTTCTTGATAAGTCAGATTTTACTATCTCAAGGGTATATAACTCATCATACCAAAGAGGATTTCTCTGACGTATTAGTAAGTAAGAAATTATGAAATATCCAAAAACTATTAAAACCAGAAGTAATATTTCAATCTTTTTTGTGTTTTTCTTAAGCACTCTTTATCCTTTAAGGTATAATATATCACGTAACTCACATGAAAAAGTTTACCAAAAATAACGAAAACTTCATATGTATTCATTGTTCTAAAGAAGTTGAAAAACATCCAACTTCCTCAAGGGATCACTGTAACTACTGTCTTTACTCTCTTCATGTAGATATATTTCCTGGAGATAGGGCTAATACATGTAGAGGGGTACTTAGACCAATAGATATTAAAACATCTAATGGAAAGACACAGATAGTGTATGTATGTGAGAAATGTGGAGAAATAGAAAACAATATTGTTGCAAGTGATGATAATGAAGAAGAAATACTAATACTTACTAACAAGATAGTTTAAAGATGTATAAGATTGACGAAGGTTTAAAACAAAAAATAGATTCTCTTCCCCTTCTTCCCGGCTGCTATATATATAAGGATAAAGAAGAGAATATCATATATGTAGGTAAAGCAATAAGACTAAGAGATAGAGTGAAATCATACTTTCTAAACTATGATCGTCTTGATCCTAAAACCCAACTTTTAATAGAAACTATTCATGACTTTGAATATCTTGTCGTAGATACTGAAGCAGAAGCACTCATACTTGAAACCAACCTTATTAAGAAATATAAACCAAGATTTAATAGATCAATGATGGATGATAAAAACTATTCATTCATCAAAATAAACACTAAAGAGGATTTTCCTAAGATTCAGATTGTCAGAAAGTATGTA
The DNA here is from genome assembly GCA_964430225.1 of uncultured Candidatus Saccharibacteria bacterium. GTDB lineage: Bacteria > Patescibacteriota > Dojkabacteria > JBAXKR01 > CAYSFE01. The sequence continues at coordinate 90,534 of CAYSFE010000002.1, forward strand.
GAAGATGGATCAGAATACTTTGGACCATATCTTCAAACATTTCCTACAAAGGAAGTCTTAAAGAGACTTAGAAAGGTATTCCCGTATAGATCATGTAATCGAGCGATGAAAGAAATAAAGATTGATCCAAATATTAAACATAGGAATAATATAAATCCATATCAAAATAACGGAAGTTTAGGAGTAGAGTCATCAGATCCTAAACCTTGTCTCTACTATCATCTTCATCTTTGTTCAGCTCCATGTAGAGCATATATTGAAAGACTAGAATATAGAAAGAATATAAATAATATAAGAAGATTTCTTAGAGGAGAAAAGTCAGAGATCTTAAAAGAAATAGAAGATCAAATGAAAAAAGCCTCTAAAGAATTTAAGTTTGAAAGAGCTTCAGTGCTAAGGGATAGAATACAAAGTATTAAGTATGTTCTTAATCAAGTAAGGATAGGATCTAATGTAGATGATGTTTCTGTATCTATAAAGAAAAGACTAGAAAAAGAAAATGCACTAAATGAACTTTTTACATCTCTTGAACTATCAGATACTTACAATAAATTAAAGAAGGAAGAAAAAGAGATTAAAATAGAGTGCTACGACATATCAAATATTCAAGGAACTAATCCAGTAGGCTCAATGGTAGTATTTGTAAATGGGACCGCTCGCAACGATCTATACCGTAAATTTAAGATAAATAGACTTAAAACTCCTAATGACTATTTAATGCATCAAGAGATGATGGAAAGAAGAATAAATAAATATCTAAAGTCAAAAGATAAAGATGAAAGTAATAAATATACAGCTGATGAGAGTTTTGATACTCTTCCAGCACTTATGATCATTGATGGAGGTAAAGGACAGCTAAGTTCAATACATGAAGTATTAGTAAAATATAACTTAACAGATATTCCGCATATTGGACTCGCTAAGAGAGAAGAAGAAATATTCTATCTAAAGGATTGTGAGTTTATCCGAGTAAAACTACCTAAAAAATCAGAAGCCCTATTCTTAATTCAAAGAATAAGAGATGAAACACATAGATTCGGGATAACATATCATAGGAAACTTAGATCAAAGAAATTCTTGAATCCTGATCTTTAAAGATTTCTTTTAAAAGATTCTCTAGATTTTCATTAAAACCAGGAATAAACATAGATGGATTGTCTTTTTTAAGTTCAAGTAACCTTTCTTTTGAAAACCATTTAATTTCTGATACTTCATCCAGTTTTATCTTAAATGATGCTATTTCTTTTTTAGTGATAACTAAAAACTTTTGAGTGAAATATGTTCTTTTTTCTGTTTTAATAAGTCTTTTGCTAAGTAATTGAGGTTTTTTTATTACTAAACCTATTTCTTCTTTTGCTTCCTTAATAATATTTGTTAAATATGTTTCTCCAAATGCGTTCGTACCTGCAACTGCTGGACCCCATTTCCCTGGAGCACTATCCTTTTTCATAGATCTTTTTGCTAGTAGTATTTGATTCTCATCGTTTATTATCCATAGAGAACTAACTCTATAAATATCTTGGGCTGTTATCTCTGCTCTTCTTTTAGTTCCTATCTCTTCATCTTTCTCATTTACAAGAATTATCTGTTCATCTTCCTCTTTCTCTAAACTTCTTATCTCCTTTAGTTTCCACATAAATATTTTAGCCCTATTGTTTCCATATTTAAGAGGATAATCTAGAGCAAAACTTAATGCTTTAGTAAGAGTTGGTTCAGGGATAGTTTTAGATATTCTCATATATAGACTTCTATGTGACAAATCATTTAGTTTTAGTGCTATCCTGTACCCGAGATCTTGAAAGTCATGTTTTACATACTTAGCTGACTTAGAAATGTTTTGTAATATTTCTGATTGACTGTTTTTAAGAAGATCTTTAATAGATTTGGGTTTAGCCATGGATGAATAGTATAATTTTCACTCTTAAAAGAAAAGGAATATGGAATT
>CAYSFE010000003.1:0-5795 GCA_964430225.1 uncultured Candidatus Saccharibacteria bacterium
CTAGTAGTATTAGAAGATATTTAGAAAGTACTGGCCAGTTAATACCTATGAAGTTAGTTTGAGCAAATATGGTCTTTTGTTGAGATGTTCCATAGAACATATTTAATTCAGCTCTAAAATAGCTAATATCTTCCATATCAAACTCTTCTTCAAATATTCTTTTCTTATCAGGTAATATATTCTTTCCTGCTATCTTTATAGTTTTAACCTTGTTACCAAATATATCGAATATGTTTATCTCTCCAAAAGGTTTTAGATTTACCGTACCTTTATTCTCAAACAATGCTGAGAGTTTAAATTTTGGATCAGTATAGAAGAACTTCTCAGGTTGAAAATATACAAGATTTAATTCTTCTTTGACATCTCCTGGTACTCTTAGAAGGATAATAGCCGATGATTTTTGAACAATCGAAGCACCCGTCTCTTTTAATGGCTTATCTTCACCAGAAAATGTAACAGAAAGTGCTCCATAATGACTTCCTGGATCAACTCCCAGTGGAATATTTATTTTGAAATCGAAGTATGCAAATTCTTTAGGTTTTACAAAAGCTTTGGGACTATTTAAAGTTACCCAGCTCTTAAGTGAAAAAGTAGGATCATCATCTGTAATTGAAACTTGCCCATCTTGTCCAAAAGCAATTAAGCTTTCTGGCTCAACAATTATATTAATATTTTCATTAGTAATATTCTCAACCCTTAATGTACCAGAAATCATTTGGCCTGGCATTCCGTCATATTCGAAGCTATATGGTGAAATCGAAAACCCTATCTTTTCTGGAGTTTGAGCAGATACAAATAATGGAAATGCAAATAGAAAAATAACTAGTGTTAATAATAAAAATGGTGTTAGAATTTTACGCATAAATGGATTATAACATTAGAATAATTTATTCTCTAGCTACAAAATCCAATTAGTATGTTGGAACTGCAGAATATACTACAGTAGTAGTATATATTCCAGGTTGAGTATCACCCTCAACACTTACTTGATAACCTACTCTTGTGGTTTCAGTTGCAACTGCTGCATTATTATATGCTACTTCGTTTGTTCCAAATGAAGTTGTATATTTTGCCCATAAGTTTGTTTGAAATCTTCCTGGTGTTCCAGTCCCAAGTACTGCATCTGCTGTTGTATATGCTAGAAGTTCTGTTGTTCCAGCAGCTGGAAATGATGCAGGAGAAGCATTTGAACCTGAGAATCCTGCTTCATCTAAAGTAAATGCATTATATGTCATAACCCCAGTATATTTAACATAAATAGTGTATCCGTTGGGGGCATTGGTAGCTATGACTAAATCATGGGCTGCAATTTTATTTGTTGCAGTTGTTACAGATCCAAAGTTAACAGCTGTTGCTGTTGAAGTTGTGACGTTTGTTGTTGCACTATTTACAGTTCCTCCTGAACTTACCCCTGCTAATGAAAAAGTAAGAGTTGGATCAACTGTAGCACTTACCGTAACGCCATCCGTGTAAATAAAAGCTATTACGCCGCTATCAACGGGAGAAGAAACACAATCAACATTATTATATGTGCTAAATTGGACATAATATGCAGTTGAAGCAGTTGAACCGTTTGTTATTCCACTAATAGCAACTACCCCATTAACAGCTGTTTCACCAGTTGCAAAAGTTATTGGAATTGCTCCAGTCCCGTTATTTGGGGTTGCGGTCCATGAAGATGTAGTTGGTATAAGAGTTGTAGTAGGATTAGCAACTAATGTAGCTCCAGTAATTGTCATACCTGTAGGTTTACTTCCACCAGTCGCAGCATCAGAGAACTGAATATTAATACACTTTACTGTTGAGGCTGTTAATCCCTGAAATCCGATCGTATAAGTTACCGAAGCCGTACTTGGTCTTGAATCTGAAAGAGTTACGTATCCATTTGTCAAAGTTGCAGCAGTAACCTTTGAGGTAAATACATAAAGAGGGAATGCAAAAACTACCATTATAGTGATTGCTATTCGGGCAATTTTTTTCATAATATTTCAGAGTCAATTAATTAACTTATATTAGAATATATAATTCATATTAGGATGTCAACTCCTAGTCTTTGTGCTTTTTACTAGTTCAATTGCTTTCTCAAAACTTAAAGCTTTTTGAACAACACCTCCAGAAATGAAATATATTTCATCAGCCTTCCTAATAGTGTTTAACCTATGAGCAATAATGATCTTTGTAGTATCACTTGGTAGCCTATCCATAATGTTTTGGATTACTTCTTCTGTAACTGTATCTATATTAGCTGTGGCTTCATCTAAAATTAGTATTTTAGGTTTACGTAGTATTATTCTAAGAAAAGCTATTACCTGTTTTTGTCCATTACTAATATTCCCTCCATTCTCTGTAGTTACCTTTGTATCAAGTCCATCTTTAAAACTTTTAAGAACAGTAAGTAAATCCATTTCTTTTAATTCTTTTTCTAATTCAACTTTATCTTTAAGACTTCTATTTCCATACAAGATATTGTCTGAAACTGTTCCTGTGAAAATGATACTGTCTTGTAGGATGAATCCAATAAGATTAGATATTTCATCAAATCCATATGTCTTAATATCTGCACCCATTAATTTTACTACCCCAGTTGTTGGATCATAGAGTCTTACCATAAGAGAAGCTATGGTACTCTTTCCTCCTCCTGTTGGACCAATGATTGCATATGTCTCCCCCTTTACAAAATCTAGATTCACATCTACTAAAACTGGTTTCTTTTCCTCATATTCAAAGTTAACACCTGAGAATGAAAGTACATGTTCTGATTTACTTGGTTCCTCAATTCTCTGCTCTATTTTTAGATGTGATTTTAAATTTAATATCTGGCTTATTCTAGTCCAAGCTGCTAAGGATCCCTCTATATTTGATATTAGGGAAGCAAATACTCTTAGTGGTTGGTAGAACTTATCTGTATAGCTTAAATAGCTAATTAGAAAACCAATTGTAATTTCATTTGAACTAACCATTGATATACCAAATAGAAGAACTAGTAATATGGAGAAGTTACTTGATAGATCATACAAAGGTAAGAGAATAGAGTTTATTAAAGATGTTTTAAGCGCAGCTTTATAGTTGATCTTTACTGCCTTATTTAAATTAGTCTTCATATACTCTTCTTTAGAATAGGCAGATATTAATCTAAAGTTATTTAGATATTCTTGGGTTTCTGCAGTGATATTACCTAATGCTTCTAGCTGAGCTTTATTTGCTCTTCCAAGAATTGGAGAAATTATTCTAGTTACAATGAAAAGAATAATAGCTGAGAGTATGGCTATTGATCCAAGCTTTGGACTAAGAATTACCACAAGTATTCCAATAGATAAAATTGTAAAACTTTCATTTAGAAATCTAATAAGAGTTTCTGAGAATAGTTGATTTAGTCTATCTGTATCGTTATTTATTCTAGATATTAGATCTCCTGTCTTATTCTGTTTAAAGAAAGTAACTGGAAGTCTTTGTATCTTATCAAACAGAAATGCCCTAACTTTAAATAATATATTTTGACCAAGTCTTCCAGTTGAAAGAGTTTGGATATAGCTAGAAATAGAAGAAACTATATATGTAGCTAATAGAAGAGCTATCATTCCTGCAATATCCACCCAAGCTACACTCTTAGTTAAAATGCTATCAATAATATGACCGAGTAAAAAAGGAGCAGCTAAGTTAACAATAGTACGTAGTAATACAAATACTATTGTAAGGATAATTTTTAATTCCTCGCCCTTTAGAAAGAATAGAAACTTTCTTTTAATATAGCTTTCGTGATGTGCGTTATAGTCAATATTATCTTTTATCATATGTGTAGGTTTTGTGATTCATATATTTGCCTGTATTCAAAACATCTCTCTAGTAATTCCTCATGCTTTCCACTATCAACCAGTTCTCCATTCATAACGAGATATATGATGTCATAGTGTTTAGCAGTAGATAGCTTCTGAGTAATTAAACACACTGTAATTTCAGGATAGTTCTTTTCAAGTAGATCAAGAATTTCTTTTTCAGTAGCCATATCTACTCTTGCAGTAAAGTCATCTAGAAGTAATAGCTTAGGATTACGTACAAGTGCACGTGCTAGGGATAGTCTTTGTTTTTGTCCTCCTGATAAATCAGATCCACGCTCAGATATTACTGTCTTCATACCCTCATCCATAAGTTCAAGAAAGTCATTTACCTTAGCTGTATTTACAGCCTTCTCTAGTTCAGAGAATTCATACTCCTCCCCAAATGTAATGTTCTCCTTTATAGTACTATTAAAGATTATGTTCTCCTGAAATACTAACCCAATATTTGTATATATATAGTCACGGTCATATTTCTTCATATCAACTCCATTTACTAATATCTCTCCAGATGTGGGTACATTTAATCCACTTAGAAGATTAAAGAGCTGAGATTTACCAGCTCCCGTAGGACCTATGATTGCTACTCTTTGCCCTTTTTTTATCGATATATTTATATCCTTAAGTATTGGTTGTTTATCTAGTTCAAGAAATACATTTTTAAACTCAATATCAGCAACAAATCCTTCCTTTAACGTACCAATACTTTTACTTTCTACAATTTCTAATACCTCTCTAATTCTTTTAATAGAGCTAAGTGCACGTGTAAGGTTATTAAATATGAAGCTTAGTGATAGTACTGGGAATATGAGTAAAGAGACATATGATACTAGTGCATTTAGATTTCCTACTGTCATATTTCCATCATACAAATCACTTCCTCCAAGATATACAACTACTACAGTACAAAGAGATGCTAAGAAAGTGATTAGTGGAAGTACCACAGAAAATATTCCTACTATCTTTTTACCCAAGATCATTGCATTTGTATTTGCAACATCAAACTTAGACTCTTCAATATCTTGAGAATTTAAAACACGAATTAGAAAAGAAGATAAAATATTTTCATTAATTACCCTATTTAAATTATCAATATTCTCTTGTGATTTAGTAAAGTACTTTCTTGCATTTCTAAACAAGAAGTTAAAAGAGAAAGATAAAAGAAACAAAATGCCAAGAACTATAGCTCCAATCTTTGGACTTATACTTATAAGTAGTATTGCACCTCCTAATATTGTAACTAACGATACAAATACACCTACGAATGCTTGTATCAAAGCATTCTTTACAGCATCTACATCAGATGTAACTGTGGTAATTAGTCTAGAAGGAGTAATTTTATTCACATCTAAATATCCAAATGTACCAATTTTTTCTACTATCTCAGTTCTTAAATCTAGAGATATCTTTTCACTTAAAAGGGCTGATAGGATGTTTTGAAATAGGGAGAATATTACAGCCGCTATTAATATTGCCACAAGAATTGTTAGAGAGTTTGTTAAGGAAAATTGAGATTTTTGAAATGAGTCTATAGTTTCAGAAATGAACTTAGGAAACATTACTGATAAAGAACTAGAAAGGAAACTAAAGAAGAGAATTACAAATAATCTATATTTATACTTTTTAATTAATCTAATTACATCTTTCATGCTTTCCTAGTCTTTACCCCTATCAAATCTATAAGTGGGTAATCCCTTCTAATTAAGCTCCAATACTTCTCTGTAAGCTTACTACTAAATACACCAAAACCTGAATTTTCAGATGTATTACATAACCTACTTTCATAGTCTTTTATGATCTTTAGTATCTCTACTCCTTCTTTGTTAAACTCAGACTCTAACTTCCTATCCAATTTAAACTGATCATGTAAGATCTTAAACCTTAAGAACTTCTCTTTATTGTTCCCTATCATCTCGTTATATACTACTCTAAATTTAGCCATAATTTCTTAAATTAATATAT
>CAYSFE010000003.1:5895-30635 GCA_964430225.1 uncultured Candidatus Saccharibacteria bacterium
ATCATCTCGTTATATACTACTCTAAATTTAGCCATAATTTCTTAAATTAATATATGTAATGATATAATTCACAGTATATATATTATCATTAAATGACATGGGAGTTACAGAAGGAGGAGAAGCTTTAGACTTAGCTCAAAAAGTTGAGGTAATTAAATCTATTGTCAAAGATAGTTTCCCAACACCAATTAAGGATTTTAGTGACATTAATGATTTAGCAGATTTCAACGAAGAGTTATCCCCTAGGGTGGTTGCGATTGATGAACTAGTAACAATGTTAAAGCCAACTATTTCGGACATAATGGTTAAAATACAAGTATTTCCAGATGAAGAATATGACTTTGAACAATTAAAGTCCTTAATTCCTGACATTAACTTGGTATTAACAGTATATAAAAGACTTCAAGTATTGTTACAATCCGATGGTCCCATGGATTATTTTGAGTTAAATGAAATTGCAAAAGAATTTCGAGATCAAGCAGACACAGAAGATGATCTAGAAGAAGACGAAGCAATTCAATTTGATGACTTTATGAACATGTTAGAAAGAGCTCAACAAACACTTGAAGACGAAATACTTCCTAACCTTGAAGAACTATACGATACGGTTTATCAGCTATCAGTATTATCTGGTGGAAAAATATTTGCAATGAAAGATGGAGAACCAAATATAACGACTTACCCTGGTAATAGTTTTGAAATATTTTAAGTATATTTATCTCTTAACTTTTATCTTGTATACTTAAGTCATGTTTAAAGGAAGTATTTACAAGGTAATATTAAGTGTCCTAATAGCTACTACTATTAGTATTGAGTTTAGTGGTATTAGATATTCATCTGGTCTATTTAGTTATCTTATCGTTGGAATCATATTTGGAATTTCTATACTTCTTTCAGAACGCCTTATTCGTTTCTTTACATTCAAACAAAATATTATTACCAGGATAATATCTGGGGTTATACTTTCTTGTATTTGTTTCTATTTACTAGATCTTTTATCCCCTCTCATTTCTTTTAAAGAAGGGGTTGTTAAGGGATTCAGTGCATATGTATTTACTTTTAAAGATATTCCTTTAGATAAATATACTGGACTTGTCGTATATGGAAGTGTGTGTGGTATAATTAACTCACTGCTTAATGAATTTAAACATTAAATATCTCGATTCTATGGAACCAAAAATTATCCTTAATTATGTAGTAATAGCAATTGCAGTTGTAATGTGTGTTTCTATTCTTCTTCAGATCCGTGGATCTGGTATTGGTAGTCTTTTTGGAAGTGCAGGTGGAGACTTTTTTAGATCACGAAGAGGAATGGAGAAATTCTTGTTTAATTTAACCATCGTCACAGCAGTTCTTTTTGTAGCTAGTTGTATCACTATAGTACTTCTTAACAGAACTACTTAGTTGAAACTTTTTATTGCCCTAAAAAGAATATTCTCAGAGCTCATAAACTTCTTTTGGTATTATCCATACTTTGTTACTGATCAAAAGACATTAACAAACGAGAGTAACATTTGGAAATGGATTTTTAGAATACGTCCCTTTAGCTTCATAGTCATATTCCTAGTTTTAATAGGAGGAGCATTCTTTCTAGTAAACTCATATATATATGATTTAAAGCCAGAATCTAAAAGTACAATCATAGAAGGAGTAGTAAAGAGTAAAGACTTTGACGGAACACTATCTGTAAATCCCCTTACAGGATCAACTGAAACGATTGATAAATATTTAACAGACATTATCTATGAACCTCTATTTCTAACATATCCAGATAAAAACCCAGAGGGATATTTAGCAGAATCATTTCTTTACTCGAATAATGGAAAAACTTTAACAATAAAGCTAAAAGCAAATATTAAATGGCAAGATGGGAAAGATCTAACCTCAGAAGATGTAGTAGAAACACTTAGAAGACTAAAAAATATTGGAGAATTAAATAACGCTGGAAGTGATGTATTACAAAAGGCTGATATTACCACTAATGATCCATTAACAGTTGTAATCACAACTCCTAAGGTCATTTCAAATCTTTTAGAATTAATCAATGTCAAAGTACTACCTAAACATATACTAGAATCCGCAATTGCAAATAAGTTTAGTGCCCACCCTATTACAAAAACCCCTTTAGGTACTGGTCCATTTAAATTTGTATCTAGTTCAGATACTAAAGTAGTTCTTGAAGCTAATCCTAACTACTGGAAAGGAAAGGTTCAACTTAAGAAATATATCTTTAACCTATACGATACAGAGCAAGAAGCAATAATAGGACTTAAAGCTGGACAAATACATATCTTTAATGACCTCACAACAGGAACAGATTCTAAATTAAATACAAATAAAAATATTGAGATATATAAAAGTAAACCAATATATAACAGATATTTTGCAATATATTTTAACTATTCTAATGAAATATTAAAAAACCAACTTATAAGAAGATCTATTTCCCTTGGTATTAACAAAGAATTAATAATTGAGAAAATAGAGAAATTAGGTATTGTAGCTGACTCCTCTATCCCTTCCATTTCATGGGTAGAACCTAAATTAACAGATTCTAAATATAATGTGGAGAAAGCCAAGACTTTTGTAACAAACAGTAAAGTAGATTTAACAGATAAAACTTTAAGACTTACATACTTAAACGATAACACCAAACAAAAAATAGTAGAGTCAATAAAAGATGATTTAACACTAATAGGTATCACAGTAATTCTAGAACCTAAAACATTAGATGAACTACAAAACCAAGTACTTCCATCTCGCGATTTTGATATCCTTCTCTTTGGTGTAGAAACAACAAGTGATCCAGACAGAATAAGATTCTGGCATGAAGACGCAATAGACTTTCCAGGTCTTAACTTCTCTTCATATATTTCAAATGTAAAATCTAGAGGGACACTCTCAGACAATAAAACAAGTAGAGTAAATGAGGTATTAGAAAAAGGTTTATCAACACTAGACAAGAACTTAAGAAAGGGATACTACCAAGATTTAGTATCTATTCTTGAAGCTGAATCACCAGCAACGATACTCTATCATCCAATCATAGAGTCAGCTGTAAATAAAAGAGTAGAAAACTTTACACTTGATAATGTAAATCTTCCTGAAGACAGATATTACAATATGTATAAATGGAGTTTTAAAAAGGATTAATATGAAGAATAATAAAGACTTAGGATATGCATTAGTTACAGGTGGGGCAAAAGGAATAGGTAGAGCTTTATCAGAAGAACTAGCAAAAAATATGTTTAATCTCCTTTTAATTGGAAGAGATCAAGTAGCTTTAGACAAAGCTAAAGAAGAGATAAGACAAAAGGGATACCATATAGACATACAAACACTTTCCTTAGATCTTACTAACATAGAAAGCTACGACAAAATCTTTGAGTTTGTGAAACAAAACAATATATCTTTAAAGCTAGTAGTAAACAATGCAGGAGCATCTAAACTAGAAAGACTTTCAGAACTAACAACAGAGGGTATTTTCAAAGAAACAGTATTAGACTTAATAGCTCCAGTCTCTTTAATGCTTAAATATTACGAGTATTTAAAAGAAAATAATCTTGTTGGAGAGGTAATAAATATAAACTCATTAGTAGTAAGATCTAAATCTCATCCAAGACTAGGACTATATAGATCTCTTAAAATATCTCTTGATGATCTATCTCTAGAACTAGATAAAGACCTAAGAGAGAATGGATATATAAATCTAGATATATATAATACCTACTTAGGAGCTATTATAGGAACAGGAATAGATACAGCAAAAGTAGCAGATAAGTCACCAGGCAAACTAACTACAGGTGAAGTAGCAAAAGTAATAGTAGATGAATATATGAATGGGAATAAGGTAATAGTACCAGGATTCATCAACAAACTAGCTTACTTCTTCTCTCCTTTCATACCAGACTTCATAGCAAGAAACTCACTTAGGAATCTTTACGGTTAATTAACTCATTTTACCTAACATTTCATTAAATCCAATTATTATTCCTCTATTAACCCAAGGATTTCTATTATGTTCTTCTTCTATTATTTTAAATGTATTATCCATTCTAGTTTCTAATTCCTCTCCTGTAAAAAACACTTCTCTATATATTTCCCATTCTCTTTTTGCATCTTGAACCAGAAAAAAGTTTAATCCTCTAAAATCTTGAGCTTTTAATGCTGTCATAAAAGTCCAAAGTGAAAGTCTATAGCCTCTTTCTTTGACTCGAATAGTTTCTGAAAATTTAAGAAGTTCAGGTAGGTATAATCTTTTAAGCTCTCCAGGGTAAGACATGGCTAGTTCTTCAATTGCATGTAGCTCATCAAGTGTTTTCAGATTGTACTTTTCAAAACTAGCAAAAGAAATATTTAATTTACTTGCCTTAGCCAAATCTTTAAATAAATCTCTTAATATTTCTGGAAGGTTATCAAGTTGTTCTAAAAAACCTACTTTACCAGCTTCAATCCCATGAGTATTTCTCCAATTAATGTATTCACGATCATAATCACTCTTCTTTAAAGGATCTTTTAATACTTGGTAAGCTTCATTCAACGACGCCATTTTTGCACTTGCTTTCAATTTATCTTCTGGATCATAGAATTTATCGGGATGGATAGTCCTAGCTAATAATCGATACTGCCTTTGAATTATTTGCGGTGTAATAGAACTTGGATCTCTTCCCCTTAACCCCAATGTAGAATAGTGATCTTTAAATTCATTATGAGGAGCTTCAGGAGTGGGCATATATATTTGTAATTAAATATATGAGAGCGGTGGGATTTGAACCCACGACCAATTGCTTAAGAGGCAACTGCTCTACCACTGAGCTACGCTCCCAAACTCATACGCACCAGGAGGGACTCGAACCCCCAACAAACTGTTTCGAAGACAGTTACTCTATCCAGTTGAGCTACTGGTGCAGTATTTAATTATACTCTATTCTACCAGTTTTCTCTTAAATTTCTCGTATCTTAACTGCTTTTCTAGCTCAATTAGCTCCTTTTCAGGTAGCTTTCCAGATAGTTTTAACTTAGCATTTTCCTCTGCTTTAGCTATTTCTGCTAGTACAATTTCCTCTTCCATAATAGCATCATCGCAAAGAATTTGAACATTGTTAGATTTTACAGATAAGAAACCACCACTTATGGCAATCTTTCTTAAAGATTCACCTTCTTTAACTACTAGTTCTCCAATATCAAGAGATGTAACTAGATCCTGATGGTTATTAAGTATTCCTATGATCCCACTTTTTGTAGGAACCATAAGTTCAGATACATTATCAGATACTAGTATTTGTTTTACTGAAGATAGTATATTTACTTTCATTTAGTTCTCACTTCATCAATAGAACCGATCATATAGAATTTAGATTCATTAACATCATCAAATTCTCCTTTAAGAATCTTATCGAATCCTGAAATAGTATCTGATAGTTTTACATATGCTCCTTTTTGTCCCGTGAATTGTTCTGCAACATGGAATGGTTGAGTTAAGAATCTTTGAATCTTACGAGCACGGGATACAGTAAGTTTATCTTCATCAGATAATTCTTCTACACCAAGAATTGCAATAATATCTTGTAAGTCTTTGTATTTTTGTAATGTCTTTTGTACTGCTTTTGCCACTCTATAGTGTTCTTCTTCTACTACTATTGGAGATAGTGCTGTAGAGAAAGATGATAGTGGATCAACAGCTGGGTATAGTCCTTGCTCTGCTAGTGATCTTTCAAGCACTATTGTTGAATCAAGATGAGCAAATGTATTAGCAGGTGCTGGATCAGTATAGTCATCAGCAGGTACATATACAGCTTGAAGTGATGTTACAGATCCCCTACTTGTTGATGTGATTCTTTCTTGTAAATATCCCATTTCATCAGAAAGAGTTGGTTGATATCCCACAGCTGATGGAAGTCTACCAAGTAAAGCAGATACTTCAGATCCTGCTTGTGTGAATCTAAAGATATTATCTATGAAAAGTAAAACATCTTTATTCTCTTTATCTCTAAAATATTCAGCCATTGTAAGACCAGTCAATGCAACTCTGTATCTAACACCAGGTGTTTCATTCATTTGACCAAACACCATAGCTGTTTTATCAATAACTCCTGATTCTTTCATTTCCTGATATAAAGCGGTACCTTCACGAGTTCTTTCTCCTACTCCTGTAAATACAGAGTATCCACTATGTTCTGTAGCTAAATTATATATTAGTTCTTGTATTACAACAGTCTTTCCTACTCCTGCTCCTCCAAATGCTCCAATCTTTCCACCTTTAACAAAAGGACATATTAGATCAATGACTTTAATACCAGTTTCAAGTACTTCTAGTTTAGTAGATTGTTCACTAAACTTAGGAGCATCGCGATGGATACTAGATCTATTCTCAGTTAGTTCTTCTTTATGATCAATTGCATTACCAAGAACATTAAATATTCTTCCAAGTACTTTCTCTCCTACTGGAACTTGAATACTAGTTCCAAGAGATGAAACTTCCATTCCTCTTTTAATACCATCTGTAGTTCCCATAGCTAGTGTTCTTACACTATCTTTACCAATATGCTGTTGTACTTCTAGCACAAGCTTCTTACCATCCGCTCTCTCTATTTCAAGAGCATCATATATGTTTGGTAATTGTTGAGATGTAAAACTTACATCAACTACAACTCCAAGTATTTGTTCTATTTTTCCTTTGTTCATATTAGTAAAATTATATTAAATTATATATTTGATCCACCTACTACATCTAACATTTCTTTTGTAATTTTTTCTTGTCTGACTCTGTTATATAGTAGTCCTAATTTTTTAATTATCTTACCTGCATTATCTGTAGCATTCTTCATAGCTACAAATCTGCTAGCAAATTCTGATGCATTAGTTTGAAGTAAAGCGTTATATATACTAGCTTGAAAATATTCTTTAACCAGGAGATTTAAAACCTCTTCTTTAGATGGTTCAAATATTAAATTTGAATTAGATGTTTTAGATTCTAATTTCTCTATTCCTACAGGTAATACTCGCTCATTTGTAGGTTTTTGTATTAGTGTGTTTATGAACTTAGGATAGAACACATATACTTCATCATATGTGCTATCTACAAACTTCTTTTCTACTTCTTCAAATACAGGAATTAGTTCATATGTAGAAACTCCTTCTTTTAGATCCCCATAATGAGAGATAACATTTATTCCAAGTCTATTAAATATCTTTAATCCATATTTATACAAACTTAATCCTTCTACCTTAATATTCCCATTTTTTTCTTTTAATGATTTGATAAAAGTATTTAAATGAAGTGTGAGATTTGAGTTTAGAGAACCTGTAAATCCTCTACTTGTTGCTATTAAAACTATTAAAACATTTTTTACTGATTTAGACTTTCTAAGTAGTGGTAATCCTTCAAACTTAGAAAGATCTCCCATGTTATTCACAATATTGTTAATACCTTCATTGTAAAAGCTGAATTGCTTAGCTCTCATCTCAGTTCTTTTTATCTTAGTAGCTGCAACCATTTGAAGTGCTTTAGTCACTTTAGCAGTAGACTTAATACTCTTCATTTGTGTTTTTAAAGCTCTTAAGTTTGCCACTATATAGTTCCTTCTATAGCTTCTTTAATCTTTTTCTCTATACTTTCATCAAGTGCTTTCTTCTCTCTTATCTCACTAAGTAGCACTTTATGATTTGTTCTTAGATTTAGTCTAAACTTATCTTCCCATGCTGATACCTTTACTACTTCCATCTTATCTAGATATCCATTAACAGCTGCAAAGAAGATACATACTTGTTCTTCAACCGGAACTGGAGAATATTGTTTTTGTTTAAGTATTTCTGTAAGTCTTGCACCTCTATCAATCTTTGCTTTAGTTTCAGGATCTAGATCAGATCCAAACTGAGCAAAAGTAGCAAGTTCTCTATATTGAGAAAGTTCTAGTCTTAATTTACCAGCAACTTGTTTCATAGCTTTTAACTGTGCCGATCCTCCAACACGAGATACAGAAAGACCCACATTAATAGCTGGTCTAATACCTGAGTTAAAGATATCACTATCTAGAAATATCTGACCATCAGTAATACTGATAATATTTGTTGGAATATATGCTGAAATATCTCCAGCTAGTGTTTCAACAATAGGGAGAGAGGTAATAGATCCTCCACCTAATTCATCATTAAGTTGTGCTGATCTTTCAAGTAATCTTGAGTGAAGATAGAATACATCTCCTGGGTATGCTTCTCTTCCTGGAGGTCTTCTTAAGATTAAACTTATCTGTCTATATGCTGATGCATGTTTTGATAGATCATCATATATAATTAAAACATCTTTATGTTGATTCATGAAATATTCTGCAATTGATGTAGCAGCAAGTGGAGAAATATATTGCATAGATGCACCATCTGACGCATTAGCAGCAACTACTATTGTATATTTCATAGCATCAGTCTCTTTAAGCTTTTGAACTATTTGAGCAATCTTAGATGCTTTCTGACCAATACTTACATATATACAAACTACATCTTGTCCATTCTGATTTATGATTGTATCTATAGCTACTGCTGTCTTTCCTGTTTGTCTATCTCCAATGATTAATTGTCTTTGACCTTTACCAATATTTGTCATTCCATCTATGGATTTAATACCAGTTTGAAGAGGACGTTTAACATCTTTTCTATCAATAACTCCTGGAGATTCTACTTCAAGAGGCATGTTTGTTACTTTTTCATGTGTTAAAGCTTCTCCATCTATTGGATTACCAAGTGGATCAATTACTCTTCCTAAGTATGCTTCACTTACTGGGATAGATAGAAGTTTACCTGTACTTTCTACCAAATCTCCTTCAGAGATCTTTTTATAGTCGCCCAAAACTATGATACCCACTTTATCTTTTTCAAGATTAAGTGCTAATCCCATTACATCATCTCTCTCTTTATTCTTATTGAACTTTACTAGTTCTGAGTATCCTACTTTTGAGAGACCATCAACAAAAGCAATACCATCTTTAACTTCTAATACTCTACCTGTATTTGTGAACATGTTTTATATACTTATATCTTAAGTTCTGAAATTGATTTTGAAAGACTAAGATCAATTAGGTTATCGTTATGTCTAACTACAATTCCACCTTTAATCTTAGCATCAATTCTATAGTCGAAAACTAATTCTTGAGATTGAAACTTCTTAACTACACTATCTTCTAAATCCTTTTCTTGTTCCTTAGAAAGAGGTGTAGCACTTAACACTTCTATAACTATTAACTTACCATTTAAAATATCTTGGTACTTTCCATACACTTTATCAATATCTCCTTCTTTCATATTCTTCACTATTGTGAAAAGAATTGAACCTGTATCAGCCCCATTCTTTTTTAGTTCTTTAAGTTCTAAATATATGTTTTTAGCTTGTATGTTTAAGTTACTCATTATATTTTTTTAATAGCTTGATCAATTAGTTTAGGATCTACCTTTTCCATTCTTTCATTCCAAAGCTCTTCTACTGCTTTCTTTACAGCTACTTCAACTTGAGAGTTCATAGTTGCTTTAAGATCAGCTCTTTCTTGATCTAGTCTCTTTACAGCTGCATCTACAATTCCTTTAGCTTCAAGATTAGCTTTAGTAACAATATCTGATCTTTGAGTTAATCCTTCTTTTCTTGAGCTTTCTAAAATCTTGTCGGTTTCTTTTGAAACTTCCTCGAATTTCTTACTTACTTCAAGTTCAAGATTAGTCATCTTTGTTTCAAGATCTTTCGTCATTGCCATGTTCTTATCTATCTGAGATCTTCTCTCATCTAGACTTTTTGTAAGAGCTGACAATACAAACTTATCTAAAACGATGTAAAGAACTATTGTTAGGATTAGATATATTAATATTTTTAGTGGATCTAGTCCGAATGCTTCCATTTATTTATATTATAAGAGCTAGAACTAGAGAAATGATTGCAATACCTTCTGCGAATGCTAAAGGTAAAATCATAGCACCTCTAACTTTAGAGTCTGCTTCTGGATTTCTTCCAATAGCTTCCATTGCTTTAGCACCGGTAAGTCCAAGAGCGATACCAGGACCAAATCCTGCTAATGCGATTGCAATACCTTTTGCTAAAAATCTTACTGCTTCTGCGTCCATTTAAATATGTATAAAAAATAAATTAATGCGACTGTTTCTCAACTGCTAAACCTGTAAAACTAATTGTAAGCATATAGAATACATATGCTTGAATAAAACCCACAAATAACTCAAGTAACAAGAAAGGAAGTGAAAACACACCTTTAGTTAATGAATATATAGCCATTAAAAGTATCTCTCCTGCAAATACATTACCAAACAATCTAAAACTAAATGATAGTACCTTAGATAATTCTAGAAGAGACTCAAGAATACCAACAAAGAAATATATTATTGGTTCCATCCCAAACTTTCTTGGTATATTTATATACTTCTTAAAGTATTTAAATCCATTTTGTTTAACTCCCCAGTAATTAGTTAGGAAGACACTAAATATTGCAAATGCTACTGTTCCATTAAGATCTGCTGTCATTGGTCTAAATAGCGGTACAAACTCTTTATCTTCTCCTAGTATTTGAATACCACCTTCAGAGAAGTTAATTACACATTTCTTAGATAGACAATCAAAGATACTTGTATATTCTTCATGTTTTTCTTCTTTCTTTTCTTCTACATCACTATGATCTGATGATTTTTCCACCTTAACATGTTTCTCTTCTATTACTCCTAGAGGACCAGTTATTGGAAGTAATCCAGCCCAGTTTGAAAGAATGATTAGTGTGAAGAAAGTAAATACTAGTGGAAATATCTTTTTAGAAGGTTCTTTACCTACTGTAAAGATTGCTACATTTCTTAGAGAGTCTATTACATACTCTAAAAACAATTGAAATCTTCCTGGTTTCTCATAGTTTATCTTCTTACTGAATATTAAAGCTACTATACATATAGCTATGACTAGAAGAACACTTAGGAAAAGTGAATTTGTAACATTAAAGCTACCAATTGAAAATATTTTTTCTGCTTGTAACGAAAATTCCATAAATACTACAAAGCAAAGTATACCCTATCTGGTGCTTCTCATTCAACCATTTTGAGTTTGACTAAAGATTAAATTCTATACATAATACACATATGCCTTGGAAAAAATCTTCGGTAATAAAAATTCTGGTGGGAGTTAGTCTCGTACTCCTAATATTAATGACCCTGTTATCTGGTGATAGTATTAGTGATATTGCTTCATCTTCCCTTGAAGAAAATATAAATAGAATAGAAAGAAAAATTTATTCAATGGATATTAAGATAGATAAGGGAAACTATAAAGCTAATGAAGACATTAAAATACATTTAGGAAGATATGTTTCAGATAAACTAGAGATATATGTAGTAGATAGTTTAAAGAGAAAGACAGTTCTTAACTACAAAGTAGAAGGTACAGATGTAGTTATAGAAGCACCTAAACATCTACCTTCTGGTAAAAGTACACTTCAGATAAAAGATGGGACTAAACTCATATACTCTCAAAACTTTGAATGGGGAGTATTAGCTCTTAACACAACAAAGAGTGCATATACCGTTGGGGAAACTGCTGAGATACAAATGGCAGTTCTTGATGATCAAGGTGAAATGGTATGTAATGCAAACACCACACTATATATATATGACCCTGATAATACTAAAACTACCCTTTCAACAAATGATAAGGCAATTCAAGTTACAGACTTTTGTGATAAGAAAGTGTTCACCCTAGAGCCTGACTATAAAGCCTCATATAAGTTTGAAAAGAAGGGTAAATATAGACTTGAATTAACAGCCGAAACAAATAATGGAACAAAGACAATAACTGAGGAAATAGATATAAAGGAAAGTTTAGACTTTGAAATTACAAGAGTAACTGCAACTAGAATATATCCTGTACTAGAATATCCAGTCACATTAAACATAAAAGCAAATAGAGACTTTGAAGGAACAATAGAAGAATACATCCCCGATAACTTTACTTTAAAAGATTTTGATGTGGTTAAGCCTACAATTACAAATACGGGAATAGTTCAAACCTTAAGCTACCCTGTAAAACTAAAGAAAGGAGAAACTTTTTCACCTAAATATTCATATGATGCTCCTGATGATAGCCCTCAATTCTTTACGTTAGGTAAGATATCCTTCAAAGAAGGAGATAAAGAAATATATAAAGAGGATAGAATGTGGCAGATAGCGGTAGACTCTGCTGGTGCTTCATTTCCTACCAGATTCTATACCACAGGGTTTGAATTAAACTCTGTTACCGCTGGTGTGGAATGGAATACAAATACAGGTACTGCACCTACTATTTCAAGTTCAACTATAAGAACAGGAGGTTATGCTCTTAGAACTAATCCATCAGGTGCAACTTCATATATCCAGTATATTTTTGCTACTGCAGATAATGCAACAAGGACTTTTTTAAGAGCGTACTTTAGAACCCCAAGTTATCCATCTAGTTTAACTGAGATAGTTTCTTTTGTAGACAATGCAGGTACAATTCAAGCAAGCATACAAATGACTAACACAGGCACTCTAAGACTTTTCAATAATGAAGATAGTGCCCAAATAGGTTCAGACACAGCTGCAATTTCCGTAGATACTTGGTATAGGGTTGAACTTGAGACAGACTTTGGTACAGCAGCTACTGGTAATTCAATAGTAGCAGCAAGACTAGATGGAGTAGAAATTGCATCCTCAACAACTGTAAACTTCGCTAATGGAATAGCAAGAATTAATATTGGAGCCCAAGCTACTACTTCAGCCGACTTTTTCTTTGATGATATTGGTTTAAACCAAGATGCATACACAAATCAAAATGCATGGCCTGGAGAAGGTAAAGTAGCAAGAATAAATCCAGATGGAAATGGTACAAATGTGGCATGGACAAATGACTATACCGCAGTAAATGAGGTAACACCAAACGATGCTACTAACTATATTTTATGTTCCGGTAACAATCAACTTGAAGATTATTCTCTTCAAAGTTCTACTACAGCAGGTATAGGTGTAAATGATAGAGTAAAACTTGCTGAAATCTGGGGTCGTTTCAGCGCTTCAGCAGCAGGTACCCAAACTCATGCACTTTCATTACTTAATGCAGGAGGAACTGGAGATACTGCAACTGCAGTAACAGTTCAAGTTGTTACGTGGTCTACCAATGATGATACAAATCCAATTAATGCAGACATGGTGATATATGATGAACCAGGTGCAACTAACTATTCACCACTAAACTCAAGTTTGATTGATGGAATGCAGGCTAGAATAACGTCTGCTGACTGTAGCCCATTTGTATGGGTTTCTACTGTTTGGGTATATGTAGAATACGTTCCAGCAGAAGGTGGAAGAGTATATTCTTCAGGGTTTGAACTTCAAAGTATTACCGCAGATATGGAATGGACTACAATAAATGGATCTCCTACTATAATTACTGGGACTAAAAGATCTGGAGAAGCAAGCATGCAAGTTGTTACACTGGGATCGGGAACTAGAGAAGCTGTGAATTTTCAGTTTGTATCCGCCAATGCAAATGGACCATATTTTCTCCGGTCGTACATATATATTACTACAGCCCCGTCCGCAGAAAATACCATTATTGATTTTAGGAATTCCTCTTCTACGATTATTGCTAGAATTACGATGGATAATTCAAGACAACTACAACTAAGGGATGAAGATGGAACAATAGGCTCTGTATCATCTGCACTATCTACTACTACCTGGTATAGGATTGAATTAAAAGTAGATGCATCAGGTGGAGCAAGCGCAGATACAGTTGAAGCTAAACTTGACGGAACCGTATTTGGTACTTCTTCCACAAGAGATTTAAGTACAGGTGTTTATCAATTTGGATTAGGAGGAAATTTAAATGCAGAGGCTCAAACAACAGGTGACTGGCTATTTGATGACGTTGCATTAAATCAAAATGTGGGAACTACTCAAAATGGATATCCGGGAGCAGGAAAAATAGTGCATCTTCAACCTAATGGAGATGGAACAAATGTAGCATGGACAGGTACCTCAGTTAATGGAGCGAATGAATATCAGAATATGGATGAAGTTATACCAAATGACATTACCGACTATAACGGCTCTACCACTATTAATATACTTCAAGATGCTGATTTCGAACCTACAAGTACTTACAGTATATCTTCAACAACAGATGATATTACTCTTGTAGCTCCAGGGGTTAGATTTAGAACTAGTGCTGCAGCAACAATGGGATTTTCTGTTTCACTCCTTGACACATCAACAGGTCCTCAAGTTGAAAGTAGTCAAATTATGACAGCAACTACTACATGGTTTACAAATAATAATACAGCTCCAAGAGTATATCCGCTTACTACATATACAGCACCAGCTCAGAGTACTGCATGGACAACAAGTAAGATCGATTCTGTACAAATTAGATTAAGAGAGGTTACTGATACATCTAGTACTATACAAGTATCAACAGCATGGATTCTTGTTGAATACAGACCTGCCGTTATTACGATCTCTGGAACTTGTGATGCATTTGATGAAACAACAGACTGTGGCGATACAGGTACAATAAAAGTAGCTGTAAATACAACGGTAGCATCTCAAGAACAAACAACAGTAGCTGGAACTTGGCAGATTGATGAAGTACCTAAACCAGCAACTGGTGATGTCATTACAGTTTGGATAGGTAGTGCAGCTGATGCTGACGAAGCAGTTGCTGTTACACAATACGATGGGACTGGTAATACTATTACTGGAATAAAGTTATTCAAAGAACACTTAACAATTGGATCTGATGACTTACAAAATCTGACTAATACGGAAATAGGTACATATGATAACTCTGTATCAACTAATGAGGATATATTTTTTGATATAGATACAGGAGTTCTGTATGTAGATGATACATCTCAGTCAACTACAGAAAAATTAACTATATTATCTGGAAGTACATACACACCAGGAGGAAATCTAACAACTCATGATATTGATAACCAAGGAGATTTTGTTCCGGGTTCTAATACAATTACTGTTCAAGGTTCATATTCTAATCAGGGAACTTTTACAAAAGGGACTTCAAATATAAATATGACAGGAACTACTACTGAAACTTTATCAGGGACTATGAGTGGAGCAGGCGGTCAATTCTACAACCTTACTTTTAACGGTTCAGGAGGAGCTTGGAGTTTTGGTTCTAATCCTCCAGTTGAAGTTGCAAATGATCTTACTATTACACTCGGAACACTTACTTCTTCAAGTACTACTTTAACAATAACTGGGAATTATTCTAACTCAGGAACATTTACACATAACTCTGGGACAGTAAAATTTAATGCCACAGATTCAGGTAATACTATTGCAGGTACACTAAGTGGATCAACAGGTAAATTCTATAATCTTACATTTGATGGGTCAGGTGGAGCTTGGAGTTTTACTTCCAATCCTGCAGTTGAAGTTTCTAATGACTTAATTATTATAAATGGAACGGTTACTTCTACAAGTAATACATTAACCGTAACAGGAAACTATTCAAACTCGGGAACCTTCACACATAACTCAGGGACTACCCTATTCAATGCTACTGATGCAGGGAATACACTTGCTGGAACTTTAAGTGGAGTCAATGGAAAATTCTATAACCTAACATTTAATGGATCTGGTGGAGCTTGGAGTTTTACTTCTAATCCTGCTGTTGAGGTTGCGAATGACTTTACAATAACACTTGGGACTGTTACATCTACTAGTAATGCATTGGGACTTACAATATCCGGAAACTATTCTAATTCTGGGACATTTACAAATAATTCTGGAACCATAATTTTTAATGCAACTGACAGTGGAAATACTATTGCAGGTACATTGTCAGGTACTTCTAAATTCTATGACCTCACATTTAATGGAGTTGCTGGTGCGTGGAGCTTTACTTCTAACCCTGCTGTTGAGGTTGCTGATGATTTTACAATTACTAACGGTACTGTTACTTCTACAAGTAATACTTTAACTATTACTGGAAACTATTCTAACTCAGCTACATTCACACATAACTCTGGAACTGTTCTTATGAATGCCACAGATGCTGGTAATACTTTAAGTGGTACCTTAAGTGGAGCATCTTCTTTCTACAATCTCACATTTAGTGGTTCTGGTGGTGCATGGAGCTTTACTTCTAATCCTGCTGTTACTGTTGCTAATGATTTCACCATTACTAATGGTGCTGTTACCTCAACTTCAAATGCATCAGGACTTACAATAACTGGAAACTACTCTAACTCAGGAACATTTATTCATAATTCAGGATTAGTTAAGTTAAATGCCACAGATGCTGGTAATACAATTGCCGGAACTTTGAGTGGTGCTACTGGTAAATTCTATAACCTTACATTTGATGGAGTAGCAGGTGCATGGAGTTTTACTTCTAATCCTGCCGTTGAAGTTGCGAATGATCTAACCATTACAAATGGTACACTAACCTCAACATCTCATGCATCAGGACTAACTGTTACAGGTAATTACTCTAACTCTGGAACATTTACAAATAACAGTGGAACTATTATTTTTAATGCAACCGATGCTGGGAATACCTTGGCTGGAACATTAAGTGGAGCATCCTCTTTCTATAACCTCACATTTAGTGGGGCAGCTGGTGCTTGGAGTTTTACTTCTAATCCAGCGGTAACTATTGCAAATGCTTTAAGTATTAGTAATGGAACCCTTACAGCAACAAGTGGTACTACAACAATAGGTGGAAACTTTACAAAGACTGGTGGTACTTTCACACATAACTCTGGAACTGTAGTGTTTAATGATAATACTAAAATATCAACCCTTACATACAATGCAGATACTACATTTAGTGCTTTCACAGTAAGTACTGCAAGTAAACAAATGAAGTTTGATAATGTAGATAAGACTACTATTGCAGGTACATTTACTGTTAGTGGAAGTGCATGTGGAACAGCAGTGCAACTATATTCAGATTCAAATGGGAATCAATTTGATATTGATGCTACAGGAACAGTTTCAGTCACATATGCAGATATACAAGACAGTAATGCAATCACTGCCTTATCTGCAACAAACTCAGTAGCAGGTGCAGGAGGAAACAACACAAACTGGACCATTACAGCAGGTGTCTGTGGAGGATCCATGATCATTTCTGGAATATGTAAGGCATTTGACGAGACAACTGATTGTGGGGATACTGGTACAATTTTAATTGCATTTGGAAATAGTGTACAGGCTCAAACACAACCAACAGTATCTGGAACTTGGTCTGTGACAGGACTTACAAACCCCGCAATGAATACAATTGTTACAATATATATAGATGGAGCCGTTGCCGATACCGATGAAGCAGTTGCCGTAACTAAATATGATGGTACTGGGGATATTACCGGAGTAAAACTATATAAAGAAAATTTAACTATTGGAAGTGTAGACAATCAAACATTATCTAATTCTGAACTTGGTACATTTGATAATTCAGTATCAGGAGATGAAGATATATTCTTTGATGTCACTACAAACAACTTAGTTGTAGATTCTACTACTCAATCTTCAACTGAAAAACTAACTATTTTATCGGGTAATACTCATCAACCAGGAGGAACTGTTAGTACACATGACTTAACGAATCTAGGAACATTCTTACCTGAGGGAAATACAATAACAATTGCTGGATCATACTTAAACTCAGGAACAGTTACATCAAGTACTTCTCTTTTTAATATGACTGGAACTACTACTGAGACTTTAGCAGGAAATTTATCTGGAACATCAAAACTGTACAATCTTACATTTAATGGAAGTGGGGGTGCCTGGAGTTTTACTTCTAATCCTACAGTTGAAATATATAACGATCTAACAATTACATTAGGAACAGTTACTTCTACAAGTGGAAACTTAGCAGTTGGTGGGAACTATTCTAACTCAGGTACCTTCACACATAACTCAGGTACTGTAGTATTTAATGGTAATCATACAAGTAATACATTAGCAGGAACATTATCTGGATCCTCCTCTTTCTATAATCTGAAGTTTGATAAATGTCCTGTTGTAAGTAGTCCCGTTTCTTTCTGGAACTTTGAAGAAGGTACCGGTGGAAATGCAGCAGACAATTGTACAAATGCATTCACCGGTACACTTGGTACTGGTGGAACTACACCAACATGGACAACAGGGAAATATGGGAATGGACTATCATTTGATGGAAATGATTATGTAAACATGGGATCACATAGTGCTCTTCAACTTAACTATACTGATAGCTTTAGTTTTTCTAGTTGGGTCAATACACCTTCACTCCCTACAAGTGGTAATTATCCTATGGTTATGAATCAAACAGGTCCTGATAGTAGTTATGGTGCATTTCAATACACCATACTTTTTAATGGTGATGACTCAGGTAAACTTTGTGTATCAGTAGGAAGAGCTATGGTAGGAGGTAATAGTGTTTGTGTAGCTTCTCCTACTTCTATTAATACTTGGTACCATGTCATGGGTGTATATAATGGAACTGATCTAATAATGTATGTCGATGGAACATATGTTAATACTGTTACATACTCACAAGGAGCAGCCAGTGCACCTGCTGGAGATTTGATAATAGGCGGATCAAATAATAACTTTTACTATACTGGTAAAATTGATAATCCAGCTGTTTACAACTATGTACTAACCCCAGCACAAGTGATAGAAGATATGAATAGAGCTGGTGGAGGTTGGAGCTATACATCTAACCCAAATGTAGATGTATTAAGTAATTTTACGATTACAAATGGTATACATACTTCAACAAGTGGAAATTTAACAATAACAAATAACTACTCAAACTTAGGAACTTTCACACATAATAGTGGGACTGTAATTATGAATGCTACTGACGCAGGTAATACACTTTCAGGTATTATGAGTGGGTCACCAGGTAAATTCTATAACCTTACATTTAATGGATCTGGTGGAGCTTGGAGTTTTACTTCTAATCCTGCTGTAGAAGTTGCTAACAACTTAACAATTACATTAGGAACAGTTACTTCTACAAGTAATACTTTAACAGTTACTGGTAACTACTCTAACTCTGGTACTTTTACACATAACTCTGGTACTACTCTGTTTAATGCAACAGATAGTGGTAATACAATTGCTGGTACTTTATCAGGTACTTCTAAATTCTATAACCTTACATTTAATGGATCTGGCGGAGCTTGGAGCTTTACTTCTAACCCTGCTGTAGAAGTGAACAATGATTTAACAATTACAAACGGAACTGTTACAGCAACAAACAATACTCTTACTATTACCGGAAACTATTCTAATGCTGGAACATTTACACATAACGGAGGGACTGTAATTATGAATGCAACCGATGCTGGGAACACTTTAGGTGGAACAATGACTACTACTTCTTCCTTTGCAAGTCTTACATTTAATGGATCAGGAGGTGCGTGGAGTTTTGGTGCAAACTCTGCAACTGTAACAGGTAATTTTACAATAACCCTAGGAACTGTAACTGCTCCAAGTACCACTCTTACAATATCTGGTAACTATTCAAATGCTGGAACATTTACACATAACTCAGGAAGTGTAGTGATGGATGGAATTGGAATTACTGATCCAACACTTTATTGGAACTATCAAGAAAATACAGGAACAGCAATTGGTTCAAGAGTTGGAGGTGGACAAAGTGGAACTACAACTGGAACAGCTTGGACAAGTGGTGTATATGACTATGCTCTTGACTATAACGGGTCAGATAGAACATATGCATCAAATAGAGCAATTAGTGCTACTGATAACTTTACTCTTATGGCATGGGTAAATGTAACAAGCCTTCCTCAATCCTCATTATTTATGTATAACGGAAGTGACACAGCAGGATATGGAATTGGAATTACAAATGGATGGGATGGAAGTGGAAGTGAGTTAGTAGCCCTTTATGGAAACGTAACTTGGTTTGGAGCAGGATATACCATGCCAACAAATCAGTGGTTACATATATCCTTAGTTCGAGATTCAGGAACTGCTAAGTTCTATGTAAATGGAGTACAAACTTCTGGAACAAATACAGATACTCCAGGTAGTCCAGCTGACTTTTTTGAAGTAGGAAATGAACCAGGACAGAGTAGATACTTTAATGGAAAAGTAGATGAGCCTAAAGTATACAACTATGCCTTAACTCAAGCACAGGTAAAATCAGCAATGTATACATATTATGCAAACACCCTTGGATATACAATGAGCGGAAATATGACAACCACATCTTCATTCAACAACCTCACGTTTAATGGGGCAAGTGGAGTATGGGACTTTGGGGCTAACTCAGCAACAGTAGCTAATGATTTAACTATTACAGCAGGAAGTGTTGTTGCCCCATCTACTACACTTACTGTTACTGGAAACTATTCAAACTCTGGAACATTTACTCATAATTCTGGTACAGTAAAATTTAATGCTACAGATTCAGGAAATACAATTGCTGGTACATTAAGTGGTGCTACGGGGAAGTTCTATAACCTTACATTTGATGGAGTATCAGGTGCATGGAGTTTTACATCTAATCCTGCTGTTGAAGTTGCAAACAACTTAACTATTACCAATGGAACACTAACTTCTACAAGCCATGCCTCAGGGTTAACAGTCACTGGTAACTATTCAAATGCTGGAACATTTACACATAACTCTGGTACCGTCATATTTAATGCAACAGATGCTGGTAATACTTTAGCAGGTACTCTCTCCACTACTTCCTCTTTTTATAACTTAACATTTAATGGGTCAGGTGGTGCTTGGAGTTTTACTTCTAATCCTGCAGTTGAAGTTGCAAATGATTTAACAATTACAAATGGAACACTAACATCCACATCTCATGCATCAGGTCTAACTGTTACAGGAAACTATTCTAACTCTGGGACATTCACACATAACTCTGGAACTATGATATTTAATGCTACTGATGCTGGTAATACTTTGGCAGGAACTCTTAGTGGAGCTTCCTCATTCTACAACCTTACCTTTAATGGTGGTGGTGGTGCATGGAGCTTTACTTCTAACCCTGCTGTAGAAGTAGCAAATGATTTTACTATCACAGCTGGTACTGTTACATCAACAAGTGGAAACTTTACAGTTACAGGTAATTACTCAAACTCAGGAACTTTCACACATAACTCTGGAACTATGATCTTTAATGCCACTGATGCAGGAAATACTTTAGCAGGAACACTTAGTGGTGCTACTGGTATGTTCTATAACCTTACATTTAATGGATCTGGTGGTGCATGGAGCTTTACTTCTAATCCTGCTGTTGAAGTAAATAACGATTTAACTATTACAGCAGGTACTTTAACATCTACAAGCAATGCTTCTGCTTTAATTGTAACAGGAAACTATTCTAACTCAGGTATTTTCACTCATAACTCAGGTAATGTTAATTTTAATTCTACCGCCACAAAAACTTTGGCTGGTAATATGTCAGGAACATCTGCATTTTATGGTTTACAATTTAGTGGTACAGGAGCATGGAGCTTTACTTCTAATCCGAACGTAGATGTATTAGACTATTTTCAAATTTCAAATGTATCTGCAAATGTAACCTCTACAAGTGCAACATTAAAAGTTTCAGGGAATTTCCGAAATTCATTTAATACAACTACATTTGTACATAACAATGGTACCGTAAAATTTGATGCAACGGATGCAGGTAATACAATTACATCTACTTCTACACTCAGTTTTTACAATGTAATTTTTGATGGTGTTGGCGGTGCATGGCAACTTCCAACTGGATCTAGTACTTCAGTAAATAATGATCTGACTATTACAAATGGTGCTGTAAGTCCAGTTGGTGCTGGATATAGTTTAAATATATATGGTAATTATCTTAACAATGGAACTTTTACAAATAGTGGGGGAACTGTTGTTTTTGCTGCAACTGATACTGGAAATACTATTGGAGGCACTTTATCAGGAGCTAATGGTAAGTTCTATAACCTTTCATTTTCTGGTGCTGGTGGAGAATGGTCTTTTACTGGTAATCCAACTGTTGAAGTAGAAAAAGGATTAACTTTAAGTAACGGAACCCTTACCTCTACAAGTGGAAACTTAAGTATTGGTAGTTTCTTTTCTAAAACAGGAGGAACATTTACACATAATAGCGGTACCATTACATTTGTAGATTCTTCAGCAAATGGATCTGTTAGAATTAACACTGGAACTACATTTAATAATATTACAGTAGCTACCCCAAATAAGGCTATACTTTTCGATGAAACAGACACAGTTACTGTGATTGGAACTTTTACAATAAATGGTTCGGCATGTGGTACACCAGTATTAATAAAGTCATGGACTAATGGAAACCAAGCCGATATTGATCTTCAAGGAACAATAAGTGTGGACTATGCAAGTATACAAGATAGTAATGCAATCACAGCTGCTACCGCAAATAACTCAGTAGTTGGAGCAGGGGGGAATAATACAAACTGGACTATTAATGGAGGGGTGTGTAACACTGCTCCTAACTCCCCTACCTCTTTAGCTCAAAAAACTACTGGGGATGTTGTCATTGTAACGGGTGGGTGGAACAATACAACAAGTATTAAGTTTACCGCAACTGGTGATGATCCAAATAATCCCGATACAATTTCTCTATGTGTTGAGTATCAACAATTAGGAACTGGATTTACTAATACAGAAACAGGATGTGGAACTGGTGTTGCATATTCAGGTACTCCAGTATCTGTAACTGTTACACTTAACTCAATACCAGATGCATTTGAATATCATTGGCAAGCTAGACTTAAAGATACAGCAGGAGCATATTCTGCTTGGGTAAGTTACGATGTTAATGCAGAGTCTGCAAGAGACTATGGAATAGACACTACTGCACCAACACTCTCTACAATTAATGATGGGACTTCCTGTGGTTCTGATGTTACTTTCAATGACGGGTCACTATCTACAATATCTGCTTGTTGGGCTCAAGCTACTGCTACAATATCAGGTCTTGAAAAATATCAGTATTCCGTTGGTACCACATCAGGAGCTACCGATGTATTAACTTGGACTGATTTAGTTGATGGAAGTGCGAATGTAAGTAAAACTATTAATGCTCTAACCCTACAAACTTCTCAACAATACTATATAAATGTGAGAGCAGTTGATAATGCAACGAATACATCTGGAGTCATTTCAACAAATGGTCAATTAGTTGCTCCTACAATTTCATTCTCTCTAAACTCAAGTGCAGTTACATTTGCAAATCTAAATGGAGGAAACTCATATACAGATACAAAAACTAGTACTTTAACAACTTCTACAAATGCATATAACGGGTATGTGGTAAGAGCATATAAGACTCAACTACTTACAAACACAGCTAATCCATCATATACAATTCCTGATTTCTCTGCAGGTAGTTATGCAGCACCAAGTGAGTGGAGTGGTACTGGTTACGGATATACATCAAGTGACACATCAATCCAAGGATCTGGAAAGTTTCCAGGATCTGGAGCATGTTTAGGAACTGGCAATGCACCATGTTATGCTCCGTTTAGTTCAACAGCACCTGGAGATATTGTTGCTGATCACACAGCTACAGTAAGTGGTAGTCCAATATCCAGTGAACAATTTACAATCACATACAAGGTAGCAACACCAGCAACTCAGGCAGGTGGGCAATATACCACAACAATTATATATACGATTGTGCCACAATATTAAAAGTATTATGATCATTGATCGATGAAAGAGATAATTAAAAAAACATTTAAGACGGGAACAATTGTTTTAACTTGTTTGTATTTTCTTTTCTCTCCCCTTTTAGTTAATGCCCAAACAAATACTACTGACTTTACTCAGCAACTCGCGATGGCTGTAGACCCTGCAATAATAGAACTTATTGTAGATAAATCTGAGATAGGAAAGAAAGAAATTACTGTATACAATACAAGCTCATTAGCTCTCCCTATAAAAGCGGTAGTTCAAGGATTTAATCCAGGAGAAGCTGTAGATATAAAGGAGAAAGACCTAGAAACATTTGATGCATCTAGTTGGATTAAGATAGATCCCAAAGATCGTGACTTCATCTTACAACCAAAAGATTCAAAGAAAGTTACAGTAAGTGTTACAGTTCCACCAGAAGCTCCGGCAGGGGGACACTATGCAACAATATATTTTAATCCTCTCATTCCTCAAGCGCTTGTATCTGATTCTTCAGTATTTATATATGCTCGTATTGCAGTTCTTGTATTCATACAAGTAAAGGGAACATTTACAGAAAAACTAACTGTTGATTCTCTAAAGACCAAGTATATTAATCAGACCTTACCAGTAAATATGACTTTTAATGTAAGTAATGTAGGGAATAGCCATATAAGACCTACGGGGAAAATTAAGATCACAAGTGAGATATCTAGAAAGTTTGCTGGTGAAACAGCAATACCACTTCAGATAGTATTACCAGGTACAACTCGTGAATACAAAGTAGATGTTGGACAAAGCTTAAGACCAGGTTTTTATTCAGCTGAACTCACAATGAACTATGGAACTACAACTGAAGTAAATGTAAAAACAGATAAAACATATTTCTTTATCTTACCTAGTTTCATCACATACATATATATTGGAATTGGACTTCTTGTTTTAATTGTAGGCTTTAGATTTAGAAAGAGATTATGGTTAGTAGTGAGAGTATTATTTACAGGTAGTTCTAAAATGAGTTTAGAAGGTGCTCCTAAAGAAGAAATTAAAAAGATAGT
>CAYSFE010000003.1:30735-38757 GCA_964430225.1 uncultured Candidatus Saccharibacteria bacterium
GTAGTTCTAAAATGAGTTTAGAAGGTGCTCCTAAAGAAGAAATTAAAAAGATAGTAAGAGAGGAGTTGAAGAATCAAAATGTTAATATAGAGGAAAGAGAGATTAGAAAAGAAATATTTAGACCAAAAGAGAAAGAATTGGAAAATATTAAAGAAGAAAAGGGAGATCGAAATGTTTCTCTTCCTAAATGGAAACAAGACTTAGAGAGTGGTGTTAAAAAGATAAAGTATAAGAGGGTGAAATAGTTTTGAATTAAAGCTTATTTACTGATAGAATCCTCCACATGAAACTAAATCGCGTATTATTATGGTTTATTATCTTACTAGTAGGTCTTACTACACTTATTAGTTTCCCTTCTTTACCAGTAAAATTTACTATTGGGGATAAGGTGTACGATAGAATTATTAAGGGACCAGATTTATTTGGGAGAAAAATGGATGTCAAACTTGGATTAGATCTTCAAGGTGGTAGCTTCATAAGTTTAAGAGCTGATATGACAGGAGTACCTGAGAATGAGAAAGGACAAAGAATTGAAGCAGTTCGAAGAGTTATTGAAAATAGAGTAAATCAATTTGGAGTAAACGAATCTGATGTTAAATCCTCCATTTCTGGTAATGATTATAAAATAAATATTGAGCTTCCTGGTTCTGATGCTGATACTGAAAATCAAATTAGTTTGCTTAAACAAACAGCTAAACTAGAATTCTTTAGAGAGAAAGAACCACAACCTCCAATCCCTGATCAATTTGATACTCTTCCAGTAGATGCACAACTAAACTATCTTTACGACAAGCTAGATATTTCTGGAGCTGATCTTAAATCAGCATCAGTAACTGCTCCAACGAGTGGAGGAAGTACACCTATTACAGGAGATAGTAAAGAAGTAGCCATGGTATTCTCTGAAGCAGGTTTTAAAAAGTTTGATGATATGGCAAGAGCAAGTAGAGGAAAAAGAATTGCGATAGCTCTTGATAACAACATAATCTCAGCACCAACTATAAGTGAATCATGGGGACTTACTGGTGGTGTTAGTAGTACAGTTACAATTAATGGATTAACTACACTAGAAGCTGAAAACTTAGCAATTCAATTACGTGGTGGTGCTTTACCTGTTCCTGTAGAGCTAGCTGAACAAAGAATTATTGAGGCAACACTTGGTAAAGACGCACTTCTTAAAAGTATTCAAGCAGGACTAGTAGGGATATTTTTGATAATTAGTTTCATGATCTTTCTATATAGAAAAGAAGGTGTTATTGCCTCTATTGCACTTGTTATATACACTCTAGTAACGTTAGCTATATACAAGCTTATCCCTATAACCTTATCACTATCTGGAATAGCAGGCTTTATTCTTTCTATTGGAATTGCAGTAGATGCCAATATTTTAATTTTTGAAAGAATGAATGAAGAAATAAAGAAAGGATATTCAAAACAAAAAGCATTGAAGCTTGGCTTTGAAAGAGCTTGGACATCAATTAGGGACTCAAATATATCTACAATGATTACCTGTTTCATATTATTTATGGCAGGAACAACTGTTGTTAAAAGCTTTGCAGCCAACTTATTTCTTGGTGTAGTAATATCTCTATTCACAGCAGTGACTGTAACAAGACAGTTGTTAATAGTAATAAGTAAAAAATGAAAATAGATTTTGTAAAAAATAATAGATTCTTTTTAGTCATCTCATTAGTTCTAGTAGCTTTAGCTGTAGCTGCTATTCAGATATGGGGATTAAACTTAGGAATAGATTTTGCCGGAGGAAGTATTACAGAATATGAGATATCTGAAAAACCTGTTCAAATTGAAATATCTGATAAACTTTCTAAAACAGATATTAAAATAAGTAAGATTGTTGTATCTGAAAAACTTTACACAATCTATTCTGAATCACTTGATGATGTTAAAAGAGATACCCTTAACAAAACAATTACTGATTCATATAAAGGAGCTATAAAGAAATCTACAGAAACTATTAGTTCTAGTGTAGGAGTTGAACAAAGTAAGAATGCAATTACATCAATAATACTTGCATCTATTGGTATTATTCTTTTCTTATCTTACTCTTTCAACTCGGTTCCTAAACCATTTAGATCTATTGAGTTTGGAGTAAGTGCCGTACTTGCTCTTATTCACGATGCCATAATTGTACTTGGTGCCTTTGCAATTCTTGGACATTACTTTGGAGCAGAAATAGATTTACTTTTCATAACAGCAATTCTTACAGTTATTGGTTTTTCTGTTCACGACACAATAGTTGTATTTGATAGGATTAGAGAAAACACTCTTAATTTTGGATCAAAGGATTACAAATCTGTTGTAAATAGAAGTTTAGTAGAAACTTTAACAAGATCTATTAATCTTACAGTAGCTACAATCTTAGTATTAATCTCCCTATTCTTCTTAGGACCTGAATCTTTAAGATGGTTTATAGGGGCCCTACTCATCGGTATGTTTAGTGGTACCTATTCCTCTATCTTTGTTGCTTCTCAACTTCTTGTATTGATACAAGAAGTAAAAGCTAAGTATGGAAATAGAAAGAAAGATAATTCCTAAAGTATTCATATTAATTACAGTAACTTGAATTCTCGTTAATATAACACCTAATATTACGTGTATGTTCCCCCAATGTCTTTGCATACCTTATTACTCCATCTACACCATGTAGATAGAACAGGTAGTCATTCTTAGTAGGATTAAGTACAGAAGATAAAGAATCTAAACCAGGATTAGATATTGGAGTAGCAGGAAGACCAGGATTCATATATGTGTTGTAAGCGGTATTCTTAGCTTTAGTCTCATTAGTAATTACATATTTCCAATTCTTAAGCTCATATAGAAATGGAGCATCTACTGCTAAAAGTTTTGTACCATCCCCTTTTCCATCTAATCTTTTTATTAAGATGTCAGCTACATTTTTCTTTTCCTCTTCTCCCTTAGCTTCTCTTTCTATTATAGATGCTAGGTTTACAGTATCGTACATTGAGTATTTCTTACCTGAGGTTTCATATATGTTTACAAATCTAGATTCAAAGTTTGAGAGAAACTTTTCAATAAGATCTTTTGAGGTAGATTTAGGATCTACTTGATAAGTATCTGGGAACAAAAACCCTTCAAGGGATTTACCTTTAGGTAAGTACTTTGTAACTATTACAGAATCTAAATTGTATTTAGTTGGATTTTTAACAATATCTAAAAATTCTTTTTTAGAGAAATTAGGTTTATCTTCTTTGATAAAGATGTTTTCTAATGCTTCAGCTATTTCATCAGATCTTAAACCTTCAGGGAAAAATACCTTAGTAACTTTTTCTTTAGGGTCATTTAATACTTCAAGTATTTGATCAAAAGACAGATTCTTAGCTATTAAGAAATTACCAGCTTTTATCTTTTTACTTTGATCTGATCTCTTTACATAGAACAAAAACAAATCAGCACTTGATATCAGGTTATTGTCTGATAGTTTCTTAGCTACACTTTCAGCAGTTTCTCCAACTTTAACTTCAAAAGCTATCTTAGTACTATCATCACTATTTGGTCTTGTTGTCTCCTCGTTATACCATCCAAGTGCAAGAAATACCCCTATTCCTAGAAAAGCGAGAATAAAGAAGAGAATAATTACTACTTTTTTCATAGTATGTATAAGGACTAAAGTTAGAGTGTTTCCAGAGCCTTAATGAAGCTCAGGAGTAATGATATATTTTTAAAACGTATTAGTCAAAGAGGAGTAACAATTTCTCGTGACTAATGACTCGATTTAATGGTATAATGCCGACTATGGCAAAATCCCAAAAAATAGATCCAAAGAAACTTTTAGACTCTCTTGTTAAGAGAGCTCAGAAGCAGGGCTTCCTTACTCAGGTGGATGTTCTCGAGACTTTTCCAGAAATAGAAGAAGACATGGATATGTTAGAAAAAGTAATAGTTGCTCTACAGAAGAAGAACATAGAAATCATAGATCCAGTAGTAAAAGAAATAGAAGAAGAAGTAGTAAGTAACAAAAATATGAGTTTTGAAAAGAAAGTAGAAATACTTAAGACTATCAGAAGTCATATTACTACTGATCCTGTAAGAGCATATTTACATGAAATAAGTAGAATTCCTCTACTTACTGGTGGAGAAGAAGTCTTACTAGCTAAGAAGATTGAGAAAGGTTCACAAGAAGCAAGGGAGCTTTTAACTACAGCTAACCTTAGACTTGTTGTAAGTATAGCTAAGAAATATTCTAAAAGAGGACTTGATCTTCTTGATTTAATTCAAGAAGGAAATATTGGATTAATGAGAGCTGTAGAAAAGTTTGAATACAGAAAAGGATTTAAATTCTCTACATATGCTACATGGTGGATTAGACAAGCTATTACAAGAGCTATTGCTGATCAAGCTAGAACTATTAGAGTTCCTGTACATATGATTGAGACAATCAATAAGCTTGGAAAGGTATC
Organism: uncultured Candidatus Saccharibacteria bacterium; assembly: GCA_964430225.1. Taxonomy (GTDB): domain Bacteria; phylum Patescibacteriota; class Dojkabacteria; family JBAXKR01; genus CAYSFE01. The sequence continues at coordinate 35,172 of CAYSFE010000003.1, forward strand.
TAGTGAACTAGCAGTTAAACTTGGTAGAAGACCTAGAACTGATGAGATAGCTAAAGCTATGGATATAGAAGAAGATAAAGTGTTAGAGATAATAAAGATAGCTCAAAGACCAGCAAGTTTAGAAGCTCCTATTGGTGAAGAAGAAGATTCAAAGTTATCAGATATAATTGCAGATGAATATAATGAATCTCCAACAGAGATAGCTAACCTATCATTCTTGAAGCAACAGATAAGAGATATCCTCTCAACTTTGTCAGATAGAGAAAGAAAAGTTTTAGAGTTAAGGTTTGGATTAGAAGATGGTGTATCTAGAACCTTAGAAGAAGTAGGACATGAATTTAAAGTAACAAGAGAAAGAATAAGACAAATAGAAGCTAAGGCCCTTAAAAGACTTAAGAGTCCAGAGATAGAACAAGCTCTTAAAGACTATATTGGATAATATGGGAGAAGAAACTGCACAACCAAATTCACAAGGAGAGGTGGGTTCAAACACTGAATCCACTAGAAATACAAGGACCTTTGTCAAATTTAAAGAACTTCTAGGTCTTGCAGAAGATTTTGGAATTGTAGTTATAAGAATTCCCAAATCAGTTTTTGAGCAAGATCCCCTTAAATATTTTGAAGGATTAAGCCCCAAAATAAAAGTAAAATTAGATCAGGTTCCAGATGGAGTTCTTAAGCGTCCACAAGAGAGGTCTCTTAAGCCAGCGCAATTAAGAAGTATGATAGAAAGATTTTATGGATTAGATGGGAACCCTCCTGCTAGTAGTTACAGAGAATTATTTTTCTGGGTTAACAGCAGGTAGAAATAACCAGCTAGTAGCACAAGCTTTGGGACGATGCAGACATTACTTAAGAAATAATCCTTCGATTTCAAGTAATAAAAGTACTGCAAATACCCCTTTAGCAAAAGCTAATTGGGATAATCTTGGTGACCTCAAAGAACACTACAATTAACAATGAGTTTTTCTGAACATCATCAAATCCTTCTATATAAATACAAGAACTTCTATAATCTTGCATATATTCTTGCAATACCACAAGAAAGAATTAATCCTAAAAAGAAAACCTATCAAGCTTTAAAGTTAGAATTAATTAGAATGGCTAAAGAAATCATTCCTGTAATTGATAATACTCCAGATGAAGCTATTGCTATTAGAAATCAACCAGGCATTGCTCCATCTACTCTTAGACAAATGCTTAAAGATCATTATGGACTAGAGGCAATTGATGAAAAACCTTTAACAAATATGGAAGTAGGATTTTTCAATGGATTAGACAGAAAAACAACATATGAGGTTATTGCAAAATTAATTAGTATTCTAAGAAAGCATTATCAATCATATTTACCTGAAATATCACCCAAAGTTGCTTGTCTAAGCACACAACTATAGGGTATAATATATTCATACTTTTTAGTATAAATATATGAAAGACGCACAACAACCTACACCGGATACGAATCCTTCTAGGAAAGTATATAAACCAGGAGTTATTGCAGCAATAGGGATTGGATTACTTGCTTTGTCAGCAATTGCTATTGAGTCTGGTCCATATATAGCAAGAAACCTTGGTGAAGGAATAGGAAATGCTAAGTGTGTTATTCCTTATTATGAAGCAGCAATAAAAAGACTTGAAGGAAGAAATTTATATAATGAAAATTTACCGCCACAAGCAAATATACAAAATATCCTTAACCAAGCTTCTGCTTCAAGTGCAGTAGTTAGTTTGGGAGTATTAACTTGTAATATACCATCTTCTATAAAGTGAGTTTAATTAATTAAATAAGATAGTAAAAATCCATATACCCTATAAGTTTTAAATATATATTTATGAAAGATATAATAAACCAGATTTGTAAGAAAGATACGATTAGAGGAATAAAATCAAGGGCAGCATTAGCTTTATCATTACTGTTATTAACAGCTTGTGTGAGTGTAGATAATAGTTCTACTAATAGCCCTCTTAAGAACACAGCTATTACAGTAGCATGTGCAATTGACACAAGCTCAGCATTTTTAAGAAGACCATTAACTGAACCAAATCAAAATGATAGTAATGAAAGAAAAGAAAAATGGGAGAAAGGTACGAACCTTTCTAAAACAAATCAAGACTGTAAAGAAACTAAGAGATAACTTGCTAATACATATAAGTGAAAGATAATCTCACAGAAACCAAAGCTAAATATATTTCTCGTAGAAATTTTGCACTTAAAATTATTGGGCTTTCATTAGTAGTTGGAATTATATATGGCGTAAAAAACGCTTTCCCTAACAACTACTTTACATGTGAGGTAAGAGCATTAAAATTATATCTTGAAGAGAGAAAGATAAACCCTAAGTTAGCAGATGTAACTTACCATCTTCAAAATTTGAACTGTATTAAAGGAACTTCCAAGTAGGGATTATGAATGACGAATACCCTTTTTATATGTTAAAATACCCCTATATTCCGCGTTAGCTCAATGGTGGAGCAGGGAGCTGTTAACTCCAAGGTTGAAGGTTCGAGCCCTTCACGCGGAGTTTCAGACCTTCTAGAGTATATTTTGAGAATCACAACATGATATTCACCTATCACTTAATCAAAAATAATTACTTGTTTACTTTAATTTTTAAATTGAATAGTATAATTATAAATTAATTTATTAAATAAAATGGATTATTAATGGAAGAAACTAAAAAATGTCCTAAATGCAACAATGAAATGGAAGAAGGAATCACTAAGGCTGATAGTGCTTACGCTGGAAGAACTAAGTGGGGTAAAAAAGATTCTCTTTCTGCTTTCTGGGGAACTGTTAAGGATGGAAAAGATATAATTGTTTATAGATGTAAGTCTTGTGGATATTTAGAAAGTTATGCAAAATAACTTATTGTTACACTCGATAATATAGTTCTAACCTCGTCCATTAATCGGAGCCATCTACACTTTAATATAATTTTCAAATCCGATAAAATTTCCAAATATATATTACTCTTGATCAAAAGAAGATGATCATTTTCATAAATGGAAGTATAAATTCAGGGAAATCTACAGTAGGTAGAATATTAGCTAAAGAACTAGGTTATGAGTTTGTAGAGTTTGATGACATTCGTAGTACTATTCCAGAACCAGATATTGATAAAGCATTACCAATGGTATTTGAAAAAGGTATTGAACTATTAAATAAATTACATAAAAGTAATAAATCAGTAATTGTTGCTTATCCTTTAAGTCTAAAAAACTATAACCTACTTACAAGTAAGCTATTAATAACACCTGAAGTAATTACCCTTTCACCACGACTTGAAGTTGCTTTAAAAGACAGAGGAGAAAGAAAATTAGAGGAAGCTGAAAGAACAAGAATAAAGTATCATTATAAGATTGGGATACACAAACCTAGTTTCGGAGATATTATTGATAACTCAGACATTTCTATTGAAGAAACGGTTAAAAAGATAAGGAAAATTATAAATAACTATTCCAATTATTAAATATTATTACTAAATTAATTATTTATTTTGTTAAAATATACATATGAATAATATTAAAATTTCAAATGGTGTAGTACACAATGTCCCTTCTGATTTACGAGATGCTTTTATTTCCA
>CAYSFE010000003.1:38857-81405 GCA_964430225.1 uncultured Candidatus Saccharibacteria bacterium
TTGAACCAAACGAGAATCCTGCAGCTAAAGAATATCAAGCATCTATATTTAAACAAGGAATTCCTGCTACCCAATTCTATGTGGATGATTTAGAAAAAGAATATGAAAGACTAATAGGGCTAGGCGTAGAGTTTACAATGAAACCAACAAAAGTACCTAGCTCAATGATTTCAATATGTAATGACACATGTGGTAATCTCATACAAATAATAGAGTTGGATAAGATGTAATCACTCATATTTCTTCGTATCTTAGTTGGAGTTGACGAGCAACTTGATAAGTGTAAATATCATTAACAGATATATCTATTAATATTCTTCTATGAATAAAAAAGTGATATTGATAATAATATTTGTTGTAATAGTTAGCTTAGGGTTAGTCGGATTAGGATTAACTTTTGTTATTAGAAATTTTAATAATACCCAGTCTTCAGCTTCCACAGTCTCTTCCTCAAAAGTTTCAGTAAGTACTTCATCAACATCTACATATAATATGAGCGGAACATGGATTGGTACTTATTCGACTTTCTATCCAAAAGCTTGTGCTGCTGACGGAAATTGGACCGCTAATATCACTGATACTAACGGAGTTCTGTCTGGCACTTTTACTTCAGATCTTGGTACAGGAGGTAATATAACAGGTAGTGTTACAGATACACAGTTCAAATGGGAAGTAAGTGGAAATAGTGGAATTTCATTTAATGGAAATATAGTAAAGAATTCAATAGGAGGTAGTTTTACAGGACCTGCCTGTACTAATGTTTCATATAGGTCAGGAGCTTTTAGTGGGAACAAGAAATAAATATTAGACTTAAATACATATGTCATTTCAAGCATACATTGATAATATTGAAAGTAAGACAGGCAAGACTCCTAAAGACTTTAAGTTAGCAGCTGAGAAGAAAGGATTATTAGAACCAGGTATTAAAGCAAGTATAGTTTTTAAGTGGCTTAAAGATGAATATGGTTTAGGACTTGGACATGCTAGAGCCATATATCTCACTTTAAAACCATATATTAAAAAGAAATAATATGACACCAAGTAAACAAATAGATAAACAAATATCTGAATTAAAGGATTGGAGAGGAGAGCTATACTCAAAACTACGTAAGCTAATATTATCTGTTGATAAAGATTTATCAGAAGATTTTAAATGGGACACCTGTATCATGACTTTAAATGGAAACATTATTGGAATATGTACTTTTAAAGATCATGTGAAATTAAACTTCTTTAAAGGTGCTAAACTAAAGGATAAGTTTAAACTCTTTAATGCAGGTCTTGAAGCAAAGAATTCTAGAGGAATAGATTTCTTTGAAAAGGATAAAATAAATGAAATAAAACTATCTGCACTAATAAAAGAAGCAGTAGAATTAAATAAATAACACTTCCTTGACACGAAATATAGATAATCATATAAATATATTGATTAATTATTATCCCAAAGACTATGAAGAAAATATTAGCAGTATTAGTAGTATTTTCATGTTTAGCATATCTGTCGGTTCCAGCATTAGCAGGAGTAAATAACGGAGCAAAGAAATATAACTGGAATTTATCAGGAAATGTAATGCCCGTACCTCCATATGGTTCTATGGATATTCCAGGATCGGATACATCATCAAAACTGATCGTTAATGAGCCAAATGGAAAAGTAAAAGCAAATGTAACAGGAGTAATGAATGGACTAACTCCTAATACTACATATACAGTATATCTTTCAAATACATATGACAAATATGTAGAAACAGGATGGAATGTTACTGGTAATTATGGAATTAATGTGAAATATGAAGGTACTGATTATCCAGAAGAGTTAGCATTAACTCAAACAGTTTCAGGTATTACAGGTACCCTTCAATTAGTAGGAGGTGGTTCACTATGGACTATAGACAGTGGAAGTGTTAATTCAAATTCACTTGAGCTATTTGGTCATTTTAATGCAAATCCAACCCTTAAGATTAAACTCTTAGCAACCATTGCACCTGATGGAACCTTTAGTGGTACATGGATGGATATAGAGGGTGGATCAAGAAGTGGAACTTGGAATAGTACTTCAGGAATGGCAACTATGTCATATACAGGAAATAACTATTGGACTGGCCAATTACCTGGAACTCAACCATTTACATTCACAACTGATAGTTTAGGTTCAGGAAGCTGGCACTATAACTTTAAGAATACTGCACCTACTAGCTTTTCAGTATGGATCAATGGAGCAGGTGGAACAATATTAATTAGTAATCCAATAACACTTTCCAACTAATTAAGCGAACGAAAGAGATACAGAGAAAGGATAGAAACATAAACCCCACCTTAACAAGTGGGGTTTTGTTATTACATTCATGATTTTAATACTTACTTATACACATTGTTTTTTCCACTATGACCTCCAATTGTTAGAAGTTCTATTAAATCAAATTTATCTTTCCTATATTGCCAAACTATTCTTATGTCACCATTAACTTTACTACTCCATGCAATTTCTCCTCTATCAGTGATTACTTTATGGGCTTTTAGCCCCCTTTCTTTGGGGTTCAAGGAAATTCGATTTACAGTTTCAAGTGTTTGTTTTGCAAGTAGTTTGTTATTTTTAGTTAGTTTCTTATACTTATTATTAAAGTTTGTAGTAGAAAAGATTTCAAACATTAATTTTTATCTAGGTCATTAAATAATTCATTAACGCTTTTATATCCCTTTAGCTTTCCAGATTCAAGTTCTTTCATTCCTTCTTGAACTTCCTTTGAATCTTCTTTACTTAATATCTCTACCTCTTCATTTAATGCACTAGAATACTCTAGACCTAAAAGTAGCTTTAATATTTCACTATCAGAAAGTATTGGATATCTTTTCTTTCTTAGAAGCTTTAGTGCAGATTCCACCTCTTTAGTTTTATTCAGTCTTATTTGTTGCATGTGATCAAAAGGTAATATAATGTTATTAATACATTCTACTACACACTATGCTTTATTACAATCTTTTTACATATATATTAGATTGATTATAGTATTGAGATGTAAAGTCAATACTTTTTTTAAAGAAACCGAGAATGTAATAAAAAAACAATCCGTAAAAGCTGTTGATTATTGGAGACAATTAAAAGAAGTTGCAATTAACATGGCTCTTATGGCAGTTACAGTACTTGTAACCAAATTGGCAAGTAAAGAAGATAGACTTAAAAAGAAAAAGAAATAAAAGTAACTTCTAATATTACTTAAATCTATTTTGTCGCTAACTACATTATCTAAAAAGTATTGCTAAGTCGGGTCTTCTTACATAGTTCCACCAATTGTTCATCACTTTATATGATTTTCCATCAGCATAGAGCATATACGAAGTGCCCGTATTTTGAGGCATACTTCCAATCCAAAACATTTGCCAATCCCAGTCTATACAGTTCCATTTCTCACACCCAAAAGTTTGAGTAACCCCTGTATAGTTAGGGAAGTTTCCCCAATCCGCACAATTATTTTCGACTTGATCAGGAACCCAATAGAAATATGCATTAAGTGTATTAAATGGATAGTGGTCATTACCACAATGTATTGGAGCTGGTGTTGGTAATAAATCCCAGTATTTTGATCTTCTATAAAACCTTTCTAGATGATAATCTATCATGGACTGATCCCATTTTCCTGTAAGATACCTAAGAGCACTTTCAGTTGCATGTCCATAATTATGCATTGCATTTTGATCAGCTTCATAAGAAAATGCAAGTACATTCATAGCCTTAGGACAACCAGAAATCGTAAATGATGGACCGTTAAGCTCATACTGCTTACCTGGACTTACCATGAAAGCTTCCCATTTTATCAAAGCAGGTACAGCCATAACCCATATTTCGTCAGCTTTTACTTGTGCAGCTTTTTCACAAATATGATTATCTTTAATAAATCTAGGGTGGTCCACAACATCCAGTACATTTTTACCACACCAATCTGAATCGTAAGTAGAAGCCCCATATATACATTTTGAGAAATTAGCTAAATCAACAGCATATCCATTTAGGCCTGGAGTTACAGTAGTTATATTCATACTTCCTACAATCTTATAATCAACTTTGTTTTTCGTAATTACTTCAAAACTATTTTCTAGTTTACTAAAAGTGAGATTTTGAAAATTACTTAGTGATCCGCCATTTTGACCATTTGCCCATTTACTAGAATAATAGTATTCCTCAAATGACTTATTATTCTCTATAGGATTATATGTCACTCTTAAAATCCTTTGAGTATTTGGTATTCCATTTGCTAATGCGTCCATATTTTGATCCATCTTCACATCAATATTTGTTTGTGAGCCAAGTACAATACTCTTACTAAAAAAATACTTTCTAGTTAAAGTAATAGTAGAATTAATGTTTGAAGTTACAACCATATTTCCATTTATATCACTTTTATATTTCCCATATACAACATCAGGTATTGGCTCAGAATTTCTGACATTTTCTATATGCAAATTATATGTAACCGGAGATGCGTTTACTAAATTTATAAACGGGGAAAAGAAAGAAGTCAAAACAATAAAACTTAATGCAATAACTGAGATTTTTCTAATCTTTTTCAAGTAAAATATTATAAGATGTATTTAGTTTGATTTTAACAGATAATTCTATTAAGTAAAGCCACTAATTCCCTATTTCCACTCAAAGTTTCTACCAAAGTGTCCCCATGTACAAGTCTCTGCATACTTTACTTTGTCTAGCTTTAAATATTTCCTAATACCTTTTGGTGTTAGATCATATCCTTTTATCTCAACTTCTTTACCATCTATTAAAGCAACTGCCATTACTGGCTCTGCTTTACCAATAGCATATGCAAGTTTAGTATGTACCACCTTAGCCTTATTTTTCTTAAGAAGGTCTACTGCTATTAATCTTGCCATATATGCTCCTGATCTATCTACTTTGGTAAAGTCTTTACCAGAGAATGATCCTCCCCCTATTGTTACTTCAGGTCCATAGTTATCTACTATTAATTTCCTACCTGACAATCCTGTATCTGCATCAAATCCACCAAGATTCCATTCTCCTGCTGGATTGATTAAATATTCTTTTGACTTGATAATACTTTTAACTAATTTAAGAAGTTTTTCATTCTTAGTTCCCATAAAGCTTGCAACTACTGTGACTACTTTTCCATCTTCTATTGTTACTTGAGTCTTACCATCTACAGGGTAAACTTTAAATATCTTTTGACAGAGTTCACGTGCAAGATGGTATTCAAGAGGCATAAGACTCTTAGTTTCAGAACATGCATACCCTTTCATTATTCCTTGATCTCCAGCTCCACCTGTATCTACACCATGAGCAATATCTGGACTTTGATGTACGAGGTTAACAATTACCTTAAAGTCTTTACCTACAATCTTTCTAACCACTGATTCAACATTTGGTTTAGATTTAGAAGTCACCTCTCCATTTATTGTCACAAGCTTATGTCCCCCCATCACTTCTACTGCACACCTACTATTCTTATCTGTTTTAAGATATGCATCTAAGATGCTATCTGCTATGAAGTCACACATCTTATCAGGATGTTTTGGACTTACAAATTCTGCTGTCTTTTTCATATGAATAAAGAATAAAAAATAAAAAGTCCTCATCTAGAGGAAATATATATTACTAATTTATCTCCCCTATATAATGTTTACACATTACTTGGCTGGATTTAGCACCTTATCATCTTTATTATGATGGTTGCTGATGGTTCATAGAGCCAGTTGCTCTCCCCATACTCTTGATAACTACTATTTAATTGTGAACATATCTTAACAGATAGCTTTAATATTACAAGTCAGCAGAATAGTAAGTGAATAGAAAGATAAACCCCACCTAAATAGGTGGGGTTTAATTACCATTTTATTCTCATGAAAATATTACCTTAGACCATCTTCCTCTGTTGATCTAATTACATATATTTTTTGACTTATCTACACTAAAAAAATAGTATTAGGGAATATGTTTTTATCTTCTTAAATATGTTTGCCTCAATGAAAAGAGTGGGTATCATAGCTAGTGGTGGGGATTGTCCAGGTTTAAATAGGGTTATCGACTCTGTTGTTCGTGGACTAGATAGTGAGTATGAGATATTTGGCTTCATTAAAGGTTTTGAAGGACTTTTAGATAACGAATACATTGTCCTAGATCGTAAATATACAGGAGAGAGAAGATGGCAGACAGGTGTATATCTAAAGAGTGTGAATAAAGGGAGATTTCCTGGTAAGACTAAAGAAGGTGTAGCTCCTACCAATATGGATGTCATTAACAAGGCTAAAAAGAACTATGATGCACTAGGTTTAGAAGGTCTTATCGTTATTGGGGGAGATGGTACACTTACTATTGCTAAAACATTATCTGAATTTGGATTTAAATTTGTAGCTATTCCTAAGAGTATTGATAACGATTTGAAAGGAACTGATTTTACCTTTGGATTCTTTAGTGCAGTAGAAGCAGGAATGAGAGCCATTACTAACCTTCATGCTACAGCATACACCCATGATAGGGTTATTGTAGTTGAGCTCATGGGAAGAGAAACAGGCTGGATCACTTTGTATAGTGGACTATCCTCTAATGCAGATGTAATACTTCTACCCGAAGTACCATTTAGTTTTGAAAATGTTCTAAACCATTTAAAAGACAGAAAAGCTCGTGGGAAGGAATATGCTCTCGTAGCAATTGCCGAAGGATGCTCCCCTACTGATTACCATATGGTAGAAGCTAAGACAGGTACAGAAAGCCCACAAGGAAGACTTGGAGGTATTGGTCAAAGTCTTGCTAAATATATTAACGATAACTCAGATCTTGATGCTAGAGATCTATCTTTATCATACTTACAAAGATCTGGTATTGCTTCTAGCTATGACAGTTTTTTAGCTATGGAATTTGGAGCATATGGAGCTAAACTATTTAAAGATGGTAAGTTTGGAGAGATGGTAGCGATGAAAAACAACGAGCTAAGCTCTATATCTATTAAAGAAGCTGTTAGTGAATTAAAACTTGTTGATCCTAAATCACAGATAATGAGTTTGGCATATGAAGATGGTTTCTATTTTGGAGAATAGGCAGATTTGTATTGAACATACAACATATTGAGAGTATAAATATTAAGTAAATATATATGGATAAATTAACAACAGATATTGTAAAAAGACCTTGGGGAGAAGAGAGGTGGTTTAACACTTCTGATCCCATTTCTAAGGTAAAGATAATTACTGTAAACAAAGGAGAAAGCCTTAGTTTACAGTATCACAATAAAAGATCAGAGTTTTGGAAGATCTTAAGTGGATCAGCTAAAGTAGAGATTGGAGATAAGGTATTTGAGGCACAAACTAATGATGAGTTTTACATAGAAGTAAAAACAAATCATAGGATTAGTGCACCTGATAACAACTGTACATTTCTTGAAGTTGCTACCGGAATATTTGATCAAGAAGACATAGTGAGGTTAGAAGATAAATATGGCCGTGTCCAAAGTTAAGAAAAAACCTGCCACAAAAGTTAAAAAACTTGTAAGTAAAAAGCCAAGAGTAAAAAAGACTGCTAGAAAATATACAAAGAGAGTAAAAGTAGACAAACCAATCCCAAATCTAGATAAAGTAGTATTCTTAGAAAGGCATGAAAGAAATCCAATCATAGAACCAAGAGAGGTAAACTCATGGGAATCTAAAGCAACCTTTAATCCTACAGCACTTTACAAGAACGAAATGGTTCATGTCATATACAGAGCTGTAGGAAGTGATGATGTATCAAGACTCGGATATGCTAAAAGTAATGATGGTCTTAACTTCTATCATGATCTTAAAGATCTTTGTTACTTTGCTCCTGGACATGATATTCCTGACTATGACCTTGATAAACTAGAATACTCATCAGGTGGAGGTGGTATGGGAGGATGTGAAGATCCTAGAATCACTGAAATAGATGGAAAGGTATATATGCTCTACACAGCCTTTGATGGTTGGGGATCTATACGTATAGCTCTTACACATATATCCTTAGAGGATTTCTTAGATAACAAATGGAACTGGAGTAAACCTGTATATATTTCTAAGCCAGGGGAGATAAACAAAAACTGGGTACTATTCCCTGAGAAAGTAAATGGAATGTATGCAATCATACATAGCGTATCTCCTACTATTCAAGTCGAATACTTTGATAGCTTAGATAGACTAGATGGAACATATTTCATAGAAAGTTCCCCTCCCTTTGGAGGAAGAAAGAATGCATGGGACAACAAAATGAGAGGAGTTGGACCTTCCCCTATTAAGACAAAATTCGGATGGTTACTTCTCTATCATGCTATGGATATGAGAGATCCAAACAGATATAAGATCGGAGCAATGATACTTGATTTAGAGGATCCTGAAAAAGTTCTTTATCGCTCAGCTTACCCTGTACTTGAACCAGATGAGAGATATGAAAATGAAGGTTTTAAGAGAGGAGTCATATATTCCTGTGGAGCTATTGTAAAGAATAAAGACATATATATTTACTATGGTGGAGCAGATATGGTAAGTTGTGTAGCAACTGCTAATCTAGATACGTTTATTAAAAAGATCATATCTGGGAATAAGGCGAAACTCATAACTAAACGTAAGAAGAAGAAAAAATAACTTTAGTAAATACACAAATATGTTTTCAGTAAAAAGATATCACAGAAATCCAATACTCACTCCTAACCACAAAAACTATTGGGAAGCTTTTGCTACATTTAATATGTCAGTAGTAAAGGTAGGAGAAACTATTCATGGACTATATAGAGCCATATCATCTAATGACTCTATTCATAAACCTTCTCAAATATCTGTAATAGGTCACACTTCAAGTAAGGATGGTGTTACTTTTGAAGATAGAACCAAATTCATTACACCATCTGAAAACTTTGATAAGTATGGATGTGAAGATCCAAGAGTAACTCTCTTTGAAGGTACTTACTATACTTTCTATACCGCTCTCTCTGAATATCCATACAATGCAAATGGAATAAAAGTTGCAGTTGCTCTATCAAAAGATTTTAAAAAGGTAACTAAGAAATATTTAGTTACTCCTTTCAATGCGAAAGCAATGACTCTATTCCCTGAAAGAATAGGAGGAAAAGTTACAGCCCTTGTTACAGTTCATACAGACAGACCTCCAGTAAAGATATGTATTGTACAAGCGGATGATATTAAAGATTTTTGGAGTTTAAGATTCTGGAAGACTTGGTATGCTGAAATGGATAAACACATCATAGATCTTAAGAGAAATATATATGATCATGTAGAAATTGGAGCAGTACCTGTTAAAACAGACAAGGGCTGGCTCATACTATACTCACACATTCAAAACTACTTCCCTACTCCACAGAACTTTGAAAAGATTTTTGGCATAGAGGCTCTACTACTGGCACTTGAAGATCCATTTAAGATCATAGGTAGAACTAAAGGACCAATACTATCACCTGAGGAACCATATGAGCTAGCAGGATATATTCCAAATATTGTATTTCCATCAGGAGCAATACTTGATAAAAAAGAACTCTCAATATATTACGGGGCTGCTGATACAAGTGTAGGTAAAGCATCAGTCAATCTTGACGACCTCATAAACTCAATATCTCCTGGTACTAAAGAAGCATATACCTTTAAGAGATATGAAGGAAATCCAATCATAGAACCAAATATGAATCATTCTTGGGAATCTCTTGCTACATTTAATCCTGCAGCAATAAATATAAAGGGAATTACATATATCTTGTATAGGGCTATGTCAAAAGACAATACTTCTACTGTAGGATTTGCATCAAGTAAAGATGGATTTACAATAGATGAAAGACTTCCGGATCCAATATATGTACCTCGAGAAGATTTTGAGATGAAAAAGGTAGAAAATGGAAACTCAGGATGTGAAGATCCAAGACTTGTAAAGATCAAAGACACAATATATATGTACTACACAGCATATGATACTTTAGGACCACCTAGAGTAGCAGTCACTTCCATAAAAGAAAAAGATTTTATAGCTAAGAAATTTAAATGGAAGAAACCAACTTTAATCACTCCACAGGGAATAGATGACAAAGACACCTGTATTCTCCCTGAATCCTTTAAAGGTAAATATATGATTCTTCATAGAATTGGAAATGATATATGTGGAGACTATGTTAACTCTTTAGACTTTGAAGGACAGATAGTTGATAGAAGTATAAAGATACTAGGACCAAGAGCAGGAGGATGGGATAGTGCTAAAGTAGGTATTACAGCTCCACCAATAAAGACAGAGTATGGATGGCTACTTCTTTACCATGGAGTATCTAGGAGTCATAAGACATATAGAGTGGGAGCATTACTACTTGATCTTAAAGATCCAACAATAGTTCTATCAAGATCTACTGATCCTGTATTTGAACCTGAGATGGACTATGAAAAGAATGGAATAGTAAATAACGTAGTATTCCCATGTGGAGCTACCTTAAGAGGAGACACCATATTCATCTATTATGGAGGAGGAGATAGGGTTACAGGAGTAGCTACCATGAGTCTAGATATAGTCCTAAAAGCATTAAGACATGGGATAGAGAAGTAGGATCACTTCACAATATAGCTACTATGGGGTATAATATACTCATTATTAATCACATTACTATGGCAGAAGAAACAGTAACATCGCAAGGTGCCAATGGAGATTATGGATGTCGAAAAATAAATGGAGAAATTGTGCTTAACCCAAGTACCCCAATGGAGAGAGCTGTTCTTAAATCATATGCAGCTGCAAGACAAATGCAAACAGCAGTTATGGAATATGAGGCAGGAGAGCCTGTAACTGGAAAGGAATACGAGAGTGATGCACACCAGTTAGCAAAGGAGGCAATAAAAGAAGCAAAATCAGCTGAAGTAAGAATAACTCAATTAAACCCAGCAGTAGTAGCTTCAAACGAAGCATGTTTGCTTTCTGAAATGGCACTAAAAACAACTGAAAGTAAAACCCAGAGAAGACTTATGAAAGAAGCAAGGGATATGTCACGTAAAGCTATTAGAGATGCATTATTAGCCCAAAATGAATTAACAATTAACTCTTCATTTTACGGTATATACCCACTTAATAAAGGAAAATTGTTAACACTACGTTAATATAAACTTAAGACCTAGTTAATCTAGGTCTATTTTGTATATAATATCTTTATGAAATCCATAACTGTTAATGATTTAATGCAACAGGGATATACATATATCCTTTCTGAACCTATGGGTAAGAACTTTCATCCTGATTTTAAACCTGAACTTATTCCTAAAGAAATGTTAAGTTTAGGAGTATTTGGTGGTAAATATATGACTGATTGTAAAGATGAGTTTCCTAAAGATTGGTTTACAGATACTAAGCTTTGTCATGAAAGACATGATCCAAATCTTAACTTCTTTGGTGTTAATGCAAGCCAACCTCTTTCCGTTTGGGTAAAGAATGGATGGATATATCCTCTAGATCCTAGGGGATGGTTTCAATGGTACTGTAGATACTATATGGGAAGAAGAATTCCAGAAGAGGATATGAGACAGATAAAAAGATGGAAAGCTATTACAAGACATATATCTCAGATAAAGAAAAACTGTGCCCCTGGGGACCTTGGTTGTAGAAGAAAACAAAGACAGGCAGTTTTACACTGGGCTTATGATAGTAGAAAAATATAGTTAAATATCTGTGAGTAGATTTACTATCTTAGTGTTAGGTAGATCCTCTTCCATCTCATATCTTCCCCCTTTTCTCTTAAGTCTTATGAGTTCGAGTTTGTTACCAAAGTTATTTTCATATATCTTAAAACTCATTGGTCTGTCATCTATGATTATTACTTTAGGAAAACTCTTATCAAGTGCTCTAATATATATCTTGTCTCTTTCATCTATAAATTGATCATTTAGCCATACATCTTTCTTCCCTACAGTATATATGGCACCCTTCATATATTTATCTATTCCAGAGGTTTTTCTTTTAAGCATTTGAAAACTTTCAGTACCTAGAGTAAATACCACTATATTTTCATCTTTGTATTTCTCTAAATATGAAATTACATCATTAAAGATATATTTCTTTCCATTTTCATACTCGTTATAGAAAGCCTTCTTTATCTTGTCTTGTGATACAGAAGTCATATGGGAAAGAATTTGTATATGATGATCCGTCCTATATACATTTGTTTCATCTTTTGCTTGGTCATATGTACTATCCCAAAGAGTTGGAGATATGCCAAACAAACTACAAGATCTCTTAATAGCTTGCTTCATTAAAGTAAAATCTGAAATTGTGTGATCAAAATCTATGAGGATTAAAGATTTACTTTCATCTAAGTCCTTGAATTTTTCAAAAATATAGTCCATAAATATAATATAGATTTTATTACTTTCTTATGCAACTCGATAAAATTTCAAGAATCTCTCTCTTCATAGTTTTTTTCTACTTTGGAATACTAAAAGTATTAGGAATTTCTCAAGCAGAAGTACTAGTTACAGCTCTTCATGCTAAGACGTTAGCAGGGATCATTAGTATAGAATCATTTGTATTTCTTCTAGGAGTATTAGAATGCTCTATTGGTATACTTTTTCTAATTCCTAAATTTACAAAATATACCATGATCATATTTGGGATTCAGATGTTTACAACATTTGGCCCACTCCTCTTCTTACCTGATATTTCTTGGTATTCATTTGGAGTACCTACAATAGTAGGACAATATATTATCAAGAATATTGTACTCATAGCTTTAGCTCTTGAGATATATTCTAGATACAAGACAAACCTCAAAACAAAAAAGTAATGAGGTATAATCAAGAGATTAGATATTAAATATTCTTAATGGAACTTAAAGATAAAGTTGTACTCGTAACAGGATCTTCTTCTGGTATAGGTAATGCAACTGCTCTTCAATTCGCAAAAGAAGGATGTAATATAGTTGTTCATTACCACGAAAATGAAAAAGGTGCATTAGAAGTAGTATCAGAAATAGAAAAATTAGGTGTCAAAGTTGTTTCAATCAAAGCAGATCTTTCAATAGAAGCAGACATTAAGAACCTATTTAACCAAGTCCTTACAAGCTTTAACACTCTTGATATTTTAATAAACAATGCAGCATTTCCTTCTGAGAAAGTTCCATATTTAGAAGCAACTCAAAAAGACATATTAGATTTATTAAATATTAATTTAGTAAACGCAATGGTCTGCTCCAAGTATGCAATTGAGATTATGAATAAACAAGGACAAGGAAAGATATTAAACACTTCTTCTATTAAAGGATGGGAACACGGTGGAGGAACTGTTACTTATGCAGTTACCAAAGCTGGTATTAATAGTTTTACCAGAACCTTAGCAAAACAAGTTGCCCCTAACATACAAGTAAATGCAGTAGCTCCTGGTTATGTTAAGACAAGAGTGTATGACAATCAACCAAAAGAAAAGGTTGATAAATGGTTAGACGGAACTCTACTTAAAAGATGGGTCACTGTCGAAGAAATTGCAGATACTTTTGTATTCTTAGCTAAGAATGATGCACTAACAGGTCAGATAATTTATGTCGACGGAGGATTTACTTTAAAATAATTAAATAATGGACATCACTTCGATATTTACTTTATTCATTCAACTAGCTGGATTTGTCATAGGACTTGGTGCTGTTACTGTAATAGACTTCCATGGTTTCTTAGGAAGAAAATCTAGCTATTGGTCTGAGGCTACTACTAGAACTCATAAAATTACTAAACCATTAATTTGGATTGGTATTACTCTTTGTTTAATTGGTGGAATACTAAACTATACCAATAGTACAGATACAACATATATTTTATTACACCTAATACTAGTTTCCGCATTAATACTTAACGGAATATTTCTGTCTTTCTATGTCAGTCCATATCTTCTTAAAAAAGAGAAGGAAGGAAAGAGTAAAGAACTACTACCCTCTTCTCTTCAGAACAAAATATTTGTAAGTCTAATATTTTCAGATATAGGCTGGTGGGGAGGATTACTTCTTCTTTGTATATATTTGGTTACAAAATAAATACCCTAAAGAATTAACTCTAGGGTATTTAAATTCAAACAACTTTCTTTATCTCTTCTTACTATCCTCTTTCATATATCTGTATAGGAATGCAGCTAGAAGTGCTCCTAACATTGGTCCTACAAAATATACTATTAGGCTGTTCGTATTTACTGATACTGTTTCTGTATTAAGTAGTACTGGCATTAATCCTACTGCTGGATTAAATGCTCCTCCTGTTAATTTACCTACAGCAGTTGCTGCAACAAATATTGTTAAACCAATAGCAAATCCAAAGTACTGATTAGGTAGGGATGATTTCTTTATCGCAACGTTATATATAACTGTAACGAATAGGAATGTGAATAGTGCTTCAAGAGCAATTCCCATAGCTAATGTAGTATCAACTGGAAGTAATACTTCCATAGTTTTCTTCATTACAATTCTGATGAATAGAACTGCAGCTCCTGCTCCTAGTAATTGTGAAAGTACATATCTAGGAAAATCATAGTTACTTAATTTCTGATTAATCCATAGTCCAAAACTTACTGCTGGATTAAAGTTTGATCCTGAAGTACTTGCAAAAGTATATACCATTAAAGCAAGTGTTAAACCTATAGCTACTGGACTTCCTGTTAGCCCAACAACGAGGACTAAAAAGAATGTCCCTATGAACTCTGCGATATATTTATTCATCTAATATATATGGGTAATATGTAATTAGACATACCTATACCACAAGAAGAGAAAGAAATAAACATATGGTATAATTACAAAGTTTTATACCATACGTTTTTATCATGAAGAAGGTTGTAATCATCGTAATCATTCTAGCTATTCTTGTAGGTGGATTTCTAATGCTTAGATCAAGTGCTCCTAATTTAGAGAATATTTCCTTAGCCAAAGTAGACAAGGGAAGTATCTCTCTATCTGTTTCAGGTACTGGAAATGTCATATCTAAAAGTAGTGTAAATATATCTGCTAAATCAAGTAGCAAATATACAGAAGTACTCTTTAAGACTGGTGATAGTGTTAAAAGTGGAGATGTAATTGCTAAACTTGATAAGTTTGATCTTGAAAAAGCAGTTAAAAGTGCAGAATATTCATTTAACTCGGCAATATATGCTAAGAGGAAATTAGAAGGAATTCCTGGTACAGACGAGAACACTCTTAAACAAGCTCAACAACAAATCAATGTTGCATCAGTACAACTTGATGTAGCTAAGAATAACTTGAACAATAACCAGAGTATTGTAAGCCCAATAAATGGAATCATAACTACATTAAATGCTAAAGTAGGAGAATATGCTTCCCTTACATTACCAGTAGTAAGTATTCAAAATCCCGATGATATAGAAGTACTCATAAATGTAAATGAGATAGATGTAAACAAAGTGGTATTAGGACAAGATGTAAACGTCACAATAGATGCAGCTGGTGGAATAAAGTTAGGAAAGGTATCTAGAATAGAATCATTAGGTATAAATCTAAATGGAGTGATTAACTATCCAGTTAGAGTAGAACTTACTGATAAGACAAATGTTAAATTAAACATGAGTGTAAATGCAGAAGTTTTAGTTACCAAGAAAGATAATGTTCTAAGAGTTCCATCAGGAAGTATAAAAACTAAGAATGGACTAACTAGTGTTCAGGTTGTTAAAGAATCATCTAAATTAAAAGATTCTAAAACACTTAACTCTACTACTGATTTGGAAACAGTTGTTGTTAAAACAGGACTAAATGATAACAGCTATGTAGAAATATTAGAGGGATTAAAAGAAGGAGATGAAGTAGTAACCCTCATATCAAAAGTAAATCCACTTACAGGTAATTAATTTTTTAAGTCTATTCAATGCAGGAAAACATTATTAAGTATGCTAAAGTACTTGGATTTGCATTAGGAGTTCTTTTAACTGGTAATCTAGCATATATCCTTCTTAGTATACTTGGATACAAAATATTTGCTACGGATACTACAAGTGTCACACTTAGTGGTACACCAGTTATATTAGGTGAAACTGTGCTTCAACTTATCAGCAATCTTTTCTATATCCTCATAATCCTTGTAGGTCTATTCTTAGGAATAGCAATGGCGCGAGTGTTTAAAGTAAAGTTTATGAGATTTGTATTAATACTTCTTCTTTCATCTGTAATATTAAATCTTTTTGTTACAACTCTAAACTTAGCTAATGAAGATATATTTAACTTCATAGTAAACAGTGCAAAAGAAGTTACCTTCATTACTAGAGCTCTAGATAACAAATGGTTTTTACTCTTTACTGGTCTAAGAGATGGAGCTACAACAGTATTACCAGTTATGGGAATTGGATACTTAATAGGTAGAGCATTAGATAATCACAGAGAATCGAAACTTTTTAAACTTCTTAGAATACGTGATTGAGCTTAAAAATATTACTAAAAAGTATGTCATTGGTGGATCTGAATACATGGCTCTTAAAGGAATCAGCTTTAAGATAGACAAAGGAGAATTTGTAGCCATAATGGGACCTTCTGGATCTGGTAAATCTACTACAATGCATATCTTAGGAGCTTTAGATAAACAAACTTCAGGAAGCTTTGTTCTAAATGGAAAAGACGTAGGGAAATTAAAAGATGAGGAGCTATCGGGAATAAGGAATAAAGAAATAGGATTTGTATTTCAATCTTTTAATCTTTTACCAAGATATACCGTTCTTGAAAATACCTTACTCCCCTTTTTGTATTCTAATGTACCTGTAAAAGAAAGAATGGAAAGAGCATTAGATGCACTTAAGAAAGTGGGATTAACAGATAAGAAGAATAACAAATCGAATCAGCTATCAGGAGGACAAATTCAAAGAACAGCAATAGCAAGAAGTCTAGTAATGAAACCAAGTATAATACTTGCTGATGAACCTACAGGAAATCTAGATAGCACTACATCTCATGAAATCATGGAAGTATTTAAAAGTATAAATGAAGCTGGTAATACCATCATCCTCATCACTCATGAAGATGATATAGCTAAATATGCCAAGCGTGTAATACGTCTTAAAGATGGTTTAGTTGTTAGTGATGAACTAAACAAATGAACCTACTATCAGCTCTAAACATTGCTATCAAATCACTTACAAGTAGTAAGCTTAGAACTTTCCTTACAATACTAGGAATAATCATTGGAGTATTCTCTGTCATAACTCTCCAAGGAGTAGGAAAAGGAGCACAGGCATATATTGAAAAAAGTATTTCTTCTTTTGGATCTAATGTTTTAACAATATCTCCAGGTAGACCTACAGGAAGTAATGCTTTTTCTTTTGATCTTAATGCTAAGTTTAGTCAAAGGGACTATGACTCTTTGGCAAATAGCTCTAAACAATATGTTGCTGACTATGCTGCAGCAATACAAGGATCATATAGAGTTACCTATCAGGATAACGTAAAGGTATTAGCAGTCATTGGACAAACGGGTAACTTTGCTAAGATAAGAAACTTCACAATTAACCGTGGAAGAGAAATATCAGCTCAAGATGAAGCATCTCTTTCAAAGGTTGCAGTCATTGGACCTGACTTAGTCACATCCATATTTGATGATGAGAATCCAATAGGGAAAGAATTTAAAATGAATGGGGTACCTTTTAAAGTTGTGGGAATTACTGATCCAAAAGGATCTAATGGATTTGTAAATACAGATGAATCTATTCTCATCCCTCTAACTACAATGAAGCAATATTTAGCTGGGCAAGATGCAGCCATTAGAAACATTGTTGCTGAAGCAAAGGGACCAGAGTTTACAAACCTAGCTAAGGATGAGATATCTAGAATTCTAAGAGCTTCAAGAAATGTTAAAGAGGGAGAGACTAATGACTTTAGAGTTACTTCTTCTGATGAGGCATTGGGAATAGTCACACAAATAACAAATGTTCTTACCCTATTCTTAACAGCAATTGCTGCCATATCTCTTCTTGTAGGGGGTATTGGAATAATGAATATCATGTTTGTCACTGTTAGTGAAAGAACAAAGGAAATAGGGCTAAGAAAGGCAATAGGGGCTAAAAACAATGACATATTACTTCAGTTCTTAATAGAAGCAGTAGTGGTAACAGTATTAGGGGGAGTAATTGGGTTAGTTATGGGAATACTTACTACAGCACTAATTGCATCAGTAGCAAATATCCCTAATGTAGTATCTTTAGAGTCTATAGCCTTAGCTTTAGGAGTATCTATAACCATAGGACTAGTATTTGGTATATACCCAGCAAGAAAAGCTTCAAAACTAAACCCAATAGATGCTTTGAGATTTGAATAGGAGGGAGTATAATACTATAAGTGGAATTTGATGTGCAACACTACATAGATCCTTGCCCCCAAGTACCCTTAACCCCCGAATTTAAAAATTTTAAAACCATTGATGGTTCTAAAACATTTTTTCAGTCACCCGATTTGCCAGGAGTAACTATTGAGTTTAATTGTTTTGATTTTAGAGATAACCCTGAAACCTTAGGACACATAACTGTTGATAGATTAGTGATTCAAGTTACTGTTTTATCAGACAATAAAGATTTAATAGTCAAAGCTGACAAATTCATACCACGTTGTTTACTATCATACTTAGAGCTTCTAGGTAAATTAACAGCAGAAAATGGTTCATTCATTTTAATAGCTGAATATTCAAAAAATAAGGAAAGGGTTTATAGAAAGTTTTCAGCTATATTTGAAACTCTTGAAGAAATAGGAATAGAAAGAAATATTCAAATCCCAAATGATTCAAGGTTATATATTTGGTTCCATACTCAATGAAATATATATTAAAGCTTCTGCCTTTCTTAGGATGGAGCTTTACTCTTTTGTTTCTTGATGGGGATCTTAAACATAGATTAGCATTCTTCTTTGGAATGTATATGCTTTGTATTGGAATATGGGAAAGCTATGGATTTAGAAATGATAGAAAAATTAGTTGGTATATATATTTCTTTATTGGTCTTAATATTTTAATCTCTCTCCTTATTCTCTTTACCCCTTTCTTTATATCCGGTGAAAGTAATGGTTCTCCTTTGTTTAGTAACATCGCATCTATTTTTCATATCTATCTAATATTCAATATTGTATTAGTACTCATTAACTTTATATCTTCTTACTTGGAAAAAAACAAAGAACACTTTAAATACTTAATTTCGTTAGTCTTAATACTTGTTCCAATTGGGTTTGTTACCAACTTTCTTTTACCTTTAAATGGGAATAGGGAGTATGTGTTTATTGGTTCCCTTATTCCCCTTTTCCTAGCTATTCTTGTACTCTACTTAAAAGTAAGGGTTAGGGTATATATGTTCAACTATATCATTTACCTCATATTCCCCTATCTTCTCTTTTCACTTGGATCATTCCTTGTAATATTTGTCAGTATAGTTACTTTTAAAGAAGTATTAGATCCAATATTTACTAGTATATTAATCCTTCTTTTTGTTGTCCTCATATATATCTTAAGTAGATCTTTATCTAGAAAAGTATTTCAAAATATCTATCTTCTTGAGAAAGAAACACTCGTAAAGATAGAGGAAATGATCTCTTCTAAATCAATAGTTAGATTAGAAAAGATATACTTAGAAAGTATTAGGAAATATATTCCAGAATGTATTACATACAAAAAAGATGAGAAAGAATATCTTCTTTATATAGCAGGAATGAGCAACAAAGATGTTGAGATTAGGAATATTAATGAAACTGAAATACTAGTACATATCCCTAAAGTCATGGTAATAGTATTAAAAGACGAGATATTTGGTAAATATATCAGTAAAGAAAAACTCATATATATTGAGAACTTATCTAAATCTTTTCTCCTAAACTATAGAAGAATAGGGCTTTTAAACAAACTTGAAGAAGAGAATATTTCTTTAGAAGAAATATCTAGAATGAAAGATGACTTTGCCTCTCTAACAAGCCATCAATTAAAAACTCCCTTAACTATAATTAAAGGATATATTGATTTACTCTCAGCTGAAGTAAAATCAAAAGAGATACTCCAAAGACTAAATATTCAACTTAATTCACTTCTTGAAATATCTGAAAATATCTTACTTAGTATTAAAATTGGAAGTAACAAACTTAGTTCAGATACTGAAGAGATTAATTTAGTAGATATATGTAAGGACATATATTTAAAACTACTTCCCAAGATAAATCAAAATACAATCAAGTTTGAACTGGTTGAAGAAACGAAAGAATTTAAAGTAGTAGGGAATATGTATGAGCTTAAACAAGCGCTCACAAATATCATAGATAACTCTATTAACTATACAAGAGAAGGATCTATTAGGATTACTATTAAAAGTAATAATATACAAATATCAGATAGTGGAATAGGAATATCTAAAGAGGATTTGAAGAAGATATTTAATCAGTACTATAGATCAGAGAATGCTAAGGAGTTAAAGCCAAATGGGTCTGGTATTGGGCTATACATATCTAAGAAAATATTTGAAAAAAGTAAGCTTAAACTTACAGTTTCATCAGAAGTTGGAGTTGGAACCACATCTATTATTTCCCAACAAAATCTAAGAAATTCTCAGGAGATATAACTTGAAATTCAGAGTTTGGATAATTTTCTGTAAATTCGTTTGGGGCTATAACCTTTTTATTAGTTGAGTATTTAAATTCATAAGCAAAGATCTTGCCTTCTCTTTCTTCAATAAAATCAATCTCTTTTAAGTTCCAAGTTCTCCAGAAATAGTTATTACTTAGAATTTGATTATAAGTTTGCTTCTTAAGTCTTTCAGTCACAACGAAATTTTCCCAAAGTTTTCCAACATCATCTCTAATTGAAAGTTCGTTAAAGTTTGCAGCAAGTACGTTTCTTATTCCATTATCATAAAAGTAATACTTACTTTTTTTTGTGACCTCTCTTCTTAAATTTCGACTAAACCCTCTTAAGTTATATAGGACAAATGCTTTTTCAAATAAGTCGAGATATTTTGCTACTGTATTTTTATCTAAATCTAATTTAGAACCAAGTTCAGAAATAGAAACCTCACTTCCCACTTGAAATGCAAGCAGACGAAGTAAATCTACTAGTACCTTTGAACCTTTAATTTTTTCTAACTCTAAAATATCTTTAAGTAAATATGAGTTAACAATTTCAGTAAGAATCACTTGTCTTTCATTATCAGTTTCTGCGGTTAAAATTTCTGGATAAGAACCAAATATTAAACGTTTATCTAATTGTTGCTTTAATTCAAAAGGTGAATGTAAAGATAATAATTCAAGTTGTGAAAGTGAATATAGTCTTAATGTTTGTTTTCTCCCAGTAAGTGGCTCACCAATCTTGTTTTGAAGATCAAATGAAGAGGATCCTGTCGCAATAACAGAAATATTTGGATTGTTATCTATGAGTATCTTTAAACCTAGTCCTATCCCAGGAACTCTTTGAGCTTCATCTATTACAAAAAGTTCTAAACCTTGAACTAGCTCTGATATTTTTCGAGGATCTTGAGAACCTAATATTCCTTGTATTTTAATATCGTCACCACTTGCTAATAAATACTTTGAGGTATAGGTTGAAAGATAGGTATTTAGTAAAGTTGATTTACCAACCCTTCTTGGGCCATAAATAACCAGTACTTTCCCCTTCTTTATATAATCATTTAAATTGTTATAGTATCTTGGTAAGTTCATGATACATATTAACTCTATTCACCGTAATTGTCAAATTACAGTGAATGACATTCACCGTAATCGTCATGTTTCAGTGATTTCAAGATTAAAACACCTATTTAAGCTAAATATACAACTTTCTAAGGTTATTCCAATAGTTATCTATCCACCCTTGTTTAAGATCATCTGCATGTTGTGTAGGTACTTTAGAGTGTGTAAAAAGTATCTTTGTTTTTCCTTTAGTTCCTTTCTTAAACTTAATAGTTATAACTGACATATATTCTTTATCCCAGTCATCATATTCAAACCTTAAGTTTTGCCTTATTAATTTTCCATCAATAAGCTCTACATTTTCACCTGTAATATATCCACCCCACATACTTAGTTTATCCCCCACTTTACTCCCCGTCTTAGCCTTATCTCCTATCATCTTCGAGTGTCCACTTGATGACAGCCAAGTATCATATATCTCTTTAGGAGATGCATTTACTTCTATAGTTTGTTTGAATGTTTTTGTTTTCATACGTTTACTGTACTGGAAAAAGGGGTATAAAAAAAGAGTAATACTAACACTTGACCGTGTATTACATTTGGTGTATCATTGGTATCATATTAATAAGGATTGAAAATGAGTACAAAAACAATGCAAACAAGAAATATTTCTACAAAGATCTTCAACGAGGCTGAGAACAGGGCTATCTCAGACGGTTTATCTTCTGTGCAAGATGCTGTTAGGATTTTTCTTACAAACTACGCCAATGGTAAAATTCAACTAAATTTAACCTCGGAGATAAGTGAAAAGCAATCTGAAAAGTATTATAAAGATAGCTTAGAATTACAAAAAATGATTGCTTCTGGAAAGGCAAAGGCTTATACTTCTGCCGAAGATTTAATTAAAGGAACAAAAGATGAGTAAGGTTATCTATCGAACCACTCTTTACAACAAACATTATATCCAACGAATTGAGTCCAATCCTGCCATAAATAAAAGATTCATTGAAAGAGTAAATTTATTCTTAAAGAATCCTAATAATCCAATATTAAGAAATCATGCTTTGAAAGGTAATAAAAAGGGACAAAAATCTTTTTCAATTACAGGAGATCACAGAATTATATATGAAGAGTTTAAGGACGATTATCTATTTCTAGATATTGGTACACATAGTCAAGTTTATGGATAAAAAAAGAGGCTATTTCTAGCCTCTTAATTAGTCTTATTCTATTACTCTTACATACTTGTGAATGTTGGAGTAGTTGTGTTAGCTCCCCATGCTAAATGAGCAAATGCTTTGTTAGCCTCTGCCATTCTATGTACATCTTCTCTCTTCTTCATTGCTCCTCCAGTTCCTTTATATGCCTCTACTAGTTCTTCTGCTAATACTTGTGCAAATTTTGTAGTAGATCTCTTAGCGCGAGCTCCATCAACAATCCATCTAATAGCTAGTGATAGTTGTCTTCTTTCATTTACAGGAGTTGGAACTTGATAGTTTGCTCCTCCTACTCTTCTTGCCTTTACTTCTACTCTTGGCATAACGTTAGAGATAGCTTTTTCAAATACTACCATTGGTTCAACCTTAAGCATTTCTCCAGCAATTTTAAGAGCATCATATGTTACAGTTTCTGCAATTGATTTCTTTCCATCATACATAACTTTGTTGATGAACTTTGAAAGCTTTGTAGAACCATATATATGGTCAGCCTTTAATTTACGGATTTTCGCAACTTTACCTCTCATAAAAATATATATTAAAAATTAAAACTTCTCCTAGGATGATTAAACATCTAGGATACTCTTAACCACTCTAAAACATGAGGTGATTAAGCTTTTTTCTTAGGTCTTTTAGCACCATATGCGGATCTTTGTTGCTTTCTTCCTTCTACTCCTGCAGCATCAAATTTTCCTCTAACTATATGGTATTTAACACCAGGAAGATCTTTTACTTTACCACCCTTTACTAATACTACTGAGTGCTCTTGTAAGTTATGTCCTTCTCCTGGGATATATGCTGTAATTTCTTGTCTGTTTGATAATCTAACTTTAGCTACTTTTCTAAGAGCTGAGTTAGGTTTTTTAGGTGTTCTAGTTGTAACTACAAGACAAACTCCACGTTTAAATGGATTTGCTCTTTTAGTATATTTAGTCTTTAGAGAGTTATAGTTGAATTGAAGTTGCTTGTATTTAGTGGTTGCACTAAACTCTAGCCCCTTATATTTAGCTGTTCCTCTTTTAGCTTTTCTTCCTTTTCTTACTAGTTGCGATATTCTTGACATATATATATTTAAAAATGTTTAATTACATAGGTCCCTATTATATCAGACTATGTAGGATTTTGACTAGCATTCTGTTGAAGTAGCCAGCTAACCATAAGATCATATGATTCTGTATCAGTTCTATACATATACGCACTTCTTTCATCGCCCATAAATAGGATCCTAACTTCATCTTTCTGTCTATCTAAAGCCGCATTCATCAACCCTTTTGCAAAATTCTTTCTATCAAAAGAGAGTTTAGACAAGTCGTATTCTGTTACATTAGCTAACAATTCTCTTTCAGAATCAGTGTATCTGGCAGGATTAGTTCTAGCATTAATAAGAACTCTACCGTCTCTTACAGTCTCTAGTTTATAAACCTTGGCAAATAGTGGGGTCCAATCTTGTACATTTCCCCGGTCTTTCCTAATATAATCTGCTAGCCCTTTTTGGAAATCAGTCTTTGAAACGTCTTGAGGCAAAATATAATTATTATCACCATTAATATATTCTTCATAAGTCCTAGGATCTATTTCCTTCTTGGCTGGTGCTTGACCAGGGCTCATTTCCGTCACCAATTGGGATAATTTATTCCATTGCTCAATATTCATTGCCATTCTAACAAATCCAGACTTTATGTCAGTAGGATCCTGCCTCATTTTTGCTGGAAACACTAGAAATACCCTTTCTCCGTTATTACTTAGGCTAAATGTTGAGGCATAATGAAGTGCTTTCCTTACAGTTTCAACTTCGTATTCAATTGCTTTACCTGTAATTAAGTCAAACGAGATTCTTCCTTGATTATTTCTTCTTGGGGTATCAAGTCCTTCTCTAAGATAATTATCACTAACGCTAGCTTTAGCTTCTTTCAAGGCAAATAATAACTGTTGAGTACGTTGACCTCCTCCCCTATCTACACTTAATGTACCAGGAGTATTGTAATATTCCACAACTAACTTAGGTAGAGGAGCTTCGCCATACCTCAAATCTTTTATTAACCCTGATAATGACATATAAATTCATTAATACTTTATTCCATTTCCACATTCTTAGTTCCTAGTGGTACTGGTCTACCTATAATGACATTTTCTTTTAATCCCTTCAAGTCATCCATTTTTCCAATTAATGCTGCTTCTGATAATACTCTAACTTGTTCTTGGAATGATGCTGCTGATAGGAATGATTGTGTCTTTATAGCTGCTTGAGTTACTCCTAAGAATTCTCTAATGAATTTAGCTGTTCTTAATCCCTTCTCTTTTAGATCATGGTTAGCTTTTCTGATTATTGAATATGCAATGATATCTCCTGATAGGAAATCTGTATCTCCCTCATCAATAACTCTTACATAATCACTCATCTTTCTAACAACAATTTCAACATGCTTATCATCTAGAGCAATACCTTGAATTCCATACACTTCTTGTATGTTATCAATAACATATTGTTGAGATAGTTCAAGAGATCCAAAAAGCATAAGCTCTTTAGGGTCAATAGATCCATCAGTAAGTCTTGTTCCTGCTATTACACTTGCTCCGTCTTCTACTTGTAACATCATGTTATTCTCTAATTCATGATTTACTTCTAGATGTCTTGTTCCCTTAAAGTCTATTATCTCTCCTGTCTTACTTACTTCTCCATCAATTGGAGCTTTAAGTTCTGACTTATCTGCTTTAATAACTAGTGTATCTCCTTTCTTTACTTTCTTAGCTCTTGCAAATGTAATCTCATCACCTTTCTTAAGCTCATACTTTCTTTCAATCTTTTCAGTTTCAGATATTCTTAATGTTCTCTCTCCTGTTTCTTTGTTCTCTACTATCTTTACCTTTCCACTAATCTCAGCAATTAATGCTTTTGATTTAGGTGATCTAGCTTCGAACAATTCCTCAACACGAGGTAAACCTTGAGTAATATCTGTACCTACTTTAGCTGCTGCGTGCTTAGTGTTTAGAGTAAGCTGAGTTGCAGCTTGTCCCATAGCTTGTCCAGCTATGATTCCAACTGCTAAACCCTTATCTGCTAACTTTTGAGTAGATAGATTTGATCCATAACACTGTACACAGATTCCATTTACTGAGTCACATGTTAGAGGTGATCTAACAAAGAGTTTATCAAGTCCCTTTATTGCATCTATTTTCTTTGCAACTAATGCACCTATTAATTCTCCTCTCTTTACTAATACTTCTTTTCCATCCTTAATATCTTCATTAGCAATTCTACCTGTGATTCTCTTTTCAAAAGATAATCTTCTGTTTGAGTTTCTGTATAGGTATATTCCTCTCTCAGTTCCACAATCATCTCGTCTTGTAATGATATCTTGTGCTACATCACAAAGCTTTCTAGTTAAGTATCCTGATTCTGAAGTCTTAAGTGCAGTATCAGCTAAACCTTTTCTAGTACCTTTAGATGCTACAAAATATTCAAAAGTATTTAGTCCAAGTTTGTAGTTTGATTTTAGAGGAAGTGCCACAATATGTCCTTGTGCATCCATGATCAAACCTCTAATAGCTGCTGATTGTCTTAAAGGATCCTTTGCTGGTAAACCTCCAGATTTATCAAATATGATAATTGGGTTATCTGATTTGTATTCCTTAAGGGTTTCTTCCACAACTTTGTTTGTAGTATCTGCCCATATATCTTGAGATAACTTTAACTTCTCATCTTTAGTTATCATACCTGACATATAGTTTTCATTAAGCTCATTCTCTTGCTTGTTAGCTACTTCTACTAATCCTTCACGAGCTGGAGAAATCTTGTAGTCATCTATTGAGATAGATAGACCTGAGATTGTTAAATATTTAAATCCAAGTTCTTTGAAACTATCTAGAACATTGATTGATTCTTTTGCACCATATTTTGTAAATATGTCTGCAACAGTTCCAGATATCTGAGCTGAATCAAATTGTTTGTTAACAAATCCATAGTCCTTTGGTAAGTAACTATTTAATATTACTCTACCTATTGAAGTCTCTATGAATTTATCCTCTATCATTATCTTTATCTTTGCAGAATGACTTATTAGTCCAAGATCATATTCTCTTTTAGCTTCATCAACTGAACTAAATACTTTAGCTTCACCATCATCCATCTTAGATAGGTAGTACACTCCAACGATAATGTCTTTAGCGGCATTAACAACAGGAGATGCATCAGCCATAAGTAAAACATTTGAATCTGGCATCATTCTTTCCTTAGCTTCTTTGATAGCTTCTACAGAAAGTGGTACATGTACTGCCATTTGATCTCCATCGAAGTCAGCATTGAAACCCTTACATACAAGTGGGTTTATTCTAATAGCATTACCAGTTGTTAACACTGGATAGAAAGCTTGAATACCCTGCTTATGTAATGTTGGAGCTCTATTTAGAAGAACTGGTCTATCTTTAATTACTTCTTCTAAGATATCGTAAACTTCTGGAGATTTCTCTTCAAAGAATACTTTAGCTGCTTTAATATTTGATGCAAATCCTCTGCCAATAACCTCTTTTATGATAAAAGGTTTGAAGAGTTCAAGTGCAATCACATGAGGAATACCACATTCAAAACTCTTAAGATCAGGACCTGCAACGATAACTGCTCTACCTGAGTAGTCAACACGTTTACCAAGTAAGTTCTGTCTAAATCTACCTTGCTTACCTCTTAACATATCCGAAAGAGATTTGTATGGTTGATTTCTTGAGTTTAGAACTGCGTTTCCAAATCTATGACTGTTATCAAGTAGTGCATCTACTGATTCTTGAAGCATTCTTTTCTCATTTCTTAAAATGATTTCAGGTGCTCCTAGATCAATAAGTTTCTTAAGTCTATTGTTTCTGTTAATAACACGTCTATATAGATCATTTAGATCTGATGTAGCAAATCTACCTCCAGCTAATTGAATAATAGGTCTTAGATCAGCAGGTATTACTGGTAAATGTTTCATTATCATCCAGACTGGTTTAATTCCAGCTTTATTCATAGCCTTTAAAAGTCTATGTCTTGCTACTAATTTCTTAGTCTTTATTACAGATCTAGATTTCTCTATTTCCTTTTGTAATTTAACTACTTCTTTATCCAAGTCTACTTTTTCAAGAAGACTCATAATAGCTTCTGCACCCATACTTACTTTAAAGAAGTTGAAATCATTTTCAACTAATCTATCATGTTCCTCTTGGGTAACTGTTTCTCCTAAAGTAACTCTTTCAATTAGATCTTTAAGAGCTTTATGCTCATCTCTTAATTTCATTTCTTTTTGAGCAAATGATTCTCTAATAGATGCTAGCTTTTTGTTATGATCTACTTTTAATTTCTCAATTTGTAATTCTGCTGACTTATCTTTCTTTAGATGTTTCTTTCCTTCTTCCATCTCACCTTTAAACATCTTTTCTTCATTACTAATCTCTTCCTTTATTTCTTTAGCAATTACTTTTACTGCGTCATCTAATACTTCTCCTACTTTAGATGTAGCCTTAGCTTTAGCATCTTCATCAACATCTACTACAAGAAAACTTGCAAAATATATTACTGCTTCAAGCTTCTTATGAGGGATATCAAGTATCATAGAAAGTCTGTTAGGTACTCCAAATGAATACCAGATATGAACGATTGGAGAAGATAACTCAATATGTCCCATTCTTTCTCTTCTTACTCTCTTATTGGTTACTTCTACTCCACATCTATCACAAATGATACCCTTGTATCTTACTTTCTTGTATTTACCACAGAAACATTCATAGTTCTTTGTAGGTCCAAAGATCTTTTCACACATGAGTCCATCCATCTCAGCTCTCATGGTTCTATAATTAATGGTTTCTGCTTTCTTTACCTCTCCCTTAGACCAAGCTAGTATTTCTTCAGGTGAAGCTAGTGTGATCTTAAGTGCTTTAAAGTCTTTTAACATATGTTAGTAATATAATATTAAATAATATATTTAAGATACTTTTAGTAATTTTCTTAATCTATCTTCTCCCATAACTTCTACTCCAACGTATGCCGCTGCCTTATTAACATCAATTCCTAATCTAGCAATCTCATCTCTCTCATTAATTGTTCCATCAAAATCTACAAGCATAGTTGGTTTATTTCTGAAAAATCCAGCCCCAAGTTGTACTAATGCAAAACTACTAATCAAGACTTTTCCTAATTCCGTAGGTCTTAATGCAACTAAATGTTCTTGTCTTAATACGACTGGTCTAATTAATCCATCTCTATTACTTGCATCCATCAAAATAACTACTTCTTTAACCCCCGACATCAGACTATATTTTATCCATTCTTCCCTACTTCCATATGTTCCATTCCATTCCTTCATTGCCCCACTTAATTCTCCAAACACTTTG
Source organism: uncultured Candidatus Saccharibacteria bacterium (assembly GCA_964430225.1). Taxonomy (GTDB): domain Bacteria; phylum Patescibacteriota; class Dojkabacteria; family JBAXKR01; genus CAYSFE01. Next base: position 68,049 of record CAYSFE010000003.1, read on the forward strand.
GGATTCCGGTGTGTTTTACCAAAACCATCAACCATAAATACTTCATAACCTTGCTCCTCAAACATATTTGGAGCAATCTCGTGAATTGGTCCCCATACTGACATAGTTTAAGTGTTAATATTTATTTATCTAACTCAATTATAGAATCCTTAACCTCCATATCTATATTCTTTATTGTCTCTTCATCGCTCACTACTATTTCTTCTTTTTCAAGTATTGGTCCACCTTCTTCTACCTCAGCTTCTAGATCTCTATTTGTCTCTATAGCTCCTACTGTATCTAGGTTTAATCCTAGTGCTCTAAGCTCTGCTGTTAATACCCTAAATGATTCAGGGATATTTGGTGCTTCTATTGGTGTACCTTGAATAATAGCCTTGTAAGCTAATGCTCTACCAACTACATCATCAGACTTAATTGTTAACATTTCATGAAGGATATTTGGAACTGCATGTGCTTCAAGTGCCCATACTTCCATTTCTCCAAATCTTTGTCCTCCAAATTGTGCCTTACCACCAAGAGGTTGTTGAGTAACCATTGTGTAAGGTCCAGTTGATCTTGCATGAACTTTATCATCAGCTAAGTGGTTTAGTTTCACAATGTATCTAATACCTACTACTGATGGGTTATCAAACTTCTCTCCTGTTCTACCATCATAAAGTTGAATCTTTTTAGCATTATCATATCCTGTCTTCTTAGCCATATCATATATGATATTTTCATCAATTGGAGCAAATGGTTCTACTGCTACATTAACTCCAGCTTTTTTAGCTGACATACCTAAGTGAGCTTCTTTAAGCTGTCCTAGGTTCATACGTTTAACAATAGATAGAGGAGAAAGGATAATGTCTACAGGTGTTCCATCTTCCATGTAAGGCATATCCTCAACTGGAAGTACTTTTGCAATAACTCCCTTATCTCCGTGTCTACCAGTTAATTTATCTCCAATTCCAATCTTATGTGTTCTTGCTACAAATACCTTTACTTGTTTTAATACTCCAGGAGATAGTTTGTCTCCCTTTTCTTTATCAAGTATTTGAACGTTAATAACTACACCTTTATCTCCATGAGGAAGTCTAAGTGAGTTATCTCTAACATCTTTAGCTGCTTCTCCGAATATTGCTCTTAGAAGTTTCTCTTCAGCAGATAGTTCAGTTTCTCCCTTAGGAGCAATGATACCTACTAAGATATCTCCTGATTGAGTGGATGCACCAATTCTTACTATTCCAGTCTCATCAAGATTTCTAAGTGCATATTCACCAGCTGATGGGATATCTCTAGTAATTTCTTCAGGTCCAAGTTTTGTTTCTCTAATATCTTGAACATATTCTTTAATATGGATTGATGAAAGTACATCATCTTTGATTAATCTCTCTGATATGATTATTCCATCATCAAAGTTGAATCCTTCCCATGCCATATATGCTGCTACTAAGTTTGTACCTAGTGCTAATTCTCCATTTTCCATACATGGTCCATCAACAAGAAGTGTTCCTCTTTTGAATTTATCTCCAGGTTTTACAACTACTTTTTGATTAAAACATGTATTTTGGTTAGTACCAAAAAACTTTTGTATTTCATATCCCTTTTCCCAGTTCTTTTTATGTTCACTATCTTTCTCGTACTCTACAACAAGTCTAGATCCATCATAACTAACAACTTCTCCATCATTAAGAGCCCAAACTGCTCTTAAAGATGCATGAGCTGCGATCTTTTCATATCCAGTTCCTACAATTGGAGCTTCTGCCTTTATTAAAGGTACTGCTTGACGTTGCATGTTTGCTCCCATTAATGTTCTATTACTATCATCATTAGCTCCAAAAGGAATTAATGAGAATCCAAGACCTGCAATTTGAACAGGGTTAACATCAACATATTGGATTAAGTGAGAATCCATATTTGCATACTCTCCATGAGTTCTTACAAATGCAGTCTTCTCAGTAATATTACCTTCTTCGTCTATTAATATGTTTGCTTGTCCTATGATGAAAGCCATTTCATCATCAGGTTCCATGTAATCAATTTGCTTAGTTATATATGGTTCTACTTTAAAGCTTTCTAACTTAGAGCTAAGAATCTTCTTAGCCATTCTTGAATCAATCTTTTCACCTGCTTTTACTCCAAGCTCTTTGTTACTTTCTCCTGCAAATCTTCCTAGTATATCTGATTCTTTAGCTTTAGAAGGAACTATATGATTTACAACTTTTCTATATGGAGCTTCTAAGAATCCATAGTCATTAATTCTAGAGTAAAGAGACATATGTGAAACTATACCAATCATAGGTCCTTCAGGAGTTGTTACAGGACAAATTCTAGAGTATTGAGAGAAATGTACATCACGTACTGAGAAAGTAGCACTTTCTTTTGTAAGACCACCAGGTCCCCCTGCTGTAATCTTTCTTTTACTCTCAATTTCAGATAGTAAGTTTTCTTGATCCATATATCTAGAAACAGCTGATGATCCAAAGAATTGAAGCATAGCTGAACTTACTGGTCTTGTATTTACTAATATTGATGGAGTGATTAATTCATCAGCAGAGAATGTACTCATCTTATCTTTTACGTTCTTCTCCATTCTTAAAATACCTATTCTTAATCTCTCTTGAATAAGTTCTCCAGGTCCTTTTATTCTTCTATTTGCAAGATGATCAATATCATCAAGTTTTAATACACCGTTATTTAATTTAATAAGTGCTTTAACAATAGCTACTATGTCATCTCTATATAGAACATAGTTTTTCTTTTCTATTGAAGATGTTAATCCAAGCTTTTTATTTAGCTTGTATCTACCAGTTCTTCCTAACCAAGTAATTCTAGGATTAAAGAAGATGTTATTTAGCAAGTTTCTTGCACTTTCTAAAGTAACTGAATCTTCTGGTTTAAGTTTAGTATATATCTCTATTAATGCTTCTTCTTTTGATTTTGTTGGATCTTTCTTAAGTGTAGCTTCAACAAACTTATGTTCCATTGTATCTACATCAGAAAACATCTTAAGCATATCCTCATCTGAGTATCCAAATGCTTTTAGAAGAGTTGTGATAAGGATTTTTGGTCTCTTTTCTAATAGTCTTACTGCCATTACTCCTTGCTTAGAAACTTCAAAATCAAACCATCTTCCTCTTTGAGGGATTAGTTTGACTGTGTATAGAGGTTTATTCTTTGTTGAATTCTTGCTTTCTGTATATAGGACTCCTTCTGCTCTAACTATTTGCATAACTAGAACTCTTTCATTTCCATTTACAACAAAAGTACCTCTTTCGGAGATAAGTGGAAGATCCATGAAGTAAAGTTCTTGTTCTTTGATTTCTTTACTCTTTTTGTTCTTTAATTCTACTGTAACGTAAAGAGGGGCTTCATACGACTTACCGTATTTAAGAGCATCTTCAAAGCTACAAGTAGCTTTTTCAATTCTAAAACCCTTAAAAGAAAGTTCCCATGATTCTCCAGTGTAATCTGTAACTGGATTTATCTCATCAAAGAGCTCTTTAACACCATCACTTAAAAGCCAATCATAGCTTTTAATATGTGAATCAATTAAATTGAGATCTAGATGTGTAAGTGGAACTGTGGCAATACTGACTCTCTTCTTTTGCATAATTTAAATTAGAATAAAATAAATATCTAATTTAGTTTTGGGGTTACTTTGAAGAGAGAAATACTTTGTATTTCAAAGATACACCTGATAAATCAGGTAATCCGACTTTCCTCTATGAAGACACTTAAACATGTCACGCTTATTACTTAAGTGAAATCACAAATTACTCAATTATGCTATAACTTCCCCAAAACAAAACGTGGAACAAGTATATCAGGAAAGTACCTGTATTTACAAGGGAAATACCTCCTATATACCTAGAGTATTTTGGAGGCATCCCTTTTTATTTCATTATTACTACTCCACCCTTAGTTACTCTTACAAAATACCCTTTATTCTCCTCTATATCAAAATCACTTCCATATACTGTATCTTTATCCTTAACTACATTTTCATACTTACCACTTACATATCTTGTAACTACATCTGAAGCTACAGGAGAATTTAGATTAATAGCGTCTATTAGTTTAGAAGCCTTTAGAACTGGATCTAATCTAAAACTTAATAGATTCCATCCATTACTTAATCTATATGGCTGGTTAGCTGCTATCTTATTACCTTCAAAGGATAGTTTTCCACTCTTTATTACTTTTACAAAGTATCCTTCTCCTGGAATTAGATTAAAGTTATTTCCAAATGACTTCTCAGCTCTCTCTGAATACATTACCCATCCCCCTTGTCTATATGTAGCTACATGAGTTGCATATCCTCCTTTTGAAGATATATTGGAGAGTAGATCTTTAGCAGTTCTAGCTTCTGTATACTCATATCCTACTAGATTCCATCCCTCATTTAATTCAAATCGGGATATATCAGAAGTTTTTTCAATCTTTACTTCTACTGGAGTTGTAATATCTTCTTCACCAGTATCTCTAATACCGTTTGCATTCTTATCATCAAAGAATACAATTTTAGCTTTACCATTTACAAGATCCATTACCTTAAACTCTTTAATAGAGGTATTACCACTAGTGATAGTATATGTACCAGTACTATTTAACTCTACCCCACTACTATCTGATACTCCTAATACAGCTTCAGCATTGACTGGGGAGATGACACCATTAATAGATGCTTTACTAGGTTTATTAGGTTTTGAAGGATCACATAGACCTTCTTGTAACTGAGGAATACCATTTACACACCTGCCTAATCCAAATTCTGTCTTACCATTATTTGCACAATATGGTTCTCCATTTTGATATTGACCACAGTTATCACCAATTCTAGGATTAAGAACAGTTTGACTACAACTTGAAGTTATTACCGCTTTGGGATAATAAACTGGTTGATGATTGCTAAAAGTTTGTATATTAGTAACAGTAACTTCTTTACAACATGATTTATCATTATTCCAAGATGTACAAACCTTAGAATATGTATCGTCTTTAATTAATATTGCATTAGATGGTGGAGCTGGAACTTCCTTAGTTTCTAGATTAGTTGAGCTAGCTACTTGAGTGCCCGCAGGTATTTCACTTGGAACAACTTCCAATTTACCAGTAGTTTTATTTATAACCCCTATTGGAATTGTTGATATATTCTTTAAGAGATCATATTGTTTAATAGTTCCGCCACCATCTTCTCTTCCTTCACATGTATATACAATTCCCTGGCTTACATTTAAAGTAAGATTACCACCATTTTGTGCGGTATCTGGTATTAGACCACACCCACATGTTTTTGTTACTTTTGTAGTATCAAATGTTTTTGCTGTAGTTGCACAATCCTTATAATCAAGATTGTAATATCCTGCTACTGTTCCACTTGCAGGAGATAGCAATGGTTTACCTCCCCCTCCTACACCAGCATTAGCCCCATCAGTTTTAGGCGTTACCGATCCAGTAGGAACTATATTTGTCGGTGGTTGAATAGGAGCTACAATAGGAATTGGTTCAATACAATCTTCAGCAACAGTTCTTTCAGACGTACAAGAACCTTTCTCATTCTTATATTGATAAACATCACAAAGTATTAATTTATTTGCGTTATTTTCTTTTTTTAGTGTTTTGGTACACCCTTCTTTCCCATATTGCTTAATATATTCCATAGTACTCGAAGCTCCATAGAAATACATAATGGCCTTACCATTTTCACATCCAGCTACTATATATTCAACATCTCCAGACTTAAAGATATGTCCAACTTTAACATCAGGTTCTGTTTCACTTAAACTTTTACACGTCATATTTTTATCATTTGGGATTCCGCACTGATCGTCTTTTCCATCATCATTTTGAATAACAACCTCTCCCTTTGCACATGGATATTCTGTATATGTTCCATCTTTACAGTTAAACAAAGTATTATTATTTTTCTTAGTCCATACCACCTTGTTTACTGTTAACTGAGCACATAATGCCTTATGTTCTGCTTCTATCTTTGCTTTTTCTGCAGTTGTTTGTGCTTCTTGTTCTTTTGTTACCGTAGGATCTGCAAATAATAGATTCTTATCTGCATTCTGTGCTTTTGCTATTGTGTCATCAAATCCAGTTGCTGTTCTTTTATATGTAAATCCATTCTGTGCACCTCTACAAGGATCTCCAACTTTAACCGACTTGTCGTCATTGCTGCATAGTGGTAGTTTTGCATTTACAGGTATTGGTGCAGGATTAGTTGGTGAAAAAGGTCCCTGGTTATTACCCTTTGCTGCATCTATCTTTCCTTGTTCTGTAAAATCTTTTGATCCTGTTATTCCAGTCTGTACATAGTAGTCTTGCATTCTTGCAATTTCATCACTGAACTGACCATCTTTAACAACATACTGGTATCCATTAGGTCCTGTACATGTTGAACCTTCTTCCTCTTTTAAAGTTGCTGCACTACATGGTGCTTCTGCAAATACACTGCCTAATACAGAAGTATTTAGTTTTATCTTACTTGTTTCTTTGTTTGTTGTAGTTTCAAACTTTGCGGTTGGTTGATCTGATCCTACATTTGTCTGATATCCTAGCTGAGTATCATTATTTAAAATTTCTATTAATATTGGATCATGATATTTGTACTTTGCTTGATCTTCTAAATCAGGTGTTCGTATATTTGCCTTATCCATACTAAATGTATTACCTGCTCCTAGATATGTTGATTGTAGTGTTGATCCCTCTATAGATAGATAGACTATAGAGTCCATAGAAGTGTTTTCACTAAAACTTCCATATGTTGGATCTGGAGTTACAAGAGTATCTAAAGTCTTTCCTGTTTCTAGTACTGGGTAGGTATATTTTACTTGTTTTAGATTACCCATTACTTCAAAGAAGTATGCACTACTTGGTTTAAGTCCTGAAACTGTAATATGGTGAGAGTATCTTAATTCTCCATCATTCCTATCATCATAGTATCTTGTTCTTGATAATTGGTTTAAGAAATCAAAATCATTTTTATCAGATACTATTACAGATCCATATGTTGGAACTTCAGTAAAGTATGTAACGGTTACAGACGTATCAGATATATTTGTTATCCTTAAATCCTTTATTGTAGCTGGTGTTTCTGTAACATATGACACACCAAAGAATACAATTAGAAGTAAAAGAAGCACGATAGAAGTAAGTAAAAGTGTATTACCATTAAATAGTTTCTTTAACTTTTTCATAGAGAGTAGAAGATATATAAATATACATATAGAATAGGGGAAATACAAAAGCATTTCAAGCTGGTAAAGTCTTACTTTCTTTTGTATTCTATTACCTATGGCACTCTATTCTCTAAAGAAAAAACCAGTTGTAATTAATGATGATAAGAAAGAAGATGTGGCTTCTTCTCAACAAGTAACTCTTTGGGATGGTATTGAGAAATTTAACAAATATATTACTAAAAGTTTATCAGACAGTAAGTGGACCGGTTTCTTTATTCCACTACTGTTTATCTTAGCAGGTGCCTACTTACTTTCTTCTCAACTATTTCCTGAAATGTTAAGTTTTATACAGTCTAGATTTGCAAATAACTCAGATAATGTGTCTGTTGTAAGTGACGACTACTATAAAGATAAGATAAACCTCATATCTTCACCTCAATCGGGATATTTCTCTGAAGTACTAGCTCACTCTCTTACACTTAAGAGCGAAGATACGGTAAGTACCACATATTCAAAAGATTTCTTTCTCACTATACCTAAGATTGGTACAAACAAAGCTAGAGTAAAAGCAAATGTAAAGAGTGATGTTGAGGTTGTATATAAGAAAGCTTTAGAAAATAGCTTAGCTCATTTTAAAGGAAGTCCAGTACCAGGACAATCTGGTAATGCCTTCATTTATGGTCACTCAATAACAGAGTCAGTATATAGGGATAATCCTAGTAATCCAGTTGTAGAGTTTACTAAACTTGGAAGACTAAACTTTGGAGATAAAATTTATGTAGATATAGATGATAAAAGAATTGGATATACTATTAATAAGGTGAAGATAATAAATCCAGATGAAACAGATATATTAAATGATCAGGGTGGAAAGACAATAACCTTAATGACTTGTTATCCTTTTGGATCTAATAGTAAAAGACTAGTTGTAGTAGCTAATCAAGATTAAATATTCTCAAATCTTGATCTATATTTCATTATGGTTATTCCACCTAGTAAGAATATAGCTCCACCAATAAGTTCAAATATATTTAATGCACTTAGATCAGTGGAGGGAAGATCATTTGATTCATCATCAGTTGTATCATCTGTACTAGCTAAACTAATCCCTACTCTTGATACATATCCAATACAATTAGAATCAAATGTACCTTCAATACCGCTTAAGAATGGTTTTACTGGAACTGCTATCTTTATTAAGTTTGGAATTCCTCCAGATGCCCATTGTGGTGTTTCTGCAGGTGTTGCAGCTTTTACTAAAGCAGTAGTATCCGCTTTGAATAACTGTGCGTATGTAAGGGTATATTTGAAATCTGAATTACTTCCATTTGCAACTTTATTTACTATTTGGAAAGTTGCAGTTGAACTGTTATAGCTTGTAAAACTATTTAGTGAATTATTTCCATCACTACTTATGTTCTGTGCGTTATACATTCTTAGTGTTCTACTATTTTCTGAAGCAGGAACATTACTTAAAGTATGAGTTACATTTAAAGTATCTCCAGTAGTTAGAAGTAGAGGGTTATCTCTAGTATTTTTCTTTGCTTGAGTTCCCCCATTCTTTCCAATAGTCATTCCTACGCATTGTGATGTTGAAGTTTGAGTAGTAACTACAGGAGTAATTGCAGCTCTTTTTACATAACTGATACAGTTTTTATCAAATGTACCATCTGCTGTAGCTGTAGCCTTCTTTACTGTCCCACTTATTTGAAGAATATTAGGAGGTGTTCCAGATGCCCACTGAGGTTTTTCAGCAGGACTATATGGAAAACTTAAGGCTGTCGTATCATTAGGAAATAGTTCTGCATAAGTAAGAGTATATGTATAACTTTGATCGGAACCAGAAGCTACACCAGTAGTAAGTAGTTTTGCATTATTTGTATTACTGTAGCTAACTAAAAGCTGTTGATTCATATCTGTAGCCACTCTAAAGTTCTGGTCGTTTTTAATATGAATCCTTCTTGTATCTCCTGCTGTAGCATTTCCTAATGTATATTTAATAGTTAGAGTTTCACCAGGTGCAATTAAAAGAGCATCACTTCTTACATTCTTTTTTACAAGTGATCCAGCAGTTTTACCTATAACCATTTCTCTACAAACAGGGTCTGTTGCAGTTGCAGCTTTCCCAGTTATAGTATATGGTTCACACCAATCCCCAGTTGCTACATTATTATTTTGAATATTGTATCCAAATTCAAACACATTGGCTCCATCTTTTATTTGATCTGCAGGTATACTTACATGATAATTATTTCCAGTAGTTTGAATTCCAGCCATTCTTGTAGTTCCTTTTCTTAAAGAAACATTGTTAACTCCTACATTAGTAAATGCTCCAGTAGCAGTTCTTGAAATATATAGCTCTAAAATCGTGTTGGCAGGAACAGTATCTGTTGCCTTATATGCTTCTGTAAATGCTGCATCTTTATAATATATAACTTTACATTTATATTCTACATGAGGAGGAGGTGTGATTGTTGCTGCACTACTTGGTGTTTGTATTTGGTTCTGTAACCTATTTGCTATATATAGAGCAGTTCCTCCCAATGCTATCGTAATTACTACTAAAGAAATTACTAGTATCTTTGTCCTATTCAACTTCATGTTTTTGTTTGTTTAAAATATTTTTTTCGTAATATCTTTTTGCTCCAGCAGGATCAACATATCTTAAGATATTAGTTCCAAACAGCGAGATAGCAACATTAGTCATGAATGTAATTGCTCCTTGATTTCTAATTACAAGTAGACCAAATATCATAAATATGAAACTAGCAAAGATTAGTAAGTAGTTATCATCAAGTATTCCAGTTGAAGGTATTACTCTTACCTTACAATCAACTGCGGATGTATTACTTGGATTTCTACAGCTATTACCACTACATATTAATCCATCAGGACAATCATCATTTGTACTACATGCTGAATTACATGTTGAACAAGCACATCCTGTTTGACACTTACCACCATTGGTACATTGCCCAACTGTTCCTACAGGATCACATGCTTCACCAGCATCAACCACACTATTTCCACATGAAGGAACTGCAGCACTACAGTTTGTATATTTAAAATCAAAATATCCATGTCCACTAGTACTATCTCCGGCTGTTGTAATCTTACAGTTTGCATAACTACCCTTTGTAGTTACACTATCACAATAGTAGTTTGACGCTACACCAGTTGAACATCCAGCAAGCTTACTTGAAGTAGCACAGTTAAGTGCTGACTTAGCAGTAAGCTGAGAAGTATTAAGTCCGTTATTAAAAGTACTTGGCAATGATCCAATATCTACTGCGACTTTATCACCAGTACTTGGTAATCCTATTGCTGAACTTACATAAAATCCATCACTATCCGTTGTAGCATTAATAGTTGTACTACCTTTAGTAATAGCTACAACTGTATTAGCAATTGGGATAGGAATACCACCAGGATCTTGACAATATACCCTACCACTCACTTTTGCTTGAATAGCTGCAGTACAGCTACCACCAGTAGCAGCAGTTGCACAACTACTATTTGTTGTCCATCCTGCTCCTAAACTAGCACAAGTTCCAGTAGTAGTTTGAGTTTGACAAGTATTTCCATCATCTTCAGCATCCGTACATTTATAACAGGTATTTTGAGTTGTTATAGAACTAGTAGATGAAGATGTAGTAGATGTAGTTGTTGTTGTTGTACACCCAGTAGCCACAACAATGTTTTGTGCACCATTAGGTGGAAAATCTAATTGTCCACATACAGGTATCACAGAATTACACGCTCTATTATATCCAGTACAATTTCTTCTACATTCTTTTCCTTGATAATCAAGGACTCCTGTATCTGTACAGTCACATATCTGACAAGTATTTCCAGTTGAGGCTGATGAACTACAATTTGCAGATCCTGCTGCAATACACTGATTAAATGTAGTATTCCCAGCAGCATTATTTCTATCTAAACAAGATCCAGCAGGACAAAAACCAGGCTTACAAGCACCTGCTCCTGTATAGTTATCTCCTAAATCTTGAACTACACCATTATTACACTTGCTTGTACCATAAGGGGTTCCACCATCTTGACCTCCACTACACCAAGTATCTCCATTAGCAATACAAACCTTAGTGCTAGTGTTATAACAACCCTTTGCTGCTATACAGCTAGCTTCTGTTGTTGGAGTGGGATTTGGAGGAGGAGTTACTGCAGGACAGGTATCTCCATCTTTAACTTCGCTTGGAGACATACATGAACCTGGACCACCATTCCAATCGAGATCAGTTCTTCCATCCTGACAACTTGTCTTAACACACCCACCACCAGGACAACATACCTTAGTACATCGGGTAGGGATACAGGAAAGATCATTCGCAAATGTATTCGTATTTACTTGTGTCTGTAATCTCCATCCTATGAAGATTGCTGCAACTCCTAATACTACAGTAGCTATTATCATTACAATTAAAATGATTCTGGTTCTATTGACGTGCATAAAATTTTTATACAAAACTATATGTATCTAGAATATGTGAAAATTGAAATGATGTAAAGAGCTTAGTCTTTACCTGGCCATTTCATATCCCAGTCTTTAACGAGATATCTTGTTTCAAATCCTTCCTTACTAATTGGAAGAAGGCAAGTGAAATGATACATGAAAAAGTACCCTACTAGACTTAATAATATTGTTGAGATAAAGATTACAGATATTACTATTATTGATCTTCTTACATCGTTTTCAATCTTCTTAAAGATTATGTCATTAAGAACTACTCCAAATATGAGGTAAGAGACTAGTAGAGCAGGGATATAGTGGTAAAGATACATGACTCGTGAGATGAAAGCATATGGAATCCAGTTTGCAAAATACAGAAGTAGTAGAAGAATATATACAAACCTTATCTTCTTACTTTCAAAATAATCAGTAATCACTTTTGCAGATAGTATAATTACCCCTATTAAACCTAATACCCAATTAACAGGATTACCTATTAAATATACAAATGCGTATTCACCTTTTCCATCTGTTTGCCAGTAATAGCTAATGGTTCTTGCCATAACAGGCCATGTGATCCACTTGCTCCCTATCTCATCCTCTTTAGTAAAGTCTAATTCTGGTACATACTTTTGATATTTAAGTGATAACTGAAATTGAGAATACATCTTACAAAAGAAATCAGATTTGTTCGTTCCTGCTTTAAGATCTTCTAAGTACGATGGACAGTAGTCAGCTATCTCATCTGCATTTTTTGTATATGTTTGTATATGAGCAAAGTGCCATGCAAATACAGAGAAATATATTGAAAGTACCATAACTACACCTACAAAAACTTTAAGTGCTACTCTTGAAATATATCTAAAGAATATATCTTTTGTCTTACCTCCTAGCTTAGCTTCTTTCTTTACTTGTTTAATACAGATAAGTAGAAGAATAAATGGGACCAGAGAAAGTGAAAACCATTTAGTAGAGAATGATAATCCAAGAGCAACAAATGAAAGTATGAGATATATTACTGAAAGTTTTCTATTCTCCTCTTTATAGAACTTAAGAGAAAAGAGAATTGTAAGACTCATAAAGAAAAGTAGAAATGGAGTTATAAGTGCATACCTACTTTCTACGATAAATATATTTTCAAATACCGTAAGCATTGAAACAAGTAAAGGAACAAAGTAGTTATCCTCTTTTTTCTTCCAGTTTATAAGCTCAAATGAAATTAAAAATACTATTAATGGCAAAAGGCTTCCAAATAGTTTAGGGAAGAATCTAATCCCATTTAGATCAAGTGGTGTTTTATAGTTCTCTACTTTGTTACCAAGTTTACTAGCATCTAGTTTCTTCTCAGCATCCGGGTTATACATCTTCATTCCATAATACATGAAGAGCCTTGCAAGATGTGGGTGTGGATCAAAGTAATATTGTCTTACAGCATAACTTTCTACTTGAGGTACAAAGTATGACTCATCAAACACAGTACTTTTAGTAGGTTCAGAGGATGGAAAAAATCTAGTAAAAAATCCTATTCCAACTAGAAAAACAATAATTCCTACTTTTACAATATCAAATTTTTTCACCTTTTAAGTTTTAAAGTATCTTCTTTGCTTGATCCTGATAATAGAACAAACATAACTAGAGTGACAAGTATAGATAGTAAATTTATACCTGCTATTAAGTTAAATACAGATAGAACTGTTAAGAAAAATACATATGCTTCTTTATG
>CAYSFE010000004.1:0-56001 GCA_964430225.1 uncultured Candidatus Saccharibacteria bacterium
TCTGTTTATTCAAATCAAACTTTTACTCGTGATGATTGGTCATTTGAATTTGATATGAGATGGACAAGTGACTATTCTCCATATGACGCCTTTATGTGGGGATGGAAAGATGGAACTTCAGGAGCAAGTTATACGAATCTTATTTATGGGCATTACAATCAAGGAGATGGATTTTGTACTATTAATTGTAATACCTCTCCAATATATGAACAAGGAAGTAGTAGGGCAGGTACAAGTCCATGGTCGAATAACACTGACTATTTGGTAAGAGAAAGAATGAGGTCAAGTGGTGGTAACTATTATGAAAAAAGTATTGATCAAGGAGCAAATTGGACTACTGACTATACGAGTACTTTCTCGACAGATGCTGGTTTAAAAGTAGCTTGGATGCTTTACTCAGGAGATTATGAAATTGATAATGCAAGGGTAAGAAAATGGGTAACTAGTGAACCAACTAGTACATATGATGTAGAAGTGAATCAATATTCTACAACTGGAACACTTACTTCAAATATATATGATACATCAGCAGGAAGTGATTGGGGTAATCTAACATATACTTCTACTGTTCCTGCTAATACTACTTTAACTGTTAAAGTAAGAGCAGGTAATCAAGCTAATCTATCTGATGCAAGTAATTTTTCTGCTTGTTCAAATGTAACAAGCGGTTCTGATTTAAGTGGTGGATGTACGATTGATAACAGAAGATATGTTCAGTATGAAATAACCTTAACAGGAAATGGAATTGTAACTCCTACGTTTAATGATATTACTATTGATAATTCTCCTTCAGATATTACCCCACCTACCGTTAATGCCTCATCACTTCAGATGTATAGGGTGAATGGAGGAACCTCCGTGTCTTCTAATGGATGGACATCAGGATTATCTCCTAAATTTAGTTGGAGTGCAGGTACTGATGAAACTGGAATTAAAGGATATTGTATATATCTAGTGAATAAGTCATCACTTCCTGGAGGATTTGATGATCAAAGTAATACAGACTTAACAAATATTACATATAACTCTAGTGGGCTATTAAACGGATCTAATTCACCTGTAAGTGTATCTGGTTCTACTTGTAGTTTCATAGTTCCTACTACTGAAGTAGATTTCTCTAATCAATCATTTAGGGGAAATCCTTGGTTAGTAACTTCTACGGATCCATACTATCTTTTTGTTAAGGTAATAGATGTTGGTAACAATTTATTTGTTGGTCCATCTACCTTCTTTAAATTTAGAGTAGATGTAACACTACCAACAAACGTGTCATATATTTCTACTGCAAATTCTACATTTGGAAATGTAGCTGACATGAACTTTAGTTGGCCTATTGCTGGTAACTCATCTTCAGCTGATGATGATAGTGGAGTACTAGGATGGCAGTATCAGCTAAATAGTACAGCAGGAACTTGGGAGGGAACTGATACAGACAATTCTTTATCTTTGAAATATATTCCAGCTAGCTATAACTCATTTCCATATTACCTAACGAGTTTGGTTGATGGACCAAACATTCAAATAGGGAATAATGTCATATACTTTAGAACTGTAGATTATGCTGGAAACTTTTCAGCAGTTGCAACTATTAGAACTGGTAATTTAGCATTTGGTGGTGCTGCTCCTAGTTTTCCAGGTAGTTGTGATAATGTGACCGGTGTTACTGTTACTCCTACTACTTCTACTTCAAATAGCTTTGGTCTATCTTGGCCAGCTGCTACTCCAGCGGGAGGACGAACTGTAAGTAAGTACTACTATATGGTAAATACTCAACCACCAGCAACACTGGCAACTATAACAAGTAATACTGTGACATATATTGG
This sequence comes from uncultured Candidatus Saccharibacteria bacterium, assembly GCA_964430225.1. Classification (GTDB taxonomy): domain Bacteria; phylum Patescibacteriota; class Dojkabacteria; family JBAXKR01; genus CAYSFE01. The sequence goes on from CAYSFE010000004.1 coordinate 1,824, forward strand.
ATCAAACACAACTTCAATTTCAGATGGTGCATTAGCTGGTGTAGTAAAAGGATCAAATACTGTATATGTAGTTGCTGTAGATGACATAGACATATATTCTTCTACCAATTGTTTAAAGGGAACTTTTAATTTAAACTCTACACTTCCTGATTCACCTTTAAATCTATCAGTATCGGATAGCTCTATTAAAAGTGCTTCTGTATGGAGAGCATCTTTAGCTTGGAGTGATCCAACATACAAAGGGACAGGGATATTATCATATAAAGTGGATAGATCAGAAGATGGAAGTACTTGGACAAATATTACTACTACAAATGGTAATGCATATCTTGATACAGTAGGTGATAGTAAGAAATATTACTGGAGAGTAGGAACTATGGATAACACTGTAGAAAGTCAGAACGCTCCTACATACTCTAATGCAGTAACATTAACCCCTAAAGGTGTGTACACAGAACCTCCTACACTTACAAGTTTTCCTAAGGTAATAGATATTTCAACGAAGAAAGCTAAAGTAATCTGGACAACTGGAAGAGAAGCGGATAGCAAAGTTGCATATGGGGTAACATCAGGAACATACTTTGAAGAAGAGGCATATAACTCGGAGAAGAAAACAGATCATCTAATTTCTCTTACAAATCTTTCTCCTTCCACTGCATATTACTTTGTAGCAAGGTGGACAGATGAAGATGGAAATACAGGATCATCTCAAGAACAAATATTTACTACAGAAGAAGCTCCAAGAGTAAAAGATGTTTCTGTTTCAAATATATCAATATCATCGGCAATAATTAAATATAGCTCTAGAGCAGCTAGTGCAGTAAAAATATATTATGGAAAAACTACAGACTTTGGATCAATAAAAGAAACTCCTACATCACCTATTGAAGCAAGCTATACAACTCAACTAGTAAATCTTGAAGATGGTACCAAGTACTACTACAAAATTAATTCACTTGATGTTGATGGGAATGAATATCAAGGAACAGTTCTAGACTTTACTACTTTACCTAGACCAAGACTTACAGAAGTAACCTTCTCACAAATACGAGGAACTGCTCAACCATCAGTACTAGTATCATGGACAAGTAATACAGAAGTGTCTACTGTAGTTACATATTATGAAGAAAAGAAACCTGCTCAAACAAGTGACAATACAAATCCAAATTTAATTAAGGGAGTTAATAGATCAATACTAAAAAATCTTCAACCTGAAACTGACTATGCTATGGTAATAAAGGCAAGAGATAAGATAGGGAATGAAGTTATTTCTGATGTGTATCGATTTACTACTGCTATAGATACTAGACCTCCTACTATTTCTGGAATAAAAGTAGAATCTGTAATCCCTGATAAGGCAGGTCAGTCAACGGGTGCACAGATAATTATTTCTTGGAATACAGATAAACCAGCTACTTCTCAAGTAGAGTTTGGAGAAGGAACAGGAGGAAACTATTCTCAAAAGACACAAGAAGAAACAACCTTAAAACAAAATCATCTTGTTGTTATCTCTGACCTTACTCCTTCAAAAGTATATTCAATTCGAGCTTTATCACGTGATAAAGCTGGAAATATTGGTAAGAGTAATGGGAATAACACTCTAACTCCTAAATCAGTTGATAGTGCTTTAGATATTGTTATAACAATCCTATCTGATGCATTTGGATTCCTTAATAATATCCAACAATAGGGGGTGTTATTGCCACCATTAACAGGTGTATAATATTAGACTTACATAATAATCCTAATATTATGGATATTGCTGTTCTTTCTCTTACTGCCTTAGTAATTGTGATTGTACTTGGTATAGTGAAGCCGAACATCAATATTGGAGTTATTGCAATTGCATTTGCTTATGCTATTGGAATATTTGTTCTTGGGCTTAAAGAAAAAGATATTCCACTTCTATTCCCAGCTAATCTTTTTTTAATGTTAGTTGGAATTACTTTAATATTTGGAATTGCATATGAGAATGGAACACTTCAAATATTCACGAATAAAATTGTTGGGTTAGTGAAATCAAAACCACAGTTTTTACCAATTATTTTCTTTTTCATTACGCTTCTAATTTCAGCTCTTGGTCCTGGGAATATTGCATCAACTGCTTTAGTAGCTCCCATTGCAATAGCTACCGCTTTAAAAGCAAAGATTAGTCCTCTCCTTATGGCTATTATGGTATGTACAGGAGCTAATGCTGGAGCATTCTCTCCAATATCTCCAACAGGAATAATTGGAATAGGGCTAATGGATAAGATAGGAGTGAACTCAAAAGACTTAAGTTGGGTAGTATTTTTAGCCTCAGCTTTAATTCAATCAGTGAGTGCAGCCTTAGCATATTTTGTATTTAAAGGATTTTTGAATAAGCAAATAGGTGATATTGAAGTAGAAGATAGTGTTGGTATGAAGATAAAACTGAATAGAAATCAAATCATAACAATCATAGCTATTATTTTACTAATAGTTTCATTAAGTATTTTTAAAGTGCCTTTACCTTTAGCTTCTTTTGTAATCGCATCGATTCTATTTGTGATTACAAAGACTGAAGATACTATTAAGAATGTTCCATGGGATGCAATTCTTCTTGTATGTGGAGTTAGTGTCCTTATTGGTATTATGGAAAAGTCTGGTGGATTAGATCTAGCTACAACAGCTATATCTAAGATAAGTACTACTAATACTGTAAATTCTGTTTTAGCCTTTGTAACCGGTGGTATATCTGCATATTCAAGCTCTTCTGGAGTAGTTCTTCCTGCTTTTATCCCTTTAATACCAGGTTTAATAGTAAAACTTGGAGGAGGGGATATTACAAGAATGATAATAGCTGTAAGTGTGGGATCTCATATGGTGGATGTAAGTCCATTATCTACACTTGGAGCAATATGCATAGCTTGTATACCAGCAATTGATAGACAGGTAGTGTTTAGAAAACTATTAATATGGGGATTATTGATGGCGGTATTTGGAGCAGTACTCTCATTCATATTTCTAGATATACATATATTGGGATAAATATTGTAGGATTAAACTCATGAATTACAAAAATATATATACTGATTTAGAACCTAATAGAAACTTTTATACTGTTTGGGTCAGGCTACCTAAAGACGTAGAAGAATTCATTCATGAATATCTTAAACCAATTAAGGATTCCCTTGTATGGGCAAGTACATATTCTGGAGAGTTAGCTAGAAGAACTCCTCATATTACCTTAAGATACTTAGGGTATTTAGATGAGATAAATAGAGAAAAGATAGATATGGATGTATCAAAGTTTAAGGAAGAGATAAGAGATTTGGATTCAATTAATTTAGAACTTGGGAAAATTGAGATATTCGAAAAGTATTTAGATGAAAAATTAGTAAAGGCTAGGTTGACTTGGAAAATATTAAATGCTGATGAGATAAGGGAAACGCATAATAAGCTGTTAAAGGTAGATGGTTACGATTTCTTTTCAAATCTTGAAGGAGAAAACTTTCATCCACATATTTCACTAGGGAACATAGATATTAATAACTCAGACAATTTAGAAAGAATTAAGAAATATATTGAAAGTAATAAAGTAGAGAATAAGAAATACAAAGTAAACAATATTGAATTAAATCTTTGTGGCGAAGTTATCCCACTACTAAACTAACTAGGTGGTATTTACATTCTCTTCTTCTAGAACTATAGTACACGTACTTACATATTAATTTAGTCGACATGGCTAAATTACCACTTCTTCCCATTCTCATTGGAACTTTAGTTATCGGAGCTACACTTGGTGGGGTATATTTGATTGTACAAAATAGACCAACTGCAAAAAAAGATACTAATACAGCCGTATCAATAAATTCTAGTGTTTCAACAAATAGTAATCAAATATTAGGTGGATGTGAAGAGAAACAGGTAGTAATAGAGGGAAATACAGACAAGGGAAAACAATTAAGAAACTGTTTTGTGGAGTATCCGGGAGAAGCTTCAAGGACTGATAAAAGCTACTATATCGTAGAAGATGTATGTGGACAATTCACAAAGGAATTTATGGAGAATTTATCTAGTTTAAAGTTTACAAGAATTAAGAGTGCTACTGAAACAAATCTTAATAACTGTAGATACTATATATCAGAAGAACCTAAGGGTATAGGGAACTATTTATTTTTGGTTTTAGAATATCTTAATTATGAAAATCAAAAAGTAGGACAACAAGCTCTAGATAGAACCATATCAATAGATCCTAGGATATCTATGGAACACTTCATAGCATTAGATGAAAAAGGTCAGATTAATGAAATATATTTAAAACTTGGTGAAAATAAGTTTATAGGTATTAATAGAAGCTCTACTAAGACAATGACAAATGAAGAAGAAATTGAAATTGCTAGTAAAATTGCTGGTGAGATAAAGGGATATAAATAGATTAGTCTTTACTTTTTGCTTTTCTATATGCCCATACAGATACTAAGACTAGTAGACTTAGGAAATACATAACAGCAACTATTATCCTGTTTCTTTGAGTTGTACTGTCTTCAAGATTAAGATCTACAGATGTTGATTTTGAAGATGTAGGTATTAATATCTCAGTAATACTAGAAGTGGATGAAGATGAAATGATAGTTGGCAAAGATGACTCTGAAGAACTAGTGTTAGAAGATACTGTTGATGTTGTACTAGAAACAGAAGAAGTGGTCGTACTAGATGTACTTGAAGTATCTGAGACTGCTGCTAATACTGAAATATCATATGTACCCAATATATTTCCATATTGATCCTTAATAGTGATTGTATCTCCACTTTGTACTGGGTCTGATACGTTTGTGTCATCAATTACAATTGTTGGATCTTGTTTAACAAGTGCAGAGATTAAATCGCTTTTAGAAGTACCATTTGGAATTTCTTCAATTACCTTTGAGGTCAAATCAATTGTGTAGTTACTTGAGCTTAAATCTGTACTAGGTAGTTTAAGAACTGTTATCCCAAATTCTTTTGAAGTGCTAGCTAGTCCTTTTGTAATTGTAGCTGTTAGTATTATATTTTCATTTGTAGAGGTGTATAACGGACGATTGATTATTGTTCCGTTATTAGAAAGTACCAAAGGTTTATCTGAAACCCATGTAATTGTTGATCCATTTGGTCCAACAACTGGTAATGGATTTGTTAGAACTTTAGTAACATTATTTAAATCTGGATTATCTCCTTTAATTAGGGTTTCCGTTAAGTATGCTTTATCTAATCCTACTAAAGCTATGTCAGGGTCTTCGTTAACTGTAACGTTATATGTTATTGATGTTGTTCCATCTTCAGCTGTAGTGATAATACTATCGCCCGTGACAACAGGATCAGATATCTTAGAATCATCATATGTTATATTCGAATCTTCTTTGGTAAGGTTTGATAGAAAAGTTGCCTTAGAAGTATTAAATGGAATGTTTGTTACATCAGTACCTGAAACTGTATATATTGAAGATGTAACATGAGCTTTATAGCTAGGTAGATAAGTACTATTAAACTTCACGTTATATGGACTCCCTGTTCCTTCGGTCCATATATACTTTAATGTAGAGCTATTCATACTTTCAGGTGTAGAAATATGTCTATTAAGAAGACCGTTATTTACAAGATCTTTAGAGTTTGTATCCCATGAAGTTCCATTAAATCTTTTATATACTAAATCATTATCAGTTGCACTATTGTATTTGGACCAGATTACTATTGGGTTTCCATCACTGTCTATAGAGATTTTAGGATCTACATCATTGGCATCTGATGATAAGGTAGCATCAGCAGATGTCCAATTAGTTTCATTATATTTCTTATATTTTATTCCATTATCTACATATGCAAGATGTATATTATTTGAGCTATCTTTTGCAGTAGAAAATTGATTTGAACTACCCGATATACTTGCAACTGTTGCCTCTGTAGACCATGAACTTCCATTGTATTTTACAAATCTAATTGATCTACTTGGAACGATTCCCATATATATTGATATCGGATTATTACCTAGTAAATGAAGTGTTGGATAAGGTGTAAATTGATCAGTAATTGCATTAGATAGGTATGAGATACCTCCATTTGCAAGTATTTGATATTTACCACTTGAAATCATTGAAGCACTCCAGAAAACATTTGAAGAAGAATAATGACTAACACCACCCCTAAGCCTTAGACCTCCTATTAAGTTATCAGAACCTGGAAGGGTCCAATTTCCAGATGAATAAGTGAGAAGAGTGTAACGTAAAGAAATTCCGTATAAAAATGTAACATAAATATTATCTGAATTATCTATACTTACACTAAAATCAGAAACGTTTGTATCAATTGTTGGCACTGTAGATATACCACCTGTACCATCGAGTTTAGTAAAATTGCTACCGTTGTCTGTAGACATTTGAGAATATATTGTCCCTCCTGATATCCAAAATACAACTAAGGTTCCATTTGAACTTCTAACCATGCTTGGTAATTGTGGAATTGCTGTCGCTACACTTGAATCACTTGTACTTAAGGTTACACTATTAGCTGTGGATATGGTTCCAAGAGTTACATGGCTTGGAATATCTTCATTTGTAGGTTTAACATAGTTAACTTTTAAATAGGCAATGGAAGAAAAGACTAAAGTGGTAAGTAGCAACAACATGAGCAGATACTTTCGCATATATATAGTCTATGATTAATAATATGAAATATCAATGATTGTGAATTAAAAATAAATCGTTTATATTTAACAATATGAAGTTAAATAAAGTTCTAAAAATATCTTTTGTAGTATTTTCCATGCTTCTTTATGTTCCTGTTAATAGGCTAATTAGTGGGGGATATAATCTTAAAACTGATATTGATAACTATATTCCATTAATACCCCTTTTTGTTGTTCCTTATCTATTTGGATTAGTGTTTTGGATATTTACAATTATTAAAATTAACCTTAGTAAGGAAGATAAGTTAATAAAAGAATTTAACTTAATGATAATACTAGCTAGTATTGTTTCAGTAGCTATATATATTTTTATTCCTACCTTTGTTACTAGGCCTACAGTTACAGGAACAGATATCTTTTCGGAAATATTAAGAATCATATACTCAAACGATCATGTTTATAATGCAGCACCAAGTGGACATACTTTCTATACTATACTTTGTTTCGTAGGACTAAACAGATTAATACCTCATAGGAAGTACTTATTTGGAATATTAAGTGTTTTGATAATCATTTCGACACTACTAACTAAGCAACATAACTTTTTAGATATCGTAATAGGGATTGTTTTTGCTCTAGGAGTAATATTTATTTCAAGTAAGATAGTGAAAAGTTAAACCCCACTACCCATATGTTCTTCATGCATTATTTCCATGTCTATTCTTGTTAGGTTCTCACAGGCTTTTATCATATGCTTATGGTCATTCCTTTGATAGATAAAGTAATCAAATGGTTTCCACATAGCTACCCAACCTGCTACAAGGGCCATTTCTCCAATAATGTTAATAAAATCATTATTAAGTCTTGAGAGAAGTAGTGCACTCGAAACTATAAATGCTAGAAGTATCAAACCTTTTTGAAAAGCTCTAAAAAACTTTTTATCTTGTCTTTTTCCTATCTTTGTTAGCTCTTCTGCTTTATGAAGGTAATATTCTTTAAATCTATCTTGAAAGTGTTCTTTCTCACTATCTGTAAATGTTTCTGTAGAGATTACTGATATTTTAATTTGGGCATGATTTTTTCTTTTTAGTGCTTCTTCTAAGATAAGCTCATCAGCCTCAGGATCTATTACTTTTTTACCAGTATAGTTCTCCTTTGAAAAAAGTCTTCCTAGATTTTGAAGTTTAAGTGTAAGCATAGAAATATATATTTAACTATTTCTAGATTAACATAAGTAGAAATTTGATTACAGACTAGAGATAGTCTTTCATTTATTTCACTTTAGGGTAATACTTTATTCCTATTTTCCTTTCGCCTATATCAATAGGATAAACCCCACTGAAACATGAGGTACATAAAGAGCTTTCGGGTAATCCTGTAGCTTCTATTAATCCTTTATATGATAAGAAATGGAGGCTTTCTACATTAATAGCTTTTGTCATTTCTTTGAGATTCATTTGACTGGCTATTAACTCTTTTTGATTAGGTGTGTTTATTCCATAGAAATCAGGATAAAGAATAGGGGGGGAGCTGATTAATAGATGTACTTCTTTAGCTCCTGATTCTCTCAGTCTTTCTGCAATTCTTTTTGAGGTTGTTCCTCTTACAATAGAATCATCTATTAATATTACTCTTTTACCTTTTAAGATATTTGGAATTGGATTTAGTTTCATTTCTACATCTTTAACCCTCATTTTCTGTGATGGTCTAATGAAAGTACGATGAATATATCTATTCTTAATCAAACCAAAATCAAATGGTATTTTACTCTCTTCTGAGTATCCAATAGCGGCTGGTATTGCAGAGTCTGGAACAGGTATTACAATATCCGCCTCTATACTGTTCTCTCTAGCTAATATTCTTCCCATATTCTTTCTCACTTCATTTACACTTTTACCTAGTAAAACACTATCTGGTCTAGAAAAGTATACATATTCGAATACATCTAGTTTTTGAATACCTTCGCATATTTGGTGTGAGTGGACACCCTTTGAATCTATGACCACTAATTCTCCTGGCTTTACATCTCTAATACATGTTCCTCCAACTGCATCAAATGCACAAGTTTCAGATGAGAAAAGATAACCCCCATTAAGTTTACCAAGGGATAAAGGACGAATACCTCTTTTATCTCTTAGTGCTGCCATTTTAGTATTTGTCATGAGAAGTAGACTAAACACTCCAGTAAAAAGTGGATAGCATTTCTTAACTGATTCTTCTAAAGAGTTCCCATTTTCCATGTACCACTCTAAAGCGGAATGCATTATTTCAGAATCATTTAGGTGAGTAGGATCAATACCTTTTGAATTAAGAAACTTTTCAAGTTTTAAAGTATTAGGTAGATTACCGTTATGTGCTAGTGCCAATATATTTTTACTACCCACTATTGGTTGAGCATGAAGTTTACCAGTACCTCCTGATGTACCATATCTGTTATGTCCAATAGCAATATTTCCTGAAAGTAGAGTTAGTAGCTCCTCGTTATATACATGTGCTACTAATCCTTCATCTTTTACTACTCGGATATTCATTCCTTCACTTGAAGCTATTCCTGAGCTTTCTTGTCCTCTATGTTGAAGAGTCCAAAGCCCTGTATGAACAAGTCTTGCTGTTTCCATATTCTCTCCAAAAGCACCAAATATTCCACATTTTTCATGAGGAATATATTTATCGTATATATGCTTTCCTTGGAATTTCATGATTCACACTATACAAATATACCCTTGATTGCAAGTACATAGTATTTACTAAAATATATATCTGGTATCATCAAAGGGAAATGGATAAATCAGTTTCAAAAACAATATATTTTGGAGGTATTGAGATAGAGGTTATTAAAAAGAAAATGAGAAATACAAGGATAGTTATTTCTCCAGATGGAAGGGTTAGGGTATCTACTTCTTTAAGAACACCCGAAGAAGAAATACAAAAACTTTTAGATTCAAAATATGAGTGGATAAGGAAACATAGGCAAAGATATCTTTTAAGAGAGAGGGAGAGTATCGAGAAATATTTAGATGGAGAAGTAGGCATGTTTTTAGGTAATAGATACACCTTAAAGATTGTAGAGAATACAGGAATAGATGAGATAAGTATTAGGGAGGGGAAATATATTGAGATGTTTACTAAGTATGAGTCAAGCTCTAAAAAGAACAAAAAGATATATTTAGATTGGCAAAAGAATGAATTAACAAAGATATTAAAAGAAGGTGTTAACAAATGGGAAACGGTTACGGGACTTAAAGTAGAAGAATGGACTATTAGGAAGATGAGAACAAGATGGGGGTCATGTAATACTAGAAGTAGAAAGATACTTTTTAATCTGGATTTAGTCAAAAAGAAACCTGAGTTTATAGACTACGTAGTACTTCATGAGATAGTACATATTAAAATACCTAATCATGGAAGTACTTTTAAGGAAATGCTAGATAAATATATTCCTAATTGGAGAGATATTAGAAAGGCAGGTAATGGTAAGAGTGAAGGTTAATTGTAAAGATAGGTATATTTACATATAATCCTGACTATGAAAAGTCTTGAAGAAAAAGCATCAGAAGTAATCAAAAAGATAGAGTATTTAAATATATCTTCTGTTACTCCTGATGGACAGCCCTGGGGTACACCAGTCTATACAGCCTATGACAAAAACATGAATTTTTATTGGATATCTTGGAAAGATAATCAACACTCAATCAATTTAAGAAATAATCCCAATGCATTTGTTACTATTTATGATTCTACAGTTAATAGTGGTACAGGCTTTGGAATATATATGGAAGGTAAGGTAGAAGAAGTAAGTAATCCATTAGTTATTGGGGAGGGTATACTAGTACTATATAAAAGAGCAAAGCTAAAACTTGAAGATATAAAAAAGTTTATTTCTAGTTATCCTAGGAGGGTATACAGGTTTATACCACACAAGGCTTGGGTAAATGGAGATAAGAAGATTGAGGGTAGTACTATAGATACTAGAGAAGAGGTTTCTCTTGAAAAAATAATTTTAAATTTAAAATAATGAAAAGGATCAAACCTTTATATGTTTTCTTGTTTGTTAATCTACTTACCCTTGTATTCATAGTTGTTCCATATTTTAGTAATAATCTTCTTACTATTGATTTACCAGGTCATGTAATGACAGTAAGCTATACTAAAGATTTTCTATTACCTGGAATGCAAGGGTGGAATCCATTTCAGAATTTAGGTTTTCCTCAAGGATCATTTTATCCACCTTTAATGCAATATGTTATAGCCCTTCTTTCCTCTATCTTTATTAGTGTAGAAGTATGGATAAAGATATTCTTTGGTTTAACTCTATTATCTCTTCCTTATTCAATATATTTCTTTGTTAAGAAACTTAGTTCTGAGCTATTTGAAAAGAATAATGAGTTACTTCTAATTATTGTTACCGTTTTAACATATCTTCTTTTTGTATTATTCCCTCAAACCTTTGGAGGATCTATTAAGGCATTTACTGAAGTGGGGTTAGTGTATAACCTATTCACAATTCCTCTCTTATTTCTATTCTTAGGAATGGTTGTAACTATGTTTAGTAGTAAGGTAAATAAGTGGTATTTACTTCTAGCTTCTTTATTTTTAGCTTCTCTAATTCTTAGTCATTTAGTTACAGGACTCGTTGCTGCTTTAGTATTGGTTCTAGTAGTTATATACAAGGTGATTAAGAACAGAACTTTAAAGATTCAAGAACTATATTTAGGTGTTATCAGTTTCTTACTCACAAGTTTCTATTTAATTCCTTACCTATTAAATGGAAGATATCTAACATCTAGTAGAGTGTTACCTACACCTTTTGTTGTAGGAGTTGGAGGTATTGCCGTAACTCTTTTAGGAATAATTATTGTCATAGGATTTAACAAATTTAAAACAAAACTAAAGATAGAAAAGAAGATTGTATATGTTTTCTTTGTAATGTTAGTTTTACTCTCAATCATTCCATTAATTGATTCTGTAACTAGTAGATTCTTTACTCAGATAAATTTTAGATTAATGCATCCATATAGACTTCTACCTTTCATCTTCTATATTGGTCTTCCAATACTAGGAGTGATTGGGGTACAAATATTTAATAAACTCATAAAGGAAAATAGGAAGGTAATAATTGTTGTACTTGGAATTATCCTTGTTGTATTTAGCATAGCTATTTACAAGAAAGATGTTGGGATAAAAACAGTTGGAACTCTAGATCCTACAAAACTATACTCTGAATACTTAGGATCAAATATGACCAATATATATTTAAGAGAAAATATATGGGACTATTCAAGAGTAGCTTACACTAATCCAATAATAGGTAAATGGAATAACTTTTCTCTAATTGCTCAGTTTGAAGAGTCCTCCTATCTTAACCACTATATCCTCTCATTTAAAAAAGCTATAGATCCCTCAATCGACTATAACCCTGTTAAAAAACAAATATTTATAGAAGATCTAACCCTAAATCCTGCTAAAAGAGCTTTTATGATAGATCTTTTTAATACAACTGGTGCATTTGTATTGAATGAAAATGATTTAAGTATTTGTAAGAAACTAGATAAGTTACAAGACATAACAACGAGATACTATGATAAAGGAAGTATTAAAAAAAGAAACGATACTCTATCCTTCTGTAAGTTTGATCTTAATACTTATGGAGATGTAAATGTATATGATTTAATGGGTGGAATAGACGTTGTAGATGCTAAGGACTGGGATAAAGAAGTAATGAACTGGTGGTTAGATGAACATGAAAATCTATTAGTAGAAAGAGAAACATTTAAATACAATGGGATTCTTGGAAAAAGAATGACTTTAGGTAAAATGGATCTATCTCCTCAGAAATTAAATTGGGATAAGGGGTTCCAATCATTCAGTGTTGAAGTACCAGAAGGAGAAGATAAACTGGTGATTGCAAAGGTACAGTACAATCCAAGATGGAAAGCATATAGAATGGTTGGTGGAGTAAAAGAGGAAGTTACTGTTACAAGAGCATCACCAAGTTTACTAGCCGTAGTATCTAGTGGAAAGATATATTTTGAATATACTTTTAGTACATTTGAAAAGTTGTTAATGCTAACTAGTATTTCTACACTTTTAGGTGTATTAATAGTTTTTGTAGTTTATAGAAAGAGAAATAAATAATGAAAACTTTAGCAATTGTAGTCCCTACATATAACGAGGCGGAAAATATAAAAGATCTGGTTATAAAGATTAAAGATAGTCTTAAAGAAACAGATATTAAAACTCGAGTATTAGTAGTTGATGATAACTCTCCAGATGGTACAGGAAGGATAGTTGATGATTTAATGAGTAGTATTAACTCAGAGAACTTTATTCTAGATTGTTTACATAGGGCAAAAAAGAATGGTTTAGGTGGAGCATATATGGAAGGAATGAAAAATCAACTTGAGTATGGTGCTGACTATGTTCAACAAATGGATGCAGACTTCTCTCACGATCCTATATATCTTCCAGCTCTTTTAAAAGAAATAGAAACTCATGATCTAGTTATTGGATCAAGATATGTAAAAGGTGGAGGAGTATTAAACTGGAATCTATATAGAAGACTGCTTAGTAGAGCAGGTAATATATTTGCTAAATGTATTCTTTGGATACCTGTAAATGATATTACGGGGGGATTTAATTTGTATAGAAGAGAAGTATTGGAAAAGATTGGGCTTGAAAGTATAAAGACTCCGGGATATGGTTTTCTATTAGAATTAAAGTATCAAACTTTTAAGAGTGGATTTAGAATAGGGGAATCTCCAATAATATTTAAGGATAGAGAAAGGGGAGCATCAAAGATAAGTAAAAAATATATAATAGAAGCACTTTTACTTACTATTAAATTAAGATTTGGAAAGCATATCTAAAAAACTATCAAAAGTATTCTTAATAGTAATAATTCTATTAGGTATATTCTTTAGGGTATATGATTTAGAGAATAATCCTGTTCATCTGAATCAAGATGAAGCTATGAACGGATATGATGCATATTCACTTGTAAATACTTTAAGAGATCATCATGGAAATTTCTTACCACTAAGTTTTGAATCATTTGGAGACTGGCCACCACCTGTACTTACTTATTCTACAATTCCTTTTGTAGCGATCTTTGGACTAAGTGAAACTAGTGTAAGGCTAGTCACAGCATTTTATGGGATAGGGGTAATACTTTTATCCTTACTACTGGCAAAACAGCTAGAAATAAAAGGATGGAGTAGGGTATTTCTAGTTACCGCTTTTTCACTGGCACCTGTACTCATTACACAATCCCGTCTTGCAATACCACCTTCAATAGTTCCATTCTATACACTTTCATCGGTAATACTACTTATAAAAATAATTAAAGATTTAAAAGAGGAGAAGAAGGTAAGACTTTGGCTGTATGTACTTACTGGTATATCTCTTGCACTTGGATTCATGACATATCCAACTCAAAAGATATTTATCCCTATGATGGTCGTAATCTTCTTTATTGTGATCATATTTAGAAACAAGTTAGAAAAGAAAAGACTATTAAAACTGATATTAATACCAGTTGTTCTTTTTGTTTTAGTAATAGGTCATCTTTTACCATTTGTTATTGAAAGTGGAAGGTATAACTTTAGATTTAGTGTTGTTTCTCTTACAACTAAATATCAGGGTTTAGAACTTGTAGCTAGAGTAGGTAGAAGATATGTACAATATTTCTCTCCACAGTTTCTACTTCTAAGAGGTGATTTGATTAAGATGCAACATGTAGAGAACTATGGACTTGTTACTATCCCTGTAACCTTCTTCTTCTATATAGGTCTTTTATTAATGGGAGTAAAGTCACTAAGATCAATAGTAAAGAAAGAAAAGATTAATCAGATATATTCTTTCATACTTTTAACAACATTAGCAGCACCTTTAATGGCGAGTATGACAAGAGATAACTATCATACCTTAAGAGCAATTCATTTCTTTTCAATGATTCCAATTGTTTCAACAATAGGGATATTAGAACTAAAGGAAATATTAAAGAAAGAGTTACATAAAAAAATACTAATGATATTTGTTGTACTTTCTCTAGTATTCTCCATCTTTTATGCCTTTAGTTTCTTTAATTACTATACAACTACATATAGGGAGAAGAATAAATGGGCATTCCAATACGGAGTAAAAGATTTAATAGAGAAAGCAAATACTCTTAAAGATAAAGGAGTGATAATAGATGATGTAAGTATTAATATGCCATATATCTATTACCTATTCTTTAATAAAGTAAAACCTTCGGAAGAAGTGTTCTGTGAAGTAAATGACTGTAAAAATCAACCTACAAGACCTATTGGATGGGTAGATGTAAAGAAAATAGGTAATATTAAGTTTGGGGATATATCTAAAGAAGATTGTAAAGTAAACTATTGTTTAGATAACTGGAAATACTTCAATAAATAGAAGTTTACAAAGCACTCAAATATCAATATATTGGTAGTGTGAAAATATCTAAATACCTAAACGTTTCAATATTTGTAATTCTCTTTTTATCTGTTTTCCTTTTTTATCCTCATAAAGCTGAGGCGGTTGCTACTACAAGAACTGTATGTCCTGATCCTGTTGGTTCTTGTTCTCCATCTGACCCAGCTTTTGTAGGTGCTGATGGTATAGTGGCCGCAATAACTGCATCTAGTAATGGAGATACAGTAAGTATAAAGAACGGAACATACAGTGGGTTTACAACACCTGTTGTAGATGGAGGTAAGTATTACTTTATAAAATTAACAAAAAATATAACTGTTACTGGAGAAAGTACTGCAGGAACAATACTTAGTGGAGCAGTTGGAAATAATGGATCGATGTTTTTAATTGATAATACGGCAGCTTCAACTATATCAAACCTAACAGTTACTGGTGGAGTTGATGATTGTGGTTCCGATCCTTGTTCAGAGGGTAATGGAATTGAAATTAATGGAACTGGAAGCGAAACACTTTCTTTAACAAACCTAATGGTCCATGGTAATGCAGGTGTTGGAATATTTAGCGGATATACCTCAAAAATAAATGTTTCAAATAACACGATTTATTCAAATGCCGATGGTTTGTGGATTTCTCTTTCTTCAAATTTAATAATGACAGATACAACTATATATGGTAATACAGATGGATTAGTAATATATAATGATGCTACCGTCAATATCTCTACTTCAACAATACGACAAAATACTTCAGAGGGAATTAGGGTAGTTAATAATGCCGTTGTAACCTTAACCGGTAATAATATTTATTCGAATGCTGGAGTAGGATTAGAAATAGAAGATAGTGCACATGTAAATGGTACTGGTAATTCAATATATTCAAATACATATGTTACAACTGCCTCGGGCGTGTATTGTACCGGAACAGCAGTGTTAGGCACATGGACTAATAACAATGTGTGGAATAACACTACAGCTAACTATGGATCAATCCCACCTGAGTTATGTCCTGATAAAACAGGAATAAATGGAAATATTTCCGTAGATCCTCAAAGTCTTTTATCTTCCTCTAGTAGTTCTACAGTTTCTTTATTACCTGAAACAGCATTAGGAAACGATTCTTTTCTTAAGATCTTCATATCCTTCCTAGCTATCTGTTTAGGTATTATCTTTCTTTCAAAACATTTTGCTACAATTAGCAAAGAAGATAATTAATACCAACTACAAGTATGTGCTATGCATATACAATTCATGAACTTTCTCAATTAATAGATAGGTATATACCTAAATATATTGATGAGAAGTTTAAGATGTATAGAGAAGTACCTGTTGTTAGACCTACTTCATATGCTCCTGTTTTAAGAAGTAATGAAAAGAATGAAGTTGAACTCACTTTAATGAGATTTGGCCTTATCCCTTTCTGGACTAAAGATATAAAGAAACTATCTCCACTTTGTAATGCAAGAGTAGAAACAATATTTGATAAACCTTCTTTTAAACACCCAATTAAGAGTAAAAGATGTATAGTTCCAGTAAGTAGTTTCTATGAATACGATAGAAGTGGGAAGAAACCTATTCCACATACTTTTAACACAAAAGAAAAGATATTCTCCCTAGCTGGTATATACGATGAATGGGAAGAAAACGATAAGGTAATAGAGTCGTTTTCTATAATAACAACAAGTGCCAATGATCAGATTTCTAAAATACACGACAGGATGCCTTTAATACTTCCTCAAAAACTAGAGAAAAACTGGGTTTTAAATACTGAAGTAAACTCTCAAGATGATATACATGGGCTGTTAAGTGAATTATCTTTAATGACTCAAAGTTTCAAATTCGAAGATAATATCTTGGCTACAGGGAAGTAGAATGTGTTAATTGGGTTTAAATACTGAGAGTAGGGCTTTCTTAATCTTCCTATTCATTATATTTGAGCTTATTAGTCTGCATATCTATAGTTACATCTTTATATACTTTTCCACCTAAATCAAAAGATATTGTATGTTCCCCAAATTCTAAAGCTACTATTAGATATATTATTCCTGGGAAAATACCTAATATAAAGTAAATTATGAAACTAGATAACTTAAAATCCGATCTTTTATTACATGTACATCTCGTAGACTCTTTTTTAAGTATATAGTTCTGTTTTACTAAATAGTCTAATAATACTTGAGTTTTTTCTGTCATGGCAACGTATGCTTCAAGTTTTAATCTACTATAAATAATCTCTGATAATGATTTAAAGTATAGTAAAGACATACTCACTAATAATAATAAAAAACCTAACATACCCATAAAAACGAAGGAGAGTAGATCTGTAGTTATTGAATTTAGGGAAATTAGTAAGAAAATTATTGAAACTATGTATACAATAATGGTTGCAAAAATTGGTGTGGTTGATGAGATGCTGATAAATTTATTCTTCATATTGTAATAATCTTATCATAAATGGGGTAGGTTATTAGATGAAATTAGGAACTATTTTTAATATTTACAATTAACTTTTAATTTTATCTTTATACCTTTTATTAAGATCATCTAACTCTGAATTAGTGAAGTATTGTTTACGAAACCCTCCTAAAGAAGAAAGGAATATTCCATTTTCGTCTACACTGGCATTGTTATAGAAATAAAATACTGCATCACCATATTTAATCCATAAAGTTGATATTAATTCTGTTATCAACCCTTGTTGATAGATTGTAGTATCCCTTCTTTTAAGAATCTCCAATATATCAATGTCAGAAATTTCTCTTTCCCATAAACCAAAAAGATCATAATAAACAAAATGATTTGTACGTTCGTCATATTTAACTTTTATACTTCCTTCTCTCGGATTTCCGTATTCATCCACAGGATTTGCGTAATAGTTTATTATATAATTAATATCATGTGGTTCTATTAATTCATTAAGCTTTGCCATCTAAATATTTTTATAGTTAATTGGTGAAATTGTATTACTAGTTTAAGGATATAACAATATTATCAGGATACGGGAAATAGTTCACTTGATAATCAACTAATTGATCTGGAACCTTAAAAAATCTTGTCAGTTTTTGATAAAAATAAAGAATACCCCAAATCAGGAAGAATGAGGTAAATTAATAGATCAAATTAGGAATTATTACTCTATCAAAGCTTAGAATGTATTAGTATACTCAAGATTACTCAATTGTTGAAAAGTTTTCCATGGATATAGCACCTTCTGGTGAGAAAGAATTTCAAATTTTTCAAAATGTGTACGATCTTATCATTCTAGATTTAATGTTCCTTAAGATTAGTGAGCTTAGGTATTAAAAAAGATTAGACAGAAAGATAACAAAATCCTCTTAATAGTTTTGATTGCAAAGATCTTAGTTAAAGAGAATATTGATTTATTTGAATTATAGTAAAATATGGCGACTATTTAGAAATTCTATGATAGGTTGTTACTTTGCTTTTGCAATCATTTAACTGACTTCTGGATTTACAAAATCAATCCAAATTGTAAGTATAGTATAATGTATGTATGTCTAAGAATTTATTAAGAATAAAACTAAAAGGTAGAAGTATATTAAAGCTTGCCTTGCAAGCAAATAAACGGGACTTCACATTAACTCTCCCTAAATTATTGTTAGGAAAAATTGAAATGGATACACATATGTCTTTGCATACAGGTAATCAGCGGGATAGACAGACTTTTAAGCTTACAAGTTTAAGAAATAGCGGGAAAGAAAATATAGAAACTGTGAAGAATTTGTTTTCACAAAATGAGAAGTTTGCAAAGTGGGTACGTATGAATGGTATTGATATTACGGGTCCAAGATATGTTGATTATGATACTACTGGATATAACATATTATGGCACTTTTCATTTTCCTTAGAAGGCTGGGATGACATTAAATACTTGGCTGAAACAAAAACTAATGATAAAAAATTCAAGTATGTATTAGATATTGTAACTTTAAATAAAGTGTTTCGCACAATAACGATTTACTGGGCAGTAGGAAAAAATGTTGAAAGTGTGAATATTGCTCACAAAGGCAACTTTGATGATTTATTTTTACTTAAAGAAAAGACTATTGACGACCATGAATATACGCACCTATTTCTTTTTAAGTTTGATGAGAATGTTCTCAAATAGATAAAATACCTCCCTAATAAGCAATATTCCACTTTGGAAATACATTTACTCACAAGATGAATTATACATTTTCAATGTAAAATACTGTATAGAAACTTCAAAAAACCCTATCAGTCTTTGATATTGATAAAAATACTCCCAAAATGGAAGAATGGGGTAGCTGACCGGATTTGAACCGGCAACCTCCGCTGCCACAGAGCGGCGCTCTAACCAATTGAGCTACAGCCACCATATATATGAGATATTATATCAAATAGTCGGTATATATTTCCTTATTTTATCGTAAAATCTTCAAAGAATATGTGATTCCCTGATACTCCTTGTTTCTTAAACTGTTTCTTTAAGTCTTTCATCATAGGAAGTGGTCCACACATAAGGATATCAATGCCTTTAATAGGGGATAGTTTCATAATCTTTTCTACATCTATTCTTCCTTCTTTTTTAGATATATATGGAACATATTTAATACCAGATTCTTTAATCGCTTTTTGATAAATTAAGTGTTCTTCTGCACTTACTACATGTATTAATGTTATCTCTTTATTCGATACTTCTTTTAACATACTAAGAAATGGGGTTATTCCTATTCCTCCTGCTATCCATAGTTGTTTGTTTCTCTTTGAGTATTTTCCAAATGCTCCATATGGTCCCTCTATCTTAACCAAAGTATCTGGGTTAAGTTGATGAAGTCTGTTTGTATAATCTCCTGAACGCTTTGCTATTACCTTTATCAGTTCGTCTTTAGGATTAGAAGCAAAGGAAAATGGATGTATTTCATTTGTAATATATTTGCTTTGGAAACTAAAGAAAGCAAATTGACCAGCTTTGTAGATCATCTTTTTATCAACTTCTTTAAGAGATATTTCTGTAATATCTTCAGTAATATTTACTACACTTTTAACTAGGTAGGTATATCTCTTAACTAATAGTTTAAAAAGTAGGGTTCTGTATACATATGATATGAGAGCTAAGACGCAAAATCCTAGTATATAGTATCTTAGAAAGCCTGCCGAGGTGTTACTAGGTATTAGGAATACATGAATAGAAGCTAAGAATAGACTAAGACCTAGTATCTTATGTATTCCTTTCCACCTGTGATACCTAACAGATATGAAGAGGGTAATAACTAAAACTATGACAAAAATATCTAATGCTAAGAGACCAGCTACAACATCTATATTCTTTTCAGGTGGAAGAATAAGCGAAATAAATTTATCTTGATATCTTAAAAGTAAAAGAAGTGGATGTTGAATTAAAAATATGAGAGCAAATATGCCTGTAAGTCTATGAGAGATGTATAGCTTATCTAATCCCATGAAAATATTCTCAAGGAATTTTGCTCGGGTACTAAGAATGAAATTGAAGCAATAAAAAACAATTCCACTAAGAGCAACAGCTTTGGAAAAGAAAACGAGATAGTTCACTTCTCCAAACTTAATAGTTTCTTGATAAAGAAAAATAGAAGGGATAAGTGCAAATACACAAATTAAAAATAAACCTAAATTTCTTCTAGCAAAATTCATCTTAAAAAGTGTAACATCTAAACTACCATAATCTACATTATATATATTAACTCAAATCGATCATGAACTCTAAAGGTATTATTATCCTTGCCTCAGTAATACTTGTTTTGATACTAGTTCCATTTAGTATATTCTTTTTAAGTAGTGGAGCTAGTAGCCAAAATACATCAAGCACATCCTCATCATCTAAAAGTGTTTCCACATCATCTGCTTCAACAAGTGTAAAATTAACATCTTCTGAAACTGCTAAACATAACACTGAGTCTGACTGCTATATGATAGTAAATGGAAAGGTATATGATGTAACTACATATTTACCAGTTCATCCAGGTGGAGCTTCGAGAATAATTCAGTATTGTGGTAAAGATGGAACTCAAGCATTTGATACAAAGGGTGGAGAAGGACAGCATAGTAATAGGGCAAATAACGATTTAAGTAGTTTATATAAAGGGGATTTAGTGAATTAAATTTTCAAATAGTTCAATGTAGTGTTTTTCAAGTAATTCTCTATTTCTATTTTGTAGATCTGTAATACCCTCTGTATTAAGATTACTTGTGTTATAGAAATTATATATATAAAGCGGTTCAGATAAGTTTAATCCTTTAATTTGGGTGAGTAACCTTAAAAAGATTTCGTAATCATTATTAGTAGATCTATTATCTCTTTTCTCAATTCTTAAACCTACTTTTTCAGATATTTCTCGTTTGTAGAAAAGAGTACAGTGATTTAATCCCTCGTGTTCTGGGTGAAACTTCAGGAAATTTAAAATACTTTTGAAACTTGATATGTCTGTATTTTTAATAATATATTGTTTATTATTCTTGTCGACTCTTAAAATAGAACCTACAACATATGTATAATTATTATCCTTAATAGCATCTAGTCTTAACTTTAAACTGTTTTTAGTAAAGGTATCATCAGCATCTAAAACACAAATATAATCACCAATAGCTTTTAATATACCAGTGTTAACAGGGGCATCAACTCCTAGGTTATTTTTATGCTTAATATATTTTATAACAATGTCTTTGTTATTTTTTATAATCTCTTTAATGATCTCTTCCGTATTATCAGTACTTGCATCGTCAACTATTATTATTTCTATATCATAACTTTGTTTTAGAGATTCTTGGGTAATTACCGAATTAATAGTTCTTAATAAATGTTTTCCATGATTATATGTGGGAATTACAATGGATATAATTGGAAGGGATTCTTTTTTCATATTAGTATAAATATACGTGCCCGGGACGATTCGAACGTCCGACCTACTGCTTAGAAGGCAGTTGCTCTATCCAGCTGAGCTACGGGCACATGATCTAAGGCATTATGGCGGGACAGGCCGGGATCGAACCGGTAACCTCTCGCGTGACAGGCGAGTGCTCTAACCAATTGAGCTACTGTCCCAACTTAGACATTATACTATTACCTTCACCTAATTTGAAAGAGGTTTATTAATCTCCCTGTTGAGTAAAAGGGTCTTCTAAAGGTTTAAATCCTTTGAGAATATTAATTATACTTAATAGTATTCCTGTTTGGTCATTTAATGGGTATAAATAGGGTAACTTAGTATCTCTCAATGATTTTATTAAATCATCATTTTTCCCAACATCAACAAGAAATGTAGCATTTGGAAACGCAGTCATTCTTTCTCTATAAGTTTTTATTATACTTTCTACTGTTTGTCCTGCAGCTCCCATCAATACAACTGCAACTCGAAGATTTGGTAGTAAGTAAGCATAATGTCTTAAATCTGCATCAATAAAATATTTTACAAAGGAAGGCTTAAAACTGCCTTTATATTCAGGATTGTTTTCATGAGGTATAACAGCAACAATAGGTCTTTCCAATAAAATATACTTATAAATAAATGGGGTAGTATATGCCGGGAAGAAGATTTGAACTTCCACAGGATTTCTCCCGCTACCACCTCAAGGTAGTGCGTCTACCAATTTCGCCATCCCGGCATACTTGGTATTATATCCCTTTATATCCCTTGTCCTCAATATATTTAAGAAGATCTTTAGAACCTTCTTTAATAATCTCTCCTTTCTTAAGTACTAATACTCTATCAGGGGATATATATTCAAATACTCGGTTATAGTGGGTGATAAGCATGATTGAAGTATCTTTATTCTTCTCCTTGTAGTCAGAAATAGCCTTAAAAACGATCTTTAAAGCATCTACATCAAGTCCAGAATCAGTTTCATCTAGGATTATGAGTTTAGGCTTAAGAAGAAGTAATTGTAGTATTTCAGTTCTTTTCTTTTCTCCTCCCGAGAATCCTTCGTTAAGATTTCTATCCATGAAAGATTCCTCCATATCCAGTTCTTTAAGTTTTTCTCTTAGAAGCTTTCTAAATTCAAAAACATTTAGTTTCTTTTCTTTAGGTAGTCTTGCATTAAGTGAAGCTCTAAGAAATTGAGCTAGGTTTAGTCCAGGTATTTCAAAAGGATATTGAAAAGCTAAGTATATTCCTAAAACTGATCTTTCATTTGTTGATAGTTTTGATATATCTTTATTCTTAAATGATATATTTCCTTTTACTAAGTAGTCAGGATTACCCATAATGATTTGAGCAAGACTACTCTTACCTGAACCATTAGGTCCCATAATAGCTACTATCTCTCCTTCTTTAATATCAAAGGAGATATCTTTTAGTACTTCTTTTTTTTCTATGCTTCCAGAGAGCTTTGAAACTTTTAACATATGTTAAGTGTTTGGGTATATCTGTTTTCCAGTATCGTCTTGAATGATTATTGCAAATACTGGGCAACTCATTGCTCCAGCCATGACTGTTTCAAGATCGTCATAGTCAGTAGAGGATATTAGGTAAGCTAGATTTTGATCATCCATTGCAAATGTAAGTGGAGCTATTGCAGAACATGATGCTGCACCTATGCAAATACCTCTATCTACTTTAATACTTACTGTTTTACCATCTCTTGTTTTTATCTTTTTAAATTCATCCATGTGTATATATTTTAATATGCATATTTTTGTTCCGGAGATTGATTTCCATTTGAAGGAATTCCCTCATCTGGTTTTCGCTCTTCCAATTTCTTCTTCTCATTTCTACTTTTCACTCTCAGTATTATACTAACAGTTAGAAGAAAAGCTATACCTAAAAAGGCTACAAGTAAAAGTAAGGTTATCCTATTACTTCCAGTAGAAGCAATTGTAATAATTGCAAAGATCCCTATGAATAAATATTCTGTAATTATTACTTGAAACTTACTAAGACCTAAGCTTAAGAATCTATGATGTAAGTGAGTCTTATCTGATATTGCTAGTAGCTTAAAAGGATTTACTTCCTGATTCCTATGAATTCTACCAACAAGCACCCAAAGCATATCTAGTAGAGGAATCATTAATACAAGTATGGAAGATGCGGACTTGGTATCACCCAGTATTGCAAGAATTGCCAGTATATATCCAAATACATGTGATCCAGCTGTTCCATTAAATGCTTTTCCTGGTAGGAAGTTATAAGGAAGAAATCCTAATAGGGAACCTATGAAGATAATACAAAGAACTGTAACTATATAGTTGCCGGATGCTAAGCTTACCACTCCAATAGTAGATGCAATGATTATACATATGCCTGTTTGTAAGCCATCTAATGCATCTATCCAAGCAATTGCATTTATCACTATCATAATCCAAGCAATGGTAATTAGATCAGATGGGAGATTAAGCTTTAACATAGTATCTCCTATCTTAAAGAGTTCTACAGTATATAGACTGAGATTTATTTGAGGAAATAGCTCTCCTCCAATTTGACTAAAACTACTTCCACTAAGTACAAAAGCAAGTGCTGCTAAAAAATGTCCTAGTAATTGTGTTTTACCGGACAGATCAAATTTATCATCTAATACCCCAACTATAAAGATGATACCAACACCTATCATCATTCCAGATAACATATGTAGTTGAGATGGTAAGAATAGTGCAATGACTATTAAAAAAGCAGGAATAATTGCTAGTCCTCCTGATTTAGGAACTATTCTATCGTGTAATACTTTATGTGCACTTCTATCAGTAGCACTTCTTAATTTAGCAGGCAGATCTACAATTCCAAGGTTCTTAGCTAAGATTCCCATTATTGGAGAAAGTAAAAAAGATATTCCAAATGCCCAAAAGAAGTATGGGAGTAAATTCTTGTATTGTCCCAATATGGATAGATCCATTATTGTGTAGTTAAAGATAAGATTTCAGTAATACCAATTAACGTAAAAATGTTAATAATATTAAACAATATCAATAGGGTTATTGTTAGAGGTTTTTCAAGCTCATATAGCTTTCTATATAGGGTTAAAAGTAGAATTAAGATAAATAGTGGAATTACTCCATATCCGATAATTAACATTTTGGGAAGTATGATCCACTTAGAATCTATTTGAGAAAATAGTAGTGGAATATTTTCTGGTAATACATTCCATTTAGTAAATACCTGAAAAAATATTGAGATAAAAGAAAATAGAGATACAAAAAATGTAAACCAAAATGTTGCTGTATTCTTTAGAGGGGTAGATGTAAAAGCTTCTTCTTGAATTTCAACTCTTCTTTTAAAAGAAAATAGCTTTTCAAACCTAGGTTTTTCTATATCCATTCCAAGTTGTGTATCTTCCATGTTTCTGATTATACCCCATTTTTAATTTTCAATGATATACTAATTCTTAATGGTAATATCACAGCTTCTTTACAAGAATGAAAGGGTACAAGTATTTGTAGACAACAAATATAGCTTTAGCTGTACTACTGATTTTGTACTTGAGAATAGGCTATTTAAAGACAAGGAAATATCTGAAGAACAATTAGAAACTCTTAAGAAACTTGCTGGGGATGAAGCCTTAAGAATCCGCCTTATGTCATATGCCTACTCCAAGTTTTCATCTAAACGAGAGCTATACGACAAACTAAATACATATTCCAACAAGAAGTTTAGAAAGAAAGTATCAAAAGACGACTTTTCTAAACTTTGGAAATTCATAGAAGATAGAGGAATTTATGATGAAGAAAAGATAGTAAAAGCTCTCATTAAACACTATCAAGAGAAAAAGAAGGGAAATAGATATATAGAGTCAGTACTATTACAAAAGGGCTATTCAAAAGATATAGTAAAGGAACTCTTAAATGAAAATATAGGGGATGATCCAAAGGAGACTATAAAAGAGCTAATTGAAAAGAAGCTAGGGAAGGGAGATAAGTCAGATATGAAGCTAAAATCAAGGGTGTATAGGTATGTCTTAAGTAGGGGTTTTGACTATGAGGATATATCTAAGGTATGGAAAGCCATAAACCTCTAGCCATATTAACTACTCGGGTGATACAATATTAGGGCTTATATATATACATGTTTAAAAAACTATGAATACTGTTTTAATGAATAAAGTAGAAAATACTTTTATGAAGAAAGATCTTCCTAACTTTGAAGTAGGAGATACTATTTCTGTTACCTACAAGCTTATTGAGGATATGATCCAGGGTAAGAAGAGTAAGGAAAAGAAAGAAGAAAAGGAAAGAACACAGACCTTTACAGGTATAGTTCTAGCTATTAAGGGGTCAGGATTAAGAACTACTTTTACAATAAGAAAGATTAGTAATGGAGTTGGAGTAGAAAGAATATTTTTACTAAACTCTCCAGTAATTACTGAAATTAAACTTGTTAAGAGTGCAGTAGTTAGAAGGTCTAAGCTTTACTATATGAGAGGAAGAGTAGGTAAAGCAGCAATGAAAATGACTGAAGCTACTGAAGAAGTAAGTGAAACTAAAGAATAAAATAGACACAGGTTGTGAGTTTGAGTTACTAGAAAAGTATGACTCAGTAATTGGAATTGATGAGGTAGGTAGAGGATGTTTAGCTGGGCCACTTGTTGTGGCTTCTTTTGTTTTAAGTAAGGGTGATGTTCTTTTACAAGTAAATGATTCTAAGGTTCTAAGTGCGAAGATTCGTGAAGAACTAAATATAGAACTAATAAAGTTTGATCATGGAATATCTGAAATATCAGTAGAAGATATAGACTCATTAGGATTATCTAAAGCTTTACTAAAGGGATATATTGAGAGTATATCTAAACTAAATATCAAGGGTAATTGTTTAGTCTTACTAGATGGAAATGTAAAATATGATTTAGGATTAGAGAGTATTTCGATTGTTGATGGAGATGCAAAATGCTATTCAATTGCCTCTGCATCAATAATTGCAAAAGTATATAGGGACAAGATAATGAGAGATCTTTCATTAAAATACCCTTTATATCACTTTGAGAAGAATGTAGGATATGGAACGAAAGATCATTTAAAAGCTTTAAAAGATTTTGGAATATGTGAAATACATAGAAAATCTTTTAAACCAATAAGTACATACTTGGGGACGTAGCTCAATGGTAGAGCAGCTGCCTTTTAAGCAGTTGGTTCCGGGTTCGAGTCCCGGCGTCCTCACCAATAGAGCCTCACTTAACTATTATTTCCTTCAAAATGATAGATAAAGAATCAAAAATCATAATTTACCAAACAGAAGACGGTCAAACAAAGATTAATGTTTCTATGGACAAGGACACTGTTTGGCTCACTCAAGAACAAATCTCAATATTGTTTGATAAATCCAAATCTACAATAAATGAACATATAAATAATATTTATAAAGAAGAAGAACTTTTAGAAGAAACTACAACTAAGAAATTCGGAAATTCCGAATTTGCTAAAAAACCCACTAATTTATATAACCTGGATGTAATAATATCTGTTGGATATAGAGTGAAATCTGTCCGTGGTACTCAATTTCGTATATGGGCTACACAAAGACTTAAAGAATACATTGTAAAAGGATTTACTTTGGATGATGATAGATTAAAAGAAGGTAAATCTAGTAATAGATATTTTGAAGAATTACTGCAGAGAATTAGAGATATTAGGGCTAGTGAGAGAAATTTTTATCAGAAAGTTACAGATATATATTCAACAAGTCTAGACTATAAAAGAGATGATAAGTTGACACAAACATTTTTTGCGACTGTACAAA
Source organism: uncultured Candidatus Saccharibacteria bacterium (assembly GCA_964430225.1). GTDB lineage: Bacteria > Patescibacteriota > Dojkabacteria > JBAXKR01 > CAYSFE01. The sequence goes on from CAYSFE010000004.1 coordinate 29,555, forward strand.
ATAAAATACATTTTGCAGTACATGGTAAAACTGCATCAGAGGTAATATTTGATAGGGCGAATTCGTCAAAAGTACAGATGGGTTTAACCAGTTTCAAGGGTAATTATCTTACAAAGGCGGATACTCAAATTGCAAAGAACTATTTAAATGAAACTGAGCTTAAGCAATTAAATTTGATTGTTTCACTTTATCTAGATTTTGCTGAATTACAAGCAAGTAATAAAGTTGCTATGAAAATGATTGACTGGGTTAACAAGCTTGATGATTTTCTCAAGACTGCAGGTAAACCAGTATTGAAAGGAATGGGTAAGATTAGTCATGACAATGCAGTTAGGAAAGCTAATTTAGAGTTTGAAAAGTTTAGAAGTAACAAAACTAATAATCAAATAAGTGATTTCGATAAGTTTGTTAGAAAAATAGATAAACTAAATTAAATAGTATCTAACTGATTACTTCTTCTTATCGTATTTATACAGCAAATAAATACTTACTGCTGTTAATATGTGAAATATTGTCCTTCCATTTAGAGGAATACTAGGTGAACATAGGATCTTGTTTGAATCTAGAAGCCAGATAAGAAATCCAAAAATAAAGAGTAAAAATGCTGAAAAAAATACCTTGTAATTTAGAGCTACTTTTTTTCTCCAGAATAAATACTCAGTAAACAATATTCCAAATACTCCTAATCCAAATAGAATTCTTCCACTTTGTCCTTCAAGTAGTGAAATACCAATAAAATATATTACTTGAAGAAATATTCCCAAGGCATATAAGTTTCTATTTGAAGTAATTTTTAGTTTATGTAGGTTATATAGGAATAGGAAATTTATTAGTAAAAACATAGCTGATAGATCTAATAACTGAGCATTAAATCTATATGAAGCATCGTAAATTGCAGAGAATGATCCAACTATTAGAGAAATAACACCTAAGATCCTTCCAAACCTATCTTTTCTAGTTAATAGATAAATTCCAACTAATATGTAGCTAAGATTAGAGATAAAGTATTCAGGTCTTGCAATAATTCCTGATATAGCTTTCTCACAGTAATCAACACTAGGGAGTTTAGAACCAAATATATTATCCCAAAACATATATAAGTAAATAAGAATTATTATATATTTTCATTAAGTGCTTTAAATCCTTTAATTGTTTCTGCGTTTAATAATGAATTTTTAATGGCAAGACTAAGTGCATCAGCAGCTGCAAGTCCAATAATATCGGTATCTTCAAGAAAGCCTGCTTTAAGTTCAATGGTAGGTTCTACTGAAAGACTAAATATTACATCACCATCTTGCATGGTATGAACAGGGTATATTGATCTTGCCATTCCATCATGAGCGAGCTCTGAAACTTTTTGTAATTGATTCTTATATAATTTTGCATTTGTTGCTATTACAGCAAGAGTAGTATTTATATTAGTTAACTCATTTAGGTCTAACAAGCCACTAAGTTTTTCTGGTATTCCATATTTAGAAATATTATTTACATAGTTTCCTTTGTCTGAATAAAATTCTTTTGTCTCTTTATTTACAATATCTCCGACAGAGTTTGTAACAACAAATGCCCAAACATATATATCTTCTGTAATTTTAACTTCTCCTATTCCAAAACCACCTTTAATCATAGTTCCCTTTGTCCATTTTCCTGTTGTTGCTCCTGTTCCTACTCCGACATTTCCTTGTTCTAGGTTATTCTTAATTGCATTTTGAGCTGCTTCATATCCATTTTCTTTTGTAGGTTTAAATTTACCATTTCCAACAGCAATGTCATATATTACAGCCCCTGTAATTGAAGGGATTAATCCACCTCTTGTCTTATATCCAATTCCTTTTTCTTCTAAATATTTCATTAGCCCAAATGCTGATTCAAGGCCATAAGTAGAACCTCCTGTTAATATGATTCCATGGACACTATCTCCAGAAGCCTTTGAATCAAATGCAGGAGTATTCAAAGTAGCAGTATTTGATCCTCGGATATCAATTCCAATTCTTGCTCTATCAGGAGTAATGAAAACAGTACAACCTGTAAGGTTTTCTTTGTCAGTATTGTGGCCAATCTGGAGGTTTATTTTATCTAGATTCATAAATTATTAAGTTATGTATAGTATAATGAATATTAGCATGAATAACTTTACTTTTCACAACTTAGTAAGCCCTATTATTGGTCTATCCCCTATGGATGGAGTTACTGACTGTGCATATAGAGAAATAGTAAAGAAGTATGGGGAAGTTGATCTACTATATACAGAATTTGTAAATGTTCATGGACTATCTCTTGGAATAGAAAGATTATTTGAAGAATTCCAATATACCGAGTTTCAAAGACCAATCCTTTCTCAAATATATGGACATGAAGTGGAATATTTCTATCCAGCAGCAATAATTTGTTTAATGCTTGGATTTAATGGAGTAGATATTAATATGGGATGTCCTGCTAAGAAAGTATCAGACAGAGGTGCAGGAGCAGGTCTTATTCAATATCCAGAAAATGCCAAGAATATTATTCTTGAAGTTAAAAGAGCAAAAGAAGATTTTAGAGAGTTTTGGAAGGGTAAGAAGTATTCCTCTGAACTTGTAAATGAATACTTCATTAAATATCTATCAGGACTTAAAGATCTAAAGGTAAATCCCTTAAAATTAGCAGGTATTGTAATTTCCTTAATAGAGAAATGGGAGATTAATAAAGACTTCATTACATCTGAGGCTCGATTATCTGCTCTTACTGTTAGTGTAAAAACTAGAATAGGATATGATTCTGAGAATATTGAGTGGTGGATAAAGACCTTATCTGAAGTATCTCCTGACTTTATTGCTATACATGGTAGAACTCTAAAACAAATGTATACAGGCTCAGCTTCTTGGGAAGCAATTAAAAAAGGAGTAGAAAGTACTTCTATTCCAGTTTTAGCTAATGGAGATATTAAGTCACATTTAGATGCCAAAGCTTGTTTAGATTTAACAGGAGCAGCTGGTGTACTAGTAGGACGAGGTACATATGGAGATCCAAGTTTAATATCTAATACTAAAAAGTATCTTAAAGAAGGTGTTACTGAATTTCCTTCTAAAGACTTTAGTGAGATTAAAAAGATAATATTAGATCACACACTTTTGTTTACTAAATTTAAGGGTGAAAGAAGGTTTTTTGAGATGAGAAAGAACCTTGCTTGGAGTGTACAAGGATTTCCTAATGCATCAGAATTAAGAAAGAAATTAGTAGTAACAAATACAGCCTCAGAAGTAGAAAATATACTGAATAATAGTTTGTAGAAAAATCCCATAATCGTTATATTATATATGTACATTTTTAATGTGTTCTATGCTCGTACGTATTAAAAAATATAACATAGTTTTACTAGTAATTTTTATAGTTATTCTTCTTGTTATCTTTGGAAATATTTTACGTAGTTTAATCTCTGCTTCTGGTACTCCATGGGTACAAACAGACTGGAGTGGAGGGGTTGGAGCATCAACTACTACACAATATGAATCTGGAACAAATGTAAATGTTTCAACGGCAGGAGAAGTTTCGATTTTACCCTTAGAAAAATTAAGTAATACAAATTTCGAAAGTGACATAAATAGTTGGGATGTTGGAACCTCCCCAAGTTCAATATCTGGTCTTTCACTTTGGTTAAAAGCTGATTCAATTGTAGGTCTGAATGATGGAGATGCAGTTGGCTCTTGGACAGATCAATCCTCATATGTAAATAGTGCAATTCAATTAACTGCAAACCTAAAGCCACTTTATAAAACAAATATATTAAATGGTAAACCTGTTGTGCGTTTTGATGGAATTAATGACGAGATGACAATATCACAAGGTATTACACATGGTACAACTTTTATTGTAGGAAAAAGATCTTCTACTGGTTCACCTTTTGCTGAAATTGGTGGTGGTAGCGTTGGAAATAGAAGAGGATTTATAGGAGCAGCTTATCCTGCTTATGCATCCTATGATGAATATTATGTAAATGGTACTAGCGTTCCTAATGGAGGTTCAGGAGCATTAAATACACAGTTAATTTTTACAGGAAGGTCTCCTACTACACCAATTAATTCAACTACTTTTAGACTTGGGTATGGTAGTCCTTCATATTCGTATTTAAATGGTGATATTGCAGAAATGATTATATTTGATACTTCTCTTAGTCTTACTAATAGGCAACTAATTGAATCATATTTACAAAATAAGTATGGAATTTCATCAGGATATTTAACAGTTACCCGAGATATTGCTACTACATATGCAAGTAGTGCAGGTTCGGCAAAAATTGTAGCAGGAAGTCTTGGTGGTAATTTTACACAAAGTGTAAACGTTGGTGATACTGATTCCTACAATCTGAATGTATATGCATATACGACAGGAGCAGCAATAACAAGCTCAGATGCTGAGCTTTATTACAATGGTTCAGTGATTTCAACCTCATATACTTCAGTTGGAGGTGGATGGTATAAACTAACGGGGACCTTAACAGGAGCAAATTCAACAAGACAATATGGGGTTCAAGTAAAAGGAGGAAAGACAATATATCTTGATAATTTCTCTGTAAATAAATTTACATCAGCAACACTAACTTCAAATATATATGATACAAGTATACCCTCTGTTTGGAATAATTTAACATACGTAACTACAATTCCAGTAAACACGTCAATAACTGTAAAAGTAAGAGCAGGAGATCAGCCTAATCTTTCTGATGCCTCCACATTCGGAGCTTGTAGTGGTATATCTAGTGGAGTTGATCTTACTGGTGGATGTTCCCCTGACAATAGAAGATATATTCAATATGAACTTACGCTTAATGGTAGTGGGATTGCATCTCCAACTTTAAGTGATATTATGATAGAAAATTCAGCTGCAGACCTAATTCCACCTAATACAAATGCTTCAAGTGTTGTTATGTATAGGTCTAATGGTGGATCTACTGTGGGTAGTGAGTCATGGACTTCAGTTTTATCACCAAAATTTACCTGGACTGCAGGTGCTGATGATACAACAGTCAAAGGGTATTGTTTAAGACTAGTAAACAAATCTTCCTTGGCTCCTAGTTTTGATGATACTAGTAATACCGATCTTACAAATATTACATTTAATTCTTCTGGTCTTCTTAACTCTTCAAACTCACCAGTAGAAACATCCGGATCTAACTGTAGTTTTATCATTTCAGGAACTGAAATAGATTTTTCAAATCAATCATATAGACAAGCTCCTTGGCTAACTACATCAAGTGATCTTTACTACCTTTTTGTAAAAGTAATTGATGTAGGAAATAATATGTATACAGGTCCATCTGCCTTTTTTAAATTTAAAGTAGATATTACAGCTCCAAATAATGTGTCATATATTTCGTCAGCATCAGGAACATTTGGAAATGTAAATGATATGAACTTCTCTTGGCCAGTAGTCGGTGGTACTGCGTCAAGTGATAACGATAGTGGACTCTTAGGGTGGCAGTATCAAATCAATAGTAGTAGTGGTACGTGGGAGGGAACTGATACAAGTGCATCATTGGGTGAAAAATATATTCCATCAAACTTTAATTCGTTTCCATATTTCCTATCTTCTATTGTAGATGGACCAAATATTCAGATAGGTAATAACGTAATATATTTTAGAACAATAGATGTTGCTGGAAATGTATCAAGTGAAGCAACTTTAAGAACTGCAAACATATCATTTGGAGGAGCGGCACCTACTTTTCCTTCTACATGTGATAACACTACTGGGATAACTATTACTCCGACAGTTTCTACTTCTAACTCATTTGCACTTAGCTGGCCATCTGCAACACCAGCTCCTGGTAGAACAATTTCTAAGTATTACTATATGGTTAATACAGAACCACCTGCAACACTCGCAACAATAACTAGTAATACTGCAACATATTTAGAATCTACTGAAACTAATGTAGCTAGTGCTCCTTTAAGTGGAGTAGTTAAGGGAGCAAATAGTGTGTATGTAGTATCTGTAGATGATATCAATATATATTCATCAACAAATTGTCTTAAGGGTACATTCAATCTTAACTCTACATTACCTGATTCTCCATTAACATTATCTGTTTCTGATACTTCTATTAAAAGTGCCTCCATATGGAGGGCTTCTTTAGCTTGGAATGATCCTGTGTATAAAGGTACGGGAATTCTTACATATAAGATTGATAGATCTATAGATGGAACTACATGGATTAATGTTACAACTACAAATGGTAATGCATACTTGGATACAGTAGCTGAAAGTAGAAAATATTACTGGAGAGTTGGAACCATGGATAACACAGTAGAGAGTCAAAATGCACCATCTTATTCAAATGCAGTAACACTCACACCTAAAGGTGTATACACAGAGCCACCTACACTTACTAGTTCTCCAATAGCTCTAGATGTGTCTACAAAGAAAGCTAAGATAAGCTGGACTACAAGTAGGTCATCTGATAGTAAACTTGCTTATGGAATCAACTCGGGTGAGTATTTTGAAGTAGAAGCATACGCTTCTGATAAAAAGACTGATCATTTAATTGCTCTTACAAATCTCTCTCCATCGACCCTTTACTATTACGTAGCAAAATGGACAGATGAGGATGGTAATACAGGAACTTCTCCTGAACTTAGTTTTAGAACGTCAGAAGCACCTGATATTAAGGATGTTTCAGTAACAAATATTTCAGTTTCCTCAGCATTAATTAAATACACTTCAAGAGGTGCAAGTAATATTAAAATATATTTTGGTAAATCAACAGGATTTGGAGGAGTAAAAGAGATTCCAACTTCACCAATAGAGTCACAATATACCTCACAGCTAACGGGATTAGATGATGGAACAAAGTATTACTACAAAATTAACTCATTAGATGTTGACGGTAATGAATATCAAGGGACCACATTAGATCTAACAACTTTGCCTCGACCTCGACTATTTGAAATTAATTTCTCACAAATCAGAGGTACTGCCCAACCGTCAATCTTGGTTACCTGGAACTCTAATACAGAAGTATCAACAGTAGTTTCATATTATGAAGCAAGTAATCCGGGTTCAGTAAAAGATGAAACTAATCCAAACTTAATAAAGGGAATTAATAGGGCAATACTTAGATCCTTAAGTCCAGAAACAAATTATGCAATGGTTATTAAGGCTCGTGATAAGGTGGGTAATGAAGTTGTATCTGATATATATCAATTCACAACTGCAATAGATACTCGTCCTCCTACAATTTCAGGGTTAAAAGTAGAGTCAGTGGTTCCTGCTAAGTCCGGTCAGTCAACAGGAGCTCAGATAATTGTTTCTTGGAATACTGATAAACCAGCAACTTCACAAGTTGAGTTTGGAGAAGGTACTAACGGTAACTATTCTCAAAAGACACAGGAAGAAACAACGTTAAAACAAAATCATCTTGTTGTTATTTCTGATCTTACTCCTTCTAAAGTATATTCAATTAGAGCACTATCTCGAGATAAGGCAGGGAATATTGGAAAGAGTAGTGGGAATAACACACTTACACCAAAGGCTGTCGATAGTGCCTTAGATATTGTCATAACAATTCTATCTGATGCATTCTCATTTTTAAGTGGAATTAATAAATAATGTATATAGATATTAAAAAATTAAAAATAGTTCCGGTAATTGTATTGGTAGTAGTTTTTGTGTTTGTATTTGGAAATATTTTACGTAGCTTAACATCTGCAAGTGGTACTCCATGGGTACAAACGGATTGGAGTTCAGGTGTTGGATCCTCGACTGTAAATCAATATTCATCTGGTAGTAATGTTGTAGTAGCTACACCTAATCAAATAACTCTAACAAGTTCTGAAAAAGCTTCAAATATAGGATTTGAAAGTAATATGAGTGGTTGGAATTCAGGTGATACTCCTGATCAAATAGCAAGTTTAAGGATGTGGTTAAAAGCAGATGCAATTGTTGGAAAAAATGATAACGATACAATCTCAACATGGGATGACAGCAGTGGGAATAGTAATAGTGTGACTGCAGCTGTTGGAAAAGAGCCAATATACAATACAGGCATATTAAATGGTAATCCAGTAGTTAGTTTTAATGCTGCTGGTCAAAAATCACTTACGAATAATCTAAATATGAGTACTCCTTCTACGGTAATCTATGTGTCTAGAATTAATGGAGCTACTGCAGGAAGAATCTTATCTGGTAAAAACAATAACTGGTTACTAGGATATTGGAGTGGGACACGTAAGGTAATCTATGCAGAGGGCTGGGTATCTGCAGGAGGAATTGCTACAGACACAAATTGGTATATGTATACTGCAACAACATCTGGAAGTTTAACAACTGGATATGAAAATGGAACAGAATGGGTAAGTAATAGTGGAGGAATAGCAGGAATAAATGGATTCAGTTTAAACGGTTTTGGAGGATCAAGTGAGTTTTCAGATGCGCAAATAGCTGAAGTAATAGCTTTTAATACAGTTCTTAACAGTACAGATAGAGGTAGGGTTGAAAGTTACTTAGCTAACAAATATGGATTAACATCATCTATATATTTAACTTCAACTAGAGATACAGGGACAAAACGAACAGGTAGTGCATCAGCTAAACTTGTAACTGGATCAAGTGCTGGTAATTTTACCCAGTCTATAAATGTAGGAAATACAAATCAATATAACTTGGTGGGATATGCATATACAGATGGAAGTGCAGTAACATCTTCTGATGCTGAGCTTTCATATAATGGGGGAGCAGTAACGACTACATATACTTCAGTTGGTGGTGGATGGTACAAGCTATCTGCAAATGTAACAGGTGCTAATGCAAATAGATCATATGGCGTTCAAGTAAAGGCAAATAAGACAGTATACTTTGATGATTTTAGTGTACTTGGATATTCTACAACTGGTAACTTAGTCTCAAACATATATGACACTAATACAGGTAGTGATTGGGATAATCTTACATATGCTGTTACTCTCCCTGCTAATACAACGGCTACTGTTAAAGTAAGAGCTGGTAATCAATCTGATTTATCTGATGCTAGTAACTTTGCTGCATGTAGTGGAGTAGCTAGTGGAGCTGATTTAAGTGGAGGATGTTCAGTTGATAACAAAAGATATGTACAGTACGAAGTAACATTAGGTAGTGATGGATCAGCTACTCCTACGTTTACAAGTATAACCATTGAAAACTCACCATCAGATATTATTCCGCCATCAGTAAATGCATCAAATGTGATTATGTATAGGACAAATGGTGGAACAACCGTTTCTTCATTGGGATGGACATCATCTCTTTCTCCTAAGTTTACTTGGGATAGTGGAATAGATGAAACAGGAATAAAAGGATATTGCTTAAGACTTGTGAATAAATCTACACTTGATCCAGGTTTTGATGACACAAGTCCTACAGATCTTACAAATATTACATATAATAGTTCGGGACTTTTAGATTCTGCTAATTCACCTATTTCAACATCTGGTACAAATTGTAGCTTTATCATCTCAGGTACTGAAATAGATTTTGCAAACCAATCATATAGATTAGCTCCTTGGCTAACCACATCAACTGATCCTTACTATCTTTTCATTAAAGTTATTGATGTAGGAAACAATATGCATACTGGTGCTTCAGCTTTCTTTAAATTCAAAGCTGATATTACATCTCCTACAAACGTGTCATATATTTCTTCAGCTTCAGGAACATTTGGAAATGTAAATGATATGAACTTCTCTTGGCCAATAGTTGGAGGTACTGCATCAAGTGATAACGATAGTGGACTCTTAGGATGGCAGTATCAAGTAAATAGTACAAGTGGAACATGGCAGGGACCTGATACTAATGCATCCCTCGGTGTTAACTATATACCTGCAAACTTTAATTCTTTTCCATATTTCTTAACTGCAGGTGTGGATGGTCCAAATATACAAATTGGGAATAACGTGATCTACTTTAGAAGTATAGATTTTGCTGGTAATGTATCAAGTGGGGCATCACTAAGAACTGCAAACATTGCATTTGGTGGAGCTGCTCCAACATTCCCATCTACTTGTGACAACACAATAGGGATTACTGTTACTCCAACTACTTCTACTTCAAACTCATATGCTCTTAGTTGGCCAGCAGCAACACCAGCTCCTGGAAGAAGTATTAGTAAGTATTACTACATGATTAATACACAACCACCAGCAACTTTGTCTACGATTACTAGTAATACTGCAACATATCTAGAAACAAACTCTACAAGTATATCTGCTGGAGCTTTAGGAGGGGTAGTTAAGGGAGCAAATAGTGTGTATGTAGTAGCAGTAGATGACATAGACATATATTCCTCTACTAATTGTTTAAAGGGAACATTTACTTTAAATTCAAATTTACCTGATCCACCAAGTAGTTTAAGTGTTTCAGATGCTTCTATTAAAAGTGCTAGTCTATGGAGAGCTTCACTAGCATGGGGATTACCTACATACAAAGGAACTGGAATTCTAAGCTACAAGATAGAAAGATCAGAAGATGGAAGTAGTTGGACAACAATCTCAACTACTTCTGGTAATGCATATCTTGATACTGTCTCTGAAAGCAAAAGATATTACTGGAGAGTTTCTACTATGGATAACACAATAGAAAGTCAAAATGCACCTAGTGCATCTAATGCAGTTACAACTATACCTAAAGGTGTATATACAGAACCACCAACACTTACAAGTACTCCAGTATCTTTAGATATTTCTACTAAGAAAGCTAAGGTAAGCTGGACAACAAGTAGAGAGGCAGATAGCAAGATTGCATATGGAACTAAGAGCGGAGAATATTTCACAGAGGAGGTATATAACTCGGTGAAAGAAACAGATCATTTAATATCCTTAACAAATCTATCTCCAGGAACTTTGTATTACTATGTTGCTAAGTGGACTGATGAAGATGGTAATACAGGAACTAGTCCTGAATTAAGTTTTAGAACTTCAGAAGCACCTAATGTAAAAGATGTATCGGTTACTAACATATCCGTTTCATCTGCGTTAATAAAATATACTTCAAAGGGAGCAAATAACATAAAGATATATTATGGGAAGTCTACTGGATTTGGTGGAGTAAAAGATTTACCTGTTTCACCTGTAGAGTCTCCATATACCTCACAACTCACTGGACTTGATGATGGAGTAAAATACTATTACAAAATTAATACTCTTGATGCAGATGGAAATGAATATCAAGGAACTACTTTAGACTTTACAACCCTACCTCGTCCAAGACTATTCAATATTAATTTCTCACAAATACGAGGTACAGCACAACCTTCTGTATTAATATCTTGGGAAAGTAATACTGAAGTATCAACAGTAGTCTCTTACTATAAATCAAATAACCCGGGTGCTGTAAAAGATGAAACAAATCCTAATTTAATTAAGGGAGTAAATAGATCAATACTACGTTCTCTTGATCCTGAAACTAACTACGCAATGGTGATTAAGGCAAGAGATAAAGTTGGTAACGAAGTAATTAGTGATATATATCAATTTACTACAGCCATAGATACAAGACCTCCTACAATCTCAGCCCTAAAAGTAGAAACAGTAATACCTGAAAAAGCTGGACAAAATGTAGGTGCACAAATAATTATTTCTTGGAATACAGATAAGCCATCAACCTCGCAAGTAGAGTTTGGAGAAGGAACAGGAGGAAACTATTCTCAAAAAACACAAGAAGAAACTACACTAAAACAAAATCATCTTGTTGTTATCTCTGACCTTACTCCATCAAAAGTGTATTCAATTCGAGCACTTTCTCGAGATAAGGCTGGGAATATTGGAAAAAGTAATGGGAATAACACACTCACTCCAAAATCAGTGGATAGTGCTTTAGATATTGTAATAACGATTCTATCTGATGCATTCTCGTTCTTAAGTGGATTAAATAAATAATGAAAATTAAGAATAAATTAAAAAATATAAATAAACATTTAAATAAAATAAGGATTGCTCCATTATTAGTTCTAGTTTTTGTTCTAGTATTTGTATTTGGAAATGTTTTAAAAAGTTTAATATCAGCAAGTGGAGTTCCATGGGTTCAAACAGACTGGAGTGGAGGAGTAGGAGCAAGTAATACAACTCAGTTTAGTTCGGGAAGTAATATTGATTACGGAACAAACGGAGAAATTAAATTAACAGGAACTGCAGGTTGGTATAACTCGTCATGGTTAAATAGAAAGAAAATAACATTTAATAATACAACTGCAAATATTGGAACCACAGCTGAGAATCTTGTTAACTACCCTGTACTAGTCAAATTAACAAGTAGTAATTTTGATTTCTCTAAAGCTAAAAGTGATGGATCTGACATACGTTTTACTGATAGTGATGGAACTACACTTTTAAGCTATGAAATAGAGAAGTGGGATAGTGTGAATCAACTAGCATCGGTATGGGTAAAGGTTCCTCAAATAAATATTGAATCAAATACAGATAGTATATATTTGTACTTCGGAAACTCTGGTGCAACTGATGGACAGGCTGCAACAAGTGTTTGGGATTCAAACTTTGTAGGTGTATATCATTTAAAAGAAGATCCTTCTGGTCCATCAAAACCAATAAAAGATTCAACTACATATGCAAATAATGGTAATACCGTTGGTTCAATGACAACAGGAGATGTGGTTAGTGGTCAGCTTGGGACAGCATTAGATTTTGATGGGAATGATGCAATTGTTGTAGATAATCATGCTTCAATGAGTGGTATGAGCTATTTAACTCAAGAAGCTTGGGTATACATGAGATCGTTTGTTGGTACTCCTGTGGTTATGGGAAAAAACAATAGTTACGATTTATATATAAGTTCAGGTGGAACGTTACTTTCCGACTATAAAGCTGCTAATGGTGGTGCAGTGCCTCTAAATGCATGGGCACAAATAGTAATGACATACAATGGTACTAATGCAAGGCTATATGTTAATGGTGTACTTACTGCAACAGGTGGCGCAACAAGTGGTGCTATTACCATTTCAAACACACCTTTTGAAATAGGTAGATGGGCGAGTACTACTGAATATGTTAATGGATTAATAGATGAATCAAGAGTTTCAATAGTTGCTAGAAGTGCAGCGTGGATAGCTGTTTCATACAAACAAGGAACAAATAATTTCAATACCTATCTCTCAACTGAAAACTATTATGTAACCTCAGCTACATTAACATCAAACATATATGATACTACTACTGAAAGTGATTATGGACTTCTTACATATACTGCAACTACTCCTGCTGGATCTAGTGTGTCTGTTAAAGTAAGATCTGGTAATCAATCAGACTTATCTGATGCAAGTAACTTTAATGTATGTGCTGCTACTGCATCTGGAGTAGATTTAAGTGGGGGGTGTAGTCCAGATAATAAAAGATATGCTCAGTATGAAGTTACTTTAACTGGAAATGGTTTAGTAACTCCAACATTTTCAGATATAACAATAAATAATTCACCTTCAGACATAACACCTCCAAATACAAATGCATCAAGTGTAATTATGTATCGAACAAATGGGGGAACTACTGTTAATTCAGAAGAGTGGATTTCATCTTTATCACCTAAGTTTAGTTGGACAGCAGGTGCTGATGAAACTGGTATTAAGGGATATTGTTTAAGGCTTGTAAGTAAAGCATCTTTAGCTCCAAGTTTTGATGATACTAGTCCAACTGATTTAACAAATGTTGTATTTAATTCTTCAGGTCTTGTAAGTTCTTCAAATTCTCCAGTAGGAACAGCTGGTTCAGACTGTACTTTTATCATCAACTCAACTGAAATAGATTTTTCTAATCAGGCATATAGACAGGCTCCATGGTTAACAACATCTTCTGATCTATACTATCTCTTTGTTAAAGTAATTGATGTTGGAAACAATATGTACACTGGTCCTGCTACTTTCTTTAAATTTAAATTTGATTCAACAGTTCCAACCAATGTAAGTTACATATCATCAGCCTCGGGAACATTTGGAAATGTAAATGACATGAACTTCTCTTGGCCAGTAGCTGGAGGTACTGCATCTAGTGATAACGATAGTGGACTCTTAGGGTGGCAGTATCAGATAAATAGCTCTAGTGGGACATGGCAGGGTACAGACACTAGTGTTCCTCTAGGTGAAAACTATATCCCATCTAACTATTCTTCTTTCCCATATTTCTTAAGTTCAATAACTGATGGTCCTAATGTTCAGATAGGGAACAATGTCATATATTTTAGAACAATAGATATAGCAGGAAATGTTTCAAGTCCTGCAACTCTTAGAACTGCAAATATATCATTTGGAGGAGCAGCTCCTACATTCCCAGGGTCATGTGACAATACTACTGGAATTACAATTACACCAACAACATCTACCTCAAACTCATTTAGTCTATCTTGGCCTGCAGCAACACCAGCTCCAGGTAGAACAATTTCTAAGTACTACTATATGGTTAATACTCAACCACCTTCAACACTAGCTACTATTACATCTAACACTGCAACATATATTGAATCGGTTGGTACTACTGTTGCAAGTGCACCTTTGAGTGCTGTAGTGAAGGGATCAAATAGCGTGTATGTAGTTGCTGTAGATGATATTAATATTTACTCTTCAACAAACTGTTTGAAAGGTACATTTACACTTAACTCAACACTTCCTGATTCTCCATTAAATCTTTCTGTTGCAGATACTTCTGTTAAAAGTGCATCAATATGGAGAGCTTCCTTAGCTTGGAATACACCTGTGTACAAAGGGACTGGAATACTCTCATATACTATTGATAGATCAGAAGATGGAAGTTCTTGGACTAATGTAGGGTCTACTTCTGGAACAGCGTTCTTAGATACTGTAGCTGAAAGTAAAAGATATTACTGGAGAGTTTCTACAATGGATAACACAATAGAATCACAAAATGCACCAAGTGCATCTAATGCAGTTACACTAATCCCTAAAGGTGTATATACAGAAGCTCCAACACTTACAAGTTCACCAGTTGCTCTCGATATTTCAACTAAGAAAGCTAAGATTAGCTGGACTACAAGTAGAGAAGCGGATAGTAAGATTGCATTTGGTACATCATCAGGCATATATTTTAATGAAGAAGTATACAGCTCAACAAAAGAAACTAATCATTTAATATTCCTATCAAACTTAACTCCAGCAACTTTGTATTACTATGTGGCAAGATGGACTGATGAAGATGGAAATACTGGAACAAGTCCTGAGCTTAGTTTTAGAACTCTTGAAGCACCCCGTGTAAAAGATGTATCAGTTACAAATATATCTATTTCTTCAGCATTAATTAAGTATACTTCTAAAGGAGCAAGTAGTGTAAAGATATATTATGGTAAATCTACTGATTTTGGAGGGGTAAAAGAAATACCTACTTCTCCTGTTGAGGCTCCATATACCTCACAATTAACAGGACTTGATGATGGGACGAAGTACTATTACAAAATTAATTCTTTAGATGCCGATGGAAATGAGTATCAAGGGACAGTCTTAGATTTAACAACACTTCCAAGACCTCGTCTATTTGATATTAACTTCTCACAGATTAGAGGAACTGCTCAACCATCAGTACTTGTATCTTGGAATTCTAATACTGAAGTCTCTACAGTTGTTTCATATTACGAAGCAAATAACTCGACTGTAGTGAAAGATGAGACAAATCCAAATCTAATAAAGGGAGTAAATAGAGCAATATTAAGAAATTTAAATCCAGAAACAAACTATGCAATGGTAATTAAAGCAAGGGATAAAGTTGGAAATGAAGTTGTAAGTGATGTATATCAATTTACAACTGCAATAGATACAAGACCTCCTACAATCTCTTCGCTTAAAGTTGAATCTGTGGTGCCAGCTAAGTCCGGTCAATCAACGGGGGCACAGATAATTGTGTCATGGAATACGGATAAGCCTGCTACAAGTCAGGTTGAGTTTGGAGAAGGCACAGGAGGAAACTATTCTCAAAAGACACAGGAAGAGACTACATTAAAACAAAATCATTTAGTAGTTATCTCTGACCTAACTCCTTCAAAGGTGTATTCAATACGTGCACTTTCAAGAGATAAAGCAGGGAATATTGGAAAGAGTAGTGGGAACAATACACTAACACCAAAATCTGTAGATTCTGCTCTAGATATTGTAATTACGATTCTATCTGATGCATTCTCTTTCTTAAGTGGAATAAATAAATAATGAAATTTAGAAAAACATTTAAAAAATATTTTGAACATTTAAAGAAAGTAAAAGTAGTTTCTTTAATTCCACTAGTCTTTATATTTGTACTTTTATTTGGAAGTGCACTTAGAAGTTTTATATCAGCCTCTGGAGTTCCATGGGTACAAACAGATTGGAGTGGAGGAGTAGGTGCTAGTAATACAACACAATTTAGTTCAGGAACTAATATTGATTATGCTACTAACGGAGAAATTAAACTTACTGGACAATCAAGCTGGTATAACTCGTCATGGAAGTATAGAAAGAAAATAACTTTTGATAATAGAACCTCATATCTTGGAGTGACTTCTGAAGCCTTAGTGAATTTCCCAGTTCTAGTAAAAGTAGATGGAAGTACAATTGACTATTCAAATACTCAAAACTTAGGGCAGGATATTAGATTTACTGATAGTGACGGAACTACACTTTTAAGTTATGAAATAGAGAAGTGGGATGAAGCTTCTTTCTCATATGTATGGGTAAACGTACCTCAAATAGACATCAACTCAAACACCGACTACATATATATGTATTATGGAAATGTTGGTGCTACGGATGCAAGTGCTCCAAATAGCGTTTGGAATACTAACTACAAAATGGTACTACATATGAAAGAAACTTCAGGAACAGTAGTATATGATTCTACTGTAACTGCACTTACTGGAAATAAGAATAGTAGTACTAACCCAGATCCAACGGTTTCAGGAGCAATTGGAGGAGCACAAAGTTTTAATGGTACCTCCGATTATATCGATGTACCTAATGGATATACAAATACTATTAAAGGAGGGTCAACATATACATTTGATTTCTGGGTTAAACCAAATTCAGCAGCATTAACTGGGAGCAAGGTACTTTTTGATGCAATAAATTGTGGTTCACTTTGTTTTGGACTTCAGTTTAATGGAACAAATGGAGTGTACTGGTGGACCGGAGGAGCATATAGAACATATACAGGTTTTAACTTGGTAGCAGACACTTGGTATCATTTTCAACTAACAAAATCTGATGCTTCAAATGGAGATCTTTATCTAAATGGAGTTTTAAAAAATACATATACTGGAACAATAAGTGCAAATCCCAATTCAAACAGTCTTCTTAGAATTGCTCAATACCAGTCTGGAAACTACTATATGGGTGGTATCTTAGATGAAATTAGGATAAGTAATTCTGTAAGATCAGTTGCATGGATGAAAGCATCACATATAACTGAAACAAATGCTTTTAATACTTTTGGATCTTCTGAAACAAAATATCAAACTTCAGGATCTATAACATCAAATATATATGATACAAGTACTGGTAGTGACTTTGGAAATATTACATATACTTCTACAGTTCCTGCTAACACTACACTTGTGGTTAAAGTAAGAACGGGAAATCAATCTAATCTATCTGATGCTAGTACATTTGGATCTTGTTCAAATATTACTTCCGGATCTGATTTAAGTGGAGGATGTAGTCCAGATAACAAAAGATATATTCAGTACGAACTAACCTTTACAAGTGATGGAACCGATACACCTGTATTTAGTGATATTACGATAAATAATTCACCATCAGACTTAGTTCCCCCAAATACAAATGCTTCAAGTGTAGTTATGTATAGGTCAAATGGAGGTACTACAGTTGGAAGTGAGTCTTGGACTTCAAATCTGTCTCCAAAGTTTACATGGACTGCAGGTGCTGATGAAACAGCTGTTAAAGGGTACTGTTTAAGACTTGTGAGTAAAGCTTCTCTTGATCCTAGTTTTGATGATACAAATAATACAGACTTAACAAATATTACTTTCAATTCTTCCGGACTCATTAACTCTTCTAATTCACCTATTGATACTAGTGGATCAACTTGTAGTTTTATCATTTCTGGAACTGAAATAGATTTTTCTAATCAGTCATATAGACAGTCACCTTGGTTAACCACATCAAGTGAACTTTATTATCTTTTTGTAAAAGTAATAGATGGTGGGAACAATATGTATGCTGGTACATCTACATTCTTTAAGTTTAAATTTGATTCGACCTTACCAAATAATGTAAGTTACATCTCTTCAGCATCAGGTACATTTGGAAATGTAAATGATATGAACTTTAGTTGGCCAGTTGCAGGTGGAACTGCATCTAGTGATAACGATAGTGGATTACTAGGATGGCAGTACCAAATAAATAGCAGTAATGGAACATGGCAAGGTACTGATGTAGATTCAGCACTTGGTGTTAATTACATTCCATCTAACTATTCTTCTTTTCCATATTTCTTAACATCTGGTGTAGATGGTCCAAATGTTCAAATAGGTAATAACGTAATCTACTTTAGAACAATAGATGTAGCTGGTAATGTTTCAAGTGGAGCAACCCTAAGAACAGCAAATATATCATTTGGTGGTGATGCTCCTACTTTTCCAGGTTCATGTGATAACACAACTGGAATAACGATTACTCCTACAACTTCAATTTCAAACTCATTTGCTTTGTCATGGCCAGCTGCAACTCCTGCTCCTGGTAGAACAATTTCAAAGTATTACTATATGGTTAATACTCAACCACCATCTACCTTAGCAACAATAACTTCTAATACTGCTACGTATCTAGAATCAAATGGAACGAGTGTTGCAAGTGCTCCATTAAATGGAGTAGTGAAAGGATCAAACAGTGTGTATGTAGTTGCAGTTGATGATATAGATATATATTCCTCAACAAGTTGTTTGAAAGGAACATTCAGTTTAAACTCTACCTTACCTGATTCACCACTTAATCTTTCTGTTGCAGATACATCAATAAAGAGTGCATCTGTATGGAGAGCATCTCTTGCATGGAGTGATCCTGTATACAAAGGAACGGGAATACTTTCATACAAGGTGGATAGATCAGAAGATGGAAGTACTTGGACAAACATATCAACTACAAATGGTAATGCATATCTTGATACAGTAAGTGATAGTAAGAAATATTACTGGAGAGTAGGGACTATGGACAACACTGTGGAGTCACAAAATGCTCCTACATATTCTAATGCAGTAACATTAACTCCTAAGGGTGTGTATACAGAACCTCCTACACTTACTAGTTCTCCAGTTGCACTTGATGTATCTACTAGAAAATCAAAGATAAGTTGGAGTACTAGTAGAGAAGCAGATAGTAAAATTGCATATGGAACTAAGAGCGGTGAATATTTTGAAGTAGAAGCATATTCTTCAGAAAAGAAAACCGATCATTTAATAGAACTAACTAATCTATCTCCATCAACTCTTTACTACTATGTTACTAAGTGGACTGATGAAGATGGTAATACAGGTACAAGTGATGAATTAAGTTTTAGAACATTAGAAGCACCAAGAGTACGTGAAGTATCTGTCACAAATATTTCAATATCTTCAGCATTAATTAAATACACGGCAAGAGGAGCAAATAGTGTGAAAATATATTTTGGTAAATCTACAGACTTTGGTGGTGTAAAGGAAGTCCCAACATCACCAGTAGAAGCGCCATATACCTCTCAATTAACCGGACTAGATGATGGGACTAAATATATATATAAGATTAATTCTTTAGACCAAGACGGGAATGAATATCAAGGAACAGTACTAGATTTCACAACTCTCCCTCGTCCAAGACTTTTTGATATTAACTTCTCACAAATCAGAGGTACTGCTCAACCATCAGTACTAGTTTCTTGGAATAGTAATACTGAAACATCAACTGTAGTTTCGTACTATGAAGCAAGTAATCCGGGTTCAGTAAAAGATGAAACAAATCCAAACCTAATTAAAGGAGTAAATAGAGCAATACTTAGAAACCTTACTCCAGAAACAAATTATGCAATGGTAATTAAAGCAAGAGATAAAGTTGGAAATGAAGTAATATCAGATATCTATCAATTTACTACAGCAATAGATACAAGACCTCCGACAATATCATCGCTTAAGATTGAATCTGTTGTACCTGCCAAATCAGGTCAATCAACAGGAGCACAGATAATAGTTTCATGGAATACAGATAAACCATCTACTAGTCAGGTAGAATTTGGAGAAGGTACTGCTGGAAATTACTCTCAAAAGACACAGGAAGAAACAACGTTAAAACAAAATCACCTTGTTGTGATTTCTGATCTTACTCCTTCAAAGGTATATTCCATAAGAGCACTCTCTCGAGATAAGGCAGGAAATATTGGAAAGAGTAATGGAAACAATACACTAACACCAAAGTCGGTTGATAGTGCTCTTGATATTGTGATTACAATATTATCAGATGCGTTTTCGTTCTTAAGTGGAATAAATAAATAATTCTTTGTTTTATGGAGAAAATTTGTCAAAAATATCCTTTTTAAAAATATATTTTCACTAGTGACATCCTTTTTTTAAAAGAGTATTCTATATATGAACAATTTATCAATTATGGTCTAATAATTGAGAAAAGTATTGATAATAAAGGTTTTAAAGAATGATAGTTAAACAGTAAATCTGTGGATTTTGTTATTTAAGCAATGTATCAAGGTAATATTATACAAGTAAAAAACATATTTAAAGATTTCACTGTAGGGGGTCAAGTTTTACCCGTACTTAAAGATATTTCACTAGATGTTAAATCTGGAGAGTTTATCGTCATTATTGGTCCTTCTGGATGTGGTAAGTCAACACTTCTACATAGTCTTCTTGGTCTTGAAGAACCAACTAAAGGAGAAGTATATTACAAGGGTTTAAATATATATATTAAAGAAAATAGAGACGCAGTTCCTCAGATAAGAAAGAATGATTTAGGAATCATTTATCAGCAACCTAATTGGATAAAATCACTTAATGTTGTTGAGAATATTGCCTTTCCATTACTACTTCTTGGTTATGAAAAGAAATTTGCAATGGCTCAAGCTAATGAGCTTCTTGAAATGATTGAGATGACTTATTGGTCAAATCATAACCCAAATGAACTATCTTCGGGACAGCAACAAAGAATTGCTCTTTGTAGAGCTATTATTATTAACCCTGAAATGGTTATTGCTGATGAGCCTACTGGAAATCTTGACTTTGCTAGTGGTCAACAATTAATGCAATTACTCGCTGATCTTTGTACTGAAAGAAAGAAGACTATCATTATGGTTACTCACGATATGGTGTATATAAAATATGCGACAAAGATTGTGAGAATGCTTGATGGAAAGATAACTGGTCTATATGGAAAAGAAGATGTAGCTGCTTTATATGCAGAACTAAATAAAGAAACTCAAAATTTTTATAATAATGCTGGTTTAGTAAACTATGACAAGCGACATATTAACGAAGTATAAACCAATAGATAGAAAAGAGATAGAAGAGTATCTTACAAAGAAAAGAAGTAAGATAGAATCTTATCTTTCTGCTTTTTGGTTTCTTATTATCCTAACAGTTTTTGTTATCCTAGAATTTATTCTTGTTATTTTCAGTTTTAAAATATTTGCTAATGGAAGCTTAAAGAAAAAGATAACTGAAGCTAAAGAAGCTTTCTTAGCAAAGCTTGATAAACGAGAGGTAAATACAATTAGTCCACTTGAGATTATTTCTCTTTCATATAGAAATATGAAGATGAAGAAATCTAGAGTAGCAATCACCGTAGGTGGAATGATATTAGGTATTGGTACTATTGTTTTACTAGTATCTATAGGATATGGTCTTCAAGAACTAGTTACAAATAGAGTTACAAATTTAGAAGAAGTTAAGCAAGTAAATGTAACAACTCAGATAGGAAGTAACTTAAAATTAAATTCTAAAGTCGTAAGTAATATAAAAGAAATGTCCGATGCTCAGTTTGTGATCCCAATAATTGAATCTATTGGTAAGATAGAGTTAAATGGATCTCAAATAGATACGGCAGTTATTGGTGTTCAATCATCATACTTTGATAAGTCTTCAATTAAGCCTGTAACTGGAGCAGCATTTAAAAATGATGAACTTGATACTCTAAATAAAAGTAAGGTAATCCCAAGTAAAAAAGTAGCAGATACTTCAACAACACCAGATACAACCAGTGATGTTAAAGGTGTAGAAGATCAAAAAGCTTCTACAAATCTTGATTGGGTTGAAGTTCCTTCTGAAATAGAAGTAATAAAGGCTGAAGAAGAGGTCCAATATGTTTTAGGAGGAGATACAAAAAGAGAGGTGGTTGTTAACAGAGCTGCATTAAGAGTGTTAGGGCTTTCTGAAGATAAATCATTGGGTAAGAATATAAATGTTCAATTAATAACTACACAAGGACAGGTAGATGATTCTGGAACTAAGAATATATCAGAACAAACTGCATATAAAATAATTGGGGTAACTCCTGATGATAAAACTCCTGTTATATATATTCCAATCGTTGATTTAAAATCTCTAGGAGTATCAAACTATTCACAATTAAAAGTTGGAGCTTCAACTGAAAAATCACTAGCAGAGCTTAGAAAGAAGATAGAGTCGATTGGATTTAATACTGCCTCAGTAGCAGATACCATTAATCAAATAAATACATTATTTGGAACAATTAGATTTATCTTAGGAATATTTGGATCCATCGCTCTAGCAGTTGCAGCCCTTGGCCTATTTAATACTCTAACAGTTTCGCTTCTTGAAAGAACTCGTGAAATTGGTTTAATGAAAGCTATGGGAATGAGATCATATGAAATTGAAAGAGTATTCCTTACTGAATCAATGATTGTTGGATTATTTGGAGGGTTAATAGGTCTTTTAGTTGGCTTTCTAATAGGTAAATTTGTAGGTTTAGTTCTAACTCTATTCTCATTAGATAAAGGTTTAGGATTTATAGATGTAGCATATATTCCTACTGACTTTGTATTTATAGTTTTAGTTTTATCCTTGTTTGTTGGTGTAATAACTGGTATATATCCTGCACGTCGAGCTAAGAAGATATCAGCTCTTAATGCACTAAGATATGAATAAAATTACAAAAGCAGTTATTACAGCAGCAGGTCAAGGGACAAGGTTCTTACCTGCTACAAAAAATATCCCTAAAGAATTAATTCCAATAATCAATAAGCCTACAATACATTACAAGGTAGAAGCTTGTATAAATGCAGGTATTAAAGAAATCATTATCGTTACTAGATTTGGTAATAGTGCAGTTGAAGACTATTTCGATACAGCACCAGTACTTGAAAACTATCTAAGATCAAAAGGTAAAGAAGAAGAAGCAGAAAAGATTAAGAAAATATATACATCTGCAAACTTCATCTTTGTAAGACAAGATCCAACTCTCCCATATGGTACAGGTGCAGCACTATATTCCGTTAGGAATTTAATAAAAGATGAAAGCTTTGTATTTGGATTTGGAGATGATCTAATTCTTACTAACGAAAACTATATTAAAGGAATGATAGATGTTGCTAGTGAAGAAAATACAGAACTTGTATTAAGTGTTCAATCTCTAGATAGAGAAATGGTACCAAAATTTTCAATGGTAGAGATTAAAGAAGGTACAAAAGATGTAGTTAAGAGTTTCATAGAGAAACCAAAACCAGAACAAGTAACAAGTACACTGGTATCTCTTGGAAACTACATTCTTCCATCTAGTATTTTTGACGTATTAGATCCAAAGAATTTAGTAAATGGTGAGTTTATCTTTCAACAAACATTTCCAGAGTATATTGAGAGATCTGCAGTTCGAGCATATATGACACCTGGAAAGTTCTTAACAAATGGAGATCCCCTAAACTACCTTATAAGTACAGTTGAGGTTGCATTATCTCGTGATGATTTAAAAGAACAATTTAAAGAATATTTAAAATTAAAAATTAAAGAATTATGAAACCAAAACTTCTTTTAATGCTTCCAATATATAATGAAGAGGAACAGTTAGAAGCCTCCATGAGGACACTATTTGAATATGCTACTAAGAATCTATCTGAGTATGAGTGGAGAGTACATGTAGGCGATAATGCATCTAAGGATAGATCTAAAGAGATATATACAAGACTACATAATGAAAATCCTACCAAGTTTACTTTTAGAACTTTAGATAGAAAGGGTAGAGGTCTAAATCAAAGAGAATCATTCCTAAAAGAAGACTTCGACATCGCTATATACATGGATGTTGATCTCTCTAGTGATATTAATGCCATTAAAGATATGGTTGATCACATAAGGGATAGGAAGTCAGATTTGAGTATAGGTAGTAGACTTTTACCTACTTCAAAAGTAGTAGGGAGAAAACTTTTAAGAGAAATAACTTCAAGAGGATATGTGTTTATCATAAAGACATTAGCATCTACAAAGATTTCTGATTTTCAATGTGGTTTTAAAGCAATTTCTAAAGAGTTAGCTCTTAAGATTGTTCCAGAAGTAGAAGATAATTCTTGGTATTTTGATACTGAGCTAGTCTTACTAACTGAAAAATCAGGATATAAAATATATGAATGTCCTATTCTATGGACTGATGATCCAGGTAGTAGTGTAAATGTGTGGAAGACTGCAATAGAGGATCTAAAGGGACTATATAGAACACTAAAACAAAAGAAATGGTTAAGATTAGCTATAAGTGAAGAGGTAAAAAAGAAATATAAATCAACTCTATTTGATTTTTTAATGCAGTTTTCAAAGTTCTTCTTTATTGGTGGAGTTTCTCTTTTAATCAACTGGGGAGTTATGCTTTTAACTCAAAGAGTGATTCATATGGAGGTAGTGTTTAGTTTTGGCGATACTCAGATTAAAGACTATATGATTGGAGCAGTACTAGGTTTTATTGTTTCAGCAATTGCTAACTATTTCCTTAACAAGAAGTTTACATTCAATAATAAACTTAAGGCATATGGTAAACAGATGACTAAGTTTTTTATGGTTTCTATAATTGGATTAATACTAAATACAGCAATTACAATTTTATTAGTTGAAAGAGTTGGTGTACCTCCAACAATAGTTACTCCATTAGCTGCTGCAATAGTTCTATTCTGGAATTATTTCGGACATAGGGTATTTACTTTTAAAGTTTAGAAGTACTCAGCTACTCTCTTAACTTTTAATTTAAAGTATCGATATCCTAGAAGAAGTACAATTACTGAAAGTACAAAAGATATTAACATTTCTGGCACATTCATTATTTGATTGAAAATTAGAGTACCTCTGGCTGATTCGATAAGTAATCCAAATGGATTATATTTCACTATTTGTCCAAATGAACTGTTCTCTACTTGTTTAAGAGTATAGAAGATTGGAGTAGCCCAATACAGAATTGAGAAGAATAGTTCAAAGATATGTTGGAGATCTCTTAGTCGTACTATAACAATACTTAGAATGAAGCTAGCACCTAAGATAAACATATATAAAATACTTATAATAAATATAAAGTATCCGATTTCTACTATATGCGTATCAAAGTGTGTAAAGAACTGAGTAAATTCTTGGCTTAATGAAGCTATTGCAGATATTCCTCTTTCATTAGCTAATCCTGTAGCTATGTATATTAAAAATACTACTGTGAATAAAGCCATATTGATAACAAAGTTTATTACCGCCATTATCGTTGAAGCTATAACTGCAATATGTCTTTTAAAGTTTACCTTGAGAATAATTCCAGCTTTATCTAATAGTCCATTCATTCCAAAGATTATTCCTTCATTTAAGAAAGTAAAAATAACAATTCCTAAAAGAAGTTTTACAGGAAAATAGTTATTGTTTGCTTGTGCAATGGTAGACCAAACAAAGTATTGGATAAGAAACATTAAAAAAGGCTTTAGAATAACCCAAACAAGTCCAAGCACTGAGTTATTATATCTAAGCTTGAAACTTGTTCTTACAAGCTCAAATAGTAGGTCTTTTGTATTATCTTTTTTCATATGAAGTGATTATATCAAATAACGGGTATATTGGAATAAATATGATATAATTAGCGTGTGATAAGCATGAAAATAAACAACAAATTAATCCATCGAGTTATACTTACTGTAAGTGAGTAGTATTTCATGTCCTATTTGCTTCAGTAAACCACTTTATTGTGGTTTTTTTATACCCTAAATTGGGTATAATAACTTAATTATTAATCCTTGTAATATGAATACAATTTCAAATCTACCAGTTAAGGGAACATCAGATTGGTATCCTTCTGAGTATTTAGTGCGTAAATATATCTTTGATACTTGGAGAAAGGTATGTCTTTCTTTTGGGTATGAAGAATATCTTACCCCTATTGTAGAAGAATCTTCTATGTATAGAGCTAAATCTGGAGAAGATGTAGGAGGTAAAGAACTTATGGCTTTTACAGATAGAGGAGGAAGGGAATTAAGTATTAGACCAGAGATGACTCCTTCTGTAAC
>CAYSFE010000005.1:0-2359 GCA_964430225.1 uncultured Candidatus Saccharibacteria bacterium
AGATAAAGCCGTTATATTTTGAGGATAGCAAAGAGAATATATCTTGTCTTTTGTCTTATCTTCAAAAAGACTCTTAAGTATTCCTAAAGATGCATCTTTTACATTTACATATGATCTAAGTTCCAACCCTTCCCCAAATATGGTTAACGGTTTAGCAGAAAGAGCAAGTTTACAAAGCCTTACAAAATTACTATCAGTATTTTTGATCTCCATTCCATACCCTATTACTTCTCCAAGTCTTACTATCCTAGCATTTAAAGAAGTCTTCTTAATATATTCCTTAGTTAGACTTTCAGAGTATCTTTGTAGTTCAGTTACATCATAGTCATGTATACTCTTAGACTTTTTACTTGTTGTAACACTTGAGTTTTCAAATACAGGTAATGAAGTACAAAGAACGAACTTAGATTTGAAATGAAGTGATAACTTAAGAGTTTCAGACAGTAGGTTAGATCTCTTTAAAAACTCTTCACTTTCTATCTCAGTGGAACTAGCCGAAACTAAGTCTGTAAGATAGATGATATAGTCGATGCGAGAAAGTTCATCTTTAAGTTCCCCTAAAGTACTATTGTCTGTGAATAGAAATAGGTCACTGTCTAGATATTTTCTTACATAATCAATATTCCCTTTATTAATATCATCAAGCATTATGACAAAACCCTTTTGATCTATGAGAGACTCAACAAGCTCTTGCCCCAAGAAATTTACTCCTCCTATAATTAAGGTAGTAGGATTAGCTTTGTTCATTTTAATTTTCTCTATACTTGTCATTTACTTTCTACTTTTAAAGGTATACTTCCGAGTTTAACGTCAACAATATATTCATACTCACTTGATTGTTTTACTTTACTATCATCAAACCCTAATATTTGAAAATTTAGAGGCAAATACCCTTCCTTGGTAATTCTCACATCATATTTAGTCTTTGGGTCTAGTTTAACTACTTTACTATCTTTCTTTTCTCCATTAATGCTTAAAACAGAATCTTCAGGTAATACTCTAAAGGTAATATCTGTATCAGTTGAAGTAGTTTTCACTACTTTCTTTACAGGAACAATTAGCCATCCATTTGAGATATCTTCACTAAGACCTAGCTCATATGAGATAGAGCTAGAAATACCAGGTGCGAATAGGATTGTCTTTTCAAAAGATGGATAACTTACATCAGAATCCCTCATAAGTTTAAGGTTATGATTCCCAGATGTTATAGGGGAAATTTCTAGTTTTGGATCTTGAAAGTTTGTACTTCCTACTTCATTACCATCTAAAAATACTTTTAATTTCCCTCCTAATGAGCTTACTTCAAGTGTAGATGTTTCGGAAGTATTTTTTACACCAAAAATAGATCCAATATTTATACTAAGATTTCTCCAAGGTGAAAACACTGCTAAGGCTATTAAAGCAAGGATTATTAAAATTGTTAATACTTTCATTTTCATTTAGGCAGACATTTATCTACATATCTAGTATATGTAAAATACAAAGTTTAGTAAATGAAAAGAGATTAACGTTTTGAATATTGTGGAGCTTTTCTTGCTTTTCTAAGTCCGATTTTCTTTCTCTCTACCATTCTAGAATCACGACTTAAGAATCCAAGTTTACGTAAGCTTACCTTTAAAGATTCGTCATCTTTAACAAGACCTCTTGCTAGTCCATGAATAACTGCACCTATTTGAGAAGATTGACCTCCACCACTAACCTTAGCAGTAAAGTAATATTTCTTTAATAGATCTAGTTCTTTTAGAGGAGCTATAACTGCATCTTTATCTTTATTTGAAACCATAAGTTCAGCTAAAGGTTTGTCATTTATTGTACAATCACCTTCACCTTTAAAAAGTCTAACAGATGCTACTGATGTTTTTCTTCTTCCTACTGTATAAGTATATTTATTCATGTGTATTATATATTTATGGTTATATATTCAAGTTCTGGTAATTTATCATCTGCATATACATTTAATTGCTCTAACATAGCTCTTCCAAGTCTATTCTTTGGTAACATTCCCCAAACTGATTTTTGTATTAATTTTCTAGGGTTATTCTTTCTTAATTTCTCAAATGTAGCATTTTTGAATCCTCCAGGATATTGTGAATGCCAGTAATATTTCTTTTCATATCTACTTGGAACTACTTCAACCATTGAAGCATTTTTAACATATACATTATCAAAAATTGGTACATATCTTGCTGAATTTACCTTAGATTTACCTAAGAATACCTTAGCTACTCTTACAGCAAGCTTTCCAATTATGATGCCTTTTGCATCAATAACGTAATTCTTTTTTACTATTTCTTTTGCTTTTATTGATCTTGTTTTCATGTTATTTTTTTACCTCAGTTGATTTAACTTCTTTTTCTTT
>CAYSFE010000005.1:2459-7512 GCA_964430225.1 uncultured Candidatus Saccharibacteria bacterium
CCTGGTCTATTTCTAAGAATTACTCTTGAAGTAAATCCAGTCTTTCTTCCATTTAAGTTATTTAGGTAAACATTCATTACCTTATCTGTTAACTTTGCATCATTTATCATTTGAAATACAGCTCTTCTTGCTTGTTCCTTGTCAGGTTTCATTGCTCTAGTAAAAAGTCTGTCAATGTATTGAGAAGTTACTCTAGCTTTAGTATGAGTAGTCTCCATCTTACCATGAGTTAAAAGATTCTTAGTTAAATTTCGAACTAAAGAAACTCTATGATATTTTGCTCTACCTAGTCTTTTTATTGATGATAAATGTGGCATATTAATTATTCTTTGATATCAATATTATATTTTGTAAGTAATTGTAATAGCTCTTTCTTACTCTTATCTCCTAATCCTCTTAGATTAAATATTTCTTTCTTTGTCTTACCAGCTAATTCATTAAGAGAAGTTACATTTGCTTTAACTAAGCAATTGTATAGTCTTGTAGAAACGTTTAGTTTATCAACACTAAGGTCTATTACTTTCTTTTGATTAACTGTCTTTGTAGTAGATTTCTCATCTTCTACAATCTTTCCATTAGCTACTTCATACATATGGTTAGCAAATCCTCTAATAATATCAGTTGCTTCTTTAAATGCATCAAGTCCTGTGATAGCTCCATTAGTCTTAACATCAAGAACTACTTTATCTAGATCGATATTTTGTCCAACACGAGCTTTTTCTACAACTACTGAAACATTAAGTACTGGTGAGAAGTTTGTATCTAAAGGAATTAATCCTACCTCTCTTCTTTTCTCTTCATCAGCAAGTCTATATCCAACTCCATTTTCAATTCCGATTTCAATATTTAACTTAGTCTTAGCATCATATGTTTCTGTAATTACATATTCAGGATTAACAATAGTTACTTTAGAGTTTAAAGTAATATCAGATGCTTTAACTGATTTTCCACCTTTTACTTCAAGTTTAACTATTTCTTCTTTATCAGAAGTTGAAACAAATACTACATTCTTTAAATTCATAACAATCTTTAGAACATCATCAGATACTCCTTTAAGAGAAGTATATTCATGTTCTGCACCATTTACCTTAATAAAAGTTACTCCAGCTCCTTTAACAGAACTAAGTAAAACTCTTCTTAAAATATTTGAAATTGTGAAACCATAACCTTTAGGTAGAGGAGATAGTTCAAACTTTACGCTATCTTTTTCCTCTGAGAGTACCTTAAGATTAAATTTATTTATATCAAACATAAGTTATCGGTAAAAAGTAATAGAAATAATTATCTAGAATAAAACTCAACAACTAACTGCTCGCTTATTGCTTGGTCTATCATTTCGCGAGTAGGTTCTGATTTAACTACTCCACCATTTGTAAGTTTTTCAATCCATTTAACTAATTCTTTTGTTTTATTTTCTTCAACTAAAACTTTGTAATTTGCTGTTTCAGCCATTTTATCTTTCATTCTTATCTCATCTCCTACCTTAACAATATATGAAGGAAGATCTATTTTCTTTCCATTAACTTTAATATGACCATGAGTTACCATTTGTCTAGCACCTGCTCTAGTTCTTGCTAAACCCATTCTGTAAACTACATTATCAAGTCTAAGTTCAAGTAATTGTAATAGTCTAAGACCAGTATTACCTTCTGCAATAGAAGCCATTTCAAAAAATCTTCTAAATTGCTTTTCTAGTAATCCATAAATTCTTTTAATCTTTTGCTTCTCACTAAATTGAGTTGCATAAGCTGTTAGATTTCTTCTTTGACCCTTTCCATGTTGTCCAGGAGTAGTAGGTCTTCTTTTCCACTTTTCTTTATCATCTAGTGAAAAATTAGCTCTTCTATTTAATTTCCATTTTGGTCCAGTATATCTTGCCACTATTTATTAAATATTAATTAAACTTTTCTTGGTTTCTTAACTCTTACTCCTCCGTGTGGGACTGGAGTAATATCTGATAACATTGAAACATTTAGTCCTGCTCCTCTTAATCCCTTAACTGCTGCTTGCCTTCCTTGTCCTAGTCCTTTTACATAAACTAATCCTTCTTTAACTCCATATTTTGCAGCTTTAGCTAATGCATCTTCTGCAGCTTTAGTAGCAGCATATGCTGTACTTTTCTTAGTTCCTTTAAATCCAACTGTTCCGCAACTACTCCATGCTAATACATTACCATCCATATCTGTGATAGTAATCTTAGTGTTATTAAAAGTAGATGCTACAAAAACCATAACTTTTTCGACTGTTCTTTTAGCTTTCTTTACTTTCTTAACTACTACTTCAGCTTTCTTTTCTTCTACTTTCTCAACTTTTGTTTCCTTTTCAACCTTCTCTACCTTTTCTACTTTAGGAGCTTTTTTTTCTTTTGTTTCTGCCATAATAATATTTTTAAATTAACTATGTCTTTTCTAATGTTCTCTTTAATCCACCAACTGCCATATTCTTTCCTTTTCTTGTATGTGCATTAGTTCTTGTCTTTTGTCCTCTTACTGGTAATCCTAACTTATGTCTAATTCCTCTGTAACTTCTAATATCTTTTAATCTTTTAATATTTCTAAATATTTCTTGTCTAAGTTCTCCTTCTACAACATATTGCTTTTCAATTACTTCTTTGATTAGTTGAACTTCAGCATCAGTTAAATCTTTTGCTCTTTTAGTTTCGTCAACTTTTACTTGTTTAAGAATTTTCTTAGCGTTATGAGGTCCAATTCCGTAGATTTCTGAAAGTGCATAAACAACAACTAAATTATTTTTTAATTCAACTCCTGCGATTCTAGCCACTGTTTAAGTCTAATAAATAAAAAATTAACCCTGTCTCTGCTTATGCTTAGGGTTTTTCTTACAATAAATAAAGAGCTTATTCTTTCTCTTTACTAAGTAACAACTTACACAAATTTTCTTAATTGTTGATCTTACTTTCATGTTTAGTTATTTGATCTAAATGTTATTCGACCTTTTGTTAAATCATAAAGAGACATTTCAACTTTTACTTTGTCTCCAATAATTAACTTAATATAATGTAATCTCATCTTCCCACTTATATGAGCTATTACAAAATGTTCTGTATCTTTTATCATCACTTTTACTCTAAATTTGCCACCAGGCAAGCACTCTTCCACAACACCGTCCACCTCGAATTTATCGTTTTTATTTTGAGCCATATGTGACAAACTTTAAAAAAGCGCATCCCTATTATAACAGCCTAAACACCCATAACTCAAGTGAAAACGGGGTAATTTTTAGCTATAATGTGAGTATTTCAAAGCCTTCTTTATTAACTACGATTGTATGCTCAAAAGTAGCTGAATCTTTACCATCCATAGTCACAATATCACTTGATCCCTTTACTGATGAACACTTCCAAGACCCTTCATTTATCATTGCTTCTATAGCAAAAGTCATATTTTCTTTAAGATCCATTCGAAGTGCATGTCCTCTATAGCAACTAATATTAGGATCTTCGTGTAATTGGTATCCAACTCCATGTCCTACTAACTCTCTTACAGGAGAAAAACCAAATACTTCAGCAGTATCATTAATTCTATATGTAATATTTGCTAAATCTTCTCCTTCTCTTACTCCTTTAATAGCACTCATTAGAGCCATTTTAGAACAAGCTACTAGTTTTTCTCTTGTAGGTGTTGTTTTACCACCTACAATTACAGTAATAGCATGATCAGTAATCATTCCATGAAAATTTACTCCAAGGTCTATTTTTAACAAATCTCCTTCTTTAAGTATTACTTTTGAACTTGGTTCACCGTGAACAACTACATTATTTACGGATAAGCATGAGTTATATTTATACCCATCATATCCTTTAAATGGAGAAACAACTCCTGTACTTTTTAGTAATCTTGTAGCTAAATCTTCTAATTCCATAGTAGCAATTCCGGGTTTTGTTTCCTCAGCCATTTTTCTTACTATTTCGGCCAAGATCTTTCCTCCCTCTCTCATGAGTTTTATCTCATCTCTTTTTTTAACACTAGCTTTAAGCATTTAATGATTTCATAATATCTAGATGTATTGTTTGTATATCAGGCATTGCATCTACCTCAAGTAAAACACCTTTCATTTCATAGTACATTCTAATTACTTCAATATTGTTCTTGTAATTAATGATTCTTCTTTTAATAGCATGCTCATTTAAATCATCTTCTCGAGGTTTTTCACCTTTCTTTAAAGCTTCTTCAGCTCTTCCCTTAAGTCTTTTTATTATCTCTTCATCATTTATAGTTAAAAGAATTACTTTATCTATTTTTTGATTCTTTCCCCATAAATAGTAGTCTAATAGTATTGCTTGAGGTCCTGTTCTAGGTGATCCATCAAGAATATATCCGTTAGCACAATCAGGTTTATTTAATCTCTCTCTTAAAACTGAATCACATATCTCATCAGGAACTAAATTTCCATCTTTAATATATTGATCTACTTGGTTTCCAAGTAAAGAGTTAGATGCAACTGCATCTCTCATATATTGACCAATAGATAATAGTGGGATTTTTAATTTCTCTTCTAAAAGCTTACCTTGTGTATCTTTTCCTGATCCTTGTGGTCCAATAAGTACTAAATTCATATTTTGGCAGTAATAATTTGTCTATCTATATTTCTCATAACTTCTACTTACTGTCAAAGAATTTATCTGTCTTATCGTATCAAGTATAACTGACACAACGATTAAGATAGATGTTCCTCCTATTCCAGTAAATACCGACAAGGTAATTCCAGTTTGTAGAATTGTTGGTAATGATGGTAATACTGCAATGAATCCTAAGAATATTGCACCTATTAATGTAAGTCTTATTAAAATCGAAGTTATAAATTTTGTTGTTGCATCTCCTGGGCGAATACCTGGAATAAAACCTCCAGATTTCTTTAAGTTATCTGAAATATCACTTGGCTTAAATGCAATGAAAGTATAGAAGAATGTAAATACAATAATCAAAAGGAAGTATGTAAGCTCATATCTCCAAATTATATTTGATGTACTTGCAAAGAATCTTTCATTTAAGAATGTTGCTAAGGTATATAGAAATCTACCTTCATTTAGATT
>CAYSFE010000005.1:7612-9677 GCA_964430225.1 uncultured Candidatus Saccharibacteria bacterium
GTTTGAACACCAGATAAATCACCTAGTAATCCTGAAAATGCTGGAGTTGATTTAATTAATGTAAACACTGCAAAAGCTTGTAAGAAAGCTATTGGAACAGTTAGAAGTCTAGTATATTGATTTAGAATCATTTTACCTCTTTGTCCTTCTTTTGATAGTTCTTCCCATCTTTTAATTACTGATTGAAGCATTTGAATAACAATAGAAGCACTAATATATGGTTGAAGTCCTATTGCAACTATAGATGCATTATCAAGGTTTCCTCCACCAACTACTCTAAATATACTAGTAAATGCTGATCCTCCAAATACTTGTTGAAAAGCATCAGGATTAACATTTGGTATTGGAATTGCAGATAGAACTCTATATATTAATATCGCAAAAAGAGTAAAGAGTATTTTGTTTCTTACTTCTTTACTTCTAAGTGTCTCACTAAGTTTTGAAAAAAATGTATTAAACACAAAAGTGAAACCTACTTATTTAAGCTACTTTTCCGCCTGATTTCTCAACTGCTTCTTTTACTGAAGCACTTACTTTTACACCTTCGAAAGTGTGTTTACCTTTGTACTCTGTTCCTAAAACTATTTTTACTGGAGTCTTAACGGGAAGTGATTTTGATAATATTCCAGCTTCTCTTAAGTTCACAGGATTTACAACTGTTTTATTATCTAGTTTGTTTAGTTTATCTAGTCTTATCGTAACACTCTTTAAATCGTATCCTCTTTTAAATCCTCTTAATTTAGGAAGTCTTTTTGAAAGTGGATTCTGTCCTCCTTCGAAATCTCTTCTTGGAGTTTGGTTACCACCAGATCTTGAAGATTGTCCATTAAGACCTCTTCCTACTGTGTGTCCACCTTTTCCTGATCCAATTCCTCTTCCTACAATTTTAGCTTTTGATTTATAGTTTTTTGATTTTGGTAGTTCGTGTAGTTTCATTATTTTTCCCTTCTTTGTTTCATAGATTTTAATGCTTCAAATGTTGCGTATGCGTTCATAATTTGATTGCTTGTTCCTAATTGCTTTGTTAAAACATCTTTAACACCAGCTACTTCTAATACTTTTCTAACAGGTCCACCTGCAATAACTCCAGTTCCAGGAGCTGCTGGTTTCATAAAGATCTTAGCAGCACCCCATTTTAGAGTCATTGTATGAGGAATAGTATTTCCATTAAGATTTACTACTTTCATTCTTTTCTTTGCAAAATCAATTGCTTTAGCTTCAGCTGATCTAACATCAGATCCTTTTCCGATTCCCATTCCAATCTTTCCTTTCTTATCTCCCATAACAATAAAAACACTAAGACTCATTCTCTTTCCTCCTCCTGTTACCTTAGTTACTCTTCTTATTGAAATGATTTCACTTTCAAATTCTCTTTTTTGTTTTTCTCCTCTTTCTCCTCTGTTAGTCTTTTGTACTCTTCTTTGAAATATCTTTTTCTTTTCCATTCCAGGATTAGAAGAACCACCACCTGATTGTGGAGTATTTTGTTTAACTTCTTCTTTTTTTACTATTTCATCTGCCATTTAGTATTTTGTTTATTAGAATTTAAGTCCACTAGCTCTTACACTTTCAGCAAAAGCTTTTATTCTTCCATGAAATTTATATCCATTTCTATCAAAAACTATTTCTTTAATTCCTTTTGTATTAGCAACTTTAGCAAATTCTTTTCCTAAGTTCTCTGCTGAAACTACTTTCTTCATATCTTTAGCCCTAACTGCTTTATCTGACATTCCAATTAGTGTTACATTCTTAGAATCATCGATTAATTGTGCAAATATATTTTTATTTGATCTGAATATGGTTAATCTAGGTTTTTCACTAGTTCCATATACTGTCTTTCTAATACTTGCTCTTCTTTTTTGTCTGTGTTCTCTTTTAGTTTTCATATGTTTTATGCGGCTGTAGTTTTAGCAGCAGCTTTACCTGCTTTCTTCTTAACTATTTCACCTAAGAATCTAATACCTTTTCCTTTATATGGTTCAGGTTTTCTCTTTGAACGTATTTCTGATGTAACTTGACCTACCATTTGTTTATCAATTCCAGATACTGTTATTAACACTCCATC
>CAYSFE010000005.1:9777-48073 GCA_964430225.1 uncultured Candidatus Saccharibacteria bacterium
TAACTTGACCTACCATTTGTTTATCAATTCCAGATACTGTTATTAACACTCCATCCTTAACTTCAAACTTAATTCCCTCAGGTGCCTCTACAACTACTGGATGAGAGAATCCTAATTTCATATTTAATGTATTTCCAGATAATTCTGCCTTGTATCCAATTCCTTGAATTTCAAGTTGTTTCATATATCCACTTGTTACTCCAACAACTGCGTTATTTATTAAGCTTCTATATAGTCCATGAAGAGCTTTAGTACTTCTTTCTTCGTTAGCTCTAACAACAGTTACTGTTGATCCATCTACTTTTACTTCAAAGTTCTTTTCAAGATCTACCTCTAAGCTACCTTTTGGTCCCTTTACAAATACTTTAGCTCCACCAAAAACTGATTCACCTGCTTTTACATCAAGTGTAACACCAGAAGGGAGGACTATTAATTTTTTACCAATTCTTGACATATGTTTATTACCAAATTTCACAAAGGATTTCTCCGCCA
Source organism: uncultured Candidatus Saccharibacteria bacterium (assembly GCA_964430225.1). Classification (GTDB taxonomy): domain Bacteria; phylum Patescibacteriota; class Dojkabacteria; family JBAXKR01; genus CAYSFE01. Next base: position 10,270 of record CAYSFE010000005.1, read on the forward strand.
AGCTTTTGTTTTCTTGCTTTACTTGCAGTCATTATTCCCTTTGATGTAGATAAAATTCTAATTCCTAAACCATTAACATATGGTTTAATGTCTGTATATTTAATATATTTTCTTACTCCTGATTTTGATACTCTTTTTGATTCTCTAATAACTGGATCTCCATCTACATATTTAAGAGTAACTACTAAATCCTTACCAGTTACTTTATAGTTTTCTAAGAAACCTTCTTCTTTAAGAACTCCAGCAATACCTTCTAATACTTTAGAATTTATTGTAGAAACTTCTTTAGTTTCTCGAGCTCCTGCGTTTCTTATTCTTGTTAAAAAGTCTGCGATTCTATCCATATTTATTTTATAATTACCAGCTTGCCTTCTTCACTCCTGGAAGAAGACCTGCAAGTGCCATCTCTCTAAATTTTGTTCTAGAAAGACCAAATAATCTAATATATCCTCCTGATCTACCAGTTACAGAACATCGGTTATATGCACGAGTTTTGTACTTTGATTTCACTTTTAATTTTCTTGCTTTGTATTCTTTTGCGTCTGTTGACATAGGTTTTTATTATATCACCTTAATTAACTTTCTCGAAAGGCATTCCAAGTAATTCAAACATTCTAAGTGACTTTTTAGGGTCAGAGTTCTTAATAACAAATGTTACTTCTAGTCCTCTTAGCTTATCTACCTTAGTTGAATCAATTTCAGGAAATACTGTTTGTTCAATAAATCCAATTGTTAAATTTCCACTAGAATCAAATCCCTTTCTCTTTACACCTTTAAAATCTTTAACACGAGGTAGAGTTAGGTTAATAATTCTATCTACTAATGACCACATCTTATATTTTCTTAAAGTTGCTTTTGCTCCAATCTTATCTCCCTCTTTAATCTTAAAGTTTGCAATAGCTTTCTTTGATTTAGTTACTACTGGTTTTTGTCCAGTAATTACTGCAATATCATTTACAGCTTTTTCAATTGCTGATGCATTTGTTAAAGCTTCTCCAAGTCCAATATTTACAACAGCTTTAGTAAGCTTTGGAAGAGCGTAATAGTTCTTAATCTTAAATTCTTCCATTAACTTTTTACTTATTTCTTTTTCAAATGTTTCTTGTAATCTTTGTTTCATTTTGTTTTAGTACTTTTAGCTACTTTTTTAGGTTCTTCTTTTTTAACTTCTGTTTTCTTTGTTTCCTTCTTACTCTCTTTCTTTACAACTCTCTTAATCATTCCAAGTCTTACTCCTTTATTCTTAACTTCATCAAAAAACATTACATTAGAAATATCAATGGTTCTAATTACTTCTACTCTTCCTGATTTTGACTTATCATCTGATGCAGCTTTAACATGTTTTATCTTTGCATTAACTCCTTCAACTAAGACTTTTCCACTTGGATAAATCTTTAATATTTTTCCTTTTTTACCTTTGTCTTTTCCTGATATTACAACAACGGTATCGTTTGTTCTTAATTTCATTTAAAGTACCTCTGGTGCTAAACTAATAATCTTTGTAAAACGTTTTTGTTTTAATTCACGTGCTACTGGTCCAAATATTCTAGTTCCTTTAGGTTCCTTTGTCTTTGGATCAATTAATACTGCTGCATTATCATCAAATCTAATATAACTACCGTCTTTTCTTCTTGTTTCTTTTCTTGTTCGAACTATAACTGCATGACATTTTTCTCCATCTTTAACAGCTCCATTTGGAAGTGCTTTTCTAATAGTTGCACTTACAATATCTCCTAAGTAACCAAATCTGTGCCACATTCCACCCTTTACTCCACCTTTTACTTGGATAATCATGATCTCTTTAGCTCCTGTATTATCCGCAATTTTTAATATTGATTTAGATTGGACCATTAGTTCAAAACCTTTATTACTTTAAATGATTTATCCTTTGACAATTTTCTTGTTGATTCTATTATTACTTGTTTACCTTCTTCTATCTTCTCTTCAGTATGAGCTTTATATTTCTTACTTCTTTTAATTATCTTTCCATATTTAGGATGAGGGTAGTTAGTAGCAACACTTACTACAACAGTCTTACTCATTTTGTTACTTACTACTTCTCCTGTTAATTTTTTTAGATGCTTTACTTTTTCCATTTATTTTTCGTTAATAATTCTAAGTTCACTAATAATTGTTTTAACTCTTGCTAAATCTTTTCTTAAACTTTTTAATTTTGCTACGTTCTTTGATTTACCTGAACTAAGATCAAAATATAGCTTAGACATCTCAACTGAAATGCTACTTGCTTTCTCTTCTAACTCTTTCATATTTAATTTTCTTAGCTCTTTAATATCCATGTTTATCTATTCTTTGTAATTATCTTAGTAGCCACTGGTAACTTCTTACTTGCTTTTGTTAATGCAAGTCTTGCAGTTGCCTCATCAATACCACCTAATTCAAAAAGTATTCTTCCTGGTTTTACTACTGATACGTAGTGACTTACTTCACCTTTACCAGATCCCATTCTAACCTCAGCTGGTTTACTTGTAATTGGTTTATCTGGAAATACTCTTAACCATAGCTTTCCTTTTCTTTTTGTTTCTCTAACAATAACCTTACGAGCAGACTCTATTTGATTACCTGTCATCATATATGCTTCTTGTGAAGCTAGAGCAAACTCACCAACAGATAGAGTATTACCAGAAGATGCAACTCCTCTGTTTCTACCTTTCATACTCTTTCTATATTTTGTTGTTTTAGGTTGTAACATTATTTATATATTATTAATTAGTCTCTATCTCTTTTCTCTCCTTTATATACCCAAACTTTAATTCCTTGTGTTCCTGCATTTGGAACTTGAGCATGTACTAATGCATAATCAATATCAGCTCTTAATGTTTGAAGTGGAATAGCTCCAAATATTACTTTCTCTGTTCTTGCAATTTCTTGTCCTTTAATTCTTCCTGAAACAGCAATCTTAACACCTTTAATACCTCTAACTGTTTTAACATTTTCAATTTCTCTACTCATTGCAATTCTTGGAGCGACTCTTCGTCCAATTTGTTCTGCAACATTATGAGCAATTATTTGAGCATTAGATGCTGCGTTCTTAGCTTCTAATACTTTAAGATCTGTTTTAAGTCCTAATATCTTATCAAGTGCTTTCTTTAGATCTTCAATTCCTTTTCCACCTCTTCCTATTACAACACCAGGTCTTGCAACAATGATCTCTATTAAAACATTACTTAAGTTTCTACTTATCTTAACTTCAGCAACTCCTGAGTTACCAATCTTCTTTTCTATAAAAGCTCTTACTTTAATATCCTCAGATAATTGTTTTGCGTAATTTTTACTATCAGAATACCAAGTAGATAAGTGATTCTTATTTACTCCTATTCTAAATCCTGTTGGGTTTACTTTTTGTCCCATTTATATATTTATTAATTAATTATTGTTCTCTTAATTCAACTGTAATATGACTACTTCTCTTTAATCTCTCTTGAGGTCCTCTTCTACTTGCGATTCTAAATCTCTTTGTAGTAGGAGCCTCATCTACATAACTACTGACCACTATTAATTTCTTTCTGTCCATTCCATGGTTATTTGTTGCATTTGCAATTGCTGACTTTAAATTTTTCATTACTACTTTAGATGCCGCTTTGTTTACAAATTGAAGCATGTTAAGAGCTTCAAGAGCATTCATCTTTCTAATTAAGTCAGCTACTAATCTTACCTTTTGAGCTGACATTCCCGAATATTTATATTTTGCAATTACTGTTTTGTTTTTCATATTATGTTTCTGTTCTTCCTGCACTACCAGTTGCAAGAGCAATTTTACCCTTCTTACTATGACCACTAAACTTTCTTGTATGAGCAAACTCACCAAGCTTGTGACCAATCATAGACTCTGAAATGAACACTGGTATATGTTCTCTTCCATTATGTACTTCTAATGTAAACCCTACTAATTCAGGGTATATTACACTAGCTCTAGCCCATGTTTTAAATGTTTTTTTACCATTTGTATCAAGAATTTTCTTAACCTTCTTTAATACATTCGCATCAATATATGGTCCTTTTTTTAGTGATCTACTCATATTATTTTGCCCTTCTTTGTATAATAAATCTTTGTGTAACTCTGTTATTTCTTGTTCTTCTACCTACTGTATTACCCCATCTATCTACTGGAGCTCCTCCTGTTCCATGCCTTCCAGCTTTTCCTTGACCTCCACCATGTGGATGTCCTCCTGGATCCATTGCGACTCCACGTACTATTGGTCTTCTACCTCTATGTCTATTAACTCCTGCCTTACCAACTTGTGTGTTGATATTATCAGGATTACTTACTTCTCCGATAGTTGCATAATTTGTTCCTAGAACTAATCTGACTTCTCCTGATGGAAGCTTTACTTGTACATATTCTCCTGAAATACCCATTATCTGAGCACTTGATCCAGCAGATCTAACAAATGTAGATGCTTTACCTGGATTAAGTTGAATATTATGTACAGCAATTCCAACTGGTATCTTTTTCATTGGTAGTGCATTACCTACTTTAATTTCTACATCTTCTCCAGCAGTAACTGCATCTCCAACAATTAATCCCTTAGGAGCAATTATATATCTCTTATCACCATCTTTATATGTGATTAGAGCGATAAAAGCACTTCTATATGGATCAAATTCGAGTGTACTGATTATACCAGGAACTCCTCTCTTCTCGCGAGCTAAATCAATGATTCTATATGATCTTTGTTCTCTTCCCATTCTTCCTCTCATTGTAATTCTACCTTGGAAGTTACGTGAAGCGTTATCTTTAACTTTAAGTAGTAATCTACTTTCAGGTTTAGTTTTAGTTAATTCACTTCTATCTACTCTAATAGTATGTCTAAGTGAAGGTGTTGTTGGTTTAAATAATTTTAATGCCATTTTATTTTGTTTCAGGATTTAGATTAAATTCTTTAATACTATCTCCTTTCTTTAATGTAACAATTGCTTTTTTAGATCTTATTCTCATTAATATTTTTCTATTCTTAGGATTAACCTTTCTCTTTGCTCTTAAGTTTACAACTCTTACTTGTAAAACCTTAACGTCATACATTTTTGAGATAAGTTTTCCAATTTCAATCTTATTAATATCTTTGTTTACTAAGAATGTATATTGATTGAACTTTGCAACATCCTTTAATGACTTTTCAGTTATTGAAGGACTCATTTTTTGTAATTTAATATTTGTATTCATTATTTTTTCCAGTATGTTTCAGCTAATTCCATAGCTTTCTTTGTAAATACCAAGTTATCGTAGTTAAGTAGAGTATATACGTTTAATTCATTTACTACTGCTACTGCTGATTTGTTTATATTATTAAAACTCTTTTGTACTAAAGTATCTGATGTATCTGTTACTACTAATACTTTACCTTTTACCTTAGATGCTTTTAGAAAACTTACTGCATATTTAGTAATTTCAGTTTTTGGTAATTCAAAACTATCTACTACAAATACATTTTCACCTTTAGCCTTTAATGATAAAGCTGATCTAATAGCAAGCTTTCTCATTTTCTTTGTTAAAGTACTCTCGTAGTTTCTAATATTTCTAGGTCCAAATACTACTCCACCTTTTCTATGTAAAGGAGATCTAATAGAACCTTGTCTAGAATTACCAGTACCTTTCTGTCTATATATCTTTCTTGTACTACCTGCTACCTCTCCTCTTGATTTAGTATGAGCATTAGATTGTCTTTGATTATCTAAATATGCTTTTACTGCTTGGGACATTAACTCTTTATGAATTCTTTCTTCATTAAATACTGAAGGTAATTCAAGAGTCTCAGCTACTTTTCCTTTTTTATCTAGTAAATTTGCTTTCATTATTTTTTATTTATTACTACATAAGTACCTTTCATTCCAGGTAATGCACCTGAAACTAATACAAATCCATTCTCATCATCTATCTTAACTATCTTTAGATTTCTTACTGTGATTTTATCGTTTCCAAATTTTCTTGCCATTCTTCTTCCTTTTGCAACATGTCCAAAAGTTTGTCCTGATGCAATAGATCCAATAGATCTATGTTTATTAGATTGACCATGAGTCTTAGGTCCACCTTTCATTCCATATCCTGCAATAACTCCTTGGAATCCTAATCCCTTTGTCTTTCCTTCAACATCTATTAAATCTCCTTCTTTGAAAACGACTGAAGCTTTAACATCATCTCCTAGTTTATCTTCAAAGATTCCTTTTACCTCTGATACATATTTAGGAGCAAAGTCTTTGTATTTACCAGCTTCTGCTTTTTTAATATTCTTAGTCTTTTTATCTTTACCTATTACACATGCATCATATCCATCTTTCTTTAATTCCTTGAATCCAACTACCTTAACATCAGTTACGTCAACAATAGTGCAAGGAATAACCATTCCTGCTTTGTCGAATACTTGAGTCATTCCTTTTTTTTGACCTATTATTGCGTTCATTATTTTATTTCAATAGATACACCTGATGGTACCTGTAGGTATGTTAATGATTCTATAGTCTTTGGATTAGCATCTAATATCTCTATAAGTCTAATATGTGTAACCAATTCAAAATGTTCTTTAGCTGTTACATCAATATGTGGACTTTGAAGAACTGTAAACAATCTTCTTTTGTTAGGAAGTGGTATAGGTCCTGCTACATTAGCACCACTTTTAATAACATCCTCCATGATCTGCTTTACAGCAGTGTCAACGAGCTTGTTATCAAATCCCTTAATTTTTATTCTAATCTTTTGCATGTCTATAGAATTATTAAATAGCGAATAAAAAGGCTCAGAGATTTTAACCTCTGAGCCCTAACTTTACTTTATTACTTTAGTTACAACTCCTGCTCCAACTGTTCTACCACCTTCTCTAATTGCAAACTTTCTCTTCTCTTCTAGAACTGCTGGGATCATTAGCTTAACTGATAGTTTAGCATTATCTCCTGGCATAACCATTTCTACTCCTTCTGCTAATGCTGTTACTTCTCCAGTAACATCAGTAGTTCCAATGTAGAATTGTGGTTTATATCCTTTAAAGAATGAAGTATGTCTTCCACCCTCATCTTTGTTTAAGATATACACTTCACATTCAAATTCTGTATGAACTGAGCATGCACCAATCTTTGCTAAAACTTGTCCTCTTTGAATAGCATCTTTTTCAATACCTCTTAATAGTAGTCCTACATTGTCACCAGCTTGACCTTGGTCAAGTGATTTGTTAAACATTTCAACTCCAGTAACTGTAGTCTTAGCTTTATCTTCTGATAATCCAAGTAATTCAACTTCATCTCCTACCTTAACAATACCTCTTTCAATTCTTCCTGTAGCAACTGTACCTCTTCCTGAGATTGAGAATACATCCTCAACTGGCATCATGAAAGGTTTATCAGTTTCTCTTGCTGGTTCTTCAATCCAAGTATCAAGAGCATTTAGAATCTCAACCATAGGCTTTTGAGCTTCTGGATCAGAAGGATTTTGTAATGCTTTGTATGCTGAACCTTTGATTATTGGAGTATTCTTTCCATCATATCCATATTTTGTTAATACTTCTCTGATTTCTTCCTCAACTAACATTAATAGTTCAGGATCTTGTTTCTCATCAAAAATATTTAAGAATACGATCATTTTAGGAACACCAACTTGTTTTGCAAGAAGGATATGCTCTTTAGTTTGAGGCATAGGACCATCATTAGCAGAAATTACTAAGATAGCTCCATCCATTTGAGCTGCTCCAGTGATCATATTTTTAATATAATCTTTGTGTCCTGGACAATCAACATGAGCATAATGTCTTTTAGCAGATTCATATTCTACATGTGATGTAGCAACTGTAACGATTTTGTTCTTATCTCTAATAACTCCACCTTTAGCAACATCAGCATAACCTTTTTTAGATGCTGTGAATCCTAAAGCTCCTGAAACAGCAAGTAATGCTGCTGTAGTTGTAGTCTTACCATGATCAACGTGACCAATAGTACCTACATTTAGATGAGGTTTACTTCTTACGAATGCGTCTGCCATTTTAATAATTTTAAAAAATAAAAACTGTTAGAACCCAAGTCCAACAGTGGGCAATATTAATCAAATCAACTTTCAGATATTATCAGATTTAAAGCACTCAATCAAGAGAAATCAGTAGTAATTATCTACTTCTTTAACTTATCTCCTACTAATTCTGGTATTAACTGATTAGGTACTTGTTGGTAATGACTAAATTCCATAGATCCACTACCTCTTCCTGATGTCATTGATCTTAATTCCATAGTCCATCCAAACATTTTTCCAAGTGGTACTTTTGCTTTAATTACTTGAATTCCATTTCCTTTATCTTCCATTGCTTCAATTTGTCCACGTTTAGAACTTAGTGATCCTGTTACATCACCTGCAAATTGAGTTGGAACATATACCTCTACTTTCATAATAGGTTCAAGCAGAACTGGATTAGCTCTCTTTAGACCTTCTCTTGTTGCCATTGAAGCAGCCATTTCGAAAGCTGATTCAGATGAGTCAACATCGTGGTAGCTACCATCATATACTTCTACCTTTACATCTACTGTAGGAAAACCTGCAATAACTCCATCATTCATTGTTTTCTCTGCACCTTTACCAATAGGTTTAATAAACTCTTTTGGAATTGATCCACCTTTAATAGAGTCAATAAACTCAAAACCTTTACCTGTTTCATTTGGAGATATTCTTAGCCAACAGTGTCCGTATTGTCCTTTACCTCCAGATTGTTTAATATACTTTCCTTCTGATTCAACAGTTCCAGTTATTGTCTCTTTATATGCAACTTGTGGATTACCTACATTAACTTCTATACCATAGGTTCTCTTCATGATATCAACTTTAATATCAAGATGAAGCTCTCCCATTCCTGAAATAATGGTTTGACCAGTTTCTGGATTAGAACTTACTTTAAAAGTAGGATCTTCTTGAGTTAACTTTCTAAGTGTTTCACCCATCTTTTCTTGATCAGCTTTTGTTTTAGGTTCTATTGCAAAACTAACAACAGGAGCAGCAAACTTAATCTTTTCTAAGATTAATGGTTTCTCCATATCACATATGGTATCTCCTGTTACACTTTCTTTAAGTCCGACAATAGCTGCTATATCTCCAACTCCAACTTCTTTTACATCTTCTCTATGATTAGCATGCATCATTAAGATTCTACCTATTCTTTCTGTCTTGTTTGAAACTGGATTAAGTACTGTAGTACCTGCTTCTAGTTTTCCTGAGTAAACTCTAAAGAAAGATAGTGTTCCTACATGAGGATCAACTGCTATCTTAAATACAAGACCTGAAAATGGTTCATCTGCCGATGGTTTTCTAATCTCTTGTTTATCGTTATCATCAACGTTATGACCAATAATATCTCCTCTATCAACTGGAGATGGAAGATATCTACATATATTATCAAGCATAGGTTGAATACCCTTGTTCTTAAGAGAAGCACCAGCTAAAACTGGGAATAGCTTAGTTGCAATTGTAGCTGCTCTAATAGCATCATGTAATTCATCTTCAGTAATCTCTTCACCGTTTAAGAATTTCTCTGTTAATCTATCATCAGTCTCTGCAACTTTCTCTACCATTATCTTTCTATATTCTTCAACCTTTTCTTTCATATCTTCTGGAATCTCTGTTACTTCCATTTCCTTACCAGTATCTTCAAAGTATTGGTAAGCCTTTCTAGTGATTAGATCAGCAACTGCATGCATATTGATTTCAGATCCTATTGGAAGTTGAATAGCTACTGCATCTTTTGACAATCTTTCTTGAATTGTTCTTAGAGACATATAGAAGTCGCCTCCTATTGCATCTAGTTTGTTTACAAAACATAATCTTGGAACTTTGTATTCTGTAGCTTGTCTCCATACTGTCTCTGATTGTGGTTCTACTCCCATCTTTCCATCAAATACAACAACTGCACCATCAAGTACTCTTAAAGATCTTTGTACTTCAGCTGTGAAGTCAACATGTCCTGGTGTATCAATAATGTTAATTCTGTATAGAGTCTTATTAACTGTCCAGAAACAAGTAGTAGCTGCAGATTGAATAGTAATACCTCTTTCTTTCTCTTGATCCATAAAATCCATTTCAGCTGCTCCCTCATGCACCTCTCCTAATTTATGCTTTCTACCTGTGAAGTATAGTATACGTTCAGTGGTAGTAGTCTTACCTGCATCAATATGTGCAATGATTCCGATATTTCTGTATAGCCTAATATCTTTAACAGCTTTGTAATCTATGGTTGACATAAAAAGAAATAAATATATAAATATGAAAACTCTCAAATATTAGAGAGCATATCAATTCTACAATATATATAGGGTATATTACAATCGGAATGAACCAAGATTATGATATATTCATTTAGTAACTTAAGTTTAACAATAAAGATATATGAAAAAAGAAAGTATATATGTTTCAGGGATGCACTGTGCATCTTGTTCATATGTCGTAGAAAAGAATATCTCTAAACTAAAAGGAGTTAAATCAATCTCTGTTAACTATGCTAATGAAAAAGCTGATATTGAATATGATGAGAAAGTGTTAAGTCTTTCTAAAGCTAGTGAGGTAATTAAACAATTTGGATATTCTTTACTTCTTGATAATGTAAAAGAAGAAAGAGAAAAAGAATATGAGTCACTTAAAAAGAAAGTTCTATTTTCTTTTCCAATAGCACTCATAGTTTTCCTACTTATGCTAGTTGAGATCATCTTTAAGGTAAGTGTGATCCCTATGGAGATCAACAAGTATATTTTGTTTATCCTCTCCACCTTTATTCTCCTTACTACTGGTAAACCTTTTCTTAAAGGTATATTAAACTTTATAAAGTATAGATCTGCAAACATGGATACCTTAGTAGGTATAGGTACTCTCACATCATATATATATAGTGTAGGAATATTGTTGTTTAGTGAAAAGGCTATGAGTTTAGGATTACCAGACGTCACATATTTTGACATTGCAATAGTAGTCATCTCCTTCATTGTCTTCGGTAAGTTTCTAGAAGCAAGATCTAAAATCAAGACAGGAGAAGCTATTCAGAAACTTTTAAGTCTTCAAGCTAAAACTGCAATTGTAGAAAGAAATGGAGAAGAAAAAGAAATCTCTATAGACGAAATAATACTTGGAGATATTGTAATTGTAAAACCTGGTTACAAAATACCAATAGATGGAGTAATTGTTTCTGGTAAATCTTCAGTAGATGAATCTATGATCACAGGAGAATCATTACCAATAGATAAAGATGTAAATGACATTGTTGTAGGAGGAACGATTAACAAATCAGGGAGTTTTAAATTTAAAGTTACTAAGGTAGGTTCAGATACAATGCTTTCTAACATCATTTCAATGGTAGAGAGAGCTCAAGGTACTAAAGCTCCTGTTCAAAGACTAGCTGATGATATTTCAAAAGTATTTGTACCAGTTGTTCTAGTGATAGCATTTCTTAGTTTAATCATTTGGTTAATAGCAGGTAGTCCTGTTAATGCCCTACTTTGTTTTGTAGGCGTACTAGTAATTGCTTGTCCTTGTGCACTTGGACTAGCTACACCTACTGCAATAATTGTAGGAGTTGGTAAAGGTGCAAGTAACGGAATACTCATAAAGAATGCAGAGAGTTTAGAAAAGCTATACAAAGTAACAACTGTTGTTTTAGATAAAACAGGGACACTAACGAAAGGTAAACCAGAAGTTAGTGAGATATTTGAAATTAAAAAAGGTATAGATTTCTTTAGTATCCTTTCCTCTCTTGAAAAACTTTCTGAACATCCTCTTTCAATAGCAATAATGAATAAGTCGAAAGAATTAAATGTAAAGATCAGTGATGTCACTGACTTTAGTATCATGGAAGGACTTGGTCTTAAAGGAAAAATAGAATCTAAGGAGTATTATGCAGGAAACATTAAACTAATGAATGATTTAAATATCCCACTAGATACTTCTTTAATAGATAAATTTACTAAAGAGGGGAAAACACCAATAATTCTTTCTGATGAAAAAGAAGTATTGGGTATTGTCGCTATTTCCGATCAACTAAAAGATAACGCAATAGAAACCATAAAGAAACTCCATGATCTTCATCTTAAAGTAGTAATGTTAAGTGGAGATAATAAAAATACAGCTGAGTTCATTGCTAAGAAAGCTGGTATAGATATAGTATTTTCAGAAGTTAAACCAACTGAGAAATCAGATAAGATTAAAGAACTTCAAAAGAATGGTGAGATTGTAGCAATGGTAGGTGATGGAATAAATGATGCACCTTCATTAGCCACATCAGATATTGGAATAGCTATGGCAAGTGGATCAGATATTGCAATTGAATCAGCAGGTATAACAATACTAGGTGGAAATATTTCAAAGATTCCTGAAGCAATATCTTTATCACATAAAACAATTAGAGTTGTAAAAGAAAATCTGTTCTTTGCATTCATATATAACATCATAGGAATACCTCTAGCAGCAGGTTTACTCTATCCAATATTTGGAATACTACTTAATCCAGTGTTTGCAGGTCTTGCTATGGCATTAAGTAGTGTTAGTGTTGTTACTAATTCCCTAAGACTCAAACTAATTCGTTAAGGTACACATGCTACGTTATAGTTAATTGAAACTACATTTGATTTAAGTACAGGTGGCTCAACATTTTCAAAAACTTGTACTTGAAAATATCCAGAATAAAAGTGTGGATTATCATCAACCCCATTTGCCGTAACAATAACATCTTTAGATATAGCCTTACTCCCTGCTCCTGTAAATGTAACTGTTTGAACAGGATATCTGCCTGTATCCTGCCTATACCAATAATAACTGAATGTACCCGCACCATTTGCCGTTATAGTCCCTGTAAATGGAAATATATACTGTTCACTACACTGTAATGAATGATCTGGAGTAGTTGGATTAGAAGATATTGTAATATTAGTTACAGCAAAAGGTACTGAGGATGAACTACTACTTGTAGTAGAAGTAGATGCAACAGTAGAAGTACTTGAACTAGCTATAGTTGTACTTCCACTTGAATTTGATGTAGAGGTTGGAGCTACACTCGTACTTCCATCATATGTAATTTCATATGATGATGACGAGGAGGTTGATGTTGACAATAAACTTTCTTCTGAACTTGAAGTAGGATAATAGTTTTCGAGTATTGGTAATGCAGAAGAAGTTGTATTTAATTGAGTCCTTACAGATGTAGTTGCTAGTATTAGTGGTAGTACCATAAATACAAAACATAGAATACAAGGTATTAATATCAAAGCTGCAATTAAAACAATTACCCAAGGACTAATTCCTTTCTTTTTTACTGGTTCTGATACTGGTGTTGTTGGAACAGACTTTACCTCTTTTGGATTATCTTTAACTTTATCTTCGGGCATTGAAATAGAATAAAAAATATTTACTAAATATAAGTTAGCATAAAGTTATATGAGATGTTAAATCAATTTGTAAGAGTATGGGGAGTAGTTGTTGTATCTACCTTTTTACTTTCTATATATTTTGCATCAGAATAAACTCCTGTTGAAGTTACAAGTTTCAAAGTAATTGGACTTGAGTTTGTAACTACAAATGTACAACTTCCATTTGTTAAAGTAAGCGTTACCCCAGCAGTTGTATATAAAGGATTATTTTTTAATTTATACATAACCTCCTCTATACAAGTACTTGCGTATAAAGCTGCAATTTCTCCATTATTATTCGATTGTCCTATCTTTGCACTATCTATTGAATAGTTTATTACAGTTATCCCAGTAAGAATCAATACTGAGGTTATGATAATAACACTTATTAATGCTACAGCTCCTCTAGAGTTATTAAATAATTCTTTCATTAGTTTGTTAATAAATATGAACTTACAAAATCTCTAGTAAAACTTGTATTGCCAGCACTTACTATAGTTACACTTACTCTTACTCCAATAGTTGTATTTGATATAGTATCTAAGATCTTCTCCAAATAAAACTTGGTTACATTGATTTTATTCCCTGTAATATTTGTGGTTGCACCACCACCACGAGCTAAAGTAATATTTGATCCTGTCTTAGTAAAAGTGAATGGTGTAGTTGCACTATTCATATTTAGTACAAGTTTTCCATTATTATCAGTATATATTGTTTTGCCAACACCTTCGTCAACAGTTAATGCATTAGTGAAGGCTTCTGATAAGGATCTATTTATACTTACAATTTCTTCTTCCATTACAGCCCTATTAACAGATCTTTTATTCCACTCCACACTACTAATACCAAACTGAGCAACACTAAGAATTACAATACTAAATATCATAAGATAGATTATTAGCTCTATTAAAGTCATTCCTTTTTTATTCTTTAGTATGCTCATTATTGATAGGTTAAGGTTATGTCTGAAAATGTAGGTGTTAGTAATGTATCCGATGTAATTGTAATCATATATTGTATATATCTTTTGTTATTAACAGCATTCCAACTAAAAGTATTCAATGTATTGTATGGAATACCATTCGTAGTATTTCCAGTATGATCCATCCAAGCTGTTGGAGAACTCATGTTTGAATTTGCAGATGTTCTAAGCTGAAGTTTCATTGTAGTATTTGCAGGGACTGTTCCTGTAGCTTTTACATACAGATATCTAACCCCAGCATCATTTGTATCAAGAATACTTGAAACGTATGATCCATTTGGAGAATATCCATATCCATTTGAACCTCCTCCTACTCCAGGACCACCTCTAATTATTTGAAAATCTTTTATTGCATCGTTTGTGACAAAATATGAAAATACATTTCCATTAACATCGGTAGCTACATCTATGTCATTTACACCGCCAGTAATTGCAATTCCTCCACATTTAGTAGGAGTAGCTTCTGTTGTAGTATTTAGTACTATATACTGTTGAGACCCAGCATCCCCAACTAGAATTGCTCTTTTATCAGCTGCAATTATGGCAATTGCTCTAACATTCATTCCATCAGTTTTATATGATCCAATAATTGAAGGACTTGATTTATTTGAAGTATTAATAATAAAGAACTGTGACTCGTTTGATCTATATCCAGTACCAAAATATGTACGAGTTCCATCGGGAGAAACAAATATGTCAAATGTCTGAGAGTTATTTACACTACTTTGAGAAGTTCTTGTCATACTAGAAGGATTTGACACATTAAGAATTACAAGTTCATATAGATCCTGGTCAAGTGAAGCAAAGAGATAGTTTCCTCTCACAATAATTCTACTTACATTTGCTGTAGTAGAATATCCAAAGTTTGCATTTAATACTACCTTTATTCTACTATATTGTGCTCTTTGTCCAGTCTGTGCTGTAAGATTAAAAGTATGTACATATTGTCCAATTGCAACATATCCTACTGTTCCAACTACATATACACTACGTGCAATTTGCGCTGTTGATGGATTAGGTTGAAAATTTCCTACTTCGGTATATGGAGATGTAGAAATATCAAGTATTACTACTTTCTTAGTAGCATCTGAGGTAGCTAAATATGCATAGTTTCCAAGTACAAATATATTGTTTGTAATATATCCATTAAAAGTTCCATCAACTGATATTACTGGAGGGTTTACACCAGTTATTCCAAGATTTGTAAATGCAACGCCAGTAGCATTACCTCCCGTCCCTAAATATGCCCTATTTGGTAGTCCAAAAACTGTTTTTGCAGTTGCATTACCTGGAATATCATATGTAGTAAGAGCTGTAGTTGGTTTACACCAATCTGGAAAGAATATTTGATCAAGTGCTACTTCTCCTCCTGAGTTATTAATTGCAGCAGTATATGTATGTGTTCCATCTGTAAAGTCAGCGAGTGTAGTTTCAGTAAGTTCTAGTGTTCTCCAATCATTAATATAGTAATCGTAAGTTGTAGTTTTATTTCCAGTAGATATATCACTCCAAGAAGCTGTAAATGTTACTTTTCTTGATCTTGGATCAAGAGTCCCTCCAGAAGTAACAACATTTCCCGACCCATCTCTATACACCGAGTTAAGAACAAAACTTGTAGTTATTCCATTTGTAACAGTTGTACCATCAACAATAGTATATTTATTATTCAAAAAACTAACACTTTTAGGAGTGTTTAAAGCAATACTAGAAATATTATTCCAAACATCATTTTTATTCTGATTTATTCCAGTAACGAGTTCTTTAACAATTTCATTTGCTTGATCTTTTTTAGCAGTTCCTACTGATGTCCTAACAGAATCTATTGAGAATAGGGATATTGTTCCGATAATAAGCATAAAGAAAGTAATAGCTACTAAGATTTCAACAAGTGCAGACGATTTTTTTTCTTTAATATTAAAGTTTAATAACATTAACTGCTCCTTCTGAATTAATATCTACTCTGTATGAACTACCTTGTCCCGATACTGTTATACTCCCTGTATTATTTGGTATATATGTCCCAAGTTCAAAACATATTTCTGAGTTTGTAATTGTATTAGTTAATCCAATTCCCGATTCTAAAGGAACATCAAAACTTGTTTTAGCACCAGCACAAGAAGGTGCATTAAATACACTAAATTTACTTGCACTAAATGTAATCCCATATGCTTTATCTAATTTTCTACTTTGTGCATATTCCTCCGATAGCTCTAATTGAAGTTTGATATCATTTGCAACCTTGTTTGCTTTTTCAGAAGGTATTTGCGAAATGCTAAAAGGTACTGAAAGAGCTACTATTACTGATAGCACACCAATTGATATTAAAAGCTCTGTTAAAGTAAAAGCCTTATTATGCATTGATAGAACTTGTTAACTGATAAATTGGTCCAATAACAGAAACGGCTAGAAGTGCTATTACGACTCCTAGAAATACAAGCATTATTGGTTCAATTAAAGTAGTAAGGTTATTACTAATATCATTAACTTCGTCCGAATAGAATTCATGTAAATATGATAGGTTTTCTTCTAGTGTACCGGTTTCTTCTCCAATCTCTACCATTTTAATAAATGATTTAGGGAAATATCTTGGATGTTCATAAAGCAGTGTTGATAGCTTCTTACCTTCTGATAAACTTACACTTACTTTCTTTAAGATATTTTCATACTCATAGTTGCCTATCGTTTCATATGCAGTCTGTACAGCTTGCGTAATTGGAATACCACTACTTAAGAGTATTCCTAATGTTCTTGGAATATTAGCTAATATACTTGCCCTAAAGAGTTTATTCATCACAGGAAATCTCAAAGAAAGTTTATCTAAGAATATCTTTCCAGGCTTAGTTCTCAAGAAAAGTACAACTAGGATAATGAAGACTACAAGTCCAGCAAATAAAACTAAAATATTTTCTCTTAAAAATCTAGTCATTGCAAAAATACCAAGTGTAAACTCAGGAACATTTTTAAAACCTGCAAACAAAGATTCCATTCTTGGTAACACAAAAAATACAACACCAGCTATTTCTAAAAATGCCATACCCATAATTACAAGTGGGTAAAAGAGTGCACCTTTAATCTTTTTATTTAATTCATACTTCTTCTTTAAATAGTCTGTTAAAAACATTAAGTTCTTTTCAAGTGTTCCTGCTTCTTCTCCAATTTTAATAATTGAAATTGCTATTTGTGGAAACACCTTAGGATAGTAAGCAAGAGCATCATGAAGATTTTTTCCTTCATGTACATCTCTGTCTATTTGTTCAAATACCTCATTTAACTTTTTATTTGAAGATTGTCCTGCTACTGATCCTATAGCTTCTCCAATTGGAAGCCCTGATTTAAGAATAAGGGCAAGATGACGAATAGTAAATATTAAATCAATAGGTGATATATCAACTCCTCTTAATCTCTTTCTAAGCTTTATTTCATCTTTACTTATTTGAGCTTCTGTTTTTGGAGCCTTTTTACTATCAACTTGTGTATTTGGTTTATCGTTATTTGTTCCTGCGTTTAACATGGTTATTCACTTATAGCTGTTACTCTAAGTAATTCACTTAAACTCACAACACCATCTCTAATCTTTTGCATTCCATCTTCAACTATTAATGTAAGTCCATCTTTACGTGCTGCTGTTAATAGCTCATCTGCAGTACCACCTTCATATATGATCTTTCTTAAATCTTCTTTTAATTCTAGTACTTCATATAGTCCGATTCTACCTTTATATCCCGTACTTACACACTTTGTACAACCTACTTCTTTAAACAGCTTTTCTCCTAGTTTGAAGTATCCAGCTACATCAGGCCTAGTAAGTTTTATCTCATCTAACAGTTTCTGATCCATTTTATACTCTGTCTTACAATCTTCACAAAGTTTACGTGCAAGTCTTTGAGCTACAATTACATTCACAGTTGAGGCAACAAGATATTTCTCAACACCCATATCAACAAGACGAGGAATAGTAGTAACAGCATCATTTGTGTGAAGTGTAGATAGAACAAGATGACCTGTCATAGCTGCATTAATTGCAATCTTTGCAGTTTCACTATCACGAATCTCTCCAACCATAACAATATCTGGATCTTGTCTAAGAATAGATCTAAGACCAGAAGCAAATGTAAGGTTAGCCTTAGGATTAATTTGAATATGATTAACACCAGCGATATCGTATTCAACAGGATCTTCAATAGTAGTGATATTTTTATCTGCTGAGTTAATAATCTTGAGTATTGAATACAAAGTAGTAGTCTTTCCTGATCCTGTAGGACCAGTAGAAAGAATCATTCCATAAGGTTTAGCATAATTCTTTTGGATAATCTTTAATTGTTCTCCCACTATTCCAAGATCTTCTAACTTAAATGATCTTCCATCTTGTGAAAGAAGTCTCATCACAACTTTCTCTCCTTTAGTTATTGGAAGAATTGAGATACGGGTATCTAATCTTCTATCTGCAAAGTCAAATCGGATTCTACCATCTTGCGGAGCGAAATGTTCATCAGTTCTAAGTCTAGCTGCAATTTTAATTCTAAAGATAAGACTCTCTTCATTACTTTTATCTATAACTAATACTTCTCTCAATAGTCCATCTATTCTATACCTAACAACAATATCTCCTTCCCTTGGTTCAACATGTACATCAGATGACTTACTTTCAAGTGCATTTAAAACAATTTTATCTAATAGTTCTTTAACATTTTTAGATTTAAAGTCTAGTCCATCTACAAGTGTTTTTATCTTAAGATTCTCACCTGCTTCAGATTCGTCTTTATCAAAATCTACTTTCTCAACACCTGTTTCTTCTTCCTTAGGTTTTTCTTCTTTACTTTCTTCTTTTAATTCTTCAACTGTCTTTTCAACTACATCAATATCTTCAGGACTTTCTTCTTTTGGAGTTTCTTCCTCTATATTAGGGGATATCACTTTCGATTCTTCTTCTTTTACTTCACTATTCTGTTTTTTAATTAATTTCACATTGGGCATTGAGATATATACTACCAGAAAAAGAAAGAGGAGGAAAATTTTCCTCCTCTTTTAATTTCAAAATTATGAAATTATCTTTCTACTGCTATTGTTACACCGTTCTCAGCACTAGGTGCTAAAACTTTGTATCTAACAGGAGCTACAGCTGTAGTACAAATACTATATCCAGTATCTGCTGCTGTTCCACCTTGTGGATCCATAGGGATACCTGCAATATATGTAGGTACTAATGATGTTGCATTTACTAATCCAGCACCTGTACCTATATGTGTACCAGCTGGTGTTACTGCACATGTTGGGACTCCTGATAATGTTACATTATCAATGAATCCTTGTGAGATTGCATTAAGAATCTGAGTTACATCAGATCTTCTTTGGGTATTTCTTGCATCAGAAATGTTCTTCGCAGGGTTAATTGCAACAAATACTGCAGCGGCAAGAACTGCAATGATTGCAATAACGAGTAGCACTTCGATAAGAGTGAAGGCTTTGTTATTCTTTACTTTCATATGAGTAAATAAAATATAAAATAAGACTAGTTATAAGTTAAACTTATTTTAATTCTATGTCAATATTAATGTTAGGTGGTTAATATTTTTTACTTCGCAAATATTTTAAAAAGTGTATTATGAAATATTATCTTTTAATAATTTCATATGAATATTTTTGATCTAACTGGAAAGGTAGCAATTGTCACAGGAGCATCTAGTGGACTTGGAAAACAATTTGCAATTGCACTAGCTAACTATGGAGCTAATGTTGTAGTTGCAGCTAGAAGAGTTGAGAAACTACAAGAAGTATCTAAAGAGATAGAAGCATGTGGACGACAATGTTTAGTATGTGAGTGTGATGTAACAAACGAAGAAAGTATTATTAAAACAGTAGACGATACAGTAGCTAAATTTGGAAAGGTAGATATCTTAGTGAATAATGCAGGTGTTGCATCTGCTGGAGCAACTGAAGATATTAAACTAGAAGATTGGCAGAAAGTAATAAATACAAATCTTACAGGAGTATTTCTTTTCTCTAAGAATGTAATTAAACATATGAAGAAGAATAACTACGGAAAAATAATTAACATCGCATCTATTGCCGGATTTGTATCTTTTGAAGGAATGGCAGTTAGTGCATACTGTGCATCAAAAGGCGGAGTAGTAAATTTCACAAGATCACTATCAGATGAATTA
The DNA here is from genome assembly GCA_964430225.1 of uncultured Candidatus Saccharibacteria bacterium. Lineage (GTDB taxonomy): Bacteria > Patescibacteriota > Dojkabacteria > JBAXKR01 > CAYSFE01. Next base: position 30,778 of record CAYSFE010000005.1, read on the forward strand.
GGTGGAAACGGAATTACTGTTAATGCAATAGCTCCTGGATTCTTCCCATCAGAAATGACACAAGCATTTGAAAAAGATCCTACAATGTTAAAGTATGTTGAATCTAGAACATCAATAAATAGATGGGGTAAAGATGGTGAATTAAATGGAGCACTTCTCTACTTTGCATCAGACGCATCTAGCTATACAACAGGACAAATATTAGCAGTAGATGGTGGATGGTTAGCAGAGTAATTAGAGAAAGGAACTAGCTTCTTTAACTTCAAAACTTAATAGCTTGTCTGAGTTATCATAAATAAATTTACACTCTTGAATCTTTCCTTCTAAGGCTTTTGGTAACCAAGTTATTGCTTCTGGCCACATCATTGAATATGGAATATCAGATACCTTAAACCATTTTGGTTTCATTTCTTCACTTTCGCTAACAACTCCTTCCCATTTCTCACAAATATATGCTTTTACATGTTCTGTCCAATCAGAAGAATCTTCCGTTTTAAAATACATTTCTGAGACTTGATAGAAATTCTTAATATCTACTCCTATTTCTTCTTTAGTTTCTCTAACTGCACAGTCTTCAAATGATTCACCATCTTTTGGTTTACCTCCAGCACCATTCCACTTATCTACACCTAACCCTCTCTTTTTCATTGCTAAACAAATCTCAGAGATCTTATTTTCATCCTTTTTAATTAGGAATATGAGGGTGTAGTTTTTCATTTATGGTAATTTTAAATATGACCTCGCGGAGAATCGAACTCCGATTACAGCGTTGAGAACGCCGTGTCCTAACCGTTAGACGACGAGGCCTAAGGACAAGTTATTCTTCTGTTTCTTCTTCCTCTTTTACTTCTTCTACCTTATCTTTATTTTGTTCTTCTAATGGAACAATTATATCTTCTCCATTCTCTCCTGGCTTCTTTGTTTCTCCTTCTATATCTATCTTACATCCAGTTAGTTTTGCAGCAAGTCTTACATTTTGTCCATCTTTACCTATAGCTAGAGATAACTGTTCATCAGGAACTATAACTTTAGCTATTCCGTTTTGATCATCATATGTTACAGATACTGTTTGAGCTGGTGAAAGAGAATTAGAGATAAAGTTTTCTTTCTTTGGATCCCAAAGAATAATATCTATTTTTTCTTCTGATTTACCAAATCTTAATTCATTAGTAATAGTCATTATTCTTACTCCCTTTTGTCCTACACATGATCCAATTGGATCTACTCCATTTACATTTGAGTAAACAGCTACCTTTGATCTTGAACCTGCTTCACGAGCCACTGCTTTAATTTCAACTGATTCTGATTCTATTTCAGGAACTTCAAGAGCAAATATTGCTTTAAGGAAATTAGGATCACTTCTACTTACTTTTAAGACTTTTCCCTTAGGTGTTTCTTCAATAGATTTTAAAAGAACTTTTATCTTGTTTGCTGATTTGTAGAATTCACCTGGAATTCTATCTTCAGGCTCCATAATAGCTATTGCTTTTCTAATCTCTATTATCACTCTATCCCCATCCATTCTTTGTATAATTCCTGTTTCAATTGTTCCCTCTTTACCTACGAATTCCTTCATTACTGTCTCTCGTTCTACTTCTCTAATTCCATACATGATTGCTTGTCTAGCTGCTTGAGCTGCTATTCTTCCAAAGTCTGCTTTAGGCGTTACATCCATTTCAACTTCATCACCTAATTTAGCTTTTCTATCTTGAATCTTAGCTTCTAACAAAGAAACTTCTAGATCAGGATCTGTAACTTCATTCACAACAGTCTTTTTAGCTACTATTGTAATCTTTCCAGTATCATCAGCTATGTTGACTCTAGCATTATCTAGACCATCAAACTGATCCATATAGTTTTTTAGAATTGCTTCTTTAATAGTATCTAGTATTAAGCTAGTTTCTATCTTTCTTTCTGCAGCTATTTGATTAATTGCAGCCATAAAGTCACTTTGTATTGCCATATATTTATCTTTAAAATTTAATTCAATAAAAAAGTGGACACAGGCCCACTTAAATATTCTAGTGAGATTATACCATTTCTTTTCTATACTTGGTAGTATTTGGAATATGAAAAAAGCTTTCACAATTGTTGAATTACTAGTAGTAATGGCAGTTATAGGAATACTAATAACGATAGCAGTGGTAGGTATTCAAGCAATTCAAAGAGCACAAAGAGAAACAGTAAGACAAAATGATTTAAGAAATCTCCAAGCAAAGATTGAGGAATATTACGGAACATTTAGACTATATCCAAATTTTGATCACATGGTTGTAGCTGCAGATGGTAAGGCTGTCTGTTTATTATACCCATCTGCTGCAAGTGCTTCATTAGGAGGATCTGATGCAAATGGCAGATGTAATAGCAATATTACTCAAAATGCGGAATTCTTTTCTACACTCCCAATTTCAATTCCAATTAATACTTTTGGGAATCAATTAGGATATGTTCAATGGTTTATAGAGTTGTCGTACAACTATATTACAACACATTATCAGTGGGGGTGTACAGGGACTCAATGGGTAGGTGCAAATGCTATTAATGCAGATAACTGGATTCTTATTTATTCAATTTCTGAGTCGAATGGATATGATATTCCAGGTATTACTAAAACTGCACAACAATATAGACTAGGTGGCTGTACTGAGAATGGACCTATTTCACCTGTGGGGACGAAACTGGACTAGTTGGTGTTACAGGAGTTCGTGGAGCACCAACATATTTTCTCTTCTTAAATAGGAAAGTATCCACATTTTTCTCTATATCTACAAACTCATCAGCTTCTTCTAGTAAAGCCTTAGATGAACTTCTACCAAAACTCATAACTTCTACAGTAACTCCAAATGTTTGTTGCACATAGTTTACTACAGGGATATAGTCACCATCTCCACTCATAAGAACTATTGCATCACATTTTTGAGCTTGTCTAATCATATCCATAGCAATACCTACATCCCAATCTCCTTTCTTTTGTCCTCCTGCAAATATTTGTAAGTCTTTTTCTTTAATATCAAATCCAGATTTATTTAAAGCATCAAAGAACTCTTGTTCCTTTTGATATATATCTGTTCTAATCACATATGCATTAGCTCGAACGAGCTGTCTTCCTTGTGTAGCAGCTACTAAAAGTTCTTTAAAGTTGATTCGAGAGTCATATAGGTTCTTTGCTGAGTAGTATAGATTTTGGACATCTACTAAAATTGCTACTCTTTGAGTCTTATGTTTGTAAATCATGAAAGTTTTAGAATAAATTTAACATCTTCACAAAGAAGAACGTTATTCTTCCTTGTAGATAGTGTGAGTGTAACACTTTCTACCTGAGAAAAATCTTCAAATAGTTTTTCTAGTTTTTCAATATTTAAGACTAGTTCTTTTTCAATTTGATTAATAATCTTTGAGTCTCCAATTTCTTTTAATTCAGAATGTGTTTTATTTGATAGTTTCTCACTATCAAGTGGTAAAAGATCAGTATGTTTCATTGTTACAAACCTTTTATGATCAAAGTATCCAACTCTTATTTTTTCTAATACACCTATATCACCATACTCAATACTTTCATATACATCTCGAGTTAGTTCAATTTCAACCAAAGTCTTATGACTTAAGTCTGATATTTGTTCACTTTCATATTCATCGAAGAATTGTAGACCATAGAGTTTTAAGATCTTCTTTGATTCTGAATATGGAAGTTTTGGCTCTGCTTTCTTAACACCATAGTTTATTAAAGTTTGAACTTCTTTCTTTTTATCTTCATTTAAATCAGACATAAAATGTTTTGAGGCATCATCTCTTTTTCTTCCCATCTTTTTATATTCTGAATATGCATAAATTGCATTTTCTAAATACTTGTAATTAGGAACATTGTATTTAGAAAGGATTGTGTGTGGATTTGTCTTATGATCCACTTCAAGTACAGATGCTATGATTTCTTTATTAAAGTCTTTCTTAAGTCTTTCAATTCCTTCACTAAGTTTATAGAACTCGATACGATCATCCTTTGTAAAACTGAGAATAACTTCAGAAATATCTGAAAGAGAGAATAGATATTCAATCATCTTTAAGTACTCTAATTCCGTTTTGTTTGGAATAGCATAAAACTCATCAAGTTTAAGTTTACTTTCTCCTCTTAATTCATATGCTTTAATTCCTTTTCTATCTAGAAGTGATAAGGCTTCAATAGTTAAAAAGAATGAGTTTGAAAGTACAAAAGGTAACCCATTATCTTTAGTATTCTTTTTTACCTTTGTAAATATCATAGAAAGATTTGTAAGTTCTTCTATTGTATTTACCAAATGTACACCTGCTTTATGTAAAGCTAACTCAAGATATTTATGGTTTTGTAATTTAGAATTTGTATGTTCTAGTAATTTATCCTTAATCACAGAAGTATATCTAGGCATCATCACAACAATGTGAATACTTTTAGATAGTTCCTTCATTTTAGTAAGAATACTTTTAGGATCACTAAGTTCTTCTAAATACATTAAAAGTACTTTAGGTCTTAAATGGATATTATCTTTATAATAATCGAGAATTTCTGATTCAGATATCCCTGTTTTATTTCCTAATCCAACAATGTGTGAAATACCTACTAGATCGTATTGAAGTAAATCTATAAGTGATTCTATTAACGCATCCGATTGAGTAAGAATACTTACATCAGGATTTCCATTTGGAACTATATGTCCTAATAGACCTACAAAACCTTTCGAATATATTCCTGCTGATTTAGGACCAAGAAGAATAACCCCACTATCTAAACACATCTTTTTGATTGTTTCAGAAACATCTTTTCCCTCTGTTGTATTTGGAATACCTGAGTTGATGATAATAACTTTTACTTTCTTTTTAACACACTCAGAAACAATACCTAAAAGATCTCTAAAACAAACTCTTATCCATACCAAATCAGTTTCTTCTTTAATATCACTTATCTTTTTATATGCTTTATGACCAAGTATTTCTTCTGCCTCTTTATTTACAGGAAATACTTTTCCTTTATATCCACTTAATATTAAGTTTCGAACTACTTTATTTCCAGTCTTTGTTGAATTACGTGAAGCACCAACAACAGCAATAGAGTTTGGATTAAAAAGAGCATCTAATTTTGTATTTGTTCTTTGGGCAAGTTCCATTAGTACATATTACACCAATTTGGAATATCAATACCAACTTAATTAGGTAGAGAGTGAGATGTTGCAACTTCTGTTAAAACTTTTTTTATTTCTTCATCACTTATCTCGTTATTGGGTGTATAGTTGATGCTTTCTCTAAAATCAAGGTCATTAAAATAGCAAAGTTGTTCACGAAGAAGCTTTTCATTAAATGCTGTTTTAAACATTTTATTCGCCCTACTACAAATATCTGCTAGTGTATACTGTCTCAATATAAAATATACATCAACGTAATCCTTCCATTTTGATCTACGTCCCAGTGCATATACCTTCATTGCAGCCAAAGTAAGTAAATCTGGCATCATAATAATATCCCCTAGATTTTCTTTGAATTCTAAAGGAAAAGGATAATATAAAAATGTGATTTTCACATCCTTAACAATAACTGTAAGTTCATCAACCTGATCAACTATTGTGCTTTGAATAGAGGATTGTTTTAATAATTTGTTTACTATTGTTCCATTTCCGAAATTCTTATTGGTAAACAAGTCAAAATCTATAGATTTTCTATGTCCTAGCTGAAGGGCTATTGCCGTACCACCAACCAATCCAAAAGAATCATTAAAACTTTTTACTAAAGATAATATTTCTATTTGTGAGTTACTTAATATTTCTTTGTGCATATTTAGGCAAAAATAGTTTAAAGAAATTTGTTGTTTTGGGACTAAAGTTATTTCTTGGATTTCTTATACTCTCATTAAATATTGAAGTAGTTTTTTCAATACCAAGTATATCAATTGTTTTAAGGATATCATCCCAATCACCATAATTAATCAAGTGTTCAAGCATAGACTTTTCAGATAGTGTTCTAGGATCTTTAATATCCCATGCCAAATATGGCTTTTGAATAAATATTTCTAGTAATTGATCGTTCATATATTTCTATACTAAATCCTTTTTACATTATACTTCAAAGCGAAGTCAGTATAAAGAATTAGTTAATAAAACCAAATCTATTTTTAAGTCCAAAATAGAAAAATTAAGTTTCTATAGTTTCCCTGTAAAGTATCTACTATTTAGCAACTACTTTTCCACCTTCTAAGTAAGAACCTGTTCTTTGAGTTAGAGCTAATCCAAGTTGACCATTAGAAAATCTTAAAAAGTCAGGTCTTACTAAAATATATTTACCTACATCAGCAGTTCCAAACTTAAATGTCCCTTCAAATTTATCAGTATCAACATGATGGAGAACAAGTGATCCAGCAACAGTATCTCCCATACTTATTTCAGCTAACGTATCATATGTCATCATAGTTCCGATTATTACGTTATTTCTACCCCAATCTCCAACAGGTGCCATTGTTAACTGAATTTTATATGTTTTATTTGCAACTACATTATCCGTTTTAGCTAATGCTTTGTTGTTTTCATATAAAGTTATTGAAGCTGCAATTGGTTGACTATAGTCACTTGGTGAAGAAGTTGTAGAAGAAGTACTTTTTGTTGATGTTGTTCTCCTTACTGTTGCTGCATCTGCTCTGTTATCTACATTTGTATTTAATATGTATGATCCAAAGATAACGCTAAGTAATGCTACTAGTCCCACAAGACCAAGCATAAAGGCTACTTTCTGGGATTTCTTCTTATTCATACAGGCAGATATAAAAAATATATATACGGATAATATATTTTAAAGGGGTAGAGCTGTCAAATTAGAGAAGAGAACTAATTAGATCCTCCCTGGAAAAAGTTCAATATTGCTAGAATAAATTTTCTAAAACGTGATAATGGCTTAGTTAAAACAACTCCATCTTTCGTTTTTATTTCATTATCTGTTTGATTCATTATATTCATATACCTATTTTATCAAAACTTATCCGTATAGTGGACATCTTCTTGAACCTTTATGTTTCCATCAAATTTAAGTGCACAGTTTAGTTGTTCTTGGAATGATTCATAATCTTCAAAATGGTTTGTTACATACTTCTTAAGATCTTTTACTTTTACCCATTCATATTTACCTTCCTCACCACATATAAGTTCTCCCTTTACGTTATCAATTCTACATAGATACATGAACTTATCCTCTACTAGATTGTTTGTTGTTTTATCAAATACAAGATAATGTTTTATTGCTACTAAGGTTGCTTTTCCATTTAGATTTGTTTCTTCCTTAAGTTCTCTTTCAGCTCCTTCTGTAATTCTTTCTCCATAGTCTAACTTACCTCCACCAAATCCTTGGCATCCAAAGAATGGATGTTTAAGTCTTGTATATATTAAGACTTCATCACCTCTTACTGGAACCATCCAAACTGTAATCTTAGCTTGTCTTTTAGTTATCTTCTTATCTGTATCTACATATCCTGAAAATGTCTTACCTTCCTTAGTAAGAGCATATTTATTCTCCACCTTTTCCACATACCCTAGAGTTATTAGTTCTTTAATATGGTAATCAAGTTGATTGTTTGGAATATCTTTAACTCTTAGATCGGAAAAAGATAGAGCATTAGAGAATATGAGCTCTTTAATGATCATAAGTTGTATTACATGTAGGTCTTTCATATGTATAGGATAAAATATTATTACCCCTTTATACATTATACCCCTTCTTTACGTAATCAAGTTGGTTTGACTAAGATAACTGATATAATTAAAGAGTGAAAAAAACATCTTCTTTTAAAAGTGAATACAAGTATGGATTTTCAATGCCTGAGAAGTATGAATACAAAGCAAAAAAAGGCTTAAACGAAGATACCATAAGGACAATATCAAAGATGAAAGATGAACCAGATTGGATGCTTCAGTTTAGACTAGCTTCATACAAAGTGTTTAAAGCTAAGAAAATGCCTAGTTTTGGAGGAGATCTAAGTAAAATAGATTTTGATAATCTCTTCTACTATATTAAATCAACAAAAGGAAGTTCTCGTAAATGGAGTGATCTTCCTCCTGAGATAAAAGAAACTTACGATAGACTAGGTATTCCAGAGGCAGAGAAAGCTCTTTTAGCTGGTGTAAAAGCTCAATATGAATCGGAAGTAGTATATGGAAGTCTACTTCAAGATCTAACAGATAAAGGAGTCATTTTTACTGATACTGATACAGCACTTAAAAAATATCCTGATCTATTTAGAAAATATTTTGCTAGTGTAATACCTCCAGGTGATAATAAATTCTCAGCCCTTAATAGTGCAGTATGGTCAGGAGGTAGCTTCATATATGTTCCTAAAAACGTACATATAGACCTACCACTTCAAACATATTTTAGAATAAATAGTTCAAGTATGGGACAGTTTGAAAGAACACTAATAATAGTAGATGAAGGAGCAAGTGTGACGTATGCGGAGGGGTGCTCAAGCCCTGTGTATTCTGAAGATTCGCTACATTCAGCTGTCGTTGAAATCATAGCACTTAAAGGAGCTAGGGTTAGATACCTTACAGTTCAAAACTGGTTTAATGATGTATATAACCTAGTAACTAAAAGAGCTGTTGCATATGAGAATGCAATTGTTGAATGGATAGATGGAAATATAGGGTCTAAAGTAACTATGAAATACCCGTCTGTAATTCTTAAAGGAGAAGGAGCTCATGGAGAAGTACTATCTCTAGCTATGAGTAAAGGTGGACAACATCAAGATACAGGAGGAAAGATGATTCATCTAGCTTCTAATACCAGTTCAATCATAACTTCTAAATCGATATCACTAGGTGGAGGAAGAACCAGCTATAGAGGACTTGTAAAAGTAGCTAAAGATGCAAAGAATTGTAAAGTGAAAGTAAATTGTGATGCATTAATACTAGATCCAGAATCAAGATCTGATACCTATCCATACATGGAGATAAACAACAAAAATGTAAGTATTTCACATGAAGCGACAGTATCTAAACTTGATAAATCCCAAATTTTCTACCTTATGAGTAAAGGTTTATCTGAAGAAGAAGCAAGTGCAATGATAGTATCCGGATTCATTGAACCGATAATTAAACACTTACCTATGGAATATGCAGTAGAATTAAATCGTTTAATTGATATGGAAATGGAGGGATCAGTAGGATGATGAATTTAGAATATATTTTAAAAAGTATTAGGTATACATTTAAAAATACTTGGGTATTTAAATATATTGGTATATCTACATTAATACATATTGTACTTTTCATCTTTACTCTTTGTATTACTTCAACTTTAAGCATTTCTCTTTTTAATTTCTTAAACGATCAATCAAAACTAAATATTAATGGAAACGTTATAAGTATTTTCTCAGGGGTTTTAGGAGTACTACTTGGAGGGGTAATCATTTACTACGTATATAGGTTCTTTAGTAGTTTAATAAATCAGATTGTATACACTCAAATGATACCGAGGATTTATAAGGAGGTGTACAAGGAAGAAATAGTCCATAGAACTTTTTCTGAAGACTTGGTTGCTTCACTAAAGTATGAACTAAAGAAATTAGTTATAGTTCTTGGAATCGCTATACTTTCATTTTTTCTAAACTTAATTCCTGTTGTTGGAAATGCCCTTTATGTAATCCTTAATACATTTCAAATTATTGTAATTACAGGAATAGATAGTTTTGAACCATCATTAATAAAGCTAAACTTAAGATTTAGAGATAAATTAAAAGAAATTGTAAAAAGACCTAAAGAGCTTTGGGTATTTCTCCTAGTACTAGGGTTTCTAGGTAATATCCCAATAGTAAATATATTACTAATTCCAATAAATATAATCGCATCTACTTTTGTAGCTAAAGAAGTATTACTAAATGAAAATCACAGAGCTTAAAGAAATAAATAAAGATATTGAAATTAAATCTGATCAAGAAGTTAGATATACTTTTGTAGGGAAGGATAAAGATTCTGTCAAAGCCAATTTAAATATTTTTCACAAGATGCCTAACAAAATATCAAGGATATATGTTCGAGTAGTTCTTTTTGATGAATCAAGATTTGATCTTGAAACTATGCTACATATTAAAAAAGGAGCTCGTAATACTGATACATACTTTAAAGCTCAGGTACTTCTAATGAGTGATGAAGCAAGTGCTCGTGTAGTCCCTTCTCTTGAGATAGAGGAGAACGAAGTTAAGGCAGGACATGCAGCAACAATAACTCAAGTAGATAAAAATCAGATATACTATCTAATGAGCAGAGGGCTTACAAAAGAGGAAAGTGAAAATATGTTAATAGAATCATTTCTTAATTTTTAATACTTTTAAATGCTTACGAAACTCATAAACAAAAATGAAGTAATTGAAAATTCTCCTAAATTAGTAGTTATTGGAGAGAGGAAGATTTCTGTATATTTAGTAGAAGGTAAGTTCTATGCAACTTCTGCAGTGTGTTCCCATATGAATGGACCACTAGACAAAGGTCACTTAGAAGATAAATATACGATAGTTTGTCCTAATCATGGAGCAAGATTTGATATTAGAACAGGTAAATCTCCAGAGAATGCTCCTATTAAAGCATATGATGTATATATGAAAGATGATGATCTATACATAGAAGTTGATGTCGATCAAGAAGGGAAAGAAGAATGTGATTGTGAAGATTGTAAATGTAAAGATGAAACTAAATGAAGAATATATTAGAAATTAAAAAAGACTTCCCTATTCTATCTAGTGGTATTACATATCTAGATAACTCAGCTACAACTCAAAAACCATTAAGTGTAATAGATGGATACAAAGAGTTCTATGAAAATAATAATGCAAATGTAAACAGAGGGATATATAAACTATCAGAAAAAGCTACTTCGCTATATGAACATACATGTGAACTTGTAGCTAAATATATTAACTCAGATATTTCCGAAGTCATTTTTACCCGTAACACTACAGAATCAATAAATCTGGTTATGTATTCATGGGGAGAAGAGAATATTAAAAAGGGAGATACTATTCTTCTCACAGAAATGGAACATCACAGTAATATTGTTCCTTGGGTAGAATTAGCAAAAAAGAAAGAAGCTAAAATTGAGTGGATTAAGATAACTCCTGAGTTTAGGTTAGACATGGAAGATTTAAAAGAGAAACTTAAACTAAGTCCTAAACTAGTATGTGTTACTCACGTATCAAATGTGCTTGGAACAACAAACCCTATTAATGAAGTAATAAAGTTAGCTCATGAAGCAGGTGCACTTGTATTAGTTGATGCTGCACAAAGTGCTTCATATAAAATGGTGGATGTAAAAAAAGATGATATAGATTTCTGTGCATTTTCAGCACATAAGATGATGGGACCTACAGGGGTTGGAGTGCTATTCGTTAAGAAGGAAATTCTTTCTCAAATGAAACCATTCATGTTTGGTGGTGATATGATTAGAGAAGTACATAAAGATAATATTACTTGGAATGATATTCCACATAAGTTTGAAGCAGGTACTCCAAACATTGCTGACGTTGTAGTGTTTGCTAAGTCTATAGAATATATAAATAACCTATATGAAAACTATGATGTAGAGACCCATGAGAAAGAACTTACCTCACATGCATTAACGATCTTAAAAGTAATCCCTGGTCTTAAGATAATAGGACCTCAACGTTCTGAGAACAGAAAACCAATTTTTAGTTTCACTATAGAAGGTATTCATCCACATGATATTTCTCAAATACTAGATAACGATGATATTTGTGTAAGATCAGGCTTTCATTGTGCAGAAGTATTACATGATGTACTAGGTATTAAAGCTACTACTCGAGCTTCAGCATATTTCTATAACTCAACATCGGATCTAGACAAACTTGTAGAAGGATTAATAAAAGCTCGTGAAATATTTAAAAGATGAGTAACAATATCTATCAAGAAAACATAATAGACCACTATACTAACCCTAAGAACTTTAAAGTAATAAAAGATGCAACATATAAAGGGAAGTTTAGTAATTTGAGTTGTGGAGATGAAGTTGAGGTGTATGTTTTTACTGACTCTTCAAACAATATTACAGATATTGGATTTCAAGGATCAGGATGTGCTTTGTCTATTGCAACTACCTCAATACTTTCAGAAGAACTAAAAGGTAAGAGTATAGAGTATATTAAAGACCTTAAATATGAGGACTTGACCTCTCTAATTGGAATAACACCATCAGCAGCCAGGTCAAAGTGTGTACTAACAGGTTTGGAAGCTTTAAGAGACGCTACAAAGAAATAACATCAGATTCTTTTACAAATCCTTTTGAATATTCAGTTCTATCCACAGCTGTTAATATTACCTGTGCATTCATTTCTTTAAATAGCTTCTCTGCATTTGTAACATGTACTCTATCTAGTTCAGCAGGAAGATCATCTATTAAAAGAATTACACTTTCTTTGTTCTTACTTAATATTTCATATTCAGATAGTTTAATTATGAAAGAAGCCAGCCTTTGTTGTCCCCTTGATCCACTTTCTTTTAAAGACTTTCCATTAAGTAGAACTTCAATATCATCTCTATGAGGACCATACAAAGTAGATCCTACAGCTATTTCTTTTAAGAGATTATTCTCATATTTCTCAAGTAGTACTTTCTCTATTTCTCCTTCACTCATATCATCATATGAAATATATTTATTTATGTATTTTAAATTAAATACATTATCCCCAAAGTGATATATTTCTTTAGCAACCCTAGAGGCAACTTCTTCTAATATTTTTAAATTATCTATTCTCTTTCTAATTATTTTTGATCCTAAAGTTGATAGTTTTTTGTTCCAAAATATTAATTGCCGATCAATATTTGCTGGATGTATTTGAAGTATCTTATTTCTAGATCTTAGGGACTTTCTATATTCCTCCATCTCTTTTTTGTATGAACTATCTAGAAGGGAGATAAAAGTATCTAGTTCATCTCGTCTTTCTGATGGAGTCTTTGAGATTAGATCAATTGAAGAAGGAGTAAATATGATTGCAACATGATCATCAGAAAATCCATATGCTCTTTTAACTTTTCCATTTATCTTATATGTCTTTTTTCCTTGAAATACTATTTGCCTTTCTTCACTCCCTAATTTACCTGTGATATTAAAGAAGGGATCTATATTAAACTCTTTTGTGAAGTTCCAACTAACTAAATCAATATCATCAGAGTCTCTATATGAGAATCCATTTACAATTAGAAATATTGATTCAAGGAGGTTAGATTTACCCTTACCATTTTCACCAGTAATTAAAGTAATCCTATTATTAAAAGAATACTTTGAATTTAGATTTTTGTAGTTTTGTAGAGTGATACTATCTATCATTTAACTGATAGTGTACCAAAGCTTCCTTACTTTACCAAACTTACAAGTTTATCTAATGCTCTTTGTTGAAGAAGTACACTAAAGATATATCTTCTTCCTGCTTCTGAGTCATATTCTGCTTTTAGTTTTGGATCTGCAATCTTTTTAATTTCAAGATCTATATCAGCATCTTCCACTTTAATACCATATACTTTAGATACTTGAAGTAACATGATTTCTGTCTTTACTCTCTCAGTAGCTTCTGATCTCCAACTTGCTCTTAGTGTTTCAATGTCTGTCTTTTGAGCTTTAAGAAAATCATTCATATCAATACCAAGATCTTTAATTCTTGCTGTATAGTCTTTCTCACGAGCTGTAATTTCCATATCTATGAACATATCTGGAATATCAAATTTAATCTTAGAAACTACAGCATTCACAATATCCCCTTTATATTTATCTTCTGCATATGCTTTCTTTTGATTCTCTACTTCAGATCTAATCTCATTCTTAAAATCTTCAACATTCTGAGATTTCATTTTTAATGACTTAACAAACTCATCATTAAAAGTAATAAGTTTTTTCTTTTCTTCATCTTTCTCATTAGCTTTCATATCCTCCACCATCTTATCTATGACTTTCTTAATATCTTCATCTGTAACTACAGCTGATTCTTTAGTTACTTTAATATCCTTCATATCAGGTAAAGTTACTTCAGGATATACAGTGAAGGTAACATTAAATTTAAGTTCAGTTAATGGATCAAGAGAAACTACATCATACTTTACTTGATCTATTGGAGAAATATTCTCTTTCTCAAGTACTTCAATAGTTACTGCTGGTAACAATAGATTTACAGCTTCTTCTATTAGTGTTGCACCAAGGTGCGTTTCAAGAACATTCTTAGGAGCCATACCAGGTCTAAAACCAGGAAGGTTTACACTTGGAGCTAGCTTAGTAAATGCTTTATTCTTGTACTCTTCATATACTTCTTTCTTAACAGTAAGTTCCAGTTTAACTTGAGATTTTTCAAGTTTATTCACCTTATATGTTGAAAAGTCTAAAAGATTCATATCAAAAAAATATTAAGTAAACTTGAAATGATAACACGAAAGTGGATTTTTGAGCTAGTAGCTACCTACTTTTTATCGTCATTACTCTTTTCAGGAGCAAGACCATCAATACCAGCATAGTCAGCAATTATGGCATCTAGTGCTCCTTCTTCTGAGTCATCACTAAAAGAATTCTTTCCTAAATGATGTTCATCATCATCATCAGTACTTACAACTTCCCAAGAATCATCGTCAGCTACTACTTTAGATCTAGCATACGCAGAAGTAAGGTCATCATTATCAGCACCTAGTTCATCAGACATATCTACAAAGTCAGCACCAGCCATACCATTATCATCGGTATTAGTATTCTTATGTAGTTTTTTCTCCGTCTTTTTTCCAGACTTCGTAGCTTTTTTCATAACTTTAACCATGGATTTGGGCAGTAATAATTATTGAATTCTAATTTTGCTAATATACATCAAGATAAATTTAAGTCAAGAAGAAAATGAATAACAAGATTATTTACGACTACGTAATGATTGTTGGAATTTTGAAACATATCTTCCATCGTCCCTTAAAGGATTGTATTCTCCTGGTTCAAGAAGAGCTACAGAAGGTCCTAATGAAGCCGCGCGAAACATCACACCTGATTCAAGAAAAATGTCACTATTAGCAGGAATGTTCCTACATATAAAAGGAATAATTATTTTATTATTCCCTTCGCCAACTTCTATAGTAAAGTTTTCTCTATATAAAGCTTCTAAGTTATCTCCAGATCTTGAAAAACAAATGTTTGTAAATGGCATACCTAAATGGTCTGTAATATTTCCAATATGTTTTAGCGTTACAATACCTGCAGCAATTCCTAGAGAAGATTTTAAAGCTCTAAGTCTTAAACAACTCTCATCAACAACTGTTTCAATCCCACCATAGTAATATGATCTTTCAGTCATTTGAGGTCCCATATTTTCTAAAGAGCCCCACAATAAAAATCTAAAGTCCCTTTGGAATCTTAATAAAGGATACCTGTCTTTAGGATATTTAAAGATTAATTCTTGTTCCATTATTCTGTAATCATATATCCAAATCCTCGTATTGTTTTAATAAGACTCTTAAGATGAGGAAATGGTTTATCTATTTTATCTCTTAAGTATCGTATATATACAGCAACAATATTTGAAAGTCCATCATACTCTCTATCCCATACATGCGATATTATCTGAGTTTCTTTCACAATACTTCCTTTATTACTCATGAGAAATTCAAGTAGAGCAAATTCTTTAGCTGAAAGATCAACTCTCTTACCATCTCTAGTAACACTAAAAGTAGAGGGATCCATAACTAAATCAGATACCATTAATTGTGGTTTAAGTTTCTTTGATCTTCTAACTACTGATCTTACGCGAGCTACTAATTCTTCAAACTCAAAAGGTTTAGGTAAAAAGTCATCAGCTCCACTATTCAATAGCTCCACTCTTTTATTTGTACTATCTTTTGCAGTTAAAACAATTGTAGGTATATTGATATTATCTTTTTGTAATTGTGTAAGGAGTTCCTCTCCACTAATGAGTGGCATCATGAGATCTAGAAGTAGTAGATCATATGTCTCTTCATTTAAAAGAGAATATGCTTCCTTACCATTACGAGCAATATCTACTAAAAAGGATTCCCTAAGTAAAACAGTCTTGATAATTGTGGCAATATCAGTATCATCTTCAGCTACTAATATTTTCATAACTATTTGTAATGAAGAACTAAAGGGGCATGATAAAGCAGTGAGGGTATTATATCACAACGAATTGTTACATTCCCCATTTTCTGGAGAAAACGGGGAGTGTCATTCCCCGATTTCCTGGGAATTTGGAGAATTGGTCCTTTTTACAGTACTTTCTCTTCCCCACTCTTCATATTCTTTACTTTTACCTTTCTATCTTTTATCTCTTCCTCTCCAGCTATTACAACGTATGTATATGACCTTGAGTTGGCATATGCTAATGCTTTAGATACATTTTGCAACTCATATCCCATTATTACATTCTTACCTTCAGATCTAAGCTTAGAGCCTAATTCTTGGTAGTATTTCTTATCTTCAGTAAGTAGTGGAAGGTAATATACTTCAGATTTAAGATTCTCAGGTATTAGGTTATTTACTTCTAAGAATAGCTTTGTAGTTTCATCACCTGGAGCACATCCAACTGCTTCAAAACTAGTACCTCCAAATATTCCTGCTAAACCATTGTATCTTCCACCACCAAACATAGTTCTACTATTAAGAGGATTGTTATCAAATACTTCAAAGATCATTCCATCATAGTAGTCGAAGCCTCTAATTACACTTGGTTTAAATTTAACGTAATCAGAGTATTTGAATAATCGATCAATAATCTCAAGGGTTTGTTTATATCCTTCGTTATTTGTAATATCTGGAAATATCTTAGTTAGATCATTTGCATTCTCACACTTCATAAAGGAAACTAGTTGGTCTATCTTCCCACTCTCTATATTTAGATCTTGTAACATCTTTCTAAAGTCTTCTTCAGATAATTTCTCGAACTTATCTAGAGTTCTTAGTAGTTGAGTCTTCTCTTCTACATTAACTGTAATATTAGATAGAACTCCCTCTATTAGTTTTCTGTTATTCACAAACATAGTAAAGCTACCAACTGGTGCCTTAAATGCCATCATAATCTCAAGTGAGATAGTAAGTATTTCAATATCTGCTTCTAAACTACCTGAACCAAAGATGTCGTAGTTTAATTGCCAGAATTCCCTGTTTCTTCCTCTTTGTGGTTTCTCATTACGAAAATAGTTGGCTATAGAGAAAAGACGTATTGGTTTAGGTACTCCTCCATATATTCTACTTACCATTCTTGTTACAGAAGGAGTCATCTCTGGTCTAATACTTAATTCCCTTCCTCCTCTATCTG
>CAYSFE010000006.1:0-20028 GCA_964430225.1 uncultured Candidatus Saccharibacteria bacterium
ACCTCTCTTATGAGTGAAGAGTCTTTAAGCTCATTTAAAAGAGGATTTTTGATGTACTTTGTATTGGGAAGAGATAGTCTAAGAAATCCTGCTATCTTGTCATCTTTGATTGTGTCAAAAGAAAGGAAGTATTCTGTTGAATATGGAGTCTTATATATTATTCTATTAAGCTTTAATTCATTTTCTTTAATATCCCTTACCTTTACTTCACGAGATCTAATATCTGTTAGAGTTCCACCAGATTCTTTCACATTATTCTCTATCACTTCTCTTAAGTTTGTACTTTTATTCCCAGCTACAATATCTGTTCCTGGTATATCTCTAATTAGTCTATTTATTCTTATGAACCTAGGAACATGAACTACACACTTTGAAATGAG
Organism: uncultured Candidatus Saccharibacteria bacterium; assembly: GCA_964430225.1. Classification (GTDB taxonomy): domain Bacteria; phylum Patescibacteriota; class Dojkabacteria; family JBAXKR01; genus CAYSFE01. The sequence continues at coordinate 381 of CAYSFE010000006.1, forward strand.
ATCTACTAATTCCTTTGTTGTGTAAGGTCTATATTTCCCCTTCTTATATATTTCATTTAGCTCTGTATTTTCAATAATCGATGTTGGATATATTTTTAGTTCATCAGGTAATATTTCTTTATCAAAAAGTTTTAAGAAATCTAAATAGTCTGATTTAGGAGTTGCTCCATATAGATTAGGCATCCAGTGAGCATGTATTTTAAAAGCAGCTAGGCGAAGTAGTTTAATAGCTTTCTTAGTTTCCTTTATTCCATGTCCTCTTTTATTCATCTTTAATATTTCATCATCAAGAGATTGAATCCCAATTTGTATCTTTGTAGCTCCAAGTCTTCTTAAATGAATCACCTCTTCTTCATTAATACTATCCGGTCTAGTTTCAAGAACTAATCCTACATTTCTATGTTTAGCAGTTTCATTTTTCTTTTGGGCTCGCTCAAGCCCTTTATATAGTTCATCAAGATTCATGTTTCGTTTACCCACTAAATATGGCAACCCCCTTACTGAAGTCTTTTGAACACCTTTAAGAGTTGGATCTTGTTCATCTTCAGGAATATCTTCTAGAGTTAAGTTGTTTTTAGTCTTAAGGCTATTTAGTGCATCAAAACATCTTTTAATGAACCATACTTGATAGTCTTTAGGATAGAATGACCATGTACCACCTAAGACTAATAGCTCTATTTTATCTGTAGTATGTCCCATATTTTCAAATGCTCTCATTCTGTTATATACCTGAAGATATGGATCAAAGCTATTTCTCTCTGCTCTTTGTGCTCCTGGTTCATCTTTTAAATAGCTCTTTGGCATTCGAATATCAGTAGGACAGAATATACATTGTCCTGGACATTCAAAGGGCCTGGTAAGTACAGTTACAGGTACTACTCCACTTTGAGTTCGAACAGGTTTCATCTGAATACGCTGAATAAAGTGTTGATCATACTTGTACTTCCCCTTCTTACAAAGTTCTTGATACGTCATGATAACTTCAGTTTTAGAAATGACTCCTTTTCGCCCAACGGAAAAGTTTCTAACAACTGTATTCATATCAGTTTCCTTAGAAGAAAGAAGGTAGTCTATGAGATCTATAACGTTCTTATCTATTTTTTTAAGTGTATATATTGCCACAAGAGATATTATATCAAGCTCTTGCAAAACAATTTATTTATTCGTAGAATATTCGGTAGATACTTTTTAACTCTTCTAAGATGCAAACAGACATGAACCTAGATACAGAACAAAAAGTAGACATGGTATGCTCCTTCCTAAAAAACCAAATAAAGCCCCTATATTTCAGGTATATGGATAAGACAGTGAGGATAAATAGGACGGATATGGTGAATAGGATGTTTAGAGGAAATGAAACTGTTTACTTTATTTCCGCTTCTAATGACACAGCCTGCTATTACTTCAGATATGAGACATCAACACTTAGGTGGATATTAGAAAAGGTATGGTACAAAGAATAACCAAACTTAAAACCTACTGCTTTATAGATGCCTCTAATCTTTTTTATGGAGGAGTGAAGGAACTTGGATGGAAAGTTGATTACAAGAAACTCATAAAGCATCTTAAAGAAAAATATAACACTACAAACGTATTATATTATGGTGGAATTGATACATGTGGATTTAGTTACGCTACCCTTCCTACAAAAGACTTCCCTATTGAACTCCTTATATCATATCTCTCAAAACTAAAAGATGAGCAGTCAATAATGGCTCTTAAACGAGCAAGGTTTTACTCTAAGCTAAAGAGTTTTGGATATGAATTAAAACTTAAACCACTAAAGTTTATACGAGAAATTTCTGGAACTATTAAAAAGAAAGCTAACTGTGATGTTGATTTAACATTTGATGCGATGAGATTAAAAGATGAATTCAATAGCTTTGTTCTATTATCTGGAGATGGGGATTTCATAAAACTACTACTCTACTTTAGGGAGCAAGGAAAACAAGTACATATAATCGCCAATCAAAATAGAACTGCATTTGAAATTAAAAAAATATTTTGGAAAGAATTTACTGCAGTAGAAAGATTTAAGGATTCTGTTGAATATAAAAATTGAGAGGGAGGCACTCCATTATGAGCATCGCCCTCTCTACGTTTAGTAATTACATTATTACATATTTTAAAGCCTTGTCAAGAGCCCTGATCCGTCAAAACAGAAGAATTATGCATATAGATATGAATTCTTTTTTTGCTTCAGTGGAGCAACAAGCCAATCCATTTCTAAGAGGTAAGTCTGTTGGTGTAAGTAGTGGTATAGATGATTACAATGCAGTATTAGCTGCTTCCTACCCTGCTAAAAAGATGGGTATAAGGACAGGAACAAGAAACTATGAAGCAAAACTTCTTGATCCAAGTATTATCATAGTTCCAGTATCACATAATAAATATTACGACTATTCTGTAAAACTACTAAATATATTTCAAAAGTTCTGTCCAGTGGTAGAAGCATATAGTGTTGATGAGGCATTCTTAGATTTTACTCACTTTGAAACTGATTATGAAAAACTTCAGGAAATTGCTCTTAATATTAAGGAATATATTAAGAAGGAATTAGGAGACTCTATACTCTGCTCTATTGGAATATCCACTAACAAATTACTTGCTAAAGTAGGATCTGACTATCAAAAACCTAATGGTTTGACAGTCATAAAGTATAAAGATAGGCTAAAATACCTAGATAGCATGAAAATAGGCGATATATGGGGCTTTGGATACAGTGTAACTGGAAAATTAGGTAATCTTGGTATTGTAAATACATCTAAACTACGATATTTGAGTACTACTGTTTTAGGAGACCTCTTTGGGAGTTACAGGTATAGAATATTGGAAATTGCAAATGGTAACGACTACTCTCCCGTTAAGAATACAGCTTTAACAGAAGTAGAATACTTACCCCAAAGTATGGAGCACGCTCATGTTATTGGAGTCCCTGAAAAAGATAAGGACAAGGTCCTAAGACTTATAAGGAAACTTTCTGAAAACTTAGGACATAAACTTAGAAGATATGATCTCTATGCCAACCATATTTTTTTTAATTGTCGTGATCAAAAAGTGTTTGGAATAAATTACTCCTCCCCTATTCATTCCACAAACTTAGGTATAGATATTTTTCATGTATGTAAAAATATATTTGAGAAGTATTACAAATTTGAAAAGTTAAATTGTAAATATATTAGAGTTGGAGTTACTGATTTAGTTCAGCAAAAAAACTATTCTCTATTTGATTTTGAAAACAAAGAACATTTAAAGAATATTAAAATTACACATGTAGTAGATGATATTAATGAAAGATTTGGAGGGTATAGAATTAAGAGTGCAGATATTTTGTATCATGATGTTAAAGAAGGAAAGTATAAAGTAGAAAGACCTCACTTTGGATTTCATGGATAAGAAAAGAGGGACCCTAAGGTCCCTCTTTGAATACTATTAATGGATTAGTAATCCATTCCCATTCCTGCTGGCATTGTTGCTTTCTCTTCTTTCTTTTCAGGAGCATCTACTACAACTACTTCTGTTGTAAGTAACATCATTGCTACTGATGCAGCATTCTCAAATGCAAGTCTTGTAACTTTTACAGGATCAATAATTCCTGCTTCTATCATATCTACAAACTTATCATTTCTTGCATCATATCCAACATTTCCTTTTATCTTTTCAACAATAACTCCACCATCTTTACCAGCATTTTCAGCAATTTGACGTGCAGGTTCTTCAAGAGCTCTATAAAGAATGTCTATTGCCAAAGCTTGATCACCTTTAAGTTTAAGAGTCTTTAAAGATTCACGTGCATTCATTAAAGCAACTCCACCTCCGCATACTATTCCCTCTTCAATTGCTGCTACTACTGCACTCTTTGCATCATCTACTCTGTCTTTTACTTCTTTTTGTTCTACTTCAGTTGCTGCACCTACTTCAAGTACTGCTACTCCACCAGATAGCTTAGCAAGTCTTTCAGCTAATTTTTCTTTGTCATAGCTAGAAGTTGTTTTTTCCATTTCATTTTTAATAGCTACAACTCTAGACTCAAGAGCTTTCTTAGTTCCCTTTCCATCTATGATTACTGTTTCTTCTTTTCTAACGATAACTTTTTTAGCTCCTCCTAAATCACTTAGTTCAGCACTATCTAATTTCTTTCCAAGATCAGATGAAATTACAGTAGCTCCAGTAAGGACTGCTATATCTGCTAATACATCTTTTCTTCTATCACCAAAGCTAGGTGCTTTTACTGCTACAACATTTAATATTCCTTTTAGTTTATTTACTATTAAGGTTGTAAGAGCTTCGCCTTCTACATCTTCTGCAATGATTACAATATCTTTAGATCCACTTTGTGCGATCTTTTCTATGAGTGGAAGCATATCTTTTATAGCAGATAGTTTTCCATCTGTAACGATGATATGTGGGTTTGAAATTACAGCTTCCATCTTATCTGTATCAGTCATGAAGTATGGAGAGACATATCCTTTATCAAATGTCATTCCATCCACATACTTTGTATTTATTCCAAATGTTTGTCCATCTTCTACTGTAAGTACTCCATCTTTTCCAATCTTTTCATATACCTCTGCTAAAGCATTTCCAATCATAGTGTCTCCATTTGCACTTATCGTTGCTACTCTTCTAATATCTTCTTTTCCTTTTACTTCTTTAGACATTGATTTAAGAGATTCAACAATTGCTTCTACTCCCTTCTCTATTCCTCTTCTTAAATCCATTGGATTAGCACCTGCTTCTACATTCTTTAGTCCAGTATTTAAAATTGCCTGAACAAGTAAGGCTGAAGTAGTTGTTCCATCTCCTACTCTATCTACTGTTTTAGAACATGCTTCTCTTACTATTTGAGCACCAGTATTTTCTGTTTTATCCTCTAACTCAATTTCTTTTGCAATAGTTACTCCATCATTTGTAATGTGTGGAGCTCCATATGATTTAGAAAGAACTACATTTCTTCCCTTAGGACCAAGTGTAGTTTTAACAGCATCTGCAACTGCATCTACTCCCCTCTTTAAGGCTTTTCTAGCAGAGCTTGAATATATTATTTGTTTAGACATGTGTAAAAAAGTAATAAGTTATTTTGATTATGAGACAACAGCTAGTAGATCACCTTCATCCATTATGAGGTATTCTTCTCCATCAACTTCAATTTCTTCAGGTGAATATTTCTTGAATACAACAATATCTCCAACACTTACATTAAAAGGAATCTTCTTTCCATCTTTATCTAGTTTTCCAGTACCTAAAGCAACAACACTACCCTTTTGTTTTCTTTCTTTTTCAGCAGTATCAGGAAGAACTATTCCAGAAGCAGTCTTTTTGTCATCTTGTAATGTTTTAATTAACACATTACCGCCAAGTGGCTTTATATTTACCTTTTTAGACATATTTAAAACATTAAAAAGTTATATTGCAGTCAAGATTTTAGCAGACAACACCCTTGTTTGACAATGGAAAGGGGTGCTAAAGTAAGTTTTGATAATTAGCTAGACCATCAAATAAATCATCAGGAACATAATATTTTCTATTTCGTTTAATAAATGCTTCAACTAATCTATTACAAACAGGAGTAATAATGCCTTTTAATCCTGATCTTTCTGACCTAATAAATCGAACCCCTTTGGGAATATTTTCTAAAGTTCTGTTTACATACCACATCTCATTTGCTAAATGTACTAATGAGAATAGCGAATTTGAATTTAAAAATTGAGTACCATCTGCCTGATATCCCGAAATTATTTTTGCATTATTTATCATGTCTCTTGCACCAGCAATTAATGCATATTCAATAGCTGAACGCGCAGAAGCTTTTACATCTTCAACGCCTTCTATCCCCTTCCCTGCCCCTAAAAAAGAAAGTCCCATTAATAAATGGTTAATTCCATATATTGTTATCGGCTTAGGATTTAAGTGGCCAGTGCCTTTATGAAGAATGTCCCAGAATTCTTTTCCAATAGTTGGTAGATCACCCGAGCTTACTGACATTAGTTTTACAGATAAAATATATTTAACTTATGTTTGAGAATTTTATAACTGCAACTTCATTTACTGCATGTAATATGTCTAAGTGACCACCACTCAATCTATGAGTGACCTCCCTTGCTAAAGCATTAGCTACCTTTCTTAGCTCGGGATTCTTTTGAATACTAACTATTTCTTCATCACTATCCATTAAGTCAATTAACTGATAAAAGAATGCAGTATTTGCCCTTGCTTTATTAAATGCTAACAAATGATCCTCTCTTAATAAACGATTAGCCTGTTTTGATCCTTTCCACTTTGCTTCAAATATATCCATTAAATCACTTTGAATTCCTAAAGAGTAATCAAGTTCATGTCTAATATCTTTTATAGCAGCAGCAACATATCTATTTGGTTTAGCAATAGCTGATAACAAGACACAGCTAAAAGCATGTGTACGTGCGGAATCTCGTATTATTGGATCAACAAGATAAGTAGATACATCTTTATAATCTAATGTAATAATAGGTTTATCAGGTGTGGCTGTCATTTATATTGAATAAAAAATATATAGCCGGGATTATATCATATGTTAGAATGATTCCATGCCTATTTTATGTATTGATTTAGGATCTAAAAAAACTGGTGTAGCTATATCTTACGACCCATTTGTTGTAGCTGAATCACTTTCAACAATATTTCATTCATCAGAAAAAGAATTATTAAATATTCTATTAAATATTATTGATTCTAAAAAAGTTTCTAAAATAATATTTGGTTTACCATTAGGCCCTAAAGGAGCTATTAGTAAGCAAAGCGAGAATGTTAAAAGATTTGCTTCTTTGATTGATAGAGATATCGAAAAAATATTTATTGATGAATCTCTTACCTCTAAGATTGGCGAAAAATATAATTCAGAGGATGTTGATAGTGTTGCAGCTAAATTAATCTTACAGGAATATCTATCTGAAATTTAGACTTCGGCGTTTCATTTCCTATTAAGTTTCTTGTATACCTCAGCCTTTATGGATCTTGCTATATCGTTCTCATATCTATCTTCAGTAAACAAATCAGCCTTATCAGCATATCCCCTAGCTTCCCAAAATCCTAATGTATGATTTTTACTAAACTCTATTTCAGTACAATACTTGGCACCTTTCCATGCAAATAGATCAGGGATTATTGATCTCATAGGACCACCATGATCAACTGACAATACTTCTCCATTTGCTTTGGTTGCTAAGATACAAGTAGGGTAATATATTTTATCTTCCTCTATAAAAGAATGTTCTGATTTAAATTCTTTTCTTTCATCGTGAGAAATAGGGAAGTAGAGTAGTTGTTTTTTATTGTCAAACATTATGGAAGTAGAGTAGTGGATCTCATCATTTGATTTAAAAGCTACTGAAGTAGCCGTATCCTTTGGTTTTACGAGCTTTACGATATCATAGAAATTTACTCCCTCCCACACCATATTATATATACTCCACTTAGTAACACAGTGCATATCTGCCACTTGTTTAAACTCTGATAAATTATTAAATTCTTCCCAGTTAAGTATCATTTCATTTTCAACTTCTCCATATATTTTTAAACTCCAATTCTTTAAATCTATAGAAGGGGAGTAGCCAGCAGTAAGAACTGGCCAAGGAATTTTTCCGAGTGAATTCGGCTTGATACGATACTGACCTTTTGGTAAAAAATCATTAGACATTTTTAATCATTCCATGTAAACCGTTTTCATTTAAAACAGTAGGGGAGATCTTAATAAATTCAACACGCTCATGAAATTCTTTTAAGTTATTTGCTCCTACATAACTAAATGCAGATCTAAGCCCATCATGAAAATCACTTACCACATCTGATACTGATCCTAATACTTCTGTTAAACCTGATCCACCTTCTACAAACTCGTTATGTTTCCCTTTATACTTTCCATCTTTTTTAGCTCTTTCCATCTTAGCTTCCATTGATGACGACCCTCTATATATTTTGTAAAGTTTTCCATCTATTACTTTTTCTTCACCAGGAGCTTCATGTGTTGAAGCAAAAACTCTACCCATCATGAGAAAATCTGCTCCAGCTCCAAGAGCTTTAGCAAAGTCAGCAGGATGTTTTGCACCACCATCTGCCATAACTTTTTTTCCATATTCATGTGCTACTTTAGAAACATCTAATACTGCTGTAAATTGTGGTACTCCTACACCTGACTTTATTCTAGTCAAACATCCAGCTCCAGGTCCAATACCCACTTTTAAAATGTCTACACCAGCTTCACACAAATCACGTGCAGCATCAGCAGATCCAATATTTCCACATATGACCGTGACTTTAGGATATTTCTTTTTAAATTCTTTAACTACATCTATTGTAAATGTTGTATGTGCATGAGGAGTATCAAACATGATTACACTTGTACCTGCTTTTATGAGTGCCTCATATCTTTCTTTGTAATCCTTTGTAACACCAGTTGTTGGGATCACTAATATCTTTTTATTCTTTAATTTCTTAAATATTTTTACTTCTTCTTCAATACTCATGAACTGATGGAGTGTAGCTATACCACCTGATTTAAAAAGGTTCTCAGCTAGTTCTTCTGAGAATACTGTATCCATATTTGCAGTGACTAGTGGAACTTTAAGTTTAATATTTGGTGTTAGATATGTAGAGGTATCTACATCTTTTCTTGATAACACTCCTGATTTCTTTGGCTTTATTAAGACATCATCATACGTGAAATATTCAGCATGTGAATCAAAAGTCATAGGAAAGGTGTTAATAGTTAACGAGAGTATCGTAACTAAAAAGGGGATAAAAGAAAAGGATTAAAGACTTAGATCTTTCTTAAGCTTTTTGAAAGCTTTTTCATCTTTTCCTTGTAGGTATGTAAGAAGTCTTCTTCTTTGTCCTACAAGCTTTAATAGTCCAACACGTGAACTAATATCTTTCTTATGTGTCTTTAAATGTTCTGTAAGGAATGTAATTCTAGTAGTAAGTAAAGCAATTTGAACTTGAGGAGATCCAGTATCTTTCTCAGTTGCTGCGTACTTTTTCATAACCTCAGATTTTGCTTTTTTTGTTAGTGCCATTTAAAGTTGAAATTATTTTATAACTGTATTATTGTATGTCATTTGTACCTATTTTGTCAATTAGTAGGCTCATTTCTTGTATTAATTCTAAATTAAACATATACTTTAAACATGGCAACTATGTTATCTGACAACCCATTTGTAGAAGATCCAGACATATTAACAGAGAAGGCTAAAGGATCTGGTTTTGTAGACTTTTTACAGACTATTGTTATAGCTTTAGTCATAGTTCTAGTTATCTATCTCTTTATCATGACTCCTAATGAGGTAAAAGGACCATCTATGAGAGAGACATTCCAGGATAAAGAGCTACTTTTAACAAACAAAATGATTGAGCTATTCGGTGGGAAGAATTCTCCACTGTATTTCATCTTTGGTGACTATAAAAGGGGAGATGTTGTCATTTTTCATGAATCATCAAGTAACCTTGACCTCATTAAACGTATAGTTGCAGTATCTGGAGACAAGATAAGAATTCAAGATGGATGGGTATATATTAATGGAACTATGCTTAATGAAACATACCTGGCGGATGGTAGTGTTGATCCTACAGTTAACAACAAAGGAAGAACAAGAGTAACAGCGGGACAGACATTTGACTATGAAGGACAAGAGATTACAGTACCCACTGGAAAATATTTTGTAATGGGAGATAATAGGAATAACTCTAAAGACTCTAGATACACAGAAGTTGGATTTTTAGATAGAGCAGATCTAAAAGGAAAGGTAGTATTTAGATACTTTCCTCTAAATAAACTTGGAGTCATTGAGGGACATACATATAAGGAGCTAGACGAAAAATAACATGAAAAAGAAAGTCATAAGAGGTGACGCACTTACAAACCTCATCAAAATAAATCCTGAATTCTCACATGACGATACTTCAGGATATATGGGACAACTTGATATCAATAAGATACAAGCAAATCCATACCAGCCTAGAATGTATATAGATGAAGAAAAGTTAAATCAATTAGCATCATCGATAAAAGAAAACGGAATAATAGAACCATTAATAGTTTCTCGTGCTAAAAATGATATGTACGAAATAGTAGCTGGAGAGAGAAGATGGAGAGCAGCTAAACTTGCTAAACTTACCACAGTACCTGTTGTAGTTAGAGATACTTCTCCTCAACAGATGTTAGAACTAGCAATAATAGAAAATATTCAAAGAGCTGATCTTAATCCTCTTGAAGAAGCATATGCATTTAAACAACTACACGAGAAGTTTGGAGTCACATATACTGAAATAGCGGATAAAATTGGGTTCTCTAGACCCCTTGTAGCAAACAAAGTAAGACTTCTTGACCTTCCAGACAAAGCTAAAAATGCACTTTTAGCAGGTAAGCTTACAGAAGGACACGCAAAAGCCTTACTAGCCATTAAAGATCCAGCAACACTTGAGGCAATAATAGATAAAACACTTAAAGAAGAATTAAGTGTTAGACAAGTAGAATATATTACTCAAAGATTAAATTTAACTAGACTTACTGGGAATAAAAAGAGGAGTCATATAAATGACAAGAGATCAACTGTCATTGAAAGCTCTATTAAAGATCACTTTAAAGGAGGGTCTGGGGTTCAATTCAGAAGAACTGAACTTGGAGGATATGTAAAAATAAATTTTAAAACTGATGAAGAGCTAGATAGTTTACTTAGAAAAATGGGAATACCATTTAGAATAAATTAATTAATAAATACACTTATGGGAAAAATAAAAGATATTGTTGCAAGAGAAATATTAGCATCGGGTGGACTTCCTACAGTGGAGGTAACAATAACTCTTCTTAATGGAGTATCAGCTGATGCTTCCATATCATATGGACTTTCTGCTGGTTCTAAAGAAGCATTTGTATTAGTAGACGAAGATGCCAGAAGATATGCTGGTAAAGGAATGTTAAAAGCAGTTGAAAATATCAACACTGAAATTAGAGATATGCTCCTTGGAAAAGATTCTGAAGATCAAAAAGAATTAGATAACTTGATGATTAGATTAGATGGAACACCAAACAAAGCGAGACTTGGGGGAAATGCAATACTTGCTGTATCAATGGGAATAGCTAAAGTATCTGCAAAAGATAAAGGGAAAGAGCTTTACCACTACCTTAAAGATCATGTACTAGGTGATACATCAGACCAGTTCGCACTACCAAGTCCTATGATGGTAGCAATTGAAGGAGGAAAACATGCTGATAGTACTACAGATATTCAAGAGTTCTGTATTAGTATGATAAATAAAGATATGAATGCAAAAGAAAAAGTAAGAACTGGAGAAGAGGTATATATAAAACTTGGAAAGATATTGAAGAAAGAAGGATTTTCTACAAACGTAGGAAATGAGGGAGCATACGCTCCAAATGGTATTACTAGTAACTCACTTCCTTTCGAGTTCATAACTCAAGCTATTGAAATGGCAGGATTTACACCTGGAGTTGATGTTGGGATCTCAATAGATCCAGCGGCAAGTGAATTCTATAGGGATGGAAAATATCATTTGAAACTTGAACAAAGAGAATATTCTCCAGAAGAAATGATTAGATACTACAAACCTCTTTATGAGAACTACAGTATAACAAGTATGGAAGATATATTATCAGAGTTTGATAAAGATGACTGGGGAGTTTTAATGAAAGCCTTTCCAAAATCATTAATAGTTGCTGATGATCTAACAGTAACAAACTTAGAAATAATTAAAGATGTGATAGAAAAAAAGTTAGCAAATGCAGTTATCATAAAACTAAATCAGATTGGAACAGTTACGGAAACATTAGAAGCAGGAATGTATTGTAAACAAAATGGAATAGCTACAATATTCTCACACCGTGGAGGAGGGGAGAGTAATGACACTACTATGGTAGATGCTGCAGTAGCAGTAGGATCTGCATTCATTAAAGTAGGACCATCTAGAGGAGAAAGAGTGTGTAAATACAATAGACTTATGAGAATAGAAGAAGATACTCTAAAACTAATGGCCCAAGGTTAATTGTTCCATTACTTGTTTAGTTTCACTTATAAAGAATGTTTTAATATCTTCCCAATTTGTATCAATATACATTTTGGGCATAGGTTCTGTTTCTGTTTCTACAAAATATGTAAGACTTTTTAATATTGGGATTGATACCTCTGAACTTTGACTAAATTTATTTCCAAATTGTTTAATAAGACCTAATAAGGGTAGGTGATCTTTGATAATGAAATATAGATCAATAAAGTCTTTTTTAGTGTTTCTTTGCATGATTGCAGATAGCTTCATTAATGCAATATCTAACATTGACGCAACCTTTATCCCTCTGTACTCTAATGTATCTGAAAGAAGGGGATAGTCAAAACCAAAGAAACTAATGTTTACATTTTCAATTTTTCCGGTTAGGGTATCCTTCTTCTTATCTAAAACAGTAAAGCCTGAAAGTTTTTTAAGAAGTTCGTCTGTGTCAAAAGATTCTTTTCTAAAAAAGTCTAGGTCTATAGATTCTCTATGTCCAAGAAGTAGAGAAAGACCTGTTCCACCAGCCAGGTAAAAATCCATCTCACGAACAATATCTGATATTTGTTCTAGAACTCTCTTTGTATCTTTATTGATTCCTTGTTCAAACATTTAACTTTTCCCTTGTCTAAATTAAAAATATTTGACCAGAAATTAGCTGATCTTTTTGAAATATTGTTTGTAGAATATATTGTTTCTATTACTTTTTCTCTACTAAAATTCTTAAACATCCAAGAAATATCAACAAGAGCACCATGTTCTAGTATTCTAGCTATTGTAAATTCAGGGTATTTAGAGGCATCAAATGTAGTTAAATCTATATCCCAAAAGAGGTAAGGTTTTCGAGCAATGTCTACTTTTAACATATCTAATTATATCATTTTTAGGCCTTCAATTCAGCACACAAAAAGGGCTTTAGATAAGCATTTCTACTTCCTAAAGCCCTTTGCTATTTTCTTTATTTTGCCTGCTCTTTATATCTTGATTCTCTAATTACAATAACTGTAATTACACCAGGATATTGTTGAGTATTTTCTATTTCAAGGGCAATATCATGAGCTAAGAGTTTTGTTTCATCATCTGTTAATTCTTCAGGTCTAACGATCACTCTTACCTCTCTACCTGCATGAATAGCAAATGTTTCTTTTACTCCCTTGTAACTATTTGCAATATCTTCTAATGCTCTAATACGTTTTACATATTCTTCATAGTTTTCTCTTCTTGCACCAGGTCTACTTCCAGATATTGAGTCCACTATCTTAATAATCTCAGCTTCTAAGCAAGTGGATGCTATATCGTTATGATGAGCTTCAATTGCATTAATAACTTTTGGATCCATCTTATACTTTCGAGCAATTTCTCCTGACAAGTGGTGATGAGGTTTCTTTTCATCTACCCCAGTATTCATTACCTTACCTATATCATGAAGTAAGCAGGCTAGTTTTACTGTCTTTACATCAGCTCCTATGTCTTTAGCTATACTTTCACCCATTTGAACCATTTCTATGGTGTGTTTAGCAAGATTTTGACCATAACTGAATCTGTATTTGAATCTTCCAAGAAGTTTGATTATCTCATCAGGTAGATTTGGAAACCCTGCAGCATATGCAAGTTCCTCTCCACTCTTTCTTAATTCTCTTGCCATATCTTCTTTAACTTTCATAACGGTCTCTTCTATTGTTCCAGGATGAATTCTTCCGTCTTTTAGAAGTTTTTTAATAGCTATTGCAGCTACTTCTCTTCTAATTGGATCAAAACAAGATACTGTAATTATATTTGGTGCTTCATCTACTACAACATCTACTCCTGTTAATCTCTCAATTGCCTTAATATTTCTACCTTCTTTTCCAATGATCTTACCTTTTAATTCTTCATTCTCAATAGTGAATGTGGTATTTGTAGTATCTGCAAAGAAATCAGTTGCTCCACGTGCCATTGCATCAACAAGTATTCCTTGAGATTTCTCATCTGCTGATCTTACTATCTCAGCTTCTACTTCTTTTATCTTAGTTGCTTTCCAATTTGTTAAATCTTCTACTACATCTTTCTTTAATTCTTCAAGTGCTTGTTCTTTACTCATACCAGCTATTTCAGCTAGTTTTACTTCTAAGGAATCTCTTATTACTTTTACATCCTTTTTAGCTTGTTCTAGAGATTTCTCACGAGCTTCTAATTTATCAAATCTCTCGTCAAGTGAATTTGTTCTTTGAATAATACCTGATTCTCTTAAATCTAGTCTCTTTTCTCTTTCATCTATCTCTTTTTGCTCATTCTTAAGCTTCTCATCTGCAACTGATCTCATTTCAAGCATTTCAGTTCTTGCTTTTAAAAGCATTTCTTTAGCCTTTAGAGATGATCTCTCAATAGCTTCTTCTTCAGTAAGAGCTTTAAACTCTTTACTATCCATCTTACTCTTAAGCTCAGCTAATTCTTTCTTACTGTTTCTGAATAGGAGAAACGCACCTATAAGTCCAGCTCCAAGGGCTGTGGCTATGACAGTCAATACAACTTCCATAAGTGTATACTAATAGTTTAAATTGGATTTTGAAAATATATGACTACACCAAAACGGCTCTAATTACGTGAATAAATCTAGTTTTTAATTTCGACTTAATGTTTTGCTCCAAAATATTTCTTATTAAATTCATACCAAGATTTTCAAAATCTGTTTACATTTTAACAAAAATATGGAAATTACCCAAATTTACGGTTAAGGTAGTCTAGAAACTTGTCTATGAAGGTGGGTTCTTCTTTCTCAGAGGCTACTGATTCATATCCTTTAACTCTTAGTGTAAGCTCGTCATTCTTTGCTTTAAGTTCTTCTACAGATGCATTCTTTTGTCCTATTAATCCATTTAATTGAACTATTTCATTTTTACTGTCTTTAAGTTCTGCACTTAATTCCTCTATGCTATTTTGTTGATCAAAGAAAGATTTACGAGCTGACAACACCTCTTGAGAAGCTTTAACAATATTTGCATGTTCTTCTGATTCCACCATTTTACGAATTAACTGATCAGGTGTTATTGGAGACGTAGAAAGATACCCTAGATCGTTACTTGAAGGTTCTCGTCCTAGTATTAGGCGATAGAGTTTCAAGATTTCTTCTTCTTTAGGGGTCTTTCCTTTAAGAGGAACTTTAACGGGAGTAAGAGGAACAGTCTTTTCATTAAGCTTTAGAACCTTTTCAAGAGATTCGATAATATGTCTTACTAATCCTTCAAAATCCTTGTATTCTTCAGATAGATATACCTTTATCTTTTTACCAACAGATTCTTCCTTACTCTCTTTATATGGAATATTTAATTTCTCAGATAGGATAGTACTTAAAATACCAGTATTTGGATCAGAAAGATTAGCAATGAGAGAAGGGGTGTCTTTAGAAAAAGAAATATCGAATATTACCTGTGATTCATCTATTTCTTTAGGATTGATTAGAACAAGAAAGCCTTTGTTATTCCCATTAGAATTAACAATATCCTTTATCTTATCTTCTAAATCAGTACGAATGTTTAAAACAATCTTTTTCATATTTATGTAGTAGGGGGGCAGATTTGATGGGACTATATCGTTTTACTTAAAGTATGTCAAAAGAAAGTCCTTATTTAGAAAACTTTAATTATTCAATCATTTAACAGAACTTTTTTTAGTTCTCCTTCTAGGATGAGCTCTTATGAAACCATCTAATAAGGGTTCAAGTAATCCTCTTTCAAATTCATCTTGAAGCTTTCTATTATATTCGCTAATTGCCCTTTCTCTCATTAGAGGACTCACTCTCATCTTCCTTTTCAAATTAAACCATGCTTTACCTTCTGGATCTTTAATGTCTTCTGCATCTACTAGTTCCACTTCTTCTCCAAAGAAAATTCTTAACACCTCTCTTGGAGTAAGATCTATACTCAGACCTGTTTCTACTACTAACCTTGGAGATACTCCAGACCTATCAAATTTAAGTTTATTTAAATGGACTGTTACACTTTCTTTCCAATTTACAACCAAATCAATGAACTGATCTGAAGAACCAGGTATTAGTATTCCCTCATTATCAATGAAAGTATTGCCCCCTTTTACTTGTTCAAAAAGTTTATCAGGACTTGGAAGCATTCCTCTATAATCATATTTACTACTACCTTCTAATAGTAGCCTATTTACCCTGTCTTTTTGCGAATTAATTAAGGAATCTCTAAGTCTATCTCCATCCTCTATTGTTGGCTCTCCCTTTGAGAGCATTAAAGAATAAGTAGTAAGAAGATCTTGAACATAATCCTTAGGACTTAAAACTTGGAAGTATCTAACTGAGCTTGAATTGGAGTTTCTATTTTTACTTTCTATGAAGCTTGTGATATTTGCTGAGACACTCAAGAATGCTGCTTTCATGTTTACTCTTGCTGCCTTACCTCTACTTCGCAACTCGTCATCAATAGAGTCTTTTATATCTGCGTCAGTATTAAAGATCTCAGCTGCTTTTACAATACTGTCATCAGGTTTTGTTATTTTATATTCCCCAGTTTCCGGATTTTCTAATACTAAAACCCCATTTCTTTTAACATTTTTGACAATCCATCTTTGTGGAAATTGAATTAAAATTCCATTATCTTCCTTAAATAAATATCTTCCATCTTTTCCTAGTCCAAGAGATTTAACTAGAAGCACCTGATCATTTTCAATTAATCCATTCGAAGCTTCTTTACATGGTAAAAAATGCTTTTCTGAGGCAATTTGTCTGAGCTCTCTCACAAGTACCTCTCCTACTTTTCTAGCATTGTATTGTTCTTCAGTAGTAATGGTCATAAGGATTTGATTAAGAAATAACTGGGTAGTTAAGAGGGGATTATCATCCTATTTATCTTCTAAATCAAGCATTTTCTATAACATGAGGTTTGCTTCTATTCTTTACTCATGTTTATTGGCCATTGATAAGCTTTTACGAACCTTTTTTCTAAATGCAGCTAAAAATAGTTTACATACTTTATATTGGAATGTATTTTTCACTTCTTCATTATATTTCCTTATTGCTTCTGTTAATTCAAACACATCAAATGTTGTAAATTCTTCTTCTTCAATCTTTCTGATTCTTTCTAAAGTGAAAACACTATCAAAAAACTGGAGATATCGAAAAGCCTTATGTCTAGGCATATTTATCGGTTCTTCTTCTGTTAAACATAATTCATAGAAACCTTTAACTTTCTTATATTTAAGACTTAACAAAACTACATTTAGATTTCCTCTATTCTTCAAATCATATTCAAAACAAAAGAAGGAATTGGGTGATTGTGGTACTTGGAACAAGCAAGAACTAGTAAAATCCCTAAGTTTGATTCTCTTTTCTTTTACATTCAATTCCTCAATAGTAAGAATTTTAAGTTGATCTTCTCTTTCAGTTAAAGTAGTAAGTTGATTAAATATATATTCTGGACCAGTATAAAGAATTTGAATTTGAGGATTGTTTAGGTACTGATATTCGTAAGGTCCATAAAGAGAAACAAGAAAACAAGATACTATTCCTGAAAGTCCACTTGTTGGAAAACATTTGGGATTTACATATCTTGGATCATGGCTACCTCTCATAAAACTATCCATTCTTTCTTTTAAAGAATGAAGTGCAAATTCTACTCTCATAGCCGAGAGTCCCTTGATCGCCACGGTTGCAAACTCTCTTCCCAATTCTATCGCTCTTTCTATTGGAGGGTGCTCAATAATATTCATACGTGTCAAAAGAAATTAAGTTCTTCAACTTTCAAACCATTTTTATTTTCCGAGTTTCTTACAAAGAGCTTTAATATAGCCTCTTAGAGCACCAATATACAAAGCACGGGATCTATTTTCGTTTATTTGTTGAATTCTTTTTTCTAATTCCAAATACCTAAATCTGCTTTTTCCTCTTAATAATTCTTTCACTTTATCTTGAGGCAATACTGCAGTACCTAGAAATTCTGGACTATAGAGCATTACTTGATTTCTTGAATAGCTAATCTGTATTTCTCGAAGTTCAACTTTTACTGAAACTAAAGCCCCATCTTTTTTTTCTACACCATCAATAACAAAAAAACGTGTTCTTTTTGTTAGAATATCAACTCCTAATGGGATAACATCTCCCTCATCTAATGTATATGTGATTGGTGTTAAATTCAAATCAAATGATAAATCTGGATCGGTCTTAAGTGGAGATGCCCAAGCAAGATTTTGCAATGCTTCTTTAATTTCATCCGTTGTCGGCTTGAAAATTGTTAATTCTCCCAATTGTACGGCTTCTTTAGGATTCCATGCATCTCTAGTTGCACTTTCCAGTATCACTAATAGTTCTCTTTCTCTTTTTAATCTTTGAATTAACTTTCTCTCATACTCTACTTTTACAGTTGCAACGAATTCGGCTTTTACTTCGTTTTCACCTTCATATATATCAGTTGCTTTTACCAGTTTATCTTGTCCACTTACTATGCACGTTTGACCATCAATTACTATCTCAATCATAGCTATTCGATCGTTCACTTTTCCATTTTCACTATTTTCATAATATATCCCAATTATTTTACCTTGACCATGTGACAAAGTTCCCTTGTTTCGAACAAATCCAACCCCGTCTAGACTTGGAAAATACTCTACACCGGCCGCAATAACTACTTCATCGTTTAAAGCTAACTCTGCAGGATTCATTTCCTCAAGTCTCCTAAATTCAAATACTAAAGCATCATCTCTTGCCTCATTAAAATGTTTTATTGCTAAGCCATCAACTTTTACAGAAGTTTCTAAATCAATTTCCAAAGAATTCATTTTGAGAATATAAAAAATAATCTTGCAAGAGTACTGACACGGGTAGTTAAGAGGGGATTATCACCCTATTTGTCTTCTAAATCAAGGAGTTTATTTCTGGTATATAACTATTCCTTCTTCTGTAGCTTCTTCTAGAAAACCTTCTCCTTCTTTTAGTAGAGCCCTATACTCATTAGGCGTATACATTATTGGATCTACATGAGGGTAACCAGTACATATTTCACGCACATTTCGAATTCTCTCTAGGAATCTTTGATCGGTATTAGCTACTATTAATATGTCCATCTCGCTATACTCCTCATCAAATTCTCCTCTTGCAAAACCACCAAAGAGTAATATTTTTTCTGTATCGTAATTATCCGTTATGACTTTTACAATACTATCGATTCTTTCAGCAACTCTTGGATTTGCTGGAAAAATCTCTTTGCCTCGCTTAAACATAGGTTTGCGTCCTCAAAAGTAATATAGTCGTGGGGTGCTGAATTCTCCCCTGGAATTAAAAATGGATATCTTGAGATAAACGTGAAGGACTCAATATCTCTAAAGTTAAACTTGGTATTTTTAAATTGTGAGTTCACCCTATTACAGAAAGATATAAGGATAGAGATCTTATGGATTTTAGGAGGCCTAAATCCTGAGTGAACAATTACTGCTTTTAGAGCCTTCTCTACACATTGTTCTGCTTGAAAACATGTCCATTCTGGGAATCCGTTCTTTAGTGAGACTGATGCTGCATTAAGATCATATGCTGATTGTCTTAGCCATACACGATACCTATATCCCTTACCAGACTCGGCATAGACAAGTTTTTTTAATCCATAGCTAACCATATTGGGCAGTATTT
>CAYSFE010000006.1:20128-45821 GCA_964430225.1 uncultured Candidatus Saccharibacteria bacterium
ACTAAACCAATATCCGCAAACTTTAGAAGTTCACGTCTTACCGAGTTTATCTCCTCCCTTGTGACCCTAACGAGTTCTCTTAGAAAGTAAGGGACATCGGGGTGTGTAAAGAATACCTTTAAAAGTCCGACACGAACTTTAGATATGAATAGTACTTCAAGATCTCTTCTCATCTTTTTTATCTAAAAATTCAGTTACAAGATTTGAATATCCATAGAATACGATGGCTTGTAAGAGAGAAAATAAAAGATTACTTACAGCACTAACAATTGTACTGTTCTTTAATTCATTTGAAAGCGTGGGGTAAATCGTGATTAATTGATAAACTGTAAAACCTACTAACAAAGTTTGAATTAATGCCAGTAGCTTAGCTGCACTACCTGACCACTTAATAATTTTTAACTTGTCAAAGCTTACTACCATATTGAGATTAATATCCAGATTATGTAAAGATTATACAATAAGTACGAATATATTTATATTGCTTTACGATTTCTAATTTTTCTTATAAATATTACCAATAGAATAATTACAAAGAGGAGTATCAGGCAGAAAAGTAAATATATTAATATATTAGAGTTAACTGTCTTTGAAGATAATGAGTTAGAATCTTTGGAAGATGAACTTTTACTTGAAAGTGCACTACTTTCAGACGAACTTTCCTTAGATAAACTTATCAACTTAATTTCGCTATCCGTAGTATCACTTGAAAGAGAACTAAGACTTGAAACTATTTCAATATCACCATAAGTGACCATTACTTGAGGGTTTTCATCCGTAACATTTGAAAAAGTTGCAATGCCTTTAACATCTGTATATGAAATTTGTGCATCAGAAAGAAGTTCAACTTTGGCCCCAACAACAGGCATTCCTGATTCATCTAAAACCTTAATCTTTAAAACTCTCACTTCTGAATCAGAAGAAGTAGAGGATTGCTGACTACTGGTAGAGGTAGATAGACTTTGATTAGTAAATTCCACCATAGATAAAGTTGGTGTAACGAGATTATTACTAGTACTTAATGTAGCTTTATATTGAACATATCTTGATTTATTACTACCATCGAATACTTTCCAATCAGTCCACGAAGAGTCGGGTACCAAACTATCCCCATACCTTGTTAAAAAATCAATGCTAGTTCCAGTGGGCAGATCTTTTGTTGTATTAAATCCTGTCCACTTAACCTTCTTACTTCCATCAATAACCGAGGAGGTATATATACCACTTGTTTCATATCCATTAGTTAAAGTAATTGAATTTATAGATGGAGAAGTATTTAAATCTGAGCTAGAAAGATTTATTTTATATTGGTAATATTTAGAGCTTCCAGCATTAATCTCGCACCCCGAATTATTTGTACAAGGACTAGACCAGTTACTCCAATAGTTATCAGGCATATTGATCTTAATCCAATCAACCTGGAAAGAATCTTCAGGATTCCATCCTCCGTAATCTAGTAACCAAGGCTCAAAACCTATTGTTGAAAAAGGTAACGAGGGGCTTAGTGTTAAATATACCCAATCATTTACGGTAGAATAGCTTACAGATCCATCATCCCATTCATCTGTATACATCCAATCTTGATAACTTCTTTCAGGATGTGAATTATTCATTCTTACCTTTGCAGTTATTGTAGAACCTGCTGGAAAGAATCCAGCAGGCTTACCTGTATCAAACCAGACATATGCACCCCATGATGTATTTGGATTAGACATCGTAATTACACCATTTTCTGTAGTTACATTTTGAAAATGACAACACCAGTTATACAGATCCCCAGCATAAGAATTAGTAATAGAATTAAAGTCATCTACCCAAACAGAATCTTCGGTCCCAGTTCTGATTTGTACATTTGTTGAGTGAGAATTACTAATCGTTTGATCCCATTTAATATATTTATAATTATTTATTTCCCTCTCAACAGGACTACTTATATATACCCCTGGAGAGTTAAATTTATCATAATTTATAAAGCTTACACCACTACCACTTGTAATGAATCCATTAAGCGAAGTTGATAAAATAAGATACCCAAATCCTAGTGGAAAATTATTATTATCATAACTTTTAACAAGAGTATCATCATTCAGACTTGAAGTTCCCTTTGTATCAATCAAGAAAATACCATCCCAACTTGAAAAATAAGTGGTGGTGGTATTATCAACTTTAACTGCTGTAACTAGATTCTTGTCTAGGCCAGAAGGAATGTTTGTATTTGTCGACCAATTACTTACAGTATCATCAAGTTGTGAATTAGTTCCTTTTGTATCTATAACAAAAGTTGACCCAGAATTTTTATACCTAGAGAAAATAGATTTGGTTTGACTATCATAATAAATCATCCATGAAATGTAGTTTTCTGACAATGCCGGAGTGGTGGTGGTATTATATTCAGCAACAAACTCATCATCGGTGACAGTTGAAGTTCCCTTTGTATCTATAACCGAAACACCGCCTGTACCAATATTATCACCACAGGCCATGTAAATATAATGGGAATCTTCGTCATAATAAATCGCAGAAACATCTCTATTTAACAGATGTCTTGGGGGAGCCATATCCCAATTATAGTACCAGGTTATAACGTCGTCACTTATATCTTTAGTTCCCTTACTTTCCAACGCTTTTACTCCATACCACCTTCCTCCTAAATAAATATCATTTAGAGCTTTATTTAGAACAGGCTTCGCCCATACAGTTGAATCAGTCAGAACAAAACTCCTTATTTTTACATCATCTGATTGTGTTGCGGTATTTTTAATATCAATGACGTCTATAGTACCGTCTACGCCAGAGCCTGTTACAATGTATAGATATCCGTAATTAGGGTTAAATAGGAGCCAGTATACGTTGTTTCTTTGAATAGAAGGCGTGCTTGTTGTTGTATAGAGAGCTACTTCTTCGTCATCTGACTTATCAAAAGTTTTCTTTGTATCTATTATCTTTACTCCTCCTGGATTCATTGCTACAAATAGAAACCCAAGAGATTCGCCATAGTCAATATCTTGTACATTTTGTACAGATGGAGTTGTTCCTGCATTATATCCAAAAGAGTTATTAATAAACACTTCTCCTCCATTATTGTTTGTTATTAAAACAGAATTACTAGGATTACCATTTTGGTTATTTCGAAGAAGATCATCTTTTGATGTAATTGTACTTGAGGAAATATCATTCTTTAGCTTTACTTTTCCATTTTCAGAAAGGTCAATTGAGTTATCAGAAGTTCCTGAAGCAAATGTGCTTTGGGATATAGTTATATCTTTTGCATTTGCACCAATACTCAAAACTGGACTTAAGAAAAGTGTAACAACAAACACTAAAGAGAGTGTGGTTTTAACAATATATTTAAATTTGTGCACATAATAAATTTACTTGAGCTAAAAAATATTGTAAATAGTTTTTAACCTTTTACTTTAAACCTATCTTTTTCTTTACGTCTGTATATATAGCTGCTTTAAGTTTAGGATCTGCTTTTACTGCTTCTTTAGTTCCATCTCTTCCTTGGGCAATTTGTTTGTCACCATATCTAAACCATGCTCCTGATTTTTGTAGTACCCCACAGTTAAGAGCAGCGTCTATCATTGAGCTTACTTTATCTATACCTGTTGGGTATATCATGTCAAAAAGTGCTTCTTTAAATGGTGGTGCCATTTTATTCTTTACTACTTTCACCTTACATACATGACCCGTGATATTGTCTCCTTCTGTAATCTTTTCAGATCTACGTATATCTAGTCTCACAGATGCATAGAATTTAAGTGCATTACCACCAGTGGTAGTTTCTGGGTTACCAAACATCACACCTATTTTCATTCTAAGTTGATTTAAGAAGATGACAGTACAATTTGTTTTAGATGCTATACCTGTAATCTTTCTTAAAGCTTGACTCATAAGTCTAGCTTGTAATCCCATATGTGAATCTCCCATCTCTCCCTCTATTTCAGCTTTAGGAGTAAGTGCTGCTACTGAGTCAACTACTACAATATCAAATGCGCCTGATCGAACAAGAGTTTCAAGTATTTCCAATGCTTGTTCTCCATAATCTGGTTGAGAAACATAAAGATTCTCAGTATCTACTCCAATATTTTTAGCATAGTTTGGATCTAAAGCGTGCTCAGCATCTATGAAAGCTGCTGCTCCTCCCTTTGCTTGGGCTTCTGCAATGATATGTAGGGCTAAAGTAGTCTTACCTGAAGATTCAGGTCCATATATTTCAATTATCCTTCCTCGTGGAATACCTCCAATACCAAGAGCAATGTCTAATGACATAGCACCCGTAGATATTACATCTGCTTCTACTACTGGTTTCTCTCCAAGTTTCATAATAGCTCCCTTACCAAATTGTTTATCAATTTGTTGAGTAGCTACATCAATAGCTTTTTGTTTGTTACTATCGAGTTTTCCCTTAACTTCAACTGGCTTTGTTACTGACATATATATAGTGAATAATAAATTAGAAGGGTAGTAATGGACTTTAGAATACTCCCAAGTCCATGTCAAGTTATTGGGAATTGTATCAAATAGATATTAGACAGAGATTAAAACAATGTTAGAACTAATGAGAACAATGAATATCCTATTAATATGGAAGTAACTATTAAAAGTATCTTTGTAAGTAATGGTCTTTGTATGTCTGCATTCTCATGATTAAGAAATAGTCCAAGTAATGTTCCAGATATGAGCCCACCTATATGAGCTGCATTATCTACATTTGGAATTGTAAACCCAAGTATAAGGTTTATTACTACAATCATAACTATTGATCTTGTATCTATAGGGAGTTCAGCATAGTAAACTTTTCTTTTAAGTTTTTGAGCTAGAAGTAATCCAAGGAGACCAAATACTGCTCCCGAAGCTCCTACTGAAAATCCTCTTGTGAATATATAACTTGTTAGAGAACCTACTATTCCAGCTAATATGAATACAGCAAAATATTTACTTCTTCCAAAATATGTTTCTATGAAATTTCCAATGGAGTAAAGGGCATACATATTAAAAAACAAATGTATTATTCCTCCATGAAGAAATATTGAAGTTAAAAGCCTAAAATATTCTCCACTTTTAACTAGAGTAGAAATATTTGCTCCAAGCCTTACTAGGGTGAAACTATCAGCATCATAAATATTTCCACTAAATATTGATGGCAGAGCAGATAATACGTACAAAGCTATACATACATATATTATTGTACTTGTTACTCTAAAATCTGTTTTGAAATATAACTTAATTTGTTTGATAATATCCATATGAGAAAGTTTTTTGTTGTTTTAATTGTAACATTTCTTTTTTTAGTTTTACCAAGTGAAATCTTTGCAGGTCCTAACAAGGTGAAATTAGATCTTTCATATGTATATACAGTCAATAGTACTGGAAAACTAAATATTGAAGTATCTTCAAAATATACAAATGAGTCTCCTGGATATCTAGTTACATTTCCAAATAAATCAGAATTTTTACTCTATGCACTTAAGAAATATGAGAATAAAGAAGATTTGGTTAAATCACTTGATAGTCAGTTAAGTAGTTTAAAGATTAGTCTAAACAATACTCCAGTTACATATACGGTAGATAAAAAGGAAGAGGAATATAACGTGAGCTTTAATATAAACAAACAAATACCATATAAACAAAGTCTTACACTAACAAGAAAATATGAAAACATTGATTTAATAGAACATATAGGAAATATCTATAATATTTACATTCCTGAGTCTCCTCAAATATCTGCTGAAACTCTAAATAATTTTAATATTTCTCTCACAACAAAGTTAATAATTTCAAAAGACCTTGGACCTATAAATTTCTCAACAGGGGAATACAACGATGATGGAAAAACATATACTTTTGATTTAAGCTCTAAGGAGAATTCAAAAAAAACTCATTTAGTACAAATAGGTTCCTCTCAAACGTGGAAGTTTAAATTAGTTCAGAAAGTAGACACTGCAAATAGTGATGGATTGAATCTAATTAAATATGAATTACAGTTACCCCATAACGATAGTTCCCTTAATCAAGAAGTATTCTACTCTTCTTTCTCACCTCTTCCTGAAAAAGTAGAGTCCGATAACGAGGGGAATATAACTGCGATGTATTACTTAGATAGCAGTGTATATGAAATAGTTGTTGAAGGATTTGCAGTGTTAAATAAAGACAATAATATTTCAAATACTTTTATTCCTGACAGTACAAAATATACAACACCTGAAATATATTGGGAAAGTAATGATCCCTTAATCACAGATGAGATTTCTAAATTTAAATCTACATCAGTTACAGATAAACTATCTGAAACATATGACTTTGTAGTAAGTAAGGTGGACTATGACAATCTTAAACTTGGAATAAATAATGTAAGACAGGGAGCAGTAGCTACATTAAAAAATGGGTCTGGGGTATGTATGGAATATTCTGATCTTTTAATTACAATGCTTAGAGCACAAGGTATTCCAACAAGAGCAGTATTTGGATATGGATATGATCCGTCTAAGAAAAACACATTACCTGAAAAACATCAGTGGGTTCAGGCATATATAGAAGGTTCAGGCTGGGTATCAATAGATCCTACATGGGGTAACACCTCAAGAAGATTCATAGGTTCAGATTTTGATCATTTTAGTTGGTTCTATTCAACTACTAACGTAGATACTCCACCAGAGGGAATTAGATTAGGTGCTGCCACCAGTGATACCACATTTAATAATCCTGATATATTCATAGAGCCAATTGAAGGAAATGTTTTAACAGAAAAATTGCTAAAGGCTGATGAGTTATCTGAAACATTTAAACTTGATAATATAAACTCTTTAATATTTAGTTTAAGAACATATATAAATATTAAATATTTATTAGGAGGATTATCTATAATACTTTTAATGTTTGTAGGGGGTAGGGTATTTAGTTTTATTAAACATCGTCGATAACTTTCTTTTCGAACTTACTTCTCATTCCAATTCTACCAAGCTCATATACACTTATCCCTAGTATTAAGAGAGCTAAAGATAGGATATATATTAGCTGATCAGTTCCAGATATTGCAGTATTTGGAACACTGTTTCCAGTTGAGGAAGTAGATGCATTTGAAGATGTACTCGAACTTGAAGACGCTATTTGTGATGATGTTAAAGTTACATTAAGTGTAACTATACTTTCATCAATACTTGCTAAAGTAATACCCGTTTTATTTCCAATACTTTTACCAGTATTTCCATATGCAGTTACTTCAAGAGTATTTGGTGAACTTAAAGAGACATATTGAGAAAGAGCTGTAGATCTGGCTATTCCTATTACCATACTTGAACTTGAAGTACTGTCTATTATGCTGCTTAAATAATCAGAATATGTACTTCCAGTTTTAATTCTTCCTGTGAGAATAATATCTTTTGATTTTGAAGCTGGATTTAATTTTAATACAGCAGTTGTTGGGCTAGATGGACTACTTAACAAAGGAGCATTAACATATGTATAACTTCCAGCCTCTTCTCCATCTACTAAAATTGTATATGTAAAAGTAGGATTACCAGAAGATAAAAGGTCATCATCATTTGTAACGGTTACATGATGGGTAAATGATTTAGTATTAGCAAATTCAGTTCTATCGTCAGAATAAGTTTTATTTAGTCCAGGAGCAGTTACTTTAAGTTTTCCTATTGTTGCAATTGATGTAGTCCATACTACACTCCATCTTTTGTAGTCTTTGTTTGTTACTAAAACATTTGCAGGAGTTTTAGTTCCAAGATCTAGTGGGTTTGAGACAAGACTGACTGTAGAAGATGATGATGACGAGGTCGTTTGTGTAGTTACAGGTTCTTCTGTCGATTCTGAGCTACTACTTGTATTAGCTTTGGCAATAATTGGGTTATCACTAAGAGTAACCGATGGCAATTTATTATTACTTGATCCTATCTTAATAGTTGTTTCTGCATAATTTGTAGATTCATCAACACTATCAGAAGGAGTGCTCGATAGAGAGGTTGACGATGTTACTGAACTACTAGATTTACTTGTGTTACTTGTTACATTTGTTGAGGTAGGCTTAGGGGATAACAGTGTGATACCACCAAAAACTAAAAGTACTACTACTACAAGTATTCCTCCTATTATTAAATACTTTTTCTTGCTTTCTTCATTCATATTTACTCAACAGTTATTTTTACTAATCCTACTTTTTTATCTTCTGATTTCATCTCGAGATTTAAAATATCTCCTTTCTGAAAATTTATACTTTCACCTGAAGAGTCGATAATATTTGAAAGATCAAAAGTATAACTTCCATTATCAGTAGAATATGTTGAGAGAGGTAAGAAGTCTGCCTTATCCTTCCCTGAAACAATCTTAACTATTACCCCACCCGATGTACCTTTATCTACTTTCAGAGATCCATATACAGGTTTAGGGGAACTTAGTGATTTCTTAGTTGAAAGAGTTTTAGTGGTGTAATTTATACTTCCATTTTTGTATTCCACATCTTCACTTAGTATTACAAATGGATAATCCTTAAGAGATGAAAGAGATTTAATTGAAACAATGTGGGTATTTCGCTTTGTATTTTCAGCAGTTGTTGGAGAATCACGATCATCAAAAAATACCTTTGAATCTTCTACCATCTTAACTTTCCCTACTGTTTTATTATCCGTATACCAAATGACTGTAAAGCTAGAGTCTCCTAGGTTAGTGATCTCAACTTCTTTTGGAGTATTATTCACATCTGCCTTAATTCTACTTTCAGTATTATTCTTAAGAAGGAAATATGAAAGAGGTACAACTGCTACCAAAAGTAGGATGACTATTATTACGATTACTATTTTCTTATTCATTATTTATATTTCTTATACCTTACATACTATATGATTTTAGAAAAGAAATCACCGTTACTTTTTATCATTTCTCTAGTTATATTAATACTTTTATCATATATTATTAGTATATCTTTTATGAATGTTCAAATGAACGAATTACCTAAAAACCCTTGGGACAGAGAAGTAATCTATCCTAGTGTAAAAGAAGGGGAAGGAGATGTTAAACAAAACGAGAGTTTAGAAACTAATGGAGGAGTTGTGAAAAAGGGATTAATGGGAAAGAAAAGTATGAAAATACTTATCTTTACACTACCTGTTATCTTTGTTCTTTTTATCCTTATCACCCTATTTATGCTCATGGGATGGGACAAAGGTATTTTACGTTCTAGCGTATCTGGGTATATCTATGACCAAAAGAGTTTACCCGTTAAGAATGTAAGTATAAAGATAGGGGAACAAACAACTACTTCAGATGAAAAGGGATATTACAAGATAGAGAATCTAGACTATGGATCAAATAAAGCAGTGATTAATGCTACTGATTATGAAACCCTATATAGCGATGTAACACTATCTAGAGGAGAAAACCCTGATCGTAACTTTACTCTTAAACAAGTCACCTATTCATATATTGAAGGAATACTTTTAAGTAATCGTGAGAGTATTGATCCGGCATCACTTAAACTTACAGTAGGTGATAAGGTGATTACTGTTAATACCGACAAAACATTTAAAAGTGAGCAGCTAACAGGCGGAAAAATAGTTTTAAGTCTTACGTCAAGTATATATAGGGATGTAAAACTAGAAGTTAATTTGACTGCTGGGAAGAATATTGTAAATGATTTATCACTAGCTCCTGCAAAAGACTTCAATTTAACAGTTAGTGATTGGTTAACAGGAGATAAGGTAGAAGGAGCAAAGCTTACAGGCGGAAATGTTAATTTAACATCAAATAAAGATGGGGTGGCTACTGTTATTGATCTTGACGATGGGGCTAAGCTAGATTTAAAAGTATCAAAAAGTAACTATATTGAAAAAACTTTTGCTATACAAAATGTAGGTACAGATAGTGTGCTTGAAATTATTCCAAGTGGAAAAATTGCTTACCTATCAAACAGAGAAGGAAAGGCAAATGTGTATAGTTCAAACCATGATGGTAGTGACGAAAAGAAATTAACAGATGGTAAAGGACAAATATTTGAATATGTAATTAAGGACAACTTAGTATATTTCTATTCCGATAGAGATAGTATAAAGGGTGAGAACGGATATATAGTCTCACAAATATATACAGTACCTCTAAATGGAGGAAGCATAAAAAAGATCACTGATTTTAAAGGAAGAACTTTTGTTAGTGGAAACCTATATAGAAGTGAAAGTGTGTTTTTAGATGAGGGATATTATGTAGTAAAAATCCTTCCTGAAAACTATGAATATTACGATACTAACGGCTCAGAACAGCTTGAGGCACGTATAGCCCTAGAGGTAAGAAAACTAGATGGAACACTTTTATCTACTATTAAAAACTTTGGACACGGTAAATTCTATTCACAAGAAAGTAGTCTATTTAAACCATACAGAGAAATTAGTATTTTAGGAGTTGATCCTAAGGACAATAGTGTCATAACTTCAATTACATATAATTTGGATAGTGTGAATAATCCATATGGCGGAGAATACTACATACAAAAACTAAGCCCAAGTGGAAATGTAAAAGAAACAAAAGTATCTAGCTATCCATATAATGTATTTTTAAGTGAGAATGCTGAAAATGTTTTTTTCTATTCATATAACGAGGTTGAGCAAAAAGGAGCTGACTATATATATAACTTTGCTAGTGGCAAAAGTAAATTAGCCGCAGACAAGGCAAGTGGGGGCTCCTTTATAAATCTTTCTGGAAATATCTTACTTGGAATTAAAAACTTTGATCAAAAGAAAAACATTCACTCATTTGATCTTGGAAGCAATACAGTAAGTCCAGTAACATCTTTAGATAAAGTAAGTAGTTTTGGGATAGTTAACAGTAACACTGTACTAATGGTAAACGATACGAAGGTATATATATTAAGGATCGGAAGAACACCTAAGCTTACCAGTATATCTCTAACCCCTGCATATAACTGGTCCTACGAATATAGCTATAGCGATGGTATGTAGTAAAATACTTATATGGACTTTGATTTACAAACAGAAAAAGAGCTATTAGAGCTTTGTAAAAAAGATGTAAGAAACTTTAAAAAGATTTACGAGTCTAATGTTGACCGACTTTATTCTTACTGTCTATCTAGATGTAATTTTAACGAAGATAGGGCAATGGATATTGTATCTGAAACATTTACAAAGGCTATTGAAAATATTGAGAAGTATACATTTACAGGAAGACCTTTCATAGCATGGCTATACACCATAGCCCACAACTTAATAATCGATAGTGTTAAGAGTAAAGGATATGGAAATTTAAGTATAGATGAGCTTGAATACGAAGTAAAAGAAGAATCAGAAAGTTTCATAGATAAACTAGGGCATGAAGAGTTAAAAGACAAATTAAAGACTGCTTTAGGAGAGCTTGATGAGGGATTAAAAGAGATAATAATCTTAAAGAATGATCAAGACCTTACATTCGCTCAAATTGCAGATATAGTAGGAGAAAATGAAGGAACTATTAAGATGAGATACTATAGATCACTAGGACTTATCAAGAATAAGCTTACAGAATATGAAGGAATAATGTATAAAACACTAAAAACTATTTTAATGTTCATATGGATATAGAAGATAAAAACCAAAAAAGAATAGAAGATACACTTAGAGAGCTTTTCAAATCAAAGGCAGAGCTTAGTGATATTAAAAGAAAAAACATAGATAAGATTGTAGGAAATACACTAGAGCTTAAGAGACAAAAGCAGATAAATCATGCACTTGATAGAAGTATTGAGAAAATAATTACTCAAAAGAGTAATAAAAATACCTTTGCTAGTTTTGTACAAGGAGTTGCTAAATGGCAAATAGCTATGATGTCTCTCTTTGCGATCATATTCATAGGGGCAAGTATCACATTAGCAAGTCCTGATGTTCAAAAGAATCTTCAAAATACTTTCACATATGACAAAGGGAAGATTGAAATAGGTTCATCAGTAGAAAATGCAACCGTATATTTAAGGAATAAGAATGAAAAAGAATTTAAAATGAGTGGACAAACAAAACTAATACTTTCTGATCAATTACCAGGAGAATATCAGTTTTACCTAGAAAAGGAGGGGTATAAGACAAGTCCGATCTTTGAGTTTAAGCTTAATAAAAGTGGATACTACAATAAAACTGTAGAGCTTGAAGAAAATAAAACAAACACAGAGAAAACGCTTTTAGAATATACAAACATAGAAGCAGGTATTTATCTTAAATATCCAGATGGGGCAACTTTGAACTATGAAAGGTTTAATGATGAAAGCTTTAAACTCACAATTAAAACTACAGGAGAAATATTTAGTTTAAGTACACAAGAGGTAGCTCCATTTACTAACAGCTCATATGAAACTAAAAGCTATGTTTTAAATGATAAATCTACTGACTTTAAACTATATACTTATCAAAATGCCTCGGACACAATATCTAAAGAACCATACAAGTATGGGGTGTCTACAAATGGGATAATTGAGATAAATAAGATCAAATACTACATATACTCAGAGTCTAATGAAGAGAGTAGATCTCTCTTTAAAACAGTCATTAATAGTATAAAACTCACTAAAGAGATATAATAGGAAACATGAATATAATATCTAGAATCTATTACTCCTTCCTAATTCTAAGTGGTAAAAAGAGTGTTATTGGAAGAAAAGTAAAAGTAAAACTATACGGCAAAGAAGGTAAGAACATTGTAACAGTAGCCAAGGTAGACACTGGTGCATACACCACAAGTATAGATAAAGCTCTAGCCCTAGAACTTGGATACCAGTCCCTTGTTGATCTTAAAGAATCAGAAGAGTTAAAGAAGTTCATAGACAAGCCTATTGAAGAGATAAAAGGGAACATAATAGGCATACAAAATATTGCATATAATGAATTTAAAGCTAAATATCCTGAACTATCAGCAGTTAAAATAGTAATCTCAAGCCATGGGGTAAGTATAAGACCAGAGTTTAATATAAGAATTAGGTTTGGGGGGAAGGACTTAGTCACAAATTGCAACATTACCAGTAGAAGTAACATGAAGTATTCTTGCTTAATTGGGAGAAAGTCTTTAAAAAATAACATAATAGATACTTCTCAGTCCATATGAAGAGCTACACCAGGGGAAATATAAAAATTTCTGAATTGGAACCAGGAGATACTTATATGTCATCCATTGCAAACAACCCCAATCTAATAATTTATGACAAGTCCCTAGCAGACTTAAAAATTCCCGAGAATCTACATGTATATAATTATCCGGAACATGTTTCTTACAAAATAAAAATACTTGAGAACAGAGAAGTTTATCTAAATGCTTTTAGTAGTAATTCTCGTAAGCTTTTCAAGAAACGATACGCAAATATTGAGGGAAATTATCATATATTACTTGCTAATGAACTTGGCCATGATGTGTTACTTCAATGGTATGAAGGATATTTAGAATTTTTAAAGTCCCTTCCATTTGGCATTGATAAAATAAAAAATATTGATGATTGGTACAAAAAAGATCGGGGAGAAGATAAGTTTTTTGCCATATTTCTTTTTGACAAAGAGTCTGACAAAATTATGAAGGGAGGACAGATAATAAAATACATACCCAAAGAGAAAAAATACTCACTATCATATTCATGGTTCAAAGAAGAAACCAGAAAAGAAGGCGCGTCAACTTTCATTCTCTTATATCTTTATGAACTAGCTGTAAAAAATAATATTGAAGTTATTTCATTTGGGAAAGACACAAATTTGTATGGAGGAAATATTCCTATTAGCCTACTTGATTTTAAACTTTCATGGAAATCGGAACCTTATATTCCCAGGGAAACAAGGCTTTTAAGCCTATTGGTTAATGACACACTTCCAAATCCAATAAAATTCTATTCACTAGACAATGAAGACAAGATGTCTCTAGTAACAATTCCATAAGTAAACATTATGAGAATCTTAGGACTAATTGATTGAACCAATAATCTGTATTTTCATTTTTAGCATCTGCAAAGCTAACACCTGAACCAGTTAGTTCGATTAATTTATACCCTTTGGTTGTATTTGCAATGTCAATTGCAAAAAGAGGGTTATTATATTTGGAAGTTAAATCATTAATTATTGGCTTTACAAATTCTATAATTTCATTAGGAAGATTATTTGGTAAAACTTGATCAAATGTACCACCCTGTGCCCAATTACTTCTAAAATCACCCTGTTTAGGAGTTCTTAAAAAGCAATTTATTACTTTCCCATTTAGGCAAACTAATCTAAGATCATGTTTACCTTCTACTATGCCACTTATTCCTACATCTGTTTCCATAAACTCTTGCATAATATGAGGGTTTAGATTATCAATTTTAACGTCATCTGGTATAACAGGGTTATCTCTGTTTAATAGTACTACGCCTTTACCACCAAATCCATTCATTGGCTTTAACACTATATTCTGAGTTTCAATTTTACCTAGATTACTTAACAAAGTCTCTTTTGAATCAACAGGAATTGTCTTTGTAAAATAATCTGGGTAAGCAAGATAACTAAACCATTTGTTAGACTCTAATCCTTTTAGTTCATAACTATTAACAACATTTTCACCCTGTCCAGCAACCGGGAAAAGAGAACCCATAGACTTATCCCATACATTATCAGGGGTGACTTCTGAATTAAAAGGTGTAAATCCACTTTTTTCATATTTAAACTCACAAAAATACCTATTTTTGCCAAGAAAACCAAATGGACTCCTGCAAAAATAAGTCTCTATACCAGAGACTGAAAATCTCTCCAGAAGTTCAGTGAATAACTCGGTAGTTGCAGGTGATCCTTTAAAAAACAATGGAACTCCTGTTGTGGTTTTTGATCCCCAATATATTACAAGTTTCTTCATATGAAAATATTATAACATCATTAATAAAAGTAGTTCATAACAAACAAAATATTACGATGTTCTGCCTGACTAATTTTATCTTTTTGATCTGCCACTTTTTTTGCCAAATTATATTTATCAATTATATAAGTTCCTTTTGTGGAAAGTGATTTAATTGCCTCTAAATAAACCCTCTCCCTTAGTTTTGTATCTAACTTAACAATTTTAAAGCAATACAAAACCTCAAGTTTTACATCTAGAGAAAGATTGTCATATTCACTAAGAACTAGACTTTCAATATATTTTAATATATCTACATATTTACCCGTTGAGATATTTTTATTGAAGTAAAACTCAGTATCGGCAATTATTACATGGGTAATAAAATATAGTTGAATTGTTAAGGGTAAAGTTTTGATTTTTTCTTCAAGCTTTTTGTTTCCAAATTCAATCAACTTTTCTTCAAGACCGTCTTCAAAGTTGAAAAGTCGATTACACAAAACTGCAAAATTTACTGCCGTTGTTGAAATGATAAACATATCTTCAAGACTGTTTAATATTTTCTGATATATAACTTTAAACTCTTGTTCTGAAATTATTGATAAAAGTTCTGATTTAAAATCGACCTTCCAAATATTTTTTGAACTAAAATAAACATATAAAATCTGGCACAATAAAAACATTTCCTTGTACCTTTCGTAATATGGACGCCTTATTTCTGCAGCCACTGACATTTGGGCATAATAATCAACGGGGTTATTATTCATTATCTTTTTGACTGCAATAATAAAAGAATCTTTATCTTTAGGACATTTATAGAGCTCATTGTTTGCGATACAGTCTAAATAATAGCTTTCACCCGATAAGGCATAGTTTCTTGACAAGTAGTGAAATCTACTATCACCAAGGTTATCAATGTTATTATCAAAATATTCCTTTACCTGTTGTTCTACTGTTTTTTCCATGTTAATAAAATAACGACTTATCTTAATATGATTATACTATTGTTGTCGGTATAATACTGGAAGTATAATCAGTTAACTTCGTTTGTTTTAACAGATTTAACTGATACGGCAAGTAATCGACAAAAACTTGTTTAGAAAGCTTAGTATCGAGAGGAGGATTATCGCCTAGAGAAAAAGTAACTGATTCAATGATTATAAGAATCTTTATTGATTCTGCGTATGAGGTGATGAAGGCTAAACTTGAACAACCAGCAGCTTCTATTTAATGTATCCCTCTAAACACTCAAATATTTAAGGAATATACATATAATATAGTATAATTACTCTATGGTTAGAAAGATAATACAGATAGGAAATGAGCTATTAGTAAAAAAGAGTAAAGAACTCGCTTTTCCTTTATCTAATGAAGATAAAAACTTAATAACAGACTTACTAGATACGGCAAGAAGTGTAGGGGACAAGGCTGCTGGGTTATCTGCTCCTCAATTAGGTGTGAATAAAAGAGTAGCTATTTGTAGAAGAATTGACGTAGAAGAACTCGTTACTAAACTTAACGATCAAAAATATATCCCATTAAACTTTGATATTGTATCTGCTACTAAGAAACTAATAGCAAATAATGATATTTTAGTTGAAGCTAACATTGAAAAAGCAGTATCTTTGCTTAAGTTAAGTAAAGTAGAAAAGAAAGTTACTAAGCCTGATCTTGTAACTATGTTTAATAAAGCAGATGACTTACTTTGGCTATGTATCATAAATCCAGTTGTTACATTTGAAAATGACTACGAAACAATATATTGGGAAGGATGTCTTTCAGTAGGTATTGGGAAGAATGCTTTGTATGCTCCAATTCCTCGTACCGAGGTAATAGATTTTGAGTACTTTAATATGAGGGGGGAGAAGATAAAGATGAGAACATCAAACTACTTCGCACATGCAATACTACATGAGATCGATCATCTTAACGGAGTATTGTTCATTTCTCTAGTAGATAACATTAAAAATATCTGGAAATCTGGAGAGCTTGATGAATACATTAAGCTAAATAAGAAATATCCAGACATAATAGAATGAATAAAAGATTTAACTTCACAATACTAATATATATAGTACTAGGGGTATCCTTCCTAGCTGGAATATACTTAATTGTATATCCATATGTTCCTGAGATTAAATACCAGCTTGTTGATAAAAATAAAACAGTGGTTCCTTATCCATCTGTAGTTGAAAAACAGATCAAAGATGAAGGGAAAAAAGAAAATAAAGATATTGTAGTTGAACAAAAAGAAATCCCTAAAGATAATAGATTAGTTATTCCAAGCATTGGAGTAGACATTGCAATTGTAGAAGGTAGTACAGAGAATGCGCTTAATGGCGGAGCCTGGAGAATTCCAGGGACTGGTAAACCCGGAGTATCAAATATGGTTTTAGCAGGACATAGAATGAGCTACTCTTTATCTCCAGATGAAATTAGAAGCAAACTATCGTTTTATCACTTAGATAAACTTCTAGAGGGGGAGTATGTACTTGTATATTGGAAAGGAAAAGAGTACCCATATATTGTTACAGAAACAAAGGTTGTAGAACCAACACAACTTGAAATAGAGGATCCAACAAAGGAACACATCCTCACACTATATACATGCACCCCAATGGGTACTAGCAAACAAAGATTAGTAAAAATAGCTAAACCAGTTGTGCTTTAAGGACATTTCCTTTTAAATCTCTTGTAAACAGGCACTCTCACTACATATTTCATTCTATACAAGTCTTCTAACGTAGGTACTTTACATAACTAAAGTGACTGCATACATATACTCACAAAGGATATCGATTACTAGAAGATAAATTATTCAAGCCAGATCTGCGGATTATACTCTATACGTAGAATTTGTCAAGACAGTTGTGGTTTTCCTTGATTTTCATTCTCAGATATACTAAGCTCAGTGTCAGATTGATAGATTATCTATCAAAGTCATGTATATTCAAAAAGGAGGTGAACAAAAATGAATAAAGCACAATTAACAGATTACGTAGCATCAAAAACTGGTGCAACTAAGAAAATGGCAGGAGAAGCTGTTGAGGCAGTATTAGGTGCAGTTAAATCTTCACTTAAGAAAGGTGATTCAGTAACTCTAACTGGATTTGGTACTTTTAAAGTAGTATCAAGAAAAGCTAGAACTGGAAGAAACCCTCAAACAGGAGCTACCATTAAGATCCCTGCAGCGAAAGTCCCACGATTTAGCGCAGGAAAGGCTTTGAAAGAAGCTGTAAGATAATACATCTTACGATTTATGCTAATAACTTCCTCAGAAGTATTTCTTTAAAATGGAATATGGATAGAGGAAGTTTTTATTTCCCTCTCATATTGGTCTAATGTACCTTTTGCTACTCTCCATTAGTTATTTATTATTTCTAACTAATGAGAAACAAAGAATTATTAGATTATTACCTACACACTTCTAAGGATGATAGAAGGGTCTGTTTAAAGCTTCTTGATGACAAAGAATATTTACCATCATTATTCTATGCACACTTATCAATAGAAAAACTATTAAAAAGACTTATTCTAAAAAATACACGACAATTACCACCATTTATTCACCAGCTGGATATCTTATTGAAAAGATCGGGTCAAAAAGGAATTGTAATTCAGTATTTACCCTTTTTAAAAGAACTTAATGATTACCATGTACTTGGAAGATATCCTGACTTAAAAAATAATGTTAAGAGGAGTTTAAGGGGAAAGATTATCTATGATAAAATAAATACATATTTAGATTTATACAAAATCTTATGGAGAGAGTTAAAGCCCTAAAAATTGCAAGAGGGTATATTAAAAAACTAAAAGAAAACAGATTACCAATAAAGAAGGCTTATCTATTTGGTTCATACGCCAGAAATGAGCAACACAAACATAGCGACATTGATATTTGTTTAGTTGTAGATAATTTTCGATCTGACAAACTTCTGAGAATCTGGAATAAGGCAGGGGAATTAAAAGATTTCGAAAATGAATTACCAATTGAAACTGTACTTGTTACCCAAAATGAGTTTAGTAAATGGAATCCATTACCAGCAATAGTTATGAAGGAGGGGATTAAGATTAGTACTTAGGAAACTTATCTCCTCTTAGAAGTGTTTTAATATAGGATTCAGGGTCAAAAGAAATTCCAAAGAGTTTATCGAGAAATACTTTTGCTATATATGCATTTCCTAACATATTTGGATGACTAGGATCTATTTCTCCTTCTTTTACACCTGCAACCTTATTTTCTTCTGAGATAAAAGTATAGAAAGATTTAAAATCAAATTTCGAATATTCAGATTCTAAATCTAGTGTGTCACACTTTCCTTCGAGTTCTTTTAAAGCTGCAAGTCTATATGGTTCATATTTTTTATTGAGTTCGTCATATAACTCATGTTGAGGAGTAGAGTAGACCACTTCTGAACCAGCCTTCTTTAATAGAAGCGTTAAAGTACCCAGATTACTTGCATGAACATCAACAGGAAAATTCATGTCCATATCATTTCTACTCATCATTATTAGGCTTAGATCTGGATTTACTCTCGTAAAGTTATGTATTTTACTTAAAATATTGAAGGATTGTGCTCCATCATATCCAAAGTTGTAACATCTTATTCCCCAATATGGGACGGTCCAGTCAAACCCTTCTTTCTTTAAGGTACTACACATTTCTTCTTTGAGAACATATTCAACTATATCCCTGAAGTTAGGATGTACCCATTCTGCAGAAGTAATAGAATCACCAATAAAGAGAATATTACATTCTTGTTTGGCTACTAGGTTTTGCTTAACTATTTCAAAATAGTTTTTCATGACTTGATTATATCTTTTCTAATCTAGTTCTCACAATGGTTTAATATACTTTTTAGTACATTCCTTTTCATGAACTATTTAAATGCACAAAAAAGATATTGGAGAAAAGGTGCATTAGAAGACATTGAGGTAAGTAAAGAGTTACTCGCCCTTAAAAGATACTTACACTGTATATTTTATGCAACATTAGCATTAGAAAAAAGCATTAAAATATCAGGCAATAGTTGAAACGAGAAGGCTACCTCCTTTCTCACATGACTTAGTGAAGTTATATTACCTTTCACGAACAAAAGTTCAAATTCCCACGGACTTTTTAGAACAAACAAATAAATTTAATATAGAAGCTAGATACCCTGAAGAGAAATATAAAATTTCAAGAAGTATCGACAAAAAGACAATAGGTGATAAAATATTTGAAATAGAAAAGTTTGTTTTTTTACTATGCAACAAAAGACCGCAATAAAAACAGCAACAAAATTTGTACAAAAGGTATACAAAAAAGATAAGAATGTCTTAAAGGCGTATCTTTTTGGATCTTATTCGAGGAATGAACAGAAAAGGTGGAGTGATATAGATGTGTGTATTGTATATAAAGATCTATTTAGATCACGTGACAAAATAGTACATGATATTTGGATGGACATCGATGATAATGACTCAAAAGAGTCTTTCATAGAGCCAATAGTTATAGACAAGACTGACTTTAGAAAAGGTGTTCCATTACCATATATTATTAAAGCAGAGGGGATTCCTTTACCTCTTACTTAACTTCTAGTTTATCTTTTCCCATATATTTCTGTAACACTTCTGGTATTAGGATAGATCCGTCTGATTGTTGATAGTTCTCTAAGATACAAATTAACATTCTTCCAAATGGTATTCCTGTATCATTTACAGTATGTGCATATTTTAGTGTCCCATCTTTAGTCCTATACTTAATATTCATTCTTCTTGCTTGGTAATCAATTGCATTTGTATCTGATCCCACTTCAATATATTTTCTACCTGTTGGTAACCAAACCTCAATATCATATTTCTTGTATGTAGCATAATACCCTGCATCCCCTTTACACATGTTAATTATATGGTAGGGGAGTTTAAGAGATTGAAGTAACCATTCATTAATTGATAAAAGATATTCATGAATATCTTTTGATTCTTCTTCTTTACATACTACATCAATTTCTAACTTATCAAATTGATGAACTCTTTTAATTCCCTTAACATCTTTTCCCCAACTGCCAACTTCTGATCTAAAACAACTAGTATTAGCAAATACTTTAAATGGCAATTCCTTTTCATCTAAAACTTTATCCATAAAGTAACTAAAGTTTGATGGTTCACTTGATCCTACAAGATAAAGTTTCTCTTTGTCTTCTACTTTATCACTATCAATTGAATATACCTGATCAGCGTCACCTGGAAAATGACTAGTACCATAGAGAGATCTTTCTTTTACCATTAGGGGAGGAACCATAGGTACCCATCCTTCTGTTAAAAGTTTTTCATTCAAGTGATTAGCAAGTGCCCATTGAAGCCTTACTGCATCTCCTAATAGATATGTAAACCTACTGCCAGATACTTTTGCACTTTGTTCAACATCTATAATCTTATGCATCTTCCCTAATTCAACATGATCCCTTAAATCAAACTTTGAATCTGAATGTAATACATAGTCAGGCATAAACTGACCAGAAAATTCTCCTTTCCCAATTTCTTCAGGTTTTAAATATCCCATGTCTGGTCTCCAAGCTTTTACCTCTACATTATCCTCTGATGTTTTACCCTCTGGCATCTCTTCAGAAGAAAGGTTTGGAAACCAAAGCATCATATCAGTCCATTCCTTATGTAACTTGTTGTAGCTATCTTCAAGCTCTTCTATTTGAGTCTTAAAACTCTTTGCTTCTTCTATTTGTTCTGGGGTTGGTTTAGATTTTGATAAAACATTTCTTTTTTGTCTTAGTTCTTCGATCTTTTTTTGTAAAAGATTTTTTTCATTATCAATTTTTAGAAGTTTATCAGTATCAGCTTTAGAGGAATCTACTCCACGATTAAGAACGTTTGTTTTCACTTTCTCAGCATTCTCTCTTATGTACTTTATATCTAACATAGAAGTAGAGTAATAAATAATAGGAATATTTTAACACTAGAAGGATAAATTGTCTTTACGAGCCGTCTTTTACTTAGCTCTTGCTAGTAGAGATACAAACTTCTTAGGATTCTTTAATACCTGTTCGTATAGAGATGTCTTATGATCAATCTTATATTTCTTCATAAGGTCAGCAGGTTTTACTTTCTTATTTAGTTTAGGAACATATCTATACTTTGGATTTATTACATTCTCTTGTCTTGCATTTTTTCTGATTACATAATACGCAAGTCCTTGTTCCTTCTGTATTGTTCTATAGTCGAGTCTATAATCACAAGAAAATACTTTTGAAATTACTGACACTTGGCTTCTTGTATTTACTATTGTGAAATCATATCCAGATGGAATTACCACCTTTTCTCCACGCTTTGCTTTTAATATTCCAACTTCAAATACTTCCGCAGGATCTTCTAAGTTCTCCCTTGGTTTTCTTGTTTGTAAAACTACAGTCATTACTCCATATACACACTCAAGCACAACAGCCATAGAGTTATCTACTTTATGTGGAGATGTATAGCAATGAGTTTTTGCAAACTCTATGCCAAGAAGATTTGGGGGTATGATAAGTAGATTATGTTTTAAATTATGATCCATAAATTTCTTTTCATGGTCTTTATGAAACATTCTTCTATATTCCACATAAACATAGTCTGGATACTTAATAGTTTTATTAAGAAGTGTAGCTCTCACATCTTCTAGCGGTATCACACAAGTTTCACCAATCACTACTTCGCCAGATGGCAAAAGTTTATCTTTTCTGTTGTCATACATTAAAGGAATTCCTAGATAAGTCGAAAGGTCTAACATATTATTGTAATATAATAAATATAGTTCGCCTGGCAGATTTATTTAATTCTGAAAGATAACCGTGATTATATTCTTTAGAATATTCTGTCGTCAAACAAGAGCCGTAAAGACCGATGGATTAAGGTAAATTATTTTTTAAACTATAAGACTTAATAGTATAGGATTATGTTAACTAAGAAATTACTTTTAAATTATGCCGGAATTGTTGGAGTAATATTTGCTTTTCTATTTATTTCATTTTCATTTGTAATATTACTATCTAAATATTCAAATATTGTAGTTGGCGCAATTAGTGATCTTGGGGTATACAAAGAGACATCGTTCATATTCGCCATAACAATATTAATAAGTGCAACACTTTGTGGAATATTTCTTTATACCTTTTTTGATAGATTTCACATTAAAAGTATTCTTATTAAGGTGATTTCATTTTTTGCATATTTTCTACTTGTAGGCATTGGCATTTTTAACTATAGGGATTTTTCGGATCTTCACAGATGGCTCGCATTTTTCTATGCCATCCTATTTTTAGTAATCCTCGTTCTTATTATTAGAAAAGTTCATAAAGTTTTAGCATACAGGCTCGCATCAATAGTGCTATTAGTCGTATATTTTGTATTACTTCTAATCCTTTGCCTGCTATACATTCTTAACTGGAAAAACCCAAATATATTAGTCCCAGAAATTGCACTCTTTGTAATACAAGGTATTTGGATAATTCTTAGTAGCGTAGTAATGATCGTTTTAAAAAGAAAAAGAGTTTAGCTAAATACTCCATCTAGAAATCCTGGTTTCTCATTTTCAATACTTCTTAATTTCTCCCAATGATCTCTTTGATTCTTTGTAAGTTTTTCAGGAACAATTACTTTTACTCTTAAATATTGATCTCCATTGTCCGTTTTTCTAAATCGTGGTATTCCCATTCCTTTTAGTCTGATTATCTTTCCGCTTTGAGTTCCAGCAGGTATTTTTACTTTTACTTTTCCATGTACTGTTTCTACTTCTACTTCGTCACCA
This sequence comes from uncultured Candidatus Saccharibacteria bacterium, assembly GCA_964430225.1. Lineage (GTDB taxonomy): Bacteria > Patescibacteriota > Dojkabacteria > JBAXKR01 > CAYSFE01. Next base: position 43,725 of record CAYSFE010000006.1, read on the forward strand.
AGTACTGCAGTTGTAACAGGTATTTTAAAGTCTACATATATATCATCTCCAGATCTTTCAAAATATTCATGAGGTTTTACTTCAAACTCAATATATAGATCGCCATATCCTGCTTTTTTCTTACCTGCATTACCTCGACCTGCAAACCTTAAAGATAGTCCATCAGGAGTACCTTTAGGTATTTTAATTTTAAGTTCTTCTTGATGAGAATATATTCCATCTCCTCCACACTTTTCACATTTATCTGTAATCATATTTCCAGATCCTTCACATGTAGGGCAGGTGATAGTAGTTTGAATATTCCCAATAAATGTTCTTTGTACCTGAGTAACTCTTCCTGACCCATTACATGTAGTACATTTACTACTTTTAGATCCTTTCTTTGCACCTATTCCATCACAATCTTCACACTCCACTTGTCGTTTGTATTTAATAGTCTTATCTGTACCAAATATTGCCTCCATGAAGTCAAGTTCTAGTCTTATCTGAAGATCTTCTCCTCTTTTACTTCTTCTTCCATATGCATTTGATCCTCCACCAAAGAATGAATCAAAAATATCTCCCAGATCTCCAAATCCAAAGTCTGCACCCGAGAATCCCTGACTTGCATCAAATCCCCCTGGCATACCACCAAAACCCTGAGTACCTGCAAAACCATACTGGTCATATGCTGATCTTTTACTATCATCCATGAGCATTTCATATGCTTCTGTTACTTCTTTAAATTTCTCAGTAGCGTCAGATGCTTTGTTTCTATCTGGATGATATTCCTTAGCAAGTCGTCTATATGCTTTTTTAATATCTGCTTTTGATGCTTTTTTATCTACACCTAAAACTTCGTATGGATCTCTCATATATATGTATTTTAAATATTTTGTATACCCCATGTATTTTAGCAAACCAATCACATATTTGCTACCTCACAGAAAGAATGTATACTAGAAAGTAGGGAAATATCTTTTATTACGGAAAGCATATGAAACAAACTCACACAGGAATATTAATAACCATACTAGTATCTCTTGCTATGCTATTGGTTATTGTGATCTTAGGTATATATCAAGGAGTAGTGACTGTACAAACAAATACCATAACGTCGTCATCAAGCATGAGCTCAGAGAGTAGTTCAGTTTCAATAAGTACTTCAAGCGAAGTATCAACAACAACCACAAGTTCAGAGAGTAGTATGTCTACTTCTTCAAGTACAAGTTCAACAGTATCAGCAAACGTAAAGGTATATTTTAGTAAAACACCTGCATCAACCACAGATCCTTCTAAAACATTTGCAGTTAATAGGGTGTCTTCAGACTTAGGAGTTGCTAAGTATGTAGTAGGAGAACTTATTAAAGGACCAACCGCAGGAGAGACTGCTTTAGGATATTTTTCAAAAGTAAAAGTAACAGGAACTTCAAATTGTGGAGGGGCTAGTTTTACAATAACAATATCTGAAGCTAAAAAAGCTACGTTAAAATTCTGTAAAGATTTTGTATCAGAAGGTGGGGTGGTATCTGATGCTCAAGCACAAAGCGAAATAGAGGCATCACTTACTCAATTCCCAACAATAACCAAAGTAGTAATCTTAGACAAAGATGGGAATTGTCTATTTGATCAAAGTGGATTAAATAACTGTTTAAGCGATTAAGGAAAATAGTGAATATATTTCCCAAACAGAGAAGGCAAGAACAATAAGTCCTGCTGTTTTAAAGAATATCTCTTTAAATTTACCCTTTGAAAATATTTTGGATACTTTAGATATTCCAACTAGTACTGGTAATGTTCCTAGTGCAAAGACTACCATTACAAGACTTCCAGATAAGAAAGACTTACTTGAAAGAGCAAGTAATTGCATACTTTGAGTAAATCCACATGGTAAAAAGAAGGTAAGTGTACCTAAAAGCAGAGCTGATATATTTCCTCCTCTTCTACTAATATCAAAAGTCTTAGAGGAAAATATTTTAGGAAGTTTTGGAAGTAATTTAGAGAAGACATCAAATCCTAAAAGATTTAAGGCCAAAAATATCATCACAATCTGTACTAATATTCTTAATATATTTTCCAAAGAGGAACCGATGTTAAAAAGACTTCCTGACAAACCTA
>CAYSFE010000007.1:0-43322 GCA_964430225.1 uncultured Candidatus Saccharibacteria bacterium
GACAAAAGACAAGATATATTCTCTTTGCTATCCTCAAAATATAACGGCTTTATCTTTAGCATACAAGATAGCTGAGGTAGAACCAAAAGCAGGCCATATTGTGTTTAAAGAAGGGGATAATTCAGGAGGAGTATTCACTGAAAAGTCAGAAGATAACCTATCAGAGATAGGGTGGGAAGCTAAAATACCACTAGAGAGATCAATAGCTCAAGTAGTGTCATATATTAACGATGTATATACTAAAAAGGTGGTTATTCATGAAGAAAAAGTTGTAGATAGTAGCAAAAAGAAGTTCATAGATAATGTATCGAAATTAGGTAGAAGTAGAAGTAGAGATTCTAAAATACATTTAAGCGATGAGAAATTAAGAACAAAACTATCTTCTTCTAAAGAAGTAAATTTTGATAGGAACAGTAATTCATACAAGGTAAAGCATTTCTTAAAGACCCTTACACTTTCAAAGCTAATAAACTATCTAATCATAATAGTACTTTGTTTCATTTTGTATTTTGGAATACTTTCTCCAGTACTACGAAATGCAAAAGCAATATATGAGCTAAACAATATTTCAAAACTTGAAACTTTTAATGATAGTGATATTTCTAAAGCGAAAATATCAGTGTCAGGAATATTAACAGATGTGAATAACTTTAAAGGGGTATTTGATCTTTTCTACCTTAAAGATCTATATACAAATTTAAACAATAGCTTTTCAATAGATAATGAATTCCTAAACTTTATATCCACTAATGAGTCAGAAATATCTAAGCTTGAATCTTTCTTTGTTGGAAGAAAAACTATTAAAGATTTTAAACTTTTAAAAGTAGATATTGACAGATTAAATACTCAAAAGGAACTAACAAAGAAAACTAATCTTGAACTTCTAGATAATATTAATACTTCTATTGTAACTAAAATAGAAAACACAAAGATAAAACCTGTTTCAAGCTATTTATCTTTCCTCTCAACAAATCATGCATTTGACCAGAATAAGAATATACTTTTAATAGGTCAAAAGGATGGGGTGGTTAAGTATTTTAATATATATGCTTTTAGAGATGATCAATTAGTTTTAGTTACATCTTCTGAGAAAGTATCTCTAGATCTATTAACTCCAGAGATAAAAGCTAGTGTGTTAAATATATCAAAGAATAAATTAACTACTGAAGTTAAGACAACAGAGAAGAACAAGATAAAAGCAGGTATGTCTACAATATCAAAGGTAAGTATAGACGAGGTTGAAGTATTTGATATAGGAAGAATATACTCTTTAATAGGGAGTGGAACAGTAGCATACAAGGAGAAAGATGTAGATTCCGTAGATATGGAAACTTTACTTAAGACAGATCAATCACAGGAAATATTTTCTACGATTATGAATGATTATCTTAAGCGAGATGTTGAACTCTCCAAACTAGGCTCATATCTTGGTCTTCTAGAGAGTGTAAATAACTAAAAAAATCTGGTATAATAACACACGTCAATATTTCTAATAATTATATACTCTCATAAAGAGCTGTTTACTTTTTATCCCATTAGAAATGGACAAGAATAGATACATTACAACAAAACAAGGTCTAGATAATCTAATTATTGAACTAAAAGAACGTAAAGAATCTTTTAGAAAAACAATAGCAGATAAGATAGAAAAAGCTACGGCTTTAGGAGACTTATCTGAAAATGCTTCATATACTGCAGCTCTTGAAGAACAGCAAATGAATGAAGCTAAGATAGCTGAGCTAGAAGACTTGATAAAAAATGCAGTAGTAAAGAGACAGGCTAGAACCGATGCTAAAGTAGATTTAGGAGATACAGTAACTTTAGAAGATCAAAGTGGTAAAAAAGTAGTATTTACCTTAGTTGGGGAGCAAGAAACTAGTCCTAAAGATAAGAAATACTCATTAAGTTCTCCATTAGGAGCAGCTGTGTTTGAAAAGAAACTAAAATCAGAAGTAACAGTTAACTTACCAGCTGGTAAAAAGAAGTTTAAGTTAGTAAAAATAAATTAAACTTGTCATACCTTGTAAACTTGGTAGTATAGTAACGGTATGAAATCTCATCCAGTTCCACAAAACATAATGGATGTTGAGTTCAAATTGTTTGGTGAACTCACAATAAGGCAATTCGGATATGTTGCAGGAGGAGCACTTGTTGCTTTTGTTTGCTATGTTAGTTTCGCAGATATTCCCATAATCAGATGGCCACTTGTAGTATTCTTTGGAATACTTGGGATCATGCTTGCTGTATTTAAAGTTAACGATAGACCATTTGAAGTATGGTTAGCTAATTTCATATTTGCTTTATTCACATCTCAACGAAGAATTTGGAAAAAGAGTGCAAAGACACCTGAGATATTAAGATCAATGAGTGTAAACAGTGTAAGCAAGGGAAATTCAAATGTATCAATTAATAGAGCTCCATTGTCTAGTGTATATGTTCCTACAGAAGAAGTAGAAGAAAATATATCTAAGGAAGATAAAGAAGAAATGGATAGATTAAATGAGATAGATAAGTTATGGGGTGGAAGTAGTAATAAGGTTGTTGAAAATGCTAAAACTACATTTAAAGAAGTGGTACAAAATATTCCTGTTACAGTTCCTACTATAACTCCTAAAGAAGAAGTTATTCAAACTTTTTCAGAACCAGCAATTTCAATACCGAGTGATTTGGAAGTTAAAAAAATTGGAGAACATAAAGAAGAAAAGAAAATAGCTAGAATTGATTTAGATGATATATTACCGGATAAAGAATCAAGGGAGGATTTAATAGGTAAGATGGATGAAAAAAGCGGTGTTGACGAACCATTGATTCAAGTTGATGAACCTTTCTTAAATACCCCTAAGCTTTCATCAATAATAGAGGAGAAGAAAGAAAGTGAAGATAAAGGTAAATATGTTGATACACTTAAGTCACAATTAGAAGAACAGAATAAAATAATAAACACATTAAGAGAGAAAGCATCTGAACCTAAAGAAGTTGTTGAAACTAAAAAGATTGTATTACAAGAAAAACCTGAAATTAAAGATGAGGTAAAGAAACTTGAACCAATTAATGATGAGAAACCTATAGAGAAAGTAAATTATGTTTCTGGAAGTGTTAAAGATAAGAATGGAAAAGGATTATCAAATGTCACTATCATTATTAAAGATTCTAAATTTAGACCTGTAAGAGCTACAAGAACAAATAATTTAGGGGCTTTTAGTATTACTACATCACTTCCTAATGGAGATTATTCTCTAGAAGCTGTAAGATCAGGGATGAATTTTGATACTATTGATTTTACTTTAGATGGTACTGATTCAAAAGAGTTTGAATTAGTAAGTATATAAAGATATATTAGATATATGGCATTATTAGGACCAAAAGAAAAAAGTACACAAGATCATCTAGATATTGAGGATATAAAAGATGATTTAGCTATTTGTAAAAATGGACAAGTATCACTTGTACTTGAAACTACAGCCGTTAATTTTGACCTTTTATCAGAACGTGAGCAAGAAGCTAAAATATTAGCATTTGCTCAACTATTAAATTCCCTCAACTTCTATATGCAAATACTTGTTAGAACTGAGCGAACAGATGTTACAAGGTATATAGAAGCTCTAGTTACTCAAAGGAATAAACAAAGTAATACAGCATTACAAAGACAAATGGATATATACATTGAATTCATTAAGAATCTTACAGTGAATAACGAAGTACTTGATAAGAGATTCTTTGTTGTTATCTCCTCAATGGCTAGTTCTGTAATAAAAACTAACCCTTTTAAACAGTTATTTGGAAAAGAAGAAAGAATAATAAATATAAATCCAATACTTGAGAGAGCAAAAGGTACACTTTATCCAAGACGTGATCATATTATTAAACAGCTTCAAAAGATGAATATATTTGCTAGACAATTAACAACTGATGAGTTAATTAAGCTCTTCTATTCTAGTTACAATCCTGATACTCCAGGTCTTCAGAAGCTACAAATTAAAAGTTCAGAAATTATGGCCCCTATTATTCAACCTAGTTTAAAAACAACAAATGTTTGACCCATTATCAATATTTAAAACTGAAAAAAAGGTAAAATCTAGTTCAGAAGATTCAGTGAGTTCAAAAAATATTTCAAAATCAGTAAAAGTAGAAGAAGTAGAGATAAAATCTGAAACTGATGCAATAAAGAAATTCTCAGAAGGTTTAGTAAATATTTCAGATATTATTGCTCCTGCTGCTATTGAAGTCGATTTCAATCATGTCTTAATTGGTACTAAATATTTTAGAACCCTTTTTGCAACCTCATATCCAAAGTTTGTATCGGCAAACTGGTTATCACCTTTAATAAACTTTGAATATCCACTTGATATTAGTACCTTCTATTATCCTATTGATAGTGCTGCAATTCTTCAGAAACTTAGACGTAAGATTGGAGAAATGGAAGCAACTATGAATATAGATTTAGAAGCTGGTAAAGTACTAGATCCATATGTGAAAGTAGCTTTGGAAGATGCTAAGGATTTACAAGAACAGTTAGCAAAAGGAACTGAGAAGTTCTTTCACTTCTCAATGTATATTACAATTCGTTCAGACTCACTTAAACAATTAGAAAAGATAAGTAAGAATGTAGAAAGTTCCTTAGCAACTATTGGAGTAATAATAAAACCTGCAACTCTTCAACAAGAAGCGGGACTTCAAAGTACACTCCCTCTATGTCTTGATAAGCTTTACTTAACAAGAAATATGGATACAACTTCTCTAGCTACTACATTCCCATTTGTAAGTACTAACTTAACAATGGAACAAGGTGTTCTATACGGTATTAACAAGCATAATAAAAGTTTAGTCATATTTGATAGGTTTGCTTTAGAGAATGCAAACTGTGTCATATTTGCAACCTCTGGAGCTGGTAAATCTTACCTTGTTAAACTTGAAGCAATTAGAAGTTTAATGTTTGGTGTAGATGTCATTATCATAGATCCTGAAAAAGAATATCAAAAACTTTGTGACGCAATTGGTGGAGAATATATTAGTTTCACCCAAGATGGGGATAAGAAATTAAATCCATTTGAGCTATCTGGTTTCTACCAAGAAGGTGAAGATGAATTAAGATTAAAACTTTTATCCCTTAGTGGTCTTATCAAAGTAATGGTAGGAGGAACGCTATCCCCTTCAGAATCAGCAGTTCTTGATAGAGCTTTAATACTTACATATAAGGAAAAAGGAATTACTCCAGATCCTGCTACTCATACTAAAGAATCTCCTTTAATGGAAGATCTTTACAAGATATTCTTAGCAATGTCAGAACCTGAGGCTAAATCATTAGCTCAAAGATTAGAGAGATATATTAAAGGATCTGCAGCAGGAATATTTGATAGAAAATCTACGGTATCTCTTAAAAATACATTTACTGTATTTAGTATTAGAGATCTTCCAGATGAACTAAGACCAATAGCTATGTATATGATGCTTGATTTTATCTGGACTAAGATTAAGAAAGATAGAAGAAAAAGACTTTTAATCATTGATGAAGCTTGGTGGATGATGCAGTATCCAGATGCAGCTAAGTTTGTCTACTCTATTGCAAAAAGAGCTCGTAAATATTTCTTAGGTCTTACTACTATTACCCAAGATGTAGAAGACTTTCTTTCTAGCGACTATGGTAAGGCTGTTGTTTCTAACTCATCAATGCAAATTCTACTTAAACAATCTCCTGCGGCTGTAGATAAGATACAAAAAGCTTTTTACTTATCTGATGGAGAGAGAAACTTCCTACTTTCTGCTGGTGTTGGAGAAGGTCTATTCTTTGCAGGAGCTAATCATGTAGGAATACAAGTAATAGCATCAAAGAATGAACATATGTTAATTACAACAAACCCAACCGAATTAAAAGCAGCTGAAGATGAACTCATAAGGCTAAATACTTTAGACTTTAAGAAGAAAATGGTTTCAGCATCAGAAGTTGCAGATACTGTATTAAGTGCAGGTCAACAAGTAGGAGATCAAAGAGGATTAGCTGGTTCTCAGTTCATGACAAATGTAGCTAAGAATAACGAAGGAGTAGTTCCAGTAGTAGCTCAAAGCGAAGAATCAAAACAAGAAGATATATCTCAAATCACAAAAGAGGAAACTCAAGTTGTAAAACCACCAGAAACTCCTATTAAAATTGAGGAAGTAAATGATAATAATGTAATGCAAAACAATCCTATTGTGAGTTTGTTAGGTAAGAAAAGTTTTGGAATGAATAACGTAGTTGCAGATGAATATAAAGCTAACCTACCAAGTAGTAATGTACTTGAATCAGATAATGAAAACCTAAACCCTACAAATGTATTTAATGAGGCAACTCCAAATATCCAGGCAACAAACAATATACCTAATGACACTCAAAAGGTGATGGATAAGGGAATATAGGGTATAATTACACCATGGTAAAAGACTACACTGCAAAACTCACCAAAAAAGAATGGAAATCGGACTATACCCTCATTATGAACTTTGAGTCTGATGTTGATGTAGAATTCTCAGCTGGTCAATTTATAAATGTCATCCTTCCATCCAAAGTTGCTCGTGCTTATTCAATATCTAGTTCAGAAAACAAGAAACGAAGTTTTGAGATATTATTTGGATACTATCCTGGTGGGAAAGCATCAGAATATTTTAAAGCTCTAAATATTGGGGAAGAGATAAAGTTTAAGGCTCCATTTGGAAGATTTGTATTACACGGAGATAATGTAGCTAATACAATATTTGTAGGAACTGGAACAGGTATAGCACCAATTAAGAGTATGATAGATACTTTGTTTGAGAATAACAAAAAGAACTCAAATGTTTTTGTATTCGAGGGAATGAGAGAATATAAAGATGCAGGATATGACAAAGAGTTTTTAAAGTATCAAGAGATGGGTTTTCTTAAGTATGAGTTATGGTGTTCTAGAGAGAAAGAAGAATATGTGGGTAATAAAGGAAGAGTAACTGAGGGACTAAATAAACTTGAAATAGATTACAAGAATACTTCTGTATATATTTGTGGGAATAAAGAAGTAGTACTTTCTCTTAAAGAATACTTTGAGAAAAAAGGTGTGGATCCACTTAAAATATATTTTGAAAGATTTAACTAAAATGAAAATATTCGTAAAAGACATAAAAGTAGGAGAAATGATTACAGATACTGTTTTTTCAGTAACTGAATTTAGAGAGCATAAGGATAAGAACGGTAACGTCTACTATAAAATATTCCTATCAGATAAAACAGGTTCAATTGGTGGAAACATTTGGGCAGATAAGATAGCTAATTGTGAAATTAGAGATCTAAAAGTAGGAGAAGTAGTAAAAGTAGATGCACAAGTAGATAGCTTTAAAGAAAAAGTTCAATTAAATATCTTAAAGCTTACTAAATTAAAAGAAGATGAAGTAGATATGTCAGATTTACTTCAAATGAGTAGGTTTGATATAGATGAGCTTTGGGATAGACTAATGAATAACGTTAAAAAGATAGAAGATAAGGATATTAAGAAGTTACTTCAAGATATTCTTAAGGATGAAAAGATATCAAAACAATATAGATCAATAACTGCAGGCATTGGAGTACACCACGATTTCATAGGTGGACTTCTAGAACATGTTGTAGAGATGATAGATATGGCTAACTCAATGAGGACTTGGTATAAAGAGGCAAATTTTGACATTGTAGTAGCTGGTATAGTACTTCATGACATAGGTAAGACAGAAGAGATAGTATCTGTAGGATCTACCTTTGAGAAGACTACAAAGGGTAAATTAATAGGGCATATTGTATTAGGTGTAGAACTAGTAACAAGATTCTTACCTAAAGAATTTCCAGTTACTAAATGGACTCAATTAGAACATATAATCCTTTCTCATCATAGACTTTTAGAGTATGGTGCAGTAATAGTTCCTTCTACAATTGAAGCTATAATAGTAGCCTCTATTGATAATCTATCAGCTCAAACTAGAATATTCCAACAAGTGTTATCAAAACATACTTCAGATTCAGACTTTACTGAATATTCTAAGTATGCAAACACATCTATATATCTTCCAAACAGGGAGATGTTAGAGAAGATAAATTCATCATATTCTCTTAAAGAAGAGAAAGATGATACTTTACAAAAAAGTCTTATATAAGTATGTCTCAAACACAACTACAAAAAGTTAACGGAGATGGTAATGATGGACAAACAACCCTTTCAGCTGAACAAGGAAGTCAATCAGGTAGCAGTGTTGTACAAGATATTGTTAGTGATCACGAAATTCATAATTTCAAAGTAAATCTAGTCGATCAATTAAATGAAGCAGTTGGACAAGTAGATCAACAAATTCAAAATGACAGAAAAGCAGGTAATCTTGTTGGATTTGCAGTAGATAGTGTAGATGGTGCAATTAAAGCTGTGATGGATCAACATAGGCTAAGTAGACATAGGGCGGTTTTACATTTGTACCAAACAGATATTGTACAAAAGAATAGGGAACTATTTTTACTTTTAAAACCAGAAAAAGAAAGGGCAGAAGCATTTGATAAAATAAGATCCTCATTAAAGAGAATTTTAGTTTCTCCACTTAGAGGAATTACAACAAGGTTAGTTGTAAATGTTGCTAATACACTTGAAAAAGTGGCAAATATTGGGGAAACATTGCGTATTAAAAAAGAAGAGAAAGTACAAAAAAAGTTAGAAAAACAGAAGGAAAAAGAAAATCAAGAAAAAGCTGAATTGGAAAGAAGAAAAGCAGTTGATTTATGGGGCAGAAGATATTCCATAATAGAAAATGCTATAAACAGTCTTTCTGTTATCTATTTTAAGGTAGAAGAAGGAGAACCTTTATTTGGAGGAAATGAAATATCATTAAAGAAGGTTTTTGAATATCCACACAGATCGTATACATCTAAAGAAGAAGATGACAATACTTCTAGGGTAATGGGGCCTCAAATTAAGTACGCTAAGGAAGATTTTAAAAGTGGTTTGAAACTTGAAGTGTTATTAAATAATTACAAGGAGGCTTGGAAAACTTATCCTGAAAGAGGTAGCAAAAAGCATTTATATTCACCGATAATAGGTGATTATAGTTTTAATGTTGATGTCGTCGTTACTTTCAAACTTCCTCCCAATCATGTACTAATTACTTGTCGAAATGGAGGTAATGATCTAAGAAGATTTAGTGCCGATAATCCAGGAGAACAAGCTTCTTTCCCTTTTGACTTAAATAAAAGAGACTTTGACAGGTTCTTTGTTATTAAAATTAAAGAAAATGGAAGCTATACTATTGTTGAGAGCTATAAAATTGGTGAGATAAAACCTGTTAAAGATTACTAATCTAACGCTCATTTTCATCTAATATTGTAATCAATGTTTTGAAAACAGATTTAAAAGTAATGGAAAAAGTACTTAGGAAATAGGATAAGTCTTAATATACAAATATAAATGACTCCTATTGGTCTGTATCTTCAGTTATTGAACTACTTTCAGTAGACCTACTTGTAGGTTCTGTCTGTTTATACATTAATTCAATTACTGAATTAACCCTTTGTTTCCTTGTTTCTGTAATAGTTGATTCATATTCTTCACATGTATTCTCATCTAATCCCTGATCTTCTGTATATGCTATCTCAACAAAAACTACATTATCGATATTAATGAATTCCTTTGTTTCATAATATCCACTAGAATATGATTTAATTTTAGGGCAATTTGTTTTAACTTTGTCACTTAATTCAATTCCATCCCCTCCATTGAACATGATCTCAGCATTTGAATATGTTGTCACTTCATAGTCACCTATCCAGCTAGAAATTGTTTTCTTTCTGGGATCTAGAGCCCATCCTTCATTAACATTGGGGTAAGTAGGTTTGGAGCTGTAAAATTTAACACTAGCCTGAGCTAATAAATGGTTAGTTTTAGTCCCATCTTGGTCAATTGTTTGGGCTTTATCAGTTAATTCTGGAAACACTATTTCAGTAACAAAATCCCCATTCTTTTTAATTTCAGCTTTGTCATTTGTTGAGATAACTGTCCAATATATAGGAGTGATTTTAATATCTATTACATCATTTATTCCTTTTAAAGTAGGCTCCATATTTGAAATTAGTTGTGGTCTTTTTGTCAGTGGTAAAGAATTTATGTAAACAATTACTACAATTGAAGAAGAAATTAAAATTACAAAAAATGCCAATATACCAATTAATATTTTGTATCTTTTCTCCATAAAATTTGTGTAATATCTATTAAAGATAATATATCATAATCTCTTTTAAGAGGTATAATCCATATATGAAGTTTGATGAAGCATATAACAAACTAAATAAGGCTCAAAAAGAAGCTGTAGACAAGATAGAAGGTCCTGTTATGGTCATAGCTGGTCCAGGATCTGGTAAGACTCAAGTACTAACACTTAGAATAGCAAATATCCTTAAACTTACACAAACAGATCCAAGTAATATACTTTGTCTTACATTTACTGAAAGTGGATCTATGGCTATGAAAGAACGTTTAAAGGAAATGATTGGGAGTGTGTCATATGATGTACAAGTATTTACTTTCCATGCTTTCTGTTCATATGTAATAAATACATATTCAGACTACTTTTCTGATATATCTACTTTTAATGTCATTTCAGATATAGACAGATTTAAGATCGTTAGAAAGATTTTAGATTCGAATAGATATGAACATTTAAAGACATTCAACACCCCTTACTATATGGCTCTTGAGATTCCTAGAAGGTTATCAGATTTAAAGAAAGAAGGTGTAAATGAGGCAGAGTTTAAAATAATGGCTGAGAATATATTATCTTCTTGGAAGGAGAAAAAAGAAGTATTAGAAAAAGGTGAAAAGAAGATATTAAAATCTAAGATTTTAGAAGAAGAGAAAAGAGTATTAAAACTTGTTGAACTCTCGGATTTCTACACTAAATACCAAGCAGAACTTACAAAACTTAAAAGATATGACTTTGATGACCTTATCAATGTCACAATTAATACTATAGAAAGAAATGAAGATCTCGCTCTTTCCTTACAAGAAAGATATCAATACTTACTAGTAGATGAATACCAAGATACTAACTCAGCTCAGAATAGGATTATAGATATTCTCTCGTCATACTGGACAAAAGAGGGAGGAAATCCAAATGTATTTGTAGTAGGAGATGATGATCAAAGTATATATAGATTCCAAGGAGCATCATTAGAAAACATTTTGTACTTCAAAAACAAGTTTCCCAAAGCAGAAAGCATTTTACTTGATACAAACTATAGATCTACTCAAGAGATAATAGATGTGGCAAGGTCTGTGATAAAGAATAACCTAAGCCAATTAACTGATATTAAAAAGAAATTTGTTTCAGCTAAAACTGATAAAGGGTTAGTTGAAAAGTATACATTTGAAACATCTGAAGAAGAATCTTTCTATATTGCTAAAAAAGTAGAAGAACTTTTAAAGAAAGGAGAGAAAGCTTCAGAAATAGCACTACTATACAGGGATAACAAAGATTCTAGTGATTTAATGACTGCTCTAAATGCACTTAATATTCCATTCTCTATAGAAGCTGGAGAGAATATTCTTGAAACTGAATTAATAATTAAAATCATCAATCTTCTAGAACTAATTAATAACCCATATGATGATCTAAAATTCTTTACAGTAGCTAGCTACTCATTCCTCGGACTTAAAACACTTGATGTTCTTAAACTTGGATATTCAGCTGATTTCATTCTTAAAAAAACAAATATCAAAGTAAAAAGGGCAATATTTGATATCTTAACTAACAAGAAAGATCAGGAAACTCAGCTATCTTTAGATGGTCTTGGAAGTGAGCGAGATGCATTAGAAAAGTTTGCATTGAAACTTGTAGATTGGAAAACCTTATCAGTAAACAAGAAACTATCCGAATTCTTTGCTACTTTAGTAAGGGATTCAAATCTTCTTTCTCTAGTTCTCAAAGACAATAAAAGTAAAGAAGGAAGTATTGATGTTACATCACTTAATCTCCTAAACTCCCTATACGAGGAAATTAAGAAATTCGAAGAATCTAATCCTGAAATTACTTTAGAAAGTTTCTTAAGTGATATTGCCTTGATGAGAGAGCATGAAATCGCCATAAAAGAAAAAGAAATGAGTTTAGATAAAGAAAAGATAAGGCTAATGACAGCTCATAGATCAAAAGGTTTAGAATTTGATCATGTGTTTATTACTAAGTTTGTAGACAAAAAATGGGGAGGAAGATCAGATAGAGTAAAGATAAAGTTTCCATCTAACTTTCTAAAACTTGTAAATAACGAAGAGAAAGAGGCTAGCTTTGATATAGACGAAGACTTAAAAGATCAAGAGAAGATAAGATCTCTTGAAGATGAAAGAAGACTCTTCTATGTAGCACTTACAAGAGCCAGAAAGAATATATATATAACTTATTCAAAGAAATATATCTCGTATTTATCAGAAAAAGAAAGTATGGAAAGTAAGTTTCTTGATGAAATAGATCAGAAGATATTATCAGTAGGTGATACAAAAAAATATGAAGTTGAAATTAAAGAGTTAATAAACACAAAATTAACAATAAGTAGTTACACATCACCAGAGCTATCAGTAACTGAGAATCTTTTCATAGATAAAGTACTCTCAAGATTTAAACTAAACGTTTCAGCTCTAAATAACTATTTAAAGTGTAGATATAAGTTTAAGTTAAACAATATCCTTTCTTTACCACGTGCAAAGAGTCAGGTATTAGGAAGTGTAATACATTTAACACTTGAACATTTCTTTAAACTCTTTAAAGAAACACATAAGGTTCCATCTGAAAGTGAGTTAATAAATATTTTTGAAAATGACTTAAAAGATGAGTATCTAAAAGCAGAAGAATATGAAGATATACGAGATAATGGTAAGAAAATCCTCTCTAAATATTACGAAAACTATAAATCTCTTTTTGTAGAACCAATATTTCTTGAATATAACTTTGGAAAGAAAAATGTATTTTTTGAAGACATACCATTATCAGGAAAAGTAGATAAGATAGAAGTAGTTGAGGAAGCTGCTAACCATACTGAGAAAACAAAAGTAAAAGTAGTAGATTACAAAACTATGAAACCAAAGACGGAAGGAGATATTCTAGGTACGACTAAAACATCCAAAGGTGATTACAAACGGCAACTTCTTTTTTACAAGCTCTTAGCTGAATATGATAGAAACTTTCCTTATGAAGTTGTATCAGCAGAGTTAGACTTCTTAGAATCCGATAAGGGAAAATACAAGAAATACGAGTTTAAATATACATTAGGAGATATTGAAGATTTAAAGAAAATGATTAGAGAATCTATGCGAAGTATTAGAGAACATAAGTTTGAAAGAACTAAAGATTTAAGAGAATGTGAGAATTGTGAATATAGGGATCACTGCTATCCTGGAGGAATTTAAAGATTCACTACAATCAGTTTATCTTTCATCATATTTAATATACTTTCTTTTATTCCCTGTGTACCTGTCCCTGAGTCTTTTGTTCCGGTAAATGGAAAGTTATCAGGTCCTCTGTCTGACTTTGCATTTATTTGTACTGTTCCTGTATTAAGAGAATTAGCTACTTTAAATGCCTCATTAATATCATCTGTAAATATATCTCCCTGAAGTCCAAATTTAGACTTGTTTGCTATTTCTATAGCTTCTTCTAGGGTATTAAACTTATAAATAGGAAGTACTGGTCCAAACTGTTCTTCATACATTATTCTCGCACTTAAATCTTTTAATTCAAGAAGGAGGGGATATATCATCTTACCTTCATGTTTTCTCTCCCATGATGGTGTTGCTCCTTTTGAAAGAGCATCATCAATTAGTGAGTTAACATAATCTGCTGCTTTTTGATTAATAAGAAAACTTATGTTTACATCATCATGAGGAAGTCCCACTTTAAGTTTCATTACACTTTCCTTTAGTTTTCTATAGAAAGTATCATAGATACCGCTTTGTACTAGTACTGTTTTAATTGCTGTACATCTTTGTCCTGAGTAACTAAACGCTCCTTTTACAATTTCACTAACTGCTTTGTCAATGTTTGCTTTGTTAGTTACGATTGCAAAGTCTTTACCTCCAAGTTCAAGGAGATATGGAACTCTAGATATTTGACGTATATGTTCTCCTACCTCTGTTGATCCTGTAAAATTAATCATATCTACTTCTTTATGTGTGATTAGATAGTCACCTATCTCTGATCCTGACCCTGTTACAAAGTTTAATACTCCTTTAGGTAGATATTTATTAAATATTTCAGCTAACAAAAATGCACTTAAAGCGCCTTGAGAAGAACTCTTAAATACAACTGTATTACCTCCTATTAAAGCAGGAGCTAGTTTAGATGCAGATAAATTGATAGGGTAATTAAATGGAGAAATACAAAGAACTATTCCTACGGGTATCTTTCTAGCAATACCTAGCTTTTGATTTTTCCTGTATCCTCTTTCACTATCACCATCTATTGATTCAGATCTTAAAGTTTTGGCATATTCTGCTGTAGTTTTAATTAGAAGTGCAGTTCTTTCTACTTCTGAGATTGAGTCTTTTATTGGTTTAGCAATTTCTTCAGAAAGAATTTTAGCTATGTCATTTTTTCTATCAAGTAGCTCATCGGCTACCTTATTAAACATATCAACTTTCTTATATATTTCAATATTACCCCATTCTTTTTGAGATGATCTTGCTGATTCAAATGCCTTATCTACTTGTTCTTTTGAGGCATTTACAAATGAACCCATTCCAGAGTCATTAGATACACTTAAAACATTAGTTTTATTTTCTGAATCTATTAATTCTGAGTTTATTATTAGCTTTGCTTTTAACATGACTTTAGATTATAAATTGACTAGAATATATCTTATTAGTTTACACATTATTAATCAACAAGTGGAAATTGATCCCATCCAACTTATTGTTTTCCTCCCTGGTTTATTCTTAGGTTTACTCGGAGGAATAATGTATCGGCACTATTATGCAAAATATATTAAGACTCCCTATGCTAGAAATATGAATGGAAGAGAAATATGTAGTGTGATTGTAGATGGAGAGGGACTTGTTCTAACCTTATCAGAATCAGAAAAGTATATGGAGAACTATATTGAAAGAAATGTGTTAGTACTTGAAAATCAGGTAATGAATAAACCTACAATTACTTCTTTAGCTACAGTACTAGATGAAGTAGCAGGATATATTCAAAACACTGAATCTACCGTTGCTAAGTATTTAAAAGAAGGAAGTAGAATGTTTGTTATTGTTATTTCCTCTCTTTCCTATGGTCTTATTCTACTATCTATAATATTTAGAATTACAGATCTTTACTATTTCTCAATACTTCTTCAAGGATCATGTTTTGCACTAGCCTTTATTATGAGTTTTGTAGAGTTTGATAGGGCATTAAGGGCTATGGAAATTGGGGTAAAGTATTCACTTGTTGATGATACTGAGCGAAAACAAGTAGGGAATATCTTGAGATTTAGATTTTTAATATATTTTGAACTTACAGTTTTAACAGTACTTAAATTAATGTACTATATTTTAGATACATTCAAAAAAGGAAATAATGCTATTAATAAACTTTAAAAACTATCCATCTGCTTTTAACCAAGGTGAGGTACTAGCGAGTAAAATCGAAGAACTTTCAAAAGAATATTCTTTAAAGCTATTCTTCTCTCCACCTGTTCCTACACTTAGTAAATATTTTAGTAATTCTTGTTTAATGTCTCAACATGTAGACTTTGGAGAAGGACCTAAGACCACAGGATTAGTAACAGCTGAAACATTAAAGATGATGGGAGTAAAAGCTACTCTTTTAAATCACTCTGAACATAATGTGAATGTGGGTGTTATTGAAAGTACAATAAATGAGTGTAAGAAAAATGGGGTAGATGTAATGCTTTGTTTTAAAAATATTGGTGAACTTGATCTATTTACTAAATTTGATCCTACATATTATCTTTACGAACCCTCAAACCTAATTGGGGGAACTGATAGTGTTGTAGAAAAAGAACCTGAAGTGATATTAAAAATTAGAGATTTGTTACCAAAAGGTAAGTTCTTTATAGGGGCTGGAATAAATAGTGAAAGTGATTTTAAGAAAGCGTATGAAATGGGAGTAGATGGAATAGGTCTTGCTTCTATAGTGATGGGATCAGATAATCCTCTCGAAAAACTTACTCAAATTATTTCTTGGGAAAAGGAGTATAGAAAATGATATATATTTCTTCTGACCATGCTGGTTTCAACTTAAAAGAAGAACTTCTTTCTATTTTAAAAACTCAAAATGTTGAGATAGAAGATTTAGGTCCCTTTAATTTTGATCCAACTGATGATTATCCTGACTATGCATATACCTTAGCTAAAAAGGTAGTTCAGGAGTCAACAAAAGGGATTCTAATTTGTGGTACTGGAAGTGGAATGGCAATAGTAGCAAATAAGATTAAAGGAGCAAGAGCAACTGTTTGTGACGAAGAAAATATCGCTAGGATGTCAAGAAACCATAATGATTCAAATATTTTAGTAATAAAAGCAACATATAAATATCATGGGATTGAAGATGAAAGTGTTCCTACTAAAGAGGAAGTAAGAACATATGCTAATTCATTATCTTTAAATGTAATAAATCCATTTATTAATACCATGCCATCTAATGAAGAAAGGCATATCAGAAGAAGAGAAAAGATAAAGGCTATAGAAGAATTAACCATGAAGTAACTAATTATTTATTATTATTTATACCTATGTCGTACGATTTTAAATTAAACCTTGAAGAGATTTTTACAACTTCGAAGTTTGGAGTACTTGGTACAAGTCTGAATAATGAAGTATGGACTAATCCTCAATACTTCACAAAAGATGGTAATTGGAATCTATACTTTAGATCATTACCTGATACAAAACACATGACTAATATTAAAAGTAATCCTAATGTTTCTGTATCATTCTTTAACTCTCATCAAGTAGAACCATATAGAGCTATTCAATTATGTGGAGTAGCAAGGATCCTTACAACTAAAGAAGAGATTGAAAAGGTTCTCCCTCTTTATTTAGGTGACAAAGAAGATTCTACTGTTGAAGAGTACTTAGATGATGTTCATTATTCTTTAGTAAAAATAGAGGTTAAAGAACTATACATATTTGATCAAGAAGCATTTCTAGATCATAGACAATTAGTAGATCCTAAAGAGTATAGATAAAGTATAAATGGAAATTTTAGCTAAACTTCAAAACAAAAAGAATAAATTACTTAGTTATTTACCATACACTAAGATAGTACCTGCAATACTAACAAGTGACCCAATTGTCTTTAAGCAAAGGATAAAGGGACTAAGTATGATAAGTGACAGGGTAGATATAGACATAATTGATGACAGCCTTATACAAGGTAATGTAACTTTAGGATTAGAAGAAGTAATGGAACTCCTAAGTGAATTTGAAACAAAGGTAGGTATACATTTCATGACTTCACATTTTGATTTAGAACTTGTAAGAAGATCTCCTAAAATAGAGAATATCGTAATAGAAGCTAAACTCATGAGTGAAGAAGAGGGATTCATAGATGAGATACTAAATATGGTTTTAGAACAAAATAGAAGAATTAGAATTGGAATTAGTTTTGATCCTGATGACAACATTGAAGAACATTTGGAAGTACTAAAACAGTTTGATTTTGTTCAACTCATGACGGTTGTTCCAGGTCGTCAAGGTGCACCTTTTGAAGTTCCAGTTCTTAAAAACTTACCAATCCTCTTTAAAGAAAACATTTCTGTTAAACTAGATGGTGGGATAAACATATCTAATTTAGATGCACTTCTTCCTGAAGAAAGGGTTTTAATAAAACAAGTAGAAGAAGTTTCGGTTGGAGAATATTTCTCTGAAGTATTTGATGAAAAAGACAATTGAAAAATTAAAAAAAATATCTAATGAGAGTAGAAAACTAATTCTACAAATGACCACGGAGGCAGGGAGCGGTCATATAGCTGGTGCTATGGGTATCATAGATGTTGTTACATACCTATACTACAATGAAATGAGTTTTAATAAAGTTGAGAAATATTTTGATGAGGGAGTGAAAAGAGACTCAATACTTGATCCAAATAGAGATAGACTTATTCTATCAGCTGCTCATATGGTCCCATCTCTTTATGCCACTCTTTCACAATTAGGATTCATTAATCCATCTGAACTCATGAATTTAAGATCTCTTGGATCTAAACTTCAAGGGCATACAAATCTAGACTTAGAGATAGGAATAGAAACAAGTGGAGGATCATTAGGACAAGGAGTAGGGATAGCAGCAGGCCTGGCTAAATCTTTTAAGATATATGATAAAAAAAGTAAGGTATATTGTATTGTTGGGGATGGTGAATCAAATGAAGGTTCTGTTTGGGAAGCATTCATGTTCTCATCGAAATACAAACTCGATAACTTAATATATATTTTTGATCATAACAATATTCAACAATCAAACTTTGGGGATCAAATAATGCCATTACTTGATATTAAAGCAAAGCTTACAGACTTTGGTCTACATGTAATAGAGATAGATGGAAATGATTTTATAGATATTGAAAGAGGATTTAATGAGGCTCATGAAGTGAAAGGTAAACCAATTTGTATTTTAGCAAACACAATTCCAGGTAAAGGAGTAAGCTTTATAGAACATAACTATATTTGGCATAGTAAACCTTTAGATAAAGAACAATTAAAAGAAGCATTAAATGAGCTTTAAGATAACAAACAAAAAAGAGAGTATTAGAGATGGACTTGGAAGAGCAGTAGCTGAAATGGATCTAGATCCAGATATAGTAGTAGTTGTTGCTGACCTAGGTAAGTCTATAGGGCTCGATACTTTTTCTGATAACACTAGATATATTGAGTGTGGAATTGCTGAAGCTAACATGGTTACAGTAGCTACAGGTCTTGCTTTAAGTGGTAAGAAAGCAATATGTGGAAGCTTCGCTTCGTTTATCCCAGGAAGAGCATATGATCAAATTCGAACTTCGGTATGTTTAGAGAATGCTAATGTAAAATTAGTTGGTGGACATGCTGGTTTTTCTTGGAGTGCAGATGGAGCTCAAGTACAAAGTTTTGAAGATGTAGCCCTTATGAGAATACTCCCAAATATGAAGGTATATGTTCCATGTTGTGCATCTGAAGCTGAGATAATGGCTAAACTAATGATGGATGAATATGGTCCAGCATATTTAAGGGTAGAAAGAGAAGCAACAGAAGACTTTGAAATATCTGACTATAAATTAGGTAAGGCTCATATATTAAGAGAAGGAAAAGATGTAACAATGCTAGGAATGGGAAGTATAGTTAGTGAGGCATATATAGCTGCTGAGAAGCTTTCTAGTGAGTTAGGAATAGAAGCTGAGGTAATAAACGTATCTTGTATTAAGCCTCTTGATAAACAAACAATTTTAGAATCAGTAAAGAAGACCGGTAAAGTATTGGTAGTAGAAGAGCACCAAAAGGCTGGGGGACTTTACTCTCTCATCTCTGAACTATTCGCTTCTGAACTTCCTACAAAAGTGTATAGTATATCTATGAATGATTCTTTTGGAGAGTCGGCCAGATCATCTAAAGAGTTAAGAGATAAGTATGGTTTAAGTTCAGACAATATTTTTAATATAGTTTCTAAAATATAAATATATACATATGTTAGATCTCTCACCAATATCAAGAAAAGAATCTATCGTAATGCTTGCATATGATCAAGGTTTTGAAATAGGTCCACTAACTTTTAATGATAAGAGTTATGACCCTAAATATATTTTAGACTTGGCAGTAAAGTATAAGTTTAGCTGTGTAGCACTTCATAAGGGATTAGCTGAGAAATACTATCCTGAATATAGTGATAAGCTTCCACTAGTAGTTAAACTAAATGGAAAGACAAGTCTTTATCAAGAAGAACCAATTTCACGCATGTCTTGTTCTGTAGACTATGCCAAATTCTTAGGAGCTAAAGCAGTCGGATACACTCTTTACTTAGGATCAGAATATGAAGACGATATGTTAGAAGAGCTTGGTAAAGCACAAGAAAGAGCAAGACAAATTGGTATGATATTTATCCTTTGGGCATATCCAAAAGCATATCATATTGAAAATGAAACAGAACCAGGACTTGTTGAATATGCAGCTCGAATTGGACTTGAAGTAGGAGCGGATGTAGTAAAGATAAAATATCCACATTCAAAAGATAATAAAATAGATGCTGAAAAAGCCTTAAGTGACGCTGTAAAGTTAGCTGGAAAGTGTAAAGTCTTAGTAGCAGGAGGAGCTAAGATGGATGAAGGAGATTTCTTAAAGAAAATAGAGTCTATCAAGAAAGCAGGAGCATATGGAATGGCCGTAGGAAGAAATGTATGGAATAGCGAGAATCCTGATAAGGTTTGTAGTAAAATAAATGAACTTTTTATTTAATCATTTATATTCTTTATGGCAGACGCATACTATAGTGATGATCAAGAATTAAACAAAGATGAATTAGACCTAAGTTTTCTTGATGAGAAAAAAGAGGAAAAGAAGTGAGAATAGGTATTGTTCTTCCCCATATCTTTATGACAAAAGACATCTTTAATGATGTCATTTTTGCTCCTGGATCTTTAGCTATTACTCTTTGTAAAGAACTTAAAGAATTAGGAAATGAAGTTACTTTCTTTTCACCAGGATATATTGTGGAAGGAGTGAATAACATAAATGCAGATCTATCATTCTTTGAATCAGAATTAAAAGTAAGAGGATACTCATATATTGAGCTTCTTAAGAAACATCCATTAACTTTCATATCCTTATCCCGTCAGGTTCAATCCGATTTAATAGTACAAGCAATTAAATTTGCAAATGAGAATCTAGACGTTTTACACATCTTTAGTTTAGAAGAAGAAATATCTCTTCCAATTTCTTCTTTTTCTAAAGTCCCTGTATGTTTTACTCATCATGAACCATTTAACTATCTAACAAAGTATAGATCACAGTTTGAGAGATACCCTAATCTTAACTATATATCCATATCCCTCTCTCAACAAAAAACAGTAAGTTCTAGGATTAACTTTGTGGGGAATGTATACAATGGTATTCCTGAGAGTGAATACACGCCTATTGCTAAAGCTTCTTTAGACTACTTTGCATATTCTGGAAGGATAATAGAGCCTAAAGGAGTTCATCTGGCTATTAAAACCTGTATAAAGGCTAAAAAGAAGCTAAAAATAGCTGGTAAATACTATGATAAATACTTTGATGAAGTAATAAATCCATTAATAGAAAACAATAAGGAATACATTGAATATGTGGGATTTCTTAAAACAGATAAAGAAAAGAATGAGTTCTATGGTAACGCTATTGCAACCCTAGTACCTTCAACTTGGGATGAGCCTTTTGGAATGGTAGCTATAGAATCTCTGGCATCAGGTACACCAGTAATTGCTCTTAAGTCAGGAGCTCTAGAAGAAATAGTAAAAGATAAAGTAACTGGATTCTTAGTAGAAAAGAAAGTAAATGAAGAAGAAACAATTAATGGATTAGTAGAAGTAATTAAGAATATTGGGAATATTGATAGAACAGAATGTAGAAATGATTTCTTAAAAAGATTTACAAGTAAGAAAATGGCGACAGAGTATATGAACATCTATCGCCATTTAACAACCTCTTAATTACTTTGTAACTGTTTTGTCATAATTAATCGCTGGAAAATATAATTCAATTATTTTCTTTAAATTAGATCTCCAAACAGTTGTTGCATCGCTTTCGTTCTCAGGTGAACAAGTATCACCAGTAGTTAATTTAACATTAACTCTTGTCATATTCTTTGCTGCTTCTGGACTCACTCTACCTTTAAATACAACTTTGCCATTATCTAGAAATCCTACTTTTTCCATTTCTATTGCATCTGGATCAATATCCTCAGGTTTCATTAAAGTAGTTACTCCCTCTGTTGATAAAGTAGCACTATCTGGTTCCCATAAAACATCTTTAGGTGCATTTCCTCCTGTGCTTACTATAGTAGTCTCTGCTCTAAATTCTGCCT
The DNA here is from genome assembly GCA_964430225.1 of uncultured Candidatus Saccharibacteria bacterium. Taxonomy (GTDB): domain Bacteria; phylum Patescibacteriota; class Dojkabacteria; family JBAXKR01; genus CAYSFE01. The sequence continues at coordinate 22,021 of CAYSFE010000007.1, forward strand.
TACCATTTACTAGGTAATTTCCAGCAACTATTTGAGATGGATTTTCTAGTATTAGATTAGTTCTACATACTGGGCCACCATCTGCTCTTACTTGAACAGGTCTAACTAAAGTAACTGCTGAAGCTGCTAATGCTGCTCCTAAAAGTAACCTTCCTCCATTCTTTTTCACTATGTCTACTGTGTCTTTAACGATTGTTCTAATTTCCATTAGAATTAAGATAAAATATAAAATTATGATGCATCTAATAGCAGTAACGGAAGCCTATAGGAAAAGTAACAGGAAAATAGAGGGGGTATAGAACGTCAAGGAGATCCTTTCGGATCTCAGTGACTGTAATACAAACCTTGCGGAGTGTACTACGGTAAATCCAAGATCTTGCGAAATTGGATTCGTTAATACAATACAATTTATGAAATATATTGTCAAGAGAAAAAGGGCTATATTTTTAACTCTTGATCCTGTTTAAATATAAGTCCATTTTTAACTGCTAGTTCAGCCTTTTGGAGTTCACGAGCTATGTCCATAGCGTGGGGCATTTCTGAAAACACTAAGTTAGTTAGTAAAATATCACTCATTCTTTGAGCAGCTTTAGGCATCATCCCATTTATTCTAAATTGTTCTAGTTCTTCATTACCTGAAGCATCCATATGAGTACATACAATATCTTTACCATCTATTTCAATAATAACTGCACCTCTTTGATCAGTTCTACACATAGTTATGTTATTAAATCTTACTAGTAGTTTATTTGCTTCTTCATAGTTAGGTTCATATATTTGAGCTAATGAGGAAATAGTTGTGAGAGAACCTACACTCATATCTAGTTTCTTTCCTAAGTCATATTGAAGTTTTCTTAAAGCAAATGCATTTCTTGGCCATGCATCAAACATGTCATTTGACCTAAAGTAGGCTGTAAGAAACAGCTTATGCTCTCTATATGCAAATTGTAGTTGAGTCATGCAAGGAACATTACCTGATTTAGTGGAGTTATCGCTCATCCATCCCTCAGCTACATTATCTACCCAAGGATTCCATATAGAGATCATAGCTCCTCTATCATATTTATAGTTCTTTAATTTCAAATATACTTCTTCAATTTGATTTAACACAAAATCATTTTGAGTAATTTCTATTTTTCCTAACTTTTTAAAGTATTCCTTAGATACTTTAGTATTGTTTTCTGATTTATATTTCTCATTTGGTAATCCAAGAGGGTGAGAGAACATTCTAGCCCCATAACCGTAATCTTCTTTACTAGATACTTTTTCAAAGAACCCTTTATAGTAGAGTTTTAAATCTTCTTTACTAAATGTAAACCAATCTGGAATATCAGGCTTCGTTGGATCTTCTTTTTCAATAACAGTAACTAAATTAACAAGCTCTCTTATCTCTCCAACTTTAATCATTCCTTTCTTACTTCCAAACCTCATAATATGTCTAAGTATTTGAGGCCATGCTTCTTTAATATAGTCGGTCCTAATTGTGAATGTGGATTTTTCTGATGGAAATTTGTCTGTTTCTTTCTTCTCAGGTTCAGGAAATGTTTTAGCCTCACTCCAACTCTTTGAGTTTTTCTTAGATACTTTTTTTAATTCTTCGCTTACTTTTGAGTGAGAAGAGTTATCAAGAAGTTTTACTACCTTCACTTTCTTTCTAAATAGCTCTAGTGATTCTTTATCAATCTCTTTATCAATGTTTGCTTTATCTACTCCAATCACAGCATTTTCATTATCTACTCCTTTCTCAATGAAGTTGATAAGGGCATCAGCACTTCCTGACCTATTTGCTCCACATACTATTAATGTATCAATTACTGGATTTGCTAGGATATTACGGATGATATAGTTTACTCCAACCTTAGAGTAGAGCTGTCCACCAATATTAAATTCTGTCTGATCAAGATTAGGTAATATAGCTTGCATAGGAGTCCATAAGGTAACTATACCCACATTAGATGTAGGATTAGCTATATGGAGTTTTTCTTTGTAATATATTGGCCAGTTCATATTCTAATACAATCTATCCCATATCTTTTAAGGAGGTCAAATGAATATCCAGAACTATGATCTAAATGATAAATAACCCTGGATATTGTGGTATGAGCTAGCGCTTTAGCACAAGTAGGACAAGGAAGAAGATTAACTAAAAGGGTAGTTCCCTTTAAACTTATCCCTTTATTAAGACAAATGTTTAGTATTCCAAGTTCTGAGTGATGAGTATCATAGAAATTAAGATCATTTTGAGGAGTAAAGTTTTTTTCTCTTAAAGATCCATTAAGAAGGGCATATGTTTCAAATGGTACTATCTCATTATGTGCTGAAGCTATTACTTTATTCCCCTTAAGTAGTATTGATCCAACCTGAAAGCTATGATCAAATGATCTTTTAGAAACTGTCGTTAATGCCTCTAAATATTCACTTTCTTTTAAGATGGTAGGAAGTTTTGTTGTCCTGTCTATTACTTTTTTAACTTTCTTTTCGTACTCTTTTGCTTCTTTCTCATCAGTAAATGCAGATACTAGTTTGTATTTAAGTTCATTCTTTACAAGTGTTCCAAATACTTGAGTTTGATGAAATACTGATTTCCATGATCCATTTACAAGAACGTTTATTTTAGGTTTTAACGACTCTATTATGTATCTTGCGTCTCTTTGGTTATATTTAAGAAAAAGTAACTCTCTAGAAATATTTGCTTTACTTACTTTATCTATGAGGCTTTTAAAAGAAGATTCTTTAAGAGTTTCAAATTGAATTTGTCCATCAAATCCTTCTATATATTCTTCCTCTGCTATTCCCCAAAGAATATTTGAAGTGGAGATATATTCTTTAAAAAGTTCTAATATTCTAGCCTCTGAAATATCCCTAGATATGTGAATAAAGGTAAAAGGCTTATCTTTGATCCCTTCTGGTTTCTTACCAAATGCAATCTCACTCCATTTATATGTCTTAATTGTCATATTTTTCTTTAAATTTCTTAAGTAGTGATACTATTTCCTTCTTCTCAGTTTTATACATCTTAATACTTTCCTCAGGGGTATATTTAAGTTCTGAATATTTCCAAGTACAAAGCTTTGGATCTGAAAACGGGATAAACTGAACATGAAGATGATCAACAACAGTCATTTGAGCAACCTCACCACCTTCACGAATTAGTGTCCACATCCCCTTTACATCAAACACCTTTTTTAAAAGTTTCTTTGTTAAGTAGTTAAACTTACGTATAGTATTCCATTGTTTAACACTTAATTCTTTAGGTGAGGATATGTGTTTTCTTGGTATAGCCATGAGATGACCATCAGAATATGGGTATTTGTTTTGTACTAAACAAATATCATTTTCCTCATAGATAACGAAATCTTCTTTTAAATCACAAAACACACATTTACCAACACTCTGCCATATTTTTGCATACTCTCCATTTATCCTAGGGTTTTTACTTTTATTATTCTTTTTCACTTAATGGATCCTTTCTTAATTCCATAAAGGTTTTAAATACATCTCCTAATTGTGAACTTACAGCTCTTTGAAGTATTTGGGTTGTTGAAATACCAGGAGATTGTCTATCTACAACAACTACCTTTCCACCATATTTGTTAACAGTTTTATACTCCTTTGATTCTTTATATTTCTCATTCCAATCTTCTTTTACAGTGACATATACATCTGGTTTTAATAACCCAAGGGTTGGATTGCAAGAAGCTTCTGGCAGTATTGTTACGAAGTCAACTGTACGGATGTTTGTAAGCATTTCAGCTCTAACTTTCTCATCTAGTATTGGTCTACCTGGTCCTTTTACTTTCCTAATAGCGTCATTACTACTTACACCTACTACTAATATATCACCATGAGCTTTAGCTTCTTCTAAGTATCTACACTGTCCTACATGAAGCATATCCCATGCACCTGCTGTAAATACTATCTTTTTCCCCATCTCTTTAAGCTTCTCTTGTAAATCCATGAGATCAGCTTGAGCCACAAGTCTTTTCTTCCATGCTTTTGAAGCCATATACATACAGTAAAAGTTAAAATAGGCAGATAACCTTAGATTCCAGAAGTCTATTACGAGTCCTAATGAAATGTTCATTATCTTTCAAAGACTCATATGGGGTATGGTACAGAAATTTAAAGAAGTCGTAAAGTAGGAAATATTCCACTAAAATATTGATAAGATTAGTAGAAGGTAGTTTCATCTTTCCTCTTTTAATATATCCTGAAATTAAAAAATATTTTCTAATCTTTTCTTCAGATTTGTATTTACAATCAATTAATAGAAAAGCTAATGTTCTTGCAATATCTAAAACTCTAGGTCCATATGCGCACTTTTCAAAATCTATTATCCCGGTTATTTCTTTCTTCGCATTAAATAAAATATTTCCTCTTACAAAATCCATATGAAGTATCTGAGAATCTATTGATCTTAGTTCATCAAATACTTTCAAAAACTTCTTGATATTAAATGATGGCAATACATGTAGTTTATTCTTCATTGCTTCTAATACCCCTTTATCTTTAAAGTATCTATCCATTTCTTTAAGATGGAGTATTGAAAGATCTAATTCATACTCAATCTCTATGTCCTTATATCTAACCCGTTCAAGTATTGTGTGAAGCTTACCCATATATTCTCCTAATCCCTTTATATGTTTCATTGTGTATCCCTCCCATGAGATTGTGCTTCCTGGAAGGTAAGAATAGAGAATGATTAGGTTTGGAGAAGTGGATATGACTTTAATTCTTTGTTTAACGGGAAGAGCTGGGTAACAAAGTGCCATTATTCTATCGGCACTGTCAATTCTTTCTTTTATCCCTTTCTCTTTCTTATATATGCAAAGCATATATTCTTTATTCCCATATTGGAGATGAATTTGCGTGTTCCTATATCCTTTGTAACTAGCAAGAATTTTAAGTTTAGTTTCCATACTAAACTACAAAACTAACTATCTTTCCCTTTATATATATTTTCTTTTTAATATCTTTTTCTTCTAGTTTACCTTTTAATTGTTCTATCGCTTTTACATATACTTCTGCTTCTCCCATATCTTCTGATATATCAAACATAGCTCTTTTCTTTCCATTTACTTGTACTACTATTGTCTTAGTACCAGTAGATATTAAGCTCTCATCATATGTAGGGAAACTCATTTTATGTATTGATACTGTATTTCCTAGCTTTTCATATAGCTCATCTGTAATGAAAGGAGCATAAGGAGCTAAGCAAAGTAAAAACTTTGTATAGCTTTCTTTATCTATTCCTTTCTTTTCTTCTACTAAGTTTACAAAGATCATAAACTCAGAGACTGCTGTATTAAACTTAAAGTCTTTTGTATCACTCTCTACTTTTTTGATAAGCTTATTTACACCAACCACAACATCTTTGTCTACAGTTTCTGTTATATGTTCAGATAGGTCATATACTCTTTGTAGGAATTTCCTTACACCTCTAATAGAGTCTATTGACCAAGCCTTAGATATATTTAGTGGTCCCATGAACATCTCATACATTCTAAGGGTATCAGCACCATATTCTTCACATGTATCAGTAGGGTTAATAACATTTCCCTTACTCTTACTCATCTTTGCATGATCAGGTCCTAAAATCATTCCAGGATGTCTTAACTTTAAGAATGGTTCTTCAAAGGCAAGATAACCTTCATCAAAAAGTACTTTTGTAAAGAACCTAGCATATAGAAGATGAAGTACTGTATGTTCTGCACCTCCAACATATGTATCTACAGGTCCTAACTTATTCATTTTCTCTTTATTTGCAAACTCTAATTCATTTTTAGGATCACAGAATCTTAAGAAATACCAAGAAGAATCTACAAAAGTATCTAAAGTATCTACTTCACGTTTAACAGCAGTAGGATACTTTGAACTATCTATATTATGAAACTTCTCTACATATTTAAGTGGGGATTCTCCTGTTGGTTTAAAGTCTACATCTAGTGGAAGAACAACAGGTAAATCAGTTTCGTTTACAGGTGTAGCATTCCCATCTTTATCATATACCATAGGAATTGGAGGTCCCCAATATCTCTGACGTGAGATTAACCAATCTCTTAATTTGTATTCAACTTTACGTTTTCCAAATCCTTCACTTTCTGCAAAAGTAATCATCTTTTCATATGCTTCTTTACTTGTAAGACCAGAGTAATCTCCTGAGTCTACAAGTACTCCATATCCAGCAAATATCTCTTTCTTATCTTCTTTCACTGGTACTTGAACGTTGACCCCATCTACTACTGCATCTATCTCTTTGTTTATTACATCTTTAATAGGGAGATTAAAATTCTTAGCAAACTCGTTATCTCTTTCATCATGTGCAGGTACTCCCATAATGGCACCTTTAGCATATGTGGAAATGACAAAATCTGAAATGTATATTGGGATAAGGTCTTCGTTAAATGGGTTATATGCATATGTTCCTGTAAATACCCCTGTCTTTTCTTTAGAAGAAGTTCTTGTAAGTTCTGATTTCTTCTTAGCCTCTTCAATATATTTATTCACTTCCTCTAACTTCTCTTCTTTAACTATCTTTTCTACTATTGGATGTTCTGGAGCAAGTGCAATGAAAGTACATCCGAATATGGTGTCTAATCTTGTAGTAAATACTTCTATCTTATCTTCATCAAACCCTTCAATGTTAAAACTTAATGTTGCTCCATCTGATTTACCTATCCAATTCTTTTGAGCAAGCTTGGTACTTTCAGGCCAGTCTAAGTTCTCAAGTCCATCAATTAATCTCTCAGCATAGTCAGTAATCTTAAAGAACCATTGATTCATCATCTTTTGTAATACTATAGTTCCACATCTTTCACATTTACCATCTACTACTTGTTCATTAGCTAAAACTGTCTGACAAGAAGGACAGTAGTTTACTAATGCATCTTTTTTGTAAGCCAATCCCTTTTTGTAGAAAAGTAGGAAAAGCCACTGTGTCCATTTATAGTAGTTAGGCCTATGAGTACCTAGTTCCCTATCCCAGTCATATGATAATCCAACTCTGTCTATTTGAGTTTTAAATGTTTCAATAGCTTTATCTGTAGTAATACTAGGATGTACTCCGGTCTTTACTGCATAGTTCTCAGCAGGTAATCCAAATGCATCCCACCCCATAGGGTGAAGTACATTAAATCCCTTCATTCTTAAATACCTAGAATATATATCTGTAGCAGAATATCCTTCAACATGTCCTACATGAAGTCCAGCACCTGATGGATATGGAAACATATCTAAGACATATTGTTTAGGTTTAACAGAATTCTCATCCAGTTTGTATAGCCCTAGCTCTTTCCACTTATTCATCCACTTTGTCTCTAAGGCTTTATGATCGTATGGCATTAAGAAAAACATAAAAGATATGGGAAATATTATATCATCTCAAACTTTTCTATATAACTAAATTTTGGTATATTTATCTGGTGAATACTTTAGTAAGTATGAAAAAACATATCCACTTTATTTTAGTTGTGTTTCCTATACTTTTTTTTCTCTTTCTTACTTCAAATTCTAACCTTATCCCTATTGTTGGAGCTCAATCAACAGATAATCCATACCTTACTACTAAAGTAGGATCTAAAATATTAGCTAATGGACTTGCTGATTTTGTAACTTTACCTAAGGTAAGTACTGGTGGAGGAACTCAAACTACTGCAAGTAGATTAGGTGCTAACTCAGCACAATTAATGATAGAGCTAAATGGTTTAGGCCAAAAGTTTTTAGAAAAGGGATATAACTATGGATGGATATTAGGTATTGTTACTAAAACAGATGAAGTTCCAGGAGCAGCAGGAATCATAGATGATCTTCAAAAAAATGGAACTAATTTTATCATTCGAGCTTGTTACAATGACGTTAAAGGATGTGACATAGCACCTCGTGGAGCATCTCAAGATGTAATTAGAAATGACGCAACATCATATGGATATAATGCGATTGCATTAGCTGAGAAATCAAAATATCCATTCTGGATTGTAGGAGGACATAACGAACCAAACTCTATTGAAAAAAGATCCCCTGATGATGAAGCAGTATTTTTAAAGACTTTTATGGACACTATAAGTAATCCAGCTAACTATAAAGCTGATTTCTATGAAACAAGAAGTAAGATAAATGTACTTTCTCCTATTCTTGATGCAAACACAGCAACAGTAGGTGACAGCTATAACTTTGAGAAATATATTGAACTAATGGAGAATTCTAAAGCCGCTGGTAACTCAAATATATTTGGTGGGATTGTTGGATTTGCAGTAAATGCATATTCTGTAGATGCCTTAACAAGAGTATCAAAGTTTGCAGAAACTAGAAAAGTTAAAATATTTGTAACTGAAACTGGTGCAGATGTAGGAAATGGTGAAAGTGTGTCAAATCTAAAGTTTAATCAGTTTAAAGTAGATATGTTAGACCAATTTCTAACTAACCCAAACTTCTCAGCTATGTTAATCTTTAATGGGATGCTTACAGATACATATAAATTAAGGGCAAATGATGCAGATCAAGCCGAAGCCAATAGATTATTACCAAGTAGTTATCCAACCCATGCACATCTTGATGCAAATAAGCTTGAGGTTTGGGATAAAATTGAGCCTGCAACGTATTGTGCAGTTAAGGAAGTGGATCCAGGATGTAAAGCTACTGGAGCTTGGCCAATATATTATGAATCACAAATTCTTTCGGCTCTTTCAACAGCAGCTAGCTCAAATCTATTCATAAGATCATGTGCATATGATTCAGATACAATACCAACAGTAAATAAAGTTCCTTCTGATTCAACAAGTGCATATTTTGATATGGTAGATCCTGTAAGATCAGGAGGCAGATTTGAAAATCAAGCCATTGGACAAGTGAAAATACCTACTGGAAGATGTGCAGTCGATAAAGTACGTGGATATTGTCCATCTGGAAAAGAAATATATGAAGTCTGGGATAATGTTTTGAAAGATGGAGTGTTTACATCAAATATTGTAAATACTGTACAAGTAAATGTTCCACTTCTTAAGTCTATTGCATCAACAGAAATAAACGGAACTGATGAACTATCATTTACTTCATATGGGGGAGCACTTAACAGAAAAAGATATGAAGTGAATAAAGACTTTACTAGAAAAGTAGATGCTACAGCAAAGATTAGAAATATTGATGGAAGTTCAACTCAAGTTTCAATTCCACTTCTAGGTTCAGCTAATCTTCTATATTCTCGAGATTTTGAAGACTATTCTTCATATGATAGGGATGTAATTAGATCTCCTTTAGATTTTCTACTTGCAACATATAACAATCAGGCTTCAGTTAGCAGTAGAAGAATTGAAGAAAGATCTACAAACTATGGACTTACAAGTATTTCTGATTTCTCTAAAAAGGGAATGTTAAGATCAACTGGGATTGATGAGTTTTCCGTATCAGCTTCAAAGGTATTTCAACCTACAAATGTTCTATCTCCAAATTTCAAACCTGCAGGAAATAATGACGTAATAACTACTCAATTCAATTCTTCTGAAGTTATGAGTGGAGAAAGTATTGTTAGAAGTACCTTTTTAGATTCTGAGACTGATACTGTAAAATGTTCTGACTTTACTAGTGTATTTGGAACTCAACTTAAAGTTCCTGTCGATAGTAGGTTTACCGCAGGATATGGTACTTGTGAAACTACTGAAACACCTTCTGGTGACTACTACCAAGTAACAGGGGATGGACAGGTATTAGGTGCAAAACTAGTAGGTCACTACGTAACAATTCCTAAAGAATGTTACAAAGTATGGTGTGCAGATCCTAAAAAGAAAAAACCATTAACAACTCTAATACCAACAAATACAGTTAAGAAAATAGAGAGTTCTGATAAGAGTAAGATGTTTATTCAAACTGGTAAAACACCTGCTGATATGTATTTCTTAAAAAAGATTACTTATCAAGGATCAAATCTTGATTCTATGTCAGCTTTACTTAGAATTATGAGAACAGCATGGGAACAAAGTAACAGACTTAACTATGATAAAGATAGAAGAATATGCCATAAAGAGATATCTACAACCGTAAACACATATACAAGGCAATATACTGTTTCTAAATTACAAACGAATATTAAGACAGGGAATAACGATCAGTGTAGTAATCCAAATAATGCGGCATATATAGGAACATTAAGACCAGCTATAAAGGCCGATGATAATACAAAATCATTTGTAACCTCCTCTGCAGAGATACCTTTCTTAGGTACAGTTGCAGCAATAAATGAAAGACTCTCAAAAGCTGACTACAGTGTGTCTGCAAGCACTCCACTTCAAGAATGTGGATCTGAAGGGGATAACTACTTTGCATGTTTATGTAAAGAAGATACAGGTAGTACATATATTACAAAAGATCCTGATCCATTAGCAGTATTCCTATGTCAAAACGGAATGCTAACTTTAGATGAAATAGCAAAAGCAAAGATAGATCCAAAACTATGTTTAGAAGGCCCAAGAAATCAATCAACTTCAAATAATGATGGAGGATTTGGACAATTTATGGGAATTCAAAACTGTGACAATGCAATTAATAATGCTCAATTAAAAACCGCTATTGAAAGAGCAGCGGAAATTGGAAAAGTTCCAGCTGCTATGATTATGTCAATTTGGCATATAGAAACATCTTGTTCGCATGTTAATACTGAAGACCCAATAAACGATACCTCACTTTTCACAGAGAATAATTCTACATGTGTAGCTCGAGGGACTTGTGATGTAAGAGGACCATTTCAAATTCTAGATTCTACATTTAATGGATATATTCAAAAAGCATCATTCAATCAGTGTAGGGCTGCTCTTGGTGTAGATACTGGATCTGCTCCAAATAGGAGTAGATGGGGTGATGCTCTTTGTGTAAGTGCAATAAAATTAGGAAATGATGGAGGTAATGTAGCACCACAAAATTGGACCATATCAAATGTTGAAAGTGCCGCAAGGGGGTATCTAGGGGCATGTAGTGATCAAGGTTTAGCATATTGTGATGTAGTTAAAGCAAACTATGCCCATTATTTAGAAGCAATAAAATAATGAATTTACAATTAAGAAATAAAAAACAGATTTTGCTTTTCTTTATTACCATAGCCTTTGTAATTGGTTTCTTAGCAATAATTCTATTTTTTAACTTTAGTAACAAAGGACAAAATCCTACTGGAAACAACACAAATGTAGAAGAGATTAGTTCAAGTACAAGTTCTACTTCTACTACTGAACAAGTACCAGAAAGGATTACGGATCTATTATCATCATTACCCTATCAATCAAGTGACTTTGATGTGTTCTATGCTGATAAAAAACTAAAAGTATATTCTAGAACTTTAATAGGGGATAATTTAAAAAATGCTTTTCTTACTTGGATTGCCAGGATCCCTAATTTTGCTATATCAAAATATATCGTTGAGTACTATGATGCTAACTATATGATGGATTTGAAGATAAAGGCACAAGGTAGCAGTAACTCCCAATTAACTAAGTAATTGAAATCTTGAATAGAATTATTGATAAAGAGACTATAAAAAGAGCTCAGGAGGGTTCGGCTAAAGACTTTGAAACTATATACAACCATTATAGTTCTAAACTCTTTAGGTACATCTTTTATAAAGTTAGAACTCGTCAAGATGCTGAAGATGTAACTTCAGAAACCTGGGTAAATATTGTTAAAAACTTAAAAACATATTCTTTTAATAGTAGTTTTAGTACTTGGATATATAGTGTGACAAAAAACATTTTAGCCCAGTACTATAAATCTCTATACGAGAAGAGTGCAGACACATTTGAAGATTGGATGGAAGATAGTAAGGCTCTAAAGGATAAAAATGGAAATTTTGATCTTGAGATAGAGAAAATATTTGAAGAAGATGAAGTAAATATATTTGAAGATGAGGATGAGGTAAAAGATAAAAAAGAGAAAGAAAATAAAATAATTGAAGTATTTAAATTACTTAAACCAATACAATCTAAATTACTTGAGCTTAGATTTTTAAAGGGATATAAAATAAAAGAAGCAGCTGAAGAACTTAAAATAAGCGTAAGTAATGCTAAAGTAATGCAAATGAGAGCACTAGATAAAATAAAGAAAATATATGAAGGAAGAAATAAAAGTAAAAAACCATAATTGTAACGAATATAGAAGTAATATATTTGTTGATATGAAGCTTAAGAACATAGCTTTAAATACGTATTGTGAGTCATATCATGTAAAAAGATCAAATGATACAATCCGAAATGGGGTAATAGTAGTAACTTTAATAGTACTTGTATTTGGTGTATATACATATATAAATACATCTAGTGGAGATAGTGTTAGAGTAGTGAGTAGTAATAATGCATCTAGTGTGAATGCTGATGTATTTGATAAACTAACTAAGGAAAGTAATTTAGAAGCTGAGGTTGATTTAGCCTCGTTTGATTTTTAAATATATGAAGAAACAAAAGGTCATAACAGTTACAATAATTTCAGCACTTGTGATGCTATCTTTAGCAGGTATAACATATGCTCTTAATGATGCTTTAGTACAAACTTTTACAGAGAATAATACTCTTCTAAATACAGCTAAAACTGACTACAAGAAACTAGTAACACTTTCCCAAACAAATAAAAATAGGATAGAAGGAGCTAGAAGTGTAATGAATAAAGCTTTAGATACTATAGATTCATATATTGCCATTTATGAAGATAAAAATAACTCATTAGTTACTAAAACTAGTGTTCTTGATGATAACACTGCAAACATGTTACTTCTAAGATCTCGAGTTGAGAAAGCAAAAACACTTGATGAACTAAAAAAATGTTTAACTGACACAAAGAAAGAATGGGAACTTGTAAAAGCTGATTGTAAATATATAGAGGCAAGATGGAAAAGTGATAATGTACTAGATATATATAATAAACTAATTGCCTTAACAGAGGATGTAACAAGTTTAAAAGATCTAAATACAACTCTTAAATCTTCAAAAGAAACTTTTAATACCGAGGTATATACACCTTTAACTAAATCTGACACTGTAATTTATACTGTCTCGGCATCTCAATATACTGAGAAATTAACAAATAATATATCGACACTTAAAGAACAAAAATCAACAATCGATAAATATATAAGTTCATTAAATGAATAATACTGAAGTAGATAAAAACAAACGTTTTACCATGACAATAGTCCTGGTACTATTTGTAATAGGTATTGCTTCAACTTTTCTAATAAGAGATATAAGAAACAAGGAGTTAAATGACTATTTACAGTCTAAAGCAACTGTAATAAGTTCTAGCTCATCAACAGTAAGTAAGATTACCGTAGATAAAAATGATCTACAATCAAAGATGAAACAAGTAAATGATATATTTACTCAGTTAGATAAATCGACTTCAGATAAAGTTGAGCTCGAGATAAGTCTATAAACTTCCTATTTCAACTAATTTAGTTTCTTTCTCACTTCTTTTCTTTAACTCTATCTTTCCTTCTTTAATAGTTTTGTCTGATACTACTAGTCTATATGGACATCCTATAAGATCAGCATCATTAAACTTTTCACCATTTGTTACATCTAATCTATCATCCCAAAGAACTTCAACACCTTTGTTTGTAAGCTCTGTATATACCTTCAATGCTTCTTTATATGTTTCACTTTCAGTATCACGAGCTAGAGATATTAGATGGTATTTAAATGGAGCTATATTCTCATTCCAAACAATTCCAGAATCATCATGAAATTTCTCTACCATAACACCCATGATTCTACTTGTCCCTATTCCATAACTACCCATCCAAACTAACTGTTTTTCTCCATTCTCATCTACATATCTAAAATCAAAAGCCTCTGTATATTTAGTTCCAAGAGGGAAGATATTTCCTACCTCAGATGCTCTTAATTCTTCTAAGGAAGAGAAGTCTACACCTAGTTTCTTAGCATCTTCTTCTATCTTAAGTTCTTTGTTGTATGCTATACCTTTTTCTCTATCTAGATATATCGTATCTTCTCCAGAATCAACTAGTAATTGAAACTCATGTGAGTAGTCCTTAGTAAAGTCTCCACCAGATGCAACTGTAAGGAAAGTATCAGCCCCTATACCAAGGTCTTCATATACCTTTCTGTATTGAGCTTTAGCTATTTCATAGAACTTCATTAGATCTTCTTTTGATCTATTAAAGGAGTAAAGATCTTTCATTCTAAACTCCCTTCCTCTCATTAATCCCGATTTAGCTCTAGGCTCATTTCTGAACTTAGTTTGTATTTGATACACATACTTTGGAAGATCTTTGTAACTAAGTACATTTTCTTGAACAAGTGGTGTAACCATATCCTCATGAGTAGGAGCTAAGATATATTCAGCACTATTCTTTTCAATTGACTTAGCATTAGCACCCATTACTTTGAATAGGACATCTACAGTGTCTAGTCTATGTGTTGTTTCCCAAAGAGATTTAGGGTGAAGGGAAGTCATAAGCATCTCTGAGCCTATCTCATCCATTCTTTTCCTTACAATATCTTCAATCTTTTTAAGTACTTTAAGTCCAAGAGGTAGGAAAGAGTATACTCCTGCCATTTCTTGATGAATAAAGCCGGCTCTAGTGAGTAATTTGCCATTGATTGATTCAATCTCAGCACTAATTTCTTTCTTTGTTTTGATGTAACTTGTTGAGAATTTCATAATTAGAAAATAATAAATAAAAAAATACTTCGTAAATACACTAGATATAATCTAATGTAAGGACGAAGTACTTCGTGTTACCACCTTACTTTGTAAATACATTACTGTACTTACCTCACATAGCCATTTGCTATACCTATTTTCTTGTCTTGATAGGTTCAAGAAGTGTTTTCACTCTCACTCCCTAGTTAGGACTAGATCACTGTGAACAAAATTATTATATATGACTTATTCTATATATTCAAATCATTTTAAAAATTCTATTATTTCTTAGGTGTTTCAGTGGTTGCTGCTGGTGGTTCAGGCTCAACTGGTGGTTCAGGTCTTCTTTCGGGATTACTATCAAAAACTTCTTCATCATCATAATGTGCTGAACCATCTTCATCATGGTTTAAACCTGATGTTCTATCTTCTTCTGCCATTTTAATCTTTTAATAAATTAAAAAGGTAGATCATTAGGATCAATAACCTCATCACTAGCTTCTTCTTTAGCTGGTTTATCCTCACTTTTGAATGTTGATGGGGCTCCTGATTCTTTCTTTCCTTCAAATCTATCTATTAAGATAAGTTGATCTGCTACAACTTCAGTCTTGTAGTTCTTCTTTCCTGGAGTATTAGGATCATCCCATGACCTTGTAGTGAGTCTTCCTGATACAAAGAGTCTTGTACCTTTCCTAGCTCTACTTGATAGCCCTTCTGCTTGTTTACCCCATACTACGACATTATGGAAGTCAGTTTGATCTTTCCATTCATCATTCTGCTTGTATCTTCTATTTGTAGCTAGACCAAAGCTTACTACGTTAGTACCATTTGTAATGGTTCTCATATTAAGATCACTAGTAATGTTTCCTAGTAATTCCACTCTATTTAAATCTCCAAACATATTTTTAAGATAAAAAGTATGTAAAAGATATATCTTAAATTGGCAATGAACGCAAAAATTTAATATAATCCGAAAGTTACTTTAAATATTACTTTTATATATGGACAAGAATACTTTGATTACAACAATAGTAATTATGGTACTAGTTGTATCTGGTGTAATTTATTTACTTTGGACAAATCCTAATACTATGAATAACGATCAAACAAATTCTTCTAGTTCTTCTCAAGGTAAGGTTTGTAGAGAAATTGCTTCTGAACCTACTACAACTTCAACAGGTTTAATTATTCAGAAATTAAATGATTGTGATGGGGTAGAATTGAAAACAGGTCAGAATGCATTAGTACACTATAAAGGTTCATTATTAGATGGGACAGTATTTGAAAGCTCATATACAACTAATAGTCCATTCTTAGTACAGAATGTTGGTAATGCTCAAGTTATTGATGGATGGAATCAAGGGCTAATAGGAATGAAAGTAGGCGAGAAGAGAAAACTAACAATACCTCCTGCATTGGCATATGGAGATAGAGAAAGTGCAAAGATTCCAGCTAACTCAACTCTAATATTTGAAGTAGAGTTAATGGAGATAAAGTAAATTTAATAGTAAGTAGATAATAAAGATCCCCTTAATAGGGGATCTTTTATGTTCTATTTATTACCTCTCTTTATTTCTCTTGGTAAACGACTGTAACCATATTTCTAGTTTCTTTAGAACTATATGAACTATTAATGATTACGGATACATCTGCACCAGTTTTACTTAGTATAACTGAATTTACACCTAAGAATTCACCTGAGCTTTTTAGTGTCCATCCTTTAGCTACCATATCTGTCTTATATATTTCAACTAACTGAGGGATAGTTTTAGCTGAGTAATATGAAACAGTATATGATTTCTTGGTTCCTTCTGTATCTGTTGATCCTGTAATAACCTCATAGTCACTAGCTAAAGATACTGTACTTGGAAATCCTACTGGTAATTCGCCCTTTCCAAATAAATTACTTGTTGCACTTGATCCAGCTGATTCAACAGCATCAGTTACAGAATCTTTAACACTATCTGCAATTTGATCTTTAATTGTAGTTCCACCTTTATCAATCTCGTTTTGTACTTTAGTTTGTACATCAGTTGCTGCTTTTTGAATCAAGAAGTATGATCCACCACCACAAAGTACACAAAGTAATAATAGGACTACAAGGACAATGATTACTATCTTAAGTCCATTTCCTTTCTTTTTCTCTTGTACTGGAGAAGGTTGTACTGGTGTTACTGGAGTAACAGGAGTCACTGGAGTTGTTGGTTCTGCCAATTTAGTAAATTAATAATTAATATATCAATAGTATTTCTTTATTTATCTTTGAGCAAGTGTTTTTACTCTTTATACATTATAGCTGAATACATAACTCCTTCTTCTGATCTATCGTATGTATGTATATCTTTACTATCGTTATTGAACCATAGTTTTAATTCACTTTCAGCTTCTTTCTCATTTTCAGAAGCATGGAATAGGTTATGAATAGATCTACCTTCTACATTAGCTACAGCTGGACTATCTACTGAAAAATCACCTCTAATAGTTCCCATATCAGCTTTAAATGGTAATGTATGACCAGCAAGTTTTCTTACCATATCAATTGCTTGTATACCCTCTACCATCATTATTACAACAGGTCCTGATGTCATATATTTTACTAATGCATTAGTTACCATCTTTCCAATCTTTGATTTATCTGCAGTTCCCATAAACTCTACTGGATCAAGTGAAAGATCTACAAATGTTGATAATCCTTTATCACCTAATCTATCAACCCAAGCTTGGTCACTCATTGGATAATGTTTAATTATTTGTTCCTTGCTAGCTGTAATCATCTTAAGTCCTACAATTTTTAATCCTACTTTTTCAATTCTTTTAATAATCTCACCTGTAAGACCTCTCATAACTCCATCTGGTTTAACCATACAGAATGTTCTTTGGTATCTAATACCCTTTATTCTTGGATGGTTCATTTTATCCTTCTTCATATATAGAAAATGTAATAATTTAAGTAGAATATGTTTCCATATTGTACTAGGTCATGACTTCATTTGACAATATATATAGGGACAAACGATAATATATATGGTTACTAAGACAGACAATTACTGCTACGAAAGTAGTAGAGGAAAGTCCAGGCATCATAGGCCACATGCATTTGTGGTGTGTACTACAGATATATATGTAGTTAGGAGTGATCTTAGGGAGAAAAGGGCAACAGAAAACAAGTAGCTGATAGCAATATCAGTCATAGTGAAAAGGTGGTGTAAGAGACCACCGCATATTTAAGCAATTAAATATGGCAGGCAACCCCTACACGATGCAAGGTAGTTATTACCGCATCATCACTTGATTTGAAATATATGAAAGTGATGGCAACGAAAGTTGAGAGAAATGATTGTCTAAACAGAACCTGGCTTATGTCTTAGTAACCACTATTTATGTTCTTCTTTCTTACTTCTTACAATTCTTCTTAAATCAATATTTGGTTTAGATACTTTGCCACCAAATCTAAAAAGAACGAAGAGAATAGCTCCTAGAACTATTATTTGAAGTAGAGGAACTACATAGTATGATTCTTCTTTAGATAAGATTATTCTTCCATCTGTGTCATATCCTGTGACTCTAACTGAGTATTTCTCAGGTATTACAGTTAGTTTGAAGACATTATTTATCTGATAATCAACAGTGGTTCTAAAACGTGACTCAGGTAGTAATCTAATATCACTTTCATTAAGTTTCTTTTGATACATTCTTCCTCCTTTCTCGTTTAATACTTCCATTAAGAAAGTAGGCTTTACATTATCAACTCCAGAGTTTTTAATATCTACTTCAACTGTGTTAGAAGGAGTTAATGTTAAGGCATTTAAAACCTTAAGAGTTATTACTTCTAAGATATAGTTTGGAATAGAGGTTTCAGTACCTTGAACACTTACTCCTTTAGAATTAATGAATAGGGGAATGACTAATGATTCTCCTAAACTAACATCTATATCAGTATCATCAATTCTCTTGTTTGCTATTGCCAAGAACTGAGAAGTACCAGCATCCTTACTTAAGAATTCAAAATCTACAATCTTCTTTTGTTTTGGAGCTACAGTAATTTGTTCTTGTTTGAAACGGAGCTGGGAAGATATCTGAACATCAGATACCTTAGTAAATGAATATGAAAGATCCTCGTTCTGAGAAAAACTTAGAATCTGAGGATTAAACTTAAAAGGTGCATCTGACAAGTTCTCAATGGTATAGCTGAGCTTTTGTAAATCCTTAGTTGATGTAATCTCAAAGAAAGCAGGGTAGGCTAATATACCTTTAGATGTTTCAGCATTAATTATTTGTGGAAAGAATAAAGATAGTAGAAGAATACTACTCGTCAATAAACTTAGAATACTTTTTTTCATATGGTATTTCCCTATATTCTTTATATACATGTTTCTTTCTTCTTGATCTAATCTTTCTAATGATAATATATATCACAATTAAAAGTATTACTAAAAGAATCATTTTCCAGGGAAGAACAAAGATGGTTACCTTTGCATCTTTACTCTTAAATTCGTTATTTGCATCTGTATAGTTTACTTTAACATTGATATCATATGCACCAATTCTAAATGGTTTTCCAAAGTTAAGGTTAAGAGTGTATTGGTTAAACAGCTTATCAAACAATGAAGCATCATCTGGTAGAGTATTTTTACTAATTGTAAAGAAACCATCTAACCAAGTGGTTCTTAAGTTTCTAGTTGATTTTGCAAGTATTCTAGATCCCTCCTCATTAAATGTTAGTGTTGGTGTACTTGCAGTCTTTCCTGAAGGAGTAATAAAGACATCCCCAGATGGAGCAATATTTACATTGCCAGAATTTCTTATCTTTAAATCAATATTTACTGGAAGATATTCAAAAAGATATAATAAAGGGGTAATACCATCTATGTCAGATACTTTTATTTCATCTACATTTAATTCCTTAGTCTTTACACCGTCTACTTCTACAAATACTAAACCAGCAACCCTTTCACCAATAGTAACAACATTTCCAGAACCTATTGAATCTTTAGATTGTTCTGAAAATACAATTCCTGTTTGATGAGTACCACCAGGAGAATTTAATGGTACTGTAATTGTAAAAAATATTTCTTTTTTATCTCCCTGTTGTTTCAAAGAAATAGACTCTTTCTGCATAGTTATCCAATCTTCCATAGAAGTTTCTGATTTTATATCGTCATTTTTATAATTAACCCATACAGGGCTCCCATTATTATTATTAGATGTAAAATCTTGTGAATAAGGAAAAAGAACTACCTGTCGATTTGTAACTTCATAGTCATGTCTTACCTCAAAACTTCCTTGTATTACATCTCCAGGTTTGGCTTTGTATTCTCTTATTAATGGAGAAAGTACTAATCCTCTATATGACCTTGATTCAATAACTTGTGCAAAAACAAAATTTATTGAAAAACCAAAGTAGAATATCAAACAAAAGAAAATTATAAGCTTTAATTTCATCATATGGTTATTATACTGCAAATTAATAACTTATTAAAAGTTTCCAGATGCTGTATAAGTAATTGTTTGAGAATAGTTGCCTGTTTGAGTAACGGAAGAAATTGCAACTACATGTAATATCTTAGGACTATTGGCAGCAAGACTATCATCGTTAGCTTTGTCTACACTTATAATCTGTGTGCTACCTGTTGCCGAAAAAGCGTAGGCATTATTATCAACCCCAGTACCACCTCCAAAAGTTGCACCACGTGTAACTGTACCAGAATTTGAGTTTGCACCTTGTTTTAGAACCATTCCATATTCTTCTGAGTTTGCAGTTACTGTTCCGTCTGCCACGTCATTAATATCAATAGATGCACTTGCAGCAAGTTTTCCTGAGTTTGCAGAACTTGCTGCATAATTAATAGTATATCCATTACCTGCATTAGTACCAACTTTTACATAATAATCAAAATCTGATGCAGGGGTTGGATTACTAGATACAGTACAACTTCTAGTAGTTCCAGTAGCTAACACGCCAAGACTACATCTTTTAGGATAGACTGCTGCGTCATATTCCCCACTAAAAGTTTTGTTATATAATATTAGTGATATTGTTGGAGTTACAGTTGCAGTTACAGTTACCAAGTTTGCACTTCCAACATAGAATAAAATTGCCCCGAAATCATTATTTGTTGTAATTGAAATTGAATACATAGCTGCTGTAGCTGATGCGTTTATTATTGAAGCTCCTGTTGATATTCCTGTAGAGGTTATTGTTAAAACAACGCTTGATGCTGCATTACATGCAATACTATCAAAAACTATAACAGGATTTGCACCTGCTCCAACAGAAGCAATAGACTCTGTATTATCTGTACACCCTGTAATTCCTAATTCAGTATCATCTATTGAGGCTGTACTAGTCATTCCGTTTAGTGCAACCGTAATTGTGTCTGCAGTTGTTATTGCTGTTGGATTGGAAAAATTAACTTCAGTTTTTAAAGCTGCACCAGTAGATGCCGAATTAGCGGTAATTCCACTACCTGAAAGAGAAACAGAAGTAAGAGCAGAACCGTGGACAAATGAAATTGGAAGAATAGAAACGATAATAATAAAACATAAACCTATTGAAACAAGTTTTTTAAGGTTCATTTTATTTACCAGAGCAGTTTAATTAAAATTATCTTTAACTAAGTTAGCACTTTTAAAAGCTCCCTGCAAGTGTGTAAGTAATAGTATCTGCATAG
>CAYSFE010000008.1:0-28803 GCA_964430225.1 uncultured Candidatus Saccharibacteria bacterium
CATGCTCATCAGCCACTATTACTGCAATAGTTCCAAATCTTTGATTTATCTGAACAGCTTTAGGAAAGCTTTCAATTTTGATTAGTTCTTCAGGGGTAGCATTTGTTGTAAAGTCATAGTTATGTGTATATATTCCAAGCAGATTATCTCTAACAGCACCACCAACAAGGTAACTGTCATATCCTTCCTTTAAAAGTATTCTTGCTACTTTACGTGCATATTCAGGTATTTTAGTAGAATCAAACATTTGCATAAGTCGATTTTACATCTAATTTACAAATTAATAAGTTTTTTATATATTTCAAATTTATTATTATCATAAAGATACCTAATCAACTCCTTTTTGCCAGATATTTTCATTGACATCACTGGTTTGGGATTGTTAAAAGTTATTATAGGTGACATTCTCCTAAACTCACTATTCTCATAATCAATACCATTATAACTAACAGCTATTTCAACTTCACTTGGATAAGGAGGCATAGGCCAATAGTCTTTGGGTTTTCCAAATCTTATCATTCCTGGAACATTTTTATCTAAAAAGTTTATAATGAAATATTCCTCATTAAGTTTACTATAGTTGACAGAGTAAGTTTGCTCAGGTATTTTCTTTACACCAGTATATATTAAAACATAAGAAATTAAGATTAAAAAAATAATATAAGAAATTACCCTATATAGTTTTTTAGTAGAGTTTGAAAGATAACAAGATATAATAACAATAAATAAATATATAAATATATAAAGTCCATTCAAATTACTTTCATATAGATAAGGCTTAACAACATCCCAAGAATCCCAAGGCAAAAT
Organism: uncultured Candidatus Saccharibacteria bacterium; assembly: GCA_964430225.1. Classification (GTDB taxonomy): domain Bacteria; phylum Patescibacteriota; class Dojkabacteria; family JBAXKR01; genus CAYSFE01. Next base: position 811 of record CAYSFE010000008.1, read on the forward strand.
TGCATTTACATTTATAAAAGGAAAATAATCAAACATTCTATCGTATGTATATGAATATATTCGATTATTTAAAAATATATTAGGATTAACTACAAAAGCAAATGCATTTACATATGTAATTACAAATGTAATTACAAAAACTATATATTCCAAAAAGCTTTTTCTATTGCTTAACCAGTTACACATACCAATAGCAAGAATTGGTACAGATGCAACCCAGAATCTTGCTGAGAAACTATCAGAAGCAGCTCCCCACATTGAAATTATGAGTATCGATAGCAACATAATAAAGGTAAGTATTTCAAAAATTTGTTTTTTAATAATTCCTTTTAAAAGTCCTAAAAACGAAAATATGAAAATAGGTGAGAAAGTTAGTAAACCATGTCTAACATCAAACAAAGTTAAGATTGTCCTATTGACTAAACCATTTAAACTAAATACATTAGGACTGGATGCACTTCCCAAAACTGAGCCATAAAGGCTTATCTGTAAATTAACAAAAACAACTAAGGATATTCCAACACAAAACAAGGGAATTAACAAACTAAATTTATTAATTGTTTTTATTTGTTTAAACAAATAAAAAGCGTAAATTATGAATAATACAAAACATAACAATATTAATCTAAGATGGAAAAATGGTAATAAACTAAAAGTTAAAGGAGTAACTAACAAAATTATAAATTTATTTATTAATGATAATGAATTTAGATTCCGATTGTTTTTTAAATTTGCCAACAATAATAATGTTAAAGAGACTAGTGTAAATAACCAAATTTCTGAATAAAGAAGTTTCATATATGGTAGCAATGGTAAAGTAGTACTTATTAATAACAAGGTAATTAATACTACGCTTTTCTTAAATTTTAAGAGTATGAGTGCCTTATACAAAAATAGAATTCCACAAATACTTATAAATACCGAAGACCACCTAATTCCTGAGTAACTAATCTTGTCAACTAAGACAGATACAATTACTGGTACAATTACTGAATGCCCAGGTGTTGAATTTTGGATTTGAGGTAAAACTTGTCTAATTCCATTTTTTGCTTCATAGATATACCAATCTTCTAAAAGCATGTTAAAATCTTTACCTCTTGAATAACTTACAGCATAATAAGCAAATCGTGGCTCATCACCAGTAAATATTGCACCTTTAACAAAATAATTAATTACTAAAACCAAGACAATAATAAATACCAGGAATATATTGTATATCGTAAGCTTTGACCTTAAATATTTCATAAATATTAATAATAACTATAGTCTCATATCTAATATAGTTTTGCTTTTGATGTCAAATTTTATAATAACAAAGTAATATATGTGAAATTAATTTTTTGTTATTTGTTTACTTACTATTTCATAAGTCCTATATACTGCTTCAGGCATATTGTTTTTATCTATTTCAGATAAGTTTAACCAATATATTGCTTCTACTTCATCTTTATCTAGCTCTCCTTCTAATTGTTCCTCAAACTCTGCTATTAGGGTAACTATAATCATTTGAATACCATCTGGTCTTTCAAATAAGTGATCCCCTATTATTTTAATACTTTCTCTTTTTACTTTTACATGAGCTTCTTCTAAACACTCTCGAATAAATGTTTCTTCAAACACATTGTATATAGTTTCAGATTTGTAATCTTTGATTTCTTGTCTTTCTACTTTACCTCCAATATATGCCAAAGTGCCTGGGGCAACTTCTTCTTTTAAACTTCTTTTCATAACTAGCATCTTTCCATCACTTCTATACACTACTCCTTGAGGAGCTATTCTAAACAAGTATTTATCCACGAAAAATAAGTAAAAAGTTAACTAGATATTACTTTAAAATCATTAAAGTATTTTTTAAACCAAGTGATTTGTCTCTTTGCATAATGCCTATGAGACCTTTTGATATTATCAATTGCCTCTTCTAATGTCATTTCATTCTTTAAGTACATTACAATTTCTTTGTATCCTGTTCCTTTCATACTTTCAGAGTCACCAAAACTATCTTTCATCAGTTTCTTTACTTCCTCAACTAATCCATCTTCTATCATTTTATTTACTCTTTCATTTATCTTTTCATATAGCTTTTCTCTATCATACTTAGGAGACATTAAAACAAATTCTTTTAAAGGCTTTGTTTCGAAACTGTTATCAGAGTTATTTAGTCTTTCATATATTATCCTTAGTCTTTTTAAATTCTTCTTTTCTGATTCATTTAGTTTATCCCACTCAGTCTTAAACTCTGTTTCAAGTTTATCTTTAACTTCTTCATATGAGAATTCACTTTTATTAGTTTTATCTCTATTTAATCCAATATATTCTTTTTCATATATTAAAGAGTCTAAGTATAGGCCAGTACCTCCTACTACAATGACTTTAAATCCTTTCTTTTTAGCTTCTTCAATCTCTTTCATTGCTAAAGAATAGAAGTCAAATACAGAAAAACTTTCATTTGGATTTAAAATATCTACTCCTTTTACTTCAATTCCTAATTCTTTAAATTTATATTCATCCTTATTTGTCCCTATATTCATCCCTCTATATATTTGTCTTGAATCAGCTGAGATTACAACAACATTCTTTTCGATCTTTAGTTCTTTAATCAAGGATATAGCTAGGTTTGTTTTTCCCGATCCAGTTGGGCCAAATATAATTACCACATCAGACTCAGATATTCTTTTGTTATCAAGGGTATTAAGTAGCATTGCAATATTTAGTGATAATGCTAACATTTAAGGTGATGAAGAAGCAAAAGATACATAAAAATATTAAGAAAGGAGTAAAGAAGGTAACCACCTCTTTAGTATACCTTTCCATGTTTTTAACTATTCTATTCTTTAGCTTTAGTTTCATTGCATTTAAAAGAAATGATTTCTTAGTACAAGCTCAAAGTGATGTATTAGGAGAAAGCTCAGCTGCTTCTACTAGTACAACTTCATCAGTAACCTCAGTAACTGAAGTATTACCTGTCATATCCGAAAAAGCTAAGGCAGTAGAAGCCTTTATTCTTTCTCAAAATGGAAGCCCTATGTTTGCATCTGAAGCTCAAACATCTATAGACAAGGCTAATGAATGTGGTGTTGATTACAAACTCATGATAGCAATTGCAGGATATGAATCAGGCTATGGCAGAAAGCCAATGAAAAAATATAATCCATATGGATGGAGAAATGGAAAGACATATAACTCCTTTAAAGAAGCTATATCCGAAATTACTTGTCAGTTTAGTAATAAATATATTAAGAAAGGAAGAGATACTGTAGAAGAAATATCAAATATATATCTAGGAAGTAACGGCAATCATGATGCTTGGATAAAGAATGTAACTTACATTAGAAGCCAAATACCATGATAAGGAAATTAATAATAGTGATAGGTATTCTAGTACTTAGTTCTCTTTGCTTTGGATTTACCTATGTGATGTACAAACTTTTTTACTAGACCTATTTCTCTTCCTCTATTATCTCTAGAGCATATTCTCCATTTGTATCAATATCACCAACTTCATACTCTATTCCACAGAAAGGACATTCCCAAATATCTCCGACTTTAAGAGGATTAGTGTTTAAATCACTCTCATTCTTACACTCTACACAGTTGAATTTCTTACCTGTTGTATTTACGTTATTCATAATTAATCGTTATCTAATATATAATTTACTGATAGTACTATTTTTGCTAATATTTATCAAAATATGAGTATATGGAATTCAAAACTAATTGATTCAGATTTTTCTATTAAATTAACAATGGGAGAAGGAAACACTCCTATTGAAGAACTTCAAGTAGAAGGTGTAAAAGCTCTACTTAAAAGAGAAGATAGAAATCCAAATGGTTCTTTTAAAGATAGATCTATTGCATATCAACTATCTAAACATATATCGGATGGTGTAAAAAAGTTTTGTATAAGTAGCTCAGGCAATGCTGCAATCTCAGTTTACTCATACTCTAAACTTACAGATATATCCTTAGATATCTTTGTTAGTTCTAAACTATCAAACGAAAAGCTATCAAAACTAGAAGGAGCTAAACTACATGTTTCAGATAATCCCAAATCAGATTGTATTAAATTCTCTACTGAAACAGGCTCACTAAATCTAAGAGGATCAGTAGATGATAATGCATATATCGGGTATTACTCTTTAGCAGAAGAAATATCTGAACTAGATATAGACTCTATCTTTATACCTTCATCTTCAGGTAATGCTGCATTAGGTATACATCAAGGGTTGAAAAAGTTAGGAAAACACTTTCCTATTTATATAGTTCAAACTACAAAGGTATGCCCTATTGCATCTTTATATGACAAGGAGTTTACAAAAACTGATACTTCAGTAGTAACTTGTATTACAGATAGGGTATGTAAAAGAAAAGACCAGATAATTGAATTAATAAAAGATAGTTGTGGTTCAGGGATAGTAATTTCAGATGAAGAGGTATTAGATGTTTCTAAAAAGTACTCTCTACCAATAAATTCAAGTGTTTCAATTACAGGATTTATCAAAGCTCTAAAAAAAGGATATACTATTAAACGTCCTCTACTTGTAATCAGTGGATCGTAATGAATACACAAATAGTTGAAAAAATTAACATACTTACAAAAGATAAACCTATCCTTTACCTTACAAATGACCCAGAAAGAGCACTAGGTGTAGAAAGACTTTTATCTAATTACCATATTCTTTGTATTGATCAAAATGAGAGTGTAGATATGATGGAAAAACTTGGAGTAAAAGTTTTTTCTCTTGAGAAACAATCTGAAAAGAAAAACCAAGTATTTAGAAACTCTTCTAAGCTATATGATTCTGAACTCATTCAAAACTATATTAAAAAGTTTAACTCTCCTTACCTACAAGTCTTTAAACCTTCTTTACAAGTTGAGTTTAGAACTAATAGAGATAAATATATACTTTTAAATGCTAAAGCTGAGTTAAATCATAGGTTTGAAGAGAAATTCTCACAACTTGAATTCTTTACAAAGATCGGTGTTCAAATACCTAAATGCAAAATATATGATGTATTGAGTCTAGATTATGGCAAGCTATCCGAAATATATGGTAAATCTTTCTTAATACAATTTAATAGAGGTCATACAGGAACTGGAACTAAAAGAATTACTAATGAAGTCGAGTTAGAAGCTATAAAAGTGAAGTTTCCTAAATGGAGAGTAAAAGTATCTGAGTTTATTGAAGGAAAGACATATACTGTAAACGGAGTAACTACAAGAGAAGGAGTATTTCTAGCAGGTTTAAATGAACAAATTACAGGACACAAACACTTAACAGATAATCTATTCTCAACAGTTGGCAATAACTTTAAAACAGATACCCTTTTAAATACCTCCCTATTAAATGAAATATATGAAATTAACCGTAAGATTGGAGAGGGAATGTATGCAGAAGGGTTTAGAGGCTTCTTTGGAACTGACTTCATTCTTCGTGATGGTAAAATATATATAATAGAGATTAATGCTAGACAAACAGCCTCTGTAAGTTTTACAAATAAATTACAAAAGAGAAATAATGAAACACCCCTAGGTTTAATACATATTTGTGAGTTTCTAAATATTGAAACAGGTCTTAATCCTAAAGAGTATTCACTTAGAAACATTTCCTCCATAAACGCTACTCAAATAGTAATACGTAATACAACACCTCATAATCTAACTATTCATGAAACTATTAAAAATGGTGTATATAGATTAATGAGTGATAATAGCTCATTTAATTGGGGAGAAGATGGACCTAAAAAGAAAGCATTCACTATTTACCTTGATGAAGAAAGAGATAAACCATTAGTATTTCAAAAAGAAACATATTCTGTAGAAGACATTGATATGTCTGGTATTCTCATAACTACAGTTCCTGCTGGGAGAACTGTAACTCCAGGCTCAGACATTGCAAGAGTTCAAGCTACACATTCTCTATTAGGTGAAACAGGGATACTTCATCCTTGGGTAGTAGAATTAATTAAAAAAGTTAAAGATATTTACCAAATATGTTAACAATTACTGACAAATCAAAAGAAGTAGTTTCAAGCTACTTTAATTTAAATTTAGGAGGGAAGGTTGTTCCCTCCCCTTACTATATTAACTCTCGTAAAAGAAAAGCTGAGCTTAGAGCCCTTATTGGCAAAGGAACAGCAGAAGAGATTGTAGAAGAAACATTGATATACGCAAAAATAAAAGGCTTTAACTTAAAAGAATCATCTATAGACCAGATTCGATCCTTTATGGAGAAGATAGGTATTGGTATAGATTGTAGTGGATTTGTAGCATATATCTTAGGTAGTCATATTAATCTAAAAGATTTAAAGTTTAGACAGAACTCTTTATATCTATCAATACTTAGAACTATTAGATTTATACAAAACATCTCTGCAGAAGATCTAACAAGTGAACTTAATACTGATATAGTAACGGATCTAAATAACGTAAAACCTTATGACCTAATTAGATCACATGCTGTAATTGAAGGTGGAATGCATGTAGCAATAATTACTGAGGTTAATACCTCTCCTGAGGGAAAAGTTCTAGATTTTAAATATGTACACTCTACACGTTGGTATGAAGAATTTAATGGTGTAAGGGAAGGTAAGATTGTAGTTACGAATACTACCTTAGATTTATCTCATCAAGAATGGATAGATGAAGTTAGAGGCAGAAACTATTTCAAAGAAGAATTTTTAACTAATATATCTGATAGTGGAGTAAGACACCTTAAATGTATAAAGTAAGTACGTATTCTAAAATTAAACCCACTTCAGATAGGATTCTTCAGACTATTCCTGGTCTTATCACTTGGTTTATGATTACTTCCCCTATTTGGGGAGTACTTCTATTTCCAATAGCTTATGCTACTTTTCTTCTTTGCTATATCATAATCTGGTTTCTTAAATCTATTCGAACTCTTCTATTCTTCGCTTATAGCTTCTATAAAATACATCATAATATACATGTGAAGTGGGATACACTTTACCTTAAAGATAATTCAAGAGACAAGGTAAAACACGTTGTAATAATCCCATTTGTTAAAGAAGGATATACAGTACTTGAACCGCTTTTAAGATCATTAGCGAGACAAACTTTTAATACAAAACAAATATATATTTGTTTAACATATGAACAAAGATTTCCACAGGGAAAAGATTTAGCGGAAAAACTTTACCTTGAATTTAAAGATGTCTTTGGAGGTATTTGGATTAATGAACACAACTTAGAAGTAGGAGAAGTAGTAGGTAAAGGAGCAAACTGTGCTTCAGCATCAATTCTCGTTAAGAAGAAAGTAGAAGAACTTGGTTTTGATAAAGACTATTTATCTTTAATGGCATGTGATTGTGACAGTATTTTTCCTCGTCACTTCTTTAGCTATTTCACATATGAATTCCTTAAAGAAAAGAATAGACATTTCATCTTTTGGGCAGGATCTATGGCATATATGCAAAACTATTGGGATCTTCCTCACTTTGCTAGAGTCTTTAACTCTGCAAACTCATATTTTAACCTAGCTACAATTGCTAGGTCATATTCTAAGTTTATCCAAATTTCTACTTTTATCAGTTCATATAGACTTTTTGAATCAACAAATTATTATGAGAAGGGTGTGATCTCAGATGACTTTCATTCTTTCTTCGTTGCACTATTCACATATGCGAGTAAAGTAAGATGTCAGACTTTATTTTGTATGGTAGATAGTGATGCATGCGAAGGAAGTGGTATTGCTGATAATGCTAAAAGACTTTTTATTCAAGTACAAAGGTGGTCATGGGGAGTAGAAGACTTTGTATTCTTAGTAAAAAATACATTTCTTACATTTAAAAGAAAGGATGTATCCCTTTTTAACAAGCTATATACAGCTTCTAGAGCTTTAGGAGTAATAATAGATCATCAAATGTGGCCTATTAGTGGATTTCTTTTCATATTCACTAATATAATTATCCTATACTTCTTAAGGAATAATGAGTTTTCAATATTCTGGAGTAGTACATCTCAGCTTCTTTCAACAGTATTCGCAATTACGACAGTAACAGGAATAATAGCTATCATTGTAGAGTTTATCATTCGACCAAAACATCCATACTGGAGTTCTAAGACTTTTGGAATAAAGAAATTTCTATTCTTCTTCTTTGATAGTTTAATAGAGTTCATTCACTGGCTACTTTACCCAGTAATGGGGATCTTCTTTGGTTCAATACCAGCAATTCTTTCACATACAATTCTACTGCTAGGAAAACATATAGGGTTTGTTCTAACAGAAAAGAAGTAAAGGGCGGAGCCAACTCCGCGTTTTTGTCATAAAGTGCGGAGTACATTCCGCTTTTCTTGACTTTTAGCCTGTTTTTAAGGTAATATATGAGTATGATAAATGTTGAACTTAAGAGAATAATTACAGAATCTACAGAAATTAGGCTTACTAAAATCATAAGGAGAGATTATGATGACAATATTGAAAAGCTTACAGCTAGTTCACGCCCACTTAAAATTCTAACTGGTATTAGAAGAGGTGGTAAAAGTACGATATTAAAGAAATTGTATTTTAAGCTTATCAAAGAGGATAAAATCCCTGAAAATAATATACTTTTTTTAAACTTCGAACACCCATTATTAGTTGAATATTTAAATCTGAAAAGGCTTGTCGAAATATATGATTTATTCATGTCTAGTGTAGATACTTCAAAAAGTATTTACCTATTTTTAGATGAAATACAAAATGTCGAAGGATGGGAAAAGTTCGTTAGAACTATCTATGATTCAACAAATATAAACATATTTGTTACTGGATCAAACTCAAAACTACTTTCTAGTGAATATACTACTACACTTGGAGGAAGATATATTGAGTTACACATCCTTCCTTTTAATTTTAAGGAATTTATTTTGTACCATAATTTAGAGATTATTAATGGTTTTGATTTAGTAAGAAACAGAAATGAAATTTTAGGATTATATAACAAGTTCCTATCATTTGGTGGTATTCCAGAGATCATAGACCTTGAGGATATCCAAAAACTAAATCTTAAATCTACTTTAATAGATAAGATTCTTCTAAAAGACATTATTGAGAGATTTAATGTTAAATACCCTACTCTTCTTTTATCACTACTAAAGTATTTAGAAAAGAATATTGGAAATGTTATTTCGTCAAAAAACATTATGAATATTAAAGATAAAACTCTTGATTATGACGAGAAGACAATATCTAAATATCTTGGATATCTTGAACAAAGTTACTTGATTAGGAGACTTGAAAAGTTTGATTTAAAAACTAAATCTGTCTTTAACACACAAAAGAAATACTATTTTACTGACAACATTTTGTCTGAATATTCTAGCTATAGTGACAAACTTGAGAATCTTGTTTATACTAACTTACTAAGAAAATATGTGGATTCTGAGAGTATTTACTTTGGAAAAGCACAAGACGGCAACGAAATTGATTTTATAGTTAATCAAAAAGATACTAAACTTAATATTCAAGTTTGTTCAGATTTAACTCATGAGAATTTAGCTAGAGAAATTAAAAATATCCATATCAAAGATGTTGATTTTCGGAGTATTCTCATATATGAAAAAATTGGAGAAATTCAAACAAAAGACTATCCAGAAATCAAGTTTGTTAATGTCGTTCAATGGTTACTAGATTTTGAATAGGTAAATTCTGAAAAAGTAGTATTAAAAGGCGGAGTATATTCCGGATTTTAGTCATAAAGTGCGGAGTACATTCCGGATTTTAGGATTTTATAAGTCCTGCAACATATCCACTAGCCCATGCCCAAGACAAATTAAATCCTCCTACATCACCATCTACATCTAGTATTTCACCTGCTAAATATAGCCCTGGAATTAGTTTAGACTCAAGTGTTCCTTCTTTAACATCATTAGTGTCTATGCCACCTGCTGTGAACTCAGCCTCATTCCAAGACCTAGTTTCTGATACATCTACATGAAGTGATGTAAGAACACTAAAAACCTTTTCTTTTTGAGTAACTGAAAGATCATTTACTATTTCATCCCCATATCCAATATATGTCCCTAAAAATTCACATATCCTATTTGGAAATATCCCTATTAATGATTTCGATAGAGTAAGATTAGGTCTTCTAAGCCATCTATCATTTAAAATATTTTTTACTTCTTCTACACTTTTATCAGGAAAGAAGTTTAGTTTAACTTCACACTTTCTCTTATTTGAGTTTGTTCTATTAAGTTCTATTGAGATTTCTCTTGATATGTTTAATATTGCTGGACCTGATAGACCATAGTCTGTAAACATTACATCATCAGATGATTTCTTTATTTCAGCTCCTCCAATAGTTGAAGTAACCTCTATATCCATTTTAAGTCCTGAAATACCTTTAAATATGTTCTTTGATAATACTAGTGGTAATGCAGAAGGAACTACCTCAACAATTTTATGACCAAACCTCATAGCTAAGTCATATCCTGAACCATTTGATCCAAGGGCTGGATATGTCTTACCTCCAGCTGAAAGTATTAAATACTTTGAAGTAAATTCTTTATGAGTATTATCACTACTCTCTCCATATTCTTTCTTTTGTCTTTCTGTGAGTTCCACTTCCTTTGTTTTAATATTAAACAATTCTCCTTTATCAATATTTGTAACTTCAGTATTTAGAAATACCTTAATATTAAGAATCTTTAATTCGTTCTCAAGTACTGCCGTAATAGTCTTAGCTTGATCTGTAACTGGAAATACTTTTCCAATATCTGTTTTACGTTCTGTATATACTTCAACCCCTAGTTCTGAAAAGAAATGTACAATATCTATGTATCCAAACTGTGAGAATATGCTTGAGATAAAGGATTTAGAAGCACCGTAATATCTAGAATCTACTTCTTCATTAAGATGTATGTTTGTAATATTACATCTACCTGCACCACATACAAGAATTTTTCTACCTAAAGCAAAAGTTCTATCAATGATACACACTGTTAAGTTTGGATTACTTCTTTTAGCAGAAATAGCTGCCATTATTCCAGCAGCTCCTCCCCCTATTATGACTAAATCAAAGTTATTCATATGTTTAAAGTTATCACGAATACTAGAAAATATAAATAAAAGTAGTAAACTACATATATATACATATTATCTCACACACTTGGAAAAGTATCATAAGGCTATTAAAGTATTTAATATTGTTGGAGCATTCATCATCATTATCCTTCTACTTCTTCTAATATTTCCAAGTAACCCAATATCAAAATCTATTGAAACAAGTAGATTAGGATATGACAAGGAAGTTTGTTGGAATAAAAGTGAAGATGGTAAGTATTGGAACAATGGATGCAGTGGACAAAAAATACCTTCAGGTAATCCTCAATTACCTTGCCAAATGGTGCTAGGATTTTCACCTTTGTCTGAAATTGAAAAATCGCAGTATTCTAATTGGGTAAAAGCTGGTAAACCCATTGCTAAAGGGTGTGAATAACTTACTTTTTACTTCTTATCTATGAATAAGAAACCAATTATCTTAATAGCTTCCGGATGTGTTCTGGTACTTTGTATTGTAAGCATTGGAGTCCTCTATTTCACTGGCTCTCTTGCTTCAGTAATAAGTACAAGCACTACTACAGGAACAAATACAAGTGTTGGAACTAACTCTAAACTAGTAGATTGTACCTATACAAACAGTGATTCTGTCACAAAGAATAGTACATATAAGACTATGCTATATTCTCCTGTCATAGAGAATGACTCATATAAGGATTTAGTTGATACAGGGAAGCGTACCTTCTCAATAGCAGAGCTTAATAGGGATAGAAAAAGTATAACTAACAGTTTTGTATTAAGATTTGAAATGGTTAATGAAAGATCCTTATCTCCTCTAGATGTAGAAATTAGTTTTCAAATATGTGATTCAAACAATAAAACTAAAAGTGTTTCTTTTGTAAGTCCTTCTAGTGAGAAAACATATGCAATTATTCAATATGCTCATCAAGGAAGGGTACCAGAAACCCCTGGGACCTATAGAGCAGATGCAGTTTTAAGACTAAATGGAAAGACTACCCTAATAGATAGAGAAGAAAATATAAAGTTTGAGAAATAGGTAGTAATTGCTAGGACTATAGGCTCTTACTTGGTATAATTTAAGGTATGAATGATGAAACCGAACAAGCGAGAAATACAAAAAGAAGAATTGGAGTAAGGGGGGTTTTTGTTGCCTTATCGTTTTTAGGAGGAGTGACTTTGGGTTGCAAATCTAATCCAATTGATAATGTTCCACCTGTACAAAATAAAGTAACTCCACAGAGTATTCTTGTCACTCCGGAAGCTACAGTATTTTCTTCTCAACTTACTATTTCACCTGATCTAGGAAAATTACTTGGGAAAAAAGGGATTGACGAAGTTTATAGGGCATTTTATGACTATAAAGAAGCATATGGATGTCCTGTAAATGTTTCATTACGTAACAGTGATTTTTCAAATAAGACGGTGTATAGTCCTGATGGTAAAAAAAGAACTTCTGTAAAGGCAGAAGCTTCTTCGGGCCTTATTACAATAGACTTTAATGCTTTAGTAAAAAATATGTCTGAAGAGGCTAAATTTCAACCAATTCGTTTTACTATGCTTAATATGCTCACAATAGCATGTAGATATAATAATATAGGAGGACTATCAAATAGTACATTTAATGAGGCTGTAGCAGATGCTCTTGCACATTACCTTGAGCCATATTACCAATCACCAAACCCTCAAGTAGAGAGTGTTGCTGCATTAGTGACTTTAGTCGTAAATAAATGGTCAAGTCCTCAAAAGCTAGCAGAAATTTCACAAAATAATGACGTATGGGGATTTACCGAATTATTCACTGGGGGAAGAACTGATGCTGATCTTAGAAAGACAAATGAATATTTCAGGAGGGTACTGGATGGTAAAACAGAAGGACTAATTGACGAGATAAATAATCGTCATAAATAACGATTTTTTCTCATTTTCCTCTTTACAAAACATCTCTTATTGTCATATACTCTCACATACCTCTTATTCTTTATACAATGAATGATAATCTTCTAACTATCAAGGAAGCAGCTAAAATACTAAATATCCACTGGCAAAGTGTAAGAAACCATATTAAAAGTGGCAAATTAAAGGGTTTTAAAGTGGGTAAATCAGTTCGTATTAGTAGAAATGATATAGATGCTTTCATAAGAGCAGAAAGTGAAAAACAACACTTAAAGGAATACGAACAGAGATATCTAGTAAATAACAAGAGAACTATTAAACAAAATCTTCTAAATCTTAATGCTAAGTTAATATACCTTTCTCATGTTGTTGACCACTGGTATTTTGGTGAACATATTAAATCACAAGAAGATAACGATAACTGGTTTGATTCAGCAAAAGGATTTGGAGCGAGAATACGAGTAGAAAAGAATGAATACTCAAATACCCCAATAACTACATTTGAAGTAAAAAGACTAGTAAGTCCTCATGATCACTCCTACTGTATAGAATCAGAGATAAAAGTAAGTTCAGTAGAAGAAATGGATAGAGTGTTAAGAAATATGAACTTAAGACAATGTCTATTAATAGATAAACAAAGAGAAATATATGAATTAGATGGATACAAAATATGTATAGACGATATTAAAGACTTCGGATGTGGCATCGAAATAGAGTACAAAGTTAAAGAACTAAATGAAAAAGTAAAAGAAGGAGTTAAAGAAATGGCACATAAACTAGGACTTAAAGACTCAGAAAAGTATGAAATGACAATGACTCGAGAAGCTATGAAGAAACTAGCAAAGTTCTAGTTATCCGTAAATAATTGAAGACTCGTTAATAAATAGTTTAGGAAGTCTTTGTTCTAAAACATTCAACCACTTGTTAAGTATCACTACTCTACTTCCTATTGTTTTGAAAGATACTTTGCCCTTTCTTATTATTTCTTCTATCTTACCATCGGAAATATCTGGCTCTTTTATACAACCGTCAAAATTATCAATATAGTTTTGATGCATCATTATGATCCCGAGAATAAATTTCTTTAATTCATTCTTATCGTTAAATTTAATATTAAAGAAACAATCATCGTGAAATGAGCCTTTAATAATTTCTTTTGGCTCAATATTAGTAAGTTTAAACTCAATATCATAATCATCAGAACTACAATTTGTAGTTTCAAGATCATAATTGTTAAAAGAGTCTTTAAGAATATTCATACTTACACCAAAACCAGATACTACTAACAATGGAAGTATTTTAATTTCTGAATACTTGTTTATTGAATTTATACATTCGTGAGAATGTTTGTACATAGTTTGATACTTTAATATGATATACATTTATGATATCAATAGTTATGAGTACAAGCAAAAAGGTAAAAGAAATTAGAAAGCTTTGGAAAGATTTAGCGATTAATACCAACGTTACTAAAAGAAATAAAATTAGAGATGGTAAAATGGTAAATATTGGTTTTATCAACCAATATACACTTCATACCTTTATCCCAAATAAATGGTTTGATTGGGAAAATAGAGTAAATGCCGAAATAATGATTATTGGTCAAGATTGGGGACCATATAAAGCACTACTCCCATATATTGAAAACTATAACAAGGCTTTAAATTATGAAGACTTTCTATTTAAGACTTTCTCTTCAAGAACTGAAAAGTTCATACTTACTTCACTAACTAAATCATATAAAGAGAAGTACGGCAATACTATGACAAAAGATGTATGGAATAAGTTCATTTTCACTGTAGCTGTTCTATTCACAAGACAAGGAAAACATTTTAGAGGATCTGAATTCTATGATGAAGCTTTTGGTATGAAAGAGTCACTACCCTATCTTAAAAGACAAATTGAAATAATTAAACCAAAAGTAATAATTGTAATGGGTGGAACAGCTTGGAAACAGATAAAAGATATCTATAATCTAAAATACCCTAGTAAATTTAGTGAAGTAATATTAAAACTTAATAGAAAACCTATTATTCATAAAGATATTAAGATAATTCCAATATTCCATCCAGCATCATTTACCGATCCCAAAGAACAATACAAACTTTGGAAAACCCTTTGGGATAATATATAGACTTATTCCATCTCACCTTTAAACCACTCCCAATATTTATCTGAAACTGCAATGACTGGAATTGCAAAGATACAAGGAACATCATATGAATGAAGTTTCTTTACTTCCTCTTCAATACTGTCATATTTTGATTTTACACTTTTAATTAGTAATACAACTTCCTTACTTTTATCAATATTTCCAGTCTTTGGAGGCCAAAAGAACATTGGTTGCATTTCTTTAAAGATATTCACACAAGCACAAAGCTTCTTATTCATTATTCCTTCTCCTATCTTCTCAGCCTCTTCCATAGAATCACAAGTAACATATATCAAAACCATATGATCAGATTCAGGAGTGAATTTCATATTAATTGTTTTGTAAGTTATTTAAATATCTCTGGAAACAAATAACTAGCTTTAAGTAAATTTGCGACAGTACTAGTAGAATATATAGTTCCATCTAAAACCATTTCAATAGCCTTCTTAGGTTCTACTACCATAATCTCAATATCTTCATTGTCATCAAACTTTTGTTTTGAGTTAAACTCTAAATCACGAGCTATATAGAAATGAGTGTACTGCCTCATTTTAGATGGATTATTCATTGTTCTACCTACAAACCTCATGTTCTCTAATGTAGTTTTAATACCTGTTTCCTCTTCTAATTCAGCTAAAGCTGTTTCTTGTAAAGTTTTTCCTTCTTGAATATATCCTGCTGGAAATTCAATTACAAAATCCTCTGCGGCATGTTTGTATTGCTTTACTAGTACTATTTCACCAGTTTTTAATACTGGTAGTACTAGTATTACATCGCCAGCAATGGATAAATAGAAATCATCTACTATCTTTCCATTCCCAAGTTCTACTTTATGTTTAAATATTGGATACCATTTACTTGGAGATACATCTTCTTCCTTTAGAACTTTCCACTTTTTCATGATTTAAATAATTATATATTATCCTCCAGCTAGTAGATCTCTCCCTGTCATATCTCCAGGTTTCTTCATTTCTAATAGTGTAAGTATTGTAGGAGCTATGTCTGATAATCTTCCAAACTGTAATTCTCTTGGTTTACCTTCATTAGATACATAAAGAAATGGGACTGGATTAGTTGAGTGTTTTGTATCTACTTCACCTGTTGTTAAATCTATCATCTCTTCTGCATTGCCATGGTCAGCTGTAAGCATAATAGATCCACCAAGTGGAAGTATGTTATCTACAAGTTTAGCGATACATTGATCAACTACTTGTACTGCTTTAATACCTGCATTCAATACTCCAGTATGAGCTACCATATCTACATTTGCATAATTAACTACTATTAAGTCATATATTCCTAGTTTTGCTTGATCAATTAGTTTATCTGTCACCTCTATACTACTCATTTCAGGTTTTTGATCATATGTAGCTACATCTCTTGGTGAAGGTACTTCTACTCTATCCTCTCCATTAAATGATATTTCTATACCACCATCAAAGAAGTAGGTTACATGAGGATACTTTTCAGATTCAGATATTCTTAATTGTCTTAAGCCTGCTTCGGATAATACTCTACCAAGAGGAAGGTTAATCTTCTCAGGTGGGAATGCAGTTAGATGTGGCAACCCTTTTTCATACTCTGTCATTCCTACAAACATGATATTTGCAAGTCTTTCTCTTTTAAAGAATGTGAAGTTTGTTTTTTCAAATGCTTGAGCTAATTGAATTGCTCTATCTGATCTATAGTTGAAGAAAAGGATTGCATCTCCTGCCTTGATATTTGAAAATACTTGTCCATCATCACCCAATAGAATTGAGGGTTCAATATATTCATCATTTATATCTCGTGAGTAATTATCTTCAATCGCCTCTTTATACGTCTTATATGTCTTTCCTATTCCCTGTGTTAACATATTGTATGTCATCTCCACTTTATTCCATCTTTCATCTCTATCCATAGCAATTGATCTACCAATGATAGTTCCTATCTTTCCTACACCTCTTCTAGCACACTCTGCCTCAACTTGTTCTAGGAATACTAATGCACTTTTAGGTGGGGAATCTCTTCCATCTACAAAAGCATGAAGAACTAGATCCGATCCAGTAAGTCCATTATCTTGAGCTAACTTAATTAAAGCATATACATGATTAATAGAAGAGTGAACCACTCCACCACCAATACATCCCATTAAGTGTAACTTCCCTTTATTTTGCTTCATATGTGAAATCAGTCCTAATAGAGCTGGGTTCTTAAAGAAAGTACCAGAGGTAATACTCATATCTATACGAGGAAGTTCTTGGTATACAACCTTACCTGCTCCAATATTAATATGACCAACTTCACTATTGCCATCAGTACCTGCAGGTAATCCTACTTCAGTACCAGATGCATGTAAGAAACAATGTGGAAAACGAGGCCATAGATAGTCCAATACTTTTGTCTGTGCAGAAGTAACAGCATTACCAGGACCCGGTGCTGCTACACCCATTCCATCGACTATTACTAGTACTAGAGGTTTTGGACGTTTAACAAATGACATACTTTAATATATCAGAAAGTGGAAACAGTTACAGCTACTTACGTTTATCCTTTAAATAGGCATTAAGAATGTATAGGTAATTACAACAATCAATTATTGTATCTTGAATTGTTTCTTCTTTTACATCATTAGACTTATCTACTAAGTTAGAAATCCTAGACAATTTGTCTAAGACCCTAACCAGTATCGCTCTTTCTGGACTTACGCCTACTAAAGATGCATTTCTAAAATTTTTAAATGGATCTACCCCTGTGGCATAGTCTTTATTCTTTAATTTAATTAATCCTATACCCTCTTTCATGTCATCTTCTATTGAAGAAAAAAAAGACTTTTGAGTCATATATATATTTATGAAAATTAAAGTGGGTAGTGAGGAGAGTGTATATATAATGTAAGTATTTTACAAATATTACTGATCACTAAAACTTTCGAAAAGACATCCTGGATATTTCTCCTTTTCAATGGAATATAGATCAAGTTTGGAAACACTTTCCCAACTCTTTTCCATATCTGTTATTTTTTTGCCTATTATCTCTCTAGCATTTGATTCTAGTAGAAATGTAGGACAATAGTAGGAAGTCTTTCCATCTTTATCTTTGTTAATCTGAATCTCAAATCTATATGTTCCATTTCCTTGAATATTTGGGTAACCAATAACATCACCTATACTTACTTTGTCCCCTTTCTTAACTTCAAGCCTAACTAAATGATCCATTGAAATTGTCCAAATAGATCCTTCAAATGTTTGAATAAAGACTTCATAATCTTTTGTATCCTCCTGAGGTCTAATAAAACCTATGACCCCATCTATTGGAGATATAACTTTTGTAGAAGATCTAAGAGATGCATATTCAAAATTTGGATTTAATATATTTTTTCCTGGTAATTTCTCACCAAATGTATAGAACCCTTTTATGCCATTAGACTTATATTCCCTTAGTACATTATTATCTACAATTAGATTAGACATATCAGTACCTAAATTTGAAAGTACAATATCATCCTCTTTTGTATTCGTTGATGATGAGGAAGATTCTTTGGAAACTGATACATTGGTACCCTCACTTTTAGATATATCTATTTTAGAAGTGCTTTCTAAAGTAAGTGGGTTTGAAAATATTAATATGCCAGTAGCTATTAAAATTAAGATAGAAATAACCCCAAGTGAAATGTACACAATCTTTTTAGTAAGCATTTAATAGAAAACAAAATATATATCTACATACTATATGAAATCATAAAGTTTAGAAATTAAATTTAGTCTCTATGTAAATCTTTTAAGAATGTCCAGAGTAGTTCTGATTTATCAGGAGTCATAGGATTTAGATATCCCCCATATGCAGCTATATCAGTCTGGTCACAGAGTCTAACTAATGTTTTACCAGGCTCAGAAATTGATGCATTATTTTTATACACTACGTCATCTAGAATCTTCTGAGGGAAATCCCACTGATTAAATTTAGGATAAGTGGTTTCCAATTTATTCATTAGCGTTTCATATTGCCTTGCTCCATTTTCTAGTCTTCCAAAGAAATGATCCCATACTTGTTCTTTTTGTACATTACTCATGTCATACATACTTGTAAGAGCAACAAATGCTATTCCATCAGCCTGTGATTCTTCTGCAATACTTCTGTTATTTATATCTTTTGTTACATCTCCTCCCCAGTTATATTCAGGAGACGTTTTTACTGATTGAATATATATAGTTGGATATTTAAATCCTTCTGCTGTATTTGTATAGTTTACGGCTCTTTGAAGTATGTGAGTTAATTCATGGTATGTTGTCATTCTAATTGCCATATTTCTAAGCTTTGTAAAATATGGAACTACTTGAGATATATCACTAGGCTCATCTCCAATAACTAAACTTTTCTTTAGTAGGAGTGATGGAAGATATATATCTACAGCTTGCAATTCATATTTTGCTTCTCTATTACTCCCGTTATATGAAGACACTCCTGTTACGCCTGCATTAGGATCATTTTTAGCAATATATGTGAATCTTTCCTTTGAGTTTGGTAAAGTATATTTTTCAATCTCGTCTATATACTTTTGATTTACTCCCTTAGACTTTAAGAAAGAAATATATTCTTCTCTAGCTTTAAATACTTCATCTGTAATTTCAGTTATTGCCGTACTTCCAAGGTATACAGAAGAAATATCATCAGGAATTAATAGGTTTTCATCTTTTTCCTTAGCAGTGTTAACCCAAGAATCAAGATCTGTTTGAGAATAGTCTGAAATTGATAATGGGATTGGAGAATCTTTTACTCCACCCCAGTCCTTACCTTCTGCTAGATCTAATGTTTTAAGTAAGAATTCCAAACTTAGAATCTGTATTCTCTCTGCCTTAACAACCTTAATATTTGAATCGTTTATACTTTTCAAGGTCCCTCCTTTAATATTTGTAAAATTAAATTGAGAACTATCTATACTTTGATTAGATAAAGAACTAGAACTACTTTCAAATATTTGTGTTGGATTAGTTATTTTTGTATTTGTTTGTGACTGAATTGTTCCTAATAGAATATATATACATAAAGAACAAAGAACACATAGAAGAAAAATAATTCCTAATATGATTAGTGCAACTTTTATAGGTTTCATAAAAAGAAATAATAAGTATTTTATTCTTACACAAATTGTTTCGTTACTGTAAACAAACCCTTAATAGTTAGAGTATATATCAAGAAGGTAACAAATGTAACTAGTGTTGTAATAGCCAAGCCCAAAGAATAATACAGAATCTTCCTGAGAGTTAAGAATATATTTGTTACTTACTATTTGGTGTTATTTCAGATTCCATTTCCTTACAAGTGACAGGATCAATATACACTAAAACAGTTGGTGTAGACTTAGTAAGTTTTCCAATTAACGTTACTAAGCCTGCCTCATCTACATTAAAACATGTAGCATCGACATATCTTACTCCACTCCCTCTTTCTGCATAAGCTAAATAGATATTCTTTCCAACTATTTTTGTAATAACTTCTTTACCAGCAAAAGATTCTTGTTTTTCATAATCTTTAAATGAAGGATATTTTGTATCGACCAAATATCTACCCTTTGCCTCTAACTTTTGTTCAGTATCATCCTCAGGAAGAGTTGTTCTTGAAAAGTTTGATGATGTATTCTCATATACATTAACTAGGCAAAATACCGATAGCACAAGTAGAGCGAATAAAGTTAAGAGCGGTAATACATGAATCTTTAAACTTTTTAAGGTTTTTCTTAAACTAAAGAACCAAGTTAGATTTAAAATAGGGAGAATAAATAATAAGGAGTTTAATATAAATCTCTCAATTAAAAAGTACCAGTGGTTTTTAGGATCAATAATAAAATTTATATCAGTAAACTCTAAACCTTGGAAATTTCGTATAAAATACATTGGCCAACCCATTTTAGAGGCGAATCCAGACTCAATCCCGTTCCCTATTGATAGAGATGATATTGAAAGTAATATTCCAGTAATTAGGGAGGTTGCAATTATTTTCTTACTTGGTATTTTCTTTGTTAAAGCTAAAGCTAGGATAAAAGAACATATGAGTAGTATAAATACAATTATCCCTTGCAAGGCAGTTATTTCAAAACTAGATGGGAGAACATTATATATAAACATACTTTTAGTCTAATAACTATTACACACATAGTAATATATTCGTTACAACTTGATAATAGATAGATTTAAGTTTTACCAGTGAGATCTTGAGATATTAAAGACTTTATTTGTATTTAATAGGTTTGAGAGAAGTTGCTTAGTAGTATCAAAGACAATAACATCACCTGTTTCCCATTTTGGTTTAATTTCCTTATCTCCATCTTTATATATGAATCTATTTTGAGCGTTTTTAGCTATAAAGAAGCTACTTTTCTTAAAAAACTCTGAAGTGTTTGGATTACAGAATCCCACCCCAATTTTATTATTCTCAATCATATATCTTCTCATATCATCTAAGAGTGCTCTTCCATATCCTTTTGATTTCTCTACTGAAATAATACGAGCAATACCTAAAACATCATATTTCTCATCTTTATATGAAACCATCACATTATGAAAACATCCAAAGGATAATAGTTTATTTGCTTTACCACCTTTTACAAGAAAATACCTTTTATTCCATTCTTCATTAGTTGGTTTGGGATCTATTAGGGATTTTGAATTAAACTCCTTTTTTCTATATAGGTTGATAACCTCTATTTCTTTTTTTGTTAACTCTTTTCCTAGTTTTTGTATTACGGATATTTTTATCATAGTGAAGTTCTAGAGGTATTTTACCATGATATCTCTAAGTTATATATGGGATTTTCCTATACAGGCTCTACACCTCGACTTTTACGTTCTTTTGCTCCTCAGATGATGCTTGGAATGACTCTTCAAGTTTAAATCCTAGTAGTTTATATAGAAGCTTAGCTGGAAATACTTGTAGTCTTGTATTAAAGTTTCTTACCGTACCGTTATAGTATCTCCTTTGATTAGCAATTCCTTCTTCAATCTTTACTAAATCAGATTGTAGAGACAAAAAGTTTGAAGATGCTTTAAGTTCAGGATAGCTTTCTGAAAGCATAAAGATACTTTTAATCGCAGACCCTATTTGTTCTTCAATCTTTCCTTTCTCTTCTATACTTGTTGTTTCGCTTACTCTAGATCTAAGTTTGGTAACTTCTTCTAATGTATTTTTCTCATACCCTGCATATCCTTTAACTATTTCAACTAGATTAGGTACCAAATCAAATCTCTTCTTAAGTTCTACATCTATTCCACTCCAAGCTTCTTGTACTAAGTTTCTATCTGTAACAAGTGAGTTATATAGAAAGAAGACATATAGAAGTACAATAAAGAGTATAAAAGCAAATATTCCTAAAACTATCATGTTAAAAAGGTTAATAAATTAAATGTTTATACTCAAAATATTAATTACCATCCACCACCACCGCCTCCTCCTCCACCTCCGCCACTTGAACCTCCTCCTCCTCCTCCTCCACCTCCTCCTGAACTAAAACTATGACCTCCACTACTTGAACTACTACTTGAATACTGTGTTGGATCTATACTTGATGATTGTAAAGTTGAAGATATATTTTCTCCTACGGAAGATAAGTCAGAGGAAATATTGTCTGATTTTCCAACAAAATATATCCAGCTATTTGATGTATATGTATTTATATTTCCTTCATTTGAGATCATGGACTTCTCTATTACGTCTTTAAAATCATTAGTCCACTTTGATTCAGCATCAAAAGCTATTGCATATGGGAAATATTTATTAAATGTAGTCATATCCTTAGTATATTCCTTCCCCATTATCTTCACTCTTTCTGATTCAGTTGCAGTAACAAACATTTGTAAGCCTCTTACATAGTTTATCTTTTCAAGTCCCTCTTTAGTATATTTTTTCAATGTAGGGATTATTATACCTAAGAGTATAGATAAAACTATTAGGATAATTATCTCTAAGTAAGAAGAGTTACTAATGCTATTTGAAACAAAAGCACAAAAGGATAGTGAAGCAAGTAATATTAATACTCCAATTCCATTTAATACACCTTTAAAAGCACCAACTGGTTTAGTCGTATCACTAAAATATATGTAAAGTTTGTAAAATACAGCTCCAATTGCTAACGAAAAGAAATAGAGGAAAATAAGACTTGGAATTGTAGTAAATCCTCTATTTGGTAGTATTGAAGCAATAAACACAACAACTAATCCAAGAAAGATTGAAACAAATTTAAGAAATCCATTATCATATTTTACTTTTTTCAAGAATTCTTCTTCAATTACATATCTCACAGTACCAATCATATTCTCAATTTTTGAATGATTCTTTTGCTTAAATTCTAAAGAGGTATAGCTTGTAAATAGATAGTCAATAAATTGTGATACTCCACTTTCTTTACCATCTTTAAGCTTAGCAATAGTGTATGAACTTCCTTTTTCAGCTTTATCTATTTGTAAATATCCATGTATTGCTAGAGATACTATTTCCGCAGTCAAACCTTTGAAATCAAATTTCTCTAATAGTAAAGCTCTTGCATGAATGGGATTAATATCTACAGCGATATCAAATCTTGGATACGGAATTCGTACAATAGGTTCTTTACCAAATTTTAGATAAAGAAGTATTGATAAACCAATAACTAACAAAAGACCAAGTATTAGGATAATATTCTGCCCATCATATTTTATTGCTAGTTCATTTAAATTAGGTGTTGGTTCACTAATTATTCCATTAGGGAAATGTGTAAGTACAGTCATTCCTTGTAATCTAATTAAAGGACTCTTAAGAACTACTTGTACTATCGTCTTCCCATCTTTATCGTAAGTAGTCACATTTGTATTTGTTTGATCAGTAGAATCTATAAATCCAGAATATGCTTCAGACTGTAATTTAGTATGATCTATTAGTGTTGGAAATACAACTTTTGAAGTAGACTTATCGATACCAAATGCCCATCCACTAGGGATAAGATTGTAGTAGAGCTCATCATTGTCCTTGAAGAATCCAACCAAACCGCTAACCTCATAAACTAAGTTATATCTATATGTTCCATTTGGTAGAAGGTAATCAGATTTACCTATATATACTCTTACTCCTTTATTAATATTCTCAAGTCTATAGCTATCTGCTACTCCATCTCTTGTAACAGATAAAACTTTAAAATCAATTGTTCTAATATATCCTTTATCAGTTGTATACTCAGTAGGATAGTCTCTAAATATCCCTCTTTTAATCTGACTACCAAATGATACTACTTCAATATCTTCTGTAACTCTTAGATTAGAGTTAGGAAGTATTTCTACAGTAGTATTAAAGAAGTTTGTTTTTTCAGTACCAATTGCACTTACACTACTAACAGGGATAAGGAAAAAGAAAAATAGAATTAATAATATCTTTTTAATCATAAATATATTTTAACAATCCTTATTGACAGTTACAAAGAATATTTTTAGTATTAATTATTACTTTATACTTACGGTTTTAAATATGGATAAATTCAAAACAATTGACGAATACATTTCTTCTTTTCCTAAGTCTACCCAAACAATACTAAAAGGTATTAGAAAAGCAATACAGGAAGAAGCACCAGAAGCTACAGAAGTAATAAGCTATGGAATGCCTACTTTTAAACTCAAGAAGAATTTAATTCATTTTGCTGCATATAAGCATCATATTGGAATCTATCCTACACCCTCTAGTGTAGAAGAATTTAAGAAAGAACTAGAAGAATACAAGACCTCTAAAGGAGCAATACAATTCCCTTTAAATGATCCATTTCCACTTGATCTTGTTAGAAGAATAGTGCGTTATAGAATTAAAGAAATGAAAATAAAAATGCAATAATTCTTTTTCTAGGATTGGTAGCTATTTACTTAATGCATAAGCATAAGTAAATTGATAAAAATATGATTCCCAAAATTCTTTGGAAAGTTTGTATTGATTTTTAAAAAGATAATAATCGATCCAAAACTCACGAAGTCTGCATAACTCCATTAATTGGGACTTACTAAGTTTGCAATCAAGAGTAATATCAATTAATTCTAGAGACCTATAAAAGGCTGACAATGAATATTCCTTATCACCTTTTTCTCTCCATGAAAGAGATCTATATACTTCGCTTCCTATATTAGCCAGTTGTTCGAAAAATGATTTAGATTTCCAAGCTATTATAGTTTCATTTGGGTGTTGCATATTTATTTAGTAATCACTTTATCCATTATTTCTAAGATTTTCTTTTGTTTCTCTTTGTTTTCTACTGATCTAGACATATTTTTATCTCTTGGCCTTATATTTATCATGGAATCAAACTCTATTCTATCTTTTTTAGATTTATCTGGATAAATATTAATACCCCATAAGTCACTTTGATTTGAACCTTCTGATAAAAGAAAATGTTCTTCATCTGAATGAAGTCCTGCATCAACTACAACCTTATTAAGTTCAATATCTACTACAGCCTTTACAAGATTACCAAACATTTTAGAAGACATTTCCTTCAGTTCTTTTATTGAGATCTTTTCTACGAGTTTCATAAAGAAGTTTAAAAATGGTCGGGGCGACATGACTTGAACATGTGACCTCTCGCTCCCAAAGCGAGCGTTCTAGCCAACTGAACTACGCCCCGATCTGGTATATATTCTAACATATTTTTCTACTTTTTCACTGTCTTTTTCTTAGGAAGGGAGATTTTAGGCTTTCTCTTTACTCCTGCCTTATTTGCTAGTAGATTTGCCTCAGCTTTAGCTATTTGTTTCTTAACTTCATTTATCTTATCTCTTGATACTGAAACTGCTGTTATACCCGATTCCACGATCTTTTTAATAGATAGATCAGATAGGTTATCTTCTATTAATTTACCTGTAAGAATTACAGGTACTTTGTATTTATTACATTTAGCTACTATGTTATCTAGTATCTCATGTATTCCACTGTCTTCCATCTTATATGACTTGAAACTCATTGAAGAGTAATCAGATCCAAGTAGAAGAGGAAGTAAATCATTTGTATCAACTATTATTCCATCAATATCAGCATCTAGTACTTTATCAAGGTTCATATACATTGCAGGAGTCTCAATATTTGCATATACCTTAAAACTTGATGATCTCTTAAATCCATAGTCTGTAATTCTTTGTTTTACTTCTTTAAGTTCATTTATTGATCTTATATATGGGATAGATATCCATACATTTTTATTGTTATCTATATTTCTTACTCTTCTTATTGCTTCTAACTCTATTTCAAGAAGATCATTCATATGTAGGAGTGAATACGCTCCTCTCACACCCATTGGAAGTATATTTTCTTTAATAGCTTCATCTATTTGATCTGATTTAAAGTCAGCAAGTCTATATATTACTACCTTTGGTGAATATGCACTTGATGCTTTGTAAAGAGATGAATATATACTTTGAGTAAGTTGTTTCTTTAAATCTTTACTCTTAAGTATTTCACTCATATTTGTACCAAATTTAGAGAGTAGGTACTCAGCTCTCATAACTCCAATTCCATCAGTATTTACTACTTCATCTATAGATAGACTGCTTGGATCTGTGATACTTAACATAACTGATGTTGCTGTATCTATTACGTCTACTTTTGTTTCAGCTTTCTTTACTTCTATTTCAATCTTCTTAACAGGAATATCCTCTATCTTTATCTCTTCTTCAACTATTTTAGGTATTTCAGATACAATTTCCTTTTCAATCTTGTTACTTCTTATTTCATATATTTTTCCTGATCTACCATCCATTACTATCTTTTCACCTGATCGTAATATTTTACTTGCAATGCTTGTACCTACAATACATGGAATACCATAGTCCTTACAAAGAAGAGAGATTTCATTTACATCTGATCCATTATCTATTATGACTCCACTACATTCTTTAATATGATGATCTACATTACTTAGTGCTGATTCAAGTACTAAAATCTTACCCTTTTCTATATCTCTCATATCTTCTTCACCAAGTAGAATTAACACTTCACCTTCAGCAACACCAGGAGCTACGGTATCTCCTTTTAATAGTAAACTTGATTCATCTACTGTTAGCTTAATATCCTCTACTTCCTTTTCTTTTTTAACTATCTCTATATCTCCTTTTACTTTTAAGACTTTTTCTACTTCTTCTGTTATTTTTACTGGAGTTGCTTCAAATTCTATTTTGTCTTCTTCACTTACTAGTTTTTCAATTCTATCTATCCCAAAGATATATACCTTTCCACCTTCATAGTACCAAGTTGCTGCAACAGGAAAGTTATATGCCTTCTCTAAAGTATCCGAAAGTTTCTTAAGGTGTTCTATATATTTATCTTCAAGTTTTTGACGGGATTGCCAAGTTTTAGAAATATTTACTTTAAAATTTGGAGATTCGCCTTTATCACTTGATCCTTTTCTTATCATCATCCATTCTTGTGCTACTAGTTTCTTATCTTCGATAAGGCCGGTCTTTTTATTCAATATATATGTATCAGGAATTAGTTCATTTCTAACTAATGGTTCATGAAGTCCAAGTATTGCCTCTATTACCACTTTATGTTCATCATTATCATATGGGTTTATCGTGTATAGATTTCCACTAATCTCAGGTTGAATCATCTTCTGAACTAGTATTGGAAGGCTTAGAGTCAATGGTGATATATCTTTAAGCTTTAAATAGTAAAGATATTCAGGTTCAAAAACAGATGCAAGAAGTTTAAGTATTCCTACATGTAACTCTTTACTTGATCTAACATTTGATAGAGATAAGTATGAATATTCTCCTTTTTCTTCTTTTCTATTTAGTGAACTTTCAGCAATTTCAATATGTACAAATGCATCTGAAAAACCACTAAGACTAGAATAGAATCTATCTACTTGTTTTGCTACTTCAGAAGGTAATTTAGAATCTAATATCTTCTTTTGAATATGAGCAGAAACCTTTTTAAAGTCATCTTTTG
>CAYSFE010000008.1:28903-41854 GCA_964430225.1 uncultured Candidatus Saccharibacteria bacterium
GAATCTAATATCTTCTTTTGAATATGAGCAGAAACCTTTTTAAAGTCATCTTTTGATCTAAAACTTCCTCCCTTAATATGTGATTGCCAAATATTTGTGAGGTCAATTGAATCAAAGAATATTTTAACTGCACTTGTTGTAATTACAAAAGAATTAGGAGTTGGTATTCCAAAGTCTGAAAGCTTAAGCAAATCAAGCGATTTAAAGCCTACTTCTCCAGTTAAATTCTCCGAAAGTTGATTTAAATTGTATACTAAATTTACTACTGACATGTTTTAGTTTTTCAAAATTAGAACTACTTGTCAAACCTAAAGTGAAACTGCTTAAAAAGTATATATTTCAATACAATAAAGAGGATCGTAGAAATTACTATTGAAAAAAGTATTCTTAGAATCCATGCAAATACTACTATAAGGTTAGATTTTACATATTTTATAATAAAACTTTGCGAAATTTCATTTAGACCAAATATTTTTACATCAATTTTTACATTCCTACTCCCTTCATAGTTCCAATCTGAATTTTTAAAATTAATAATAATTTCTTTGGAAGAATTAGGATAAAGAATGATTTCATCGTTTAAATCAACGTTTATACCATCTACTTTAATACTTTCTAATTCGACAACTCGAGATCCTGTATTAGTAAGCTTAAGTTTTGAAAAGCTATCAACACCTGAAGTAACAATATTACTTGAATTTAGTAATTCTAATAGAAGTTTTGGCTCTTTTTCTTCATCAAACTTTGGATTAACTGAAGCAGATATTCTATATGAAGAAGGTAAAGCGTAATCCTTAAAAGTATAGTTTACTGTTGGATCAGAATAGTTTAAAAAAGAGATATGGGACAAGTCAAAACTAGAGATATAGTTAAAGCCTGTAGCTAAGTAAAGAGAGATATCTATTTCTTTAAGTGTATTTTTCTCAATATATGAATTCCAAAACCAAAGTTTACTACCTAAGTTTACTACATTATCTCCTCCCATATATATACCTGCCTTTAATTCACTTTCATATCCTAATTTCTCAAGAATATTCGCAAATAGATAGGAGAGTTCATATGAATTTAGTTCAGTTTTATCTATTATTTTATCTAGTGTTAAACCTTCATTAATTTCACTCTCTTTGTAAGTATATTTTGACTTAAGATAGTTAGAAATATCGATAATACTTTTGCTTCCACCTATTGAACTTACAAGTGTATCAAGTTTAGAAGTTGAAGTTTTCCAAAACTTACCTTTAGGAATCTTATAGTTTGAGATTGATTTATTTCCATATTTTACTAACTCTATTCCTAAGTCGATACCATCTTTTTGAGACATTTGTAAGAAATCATTATCATAATTATCTCTTACAATCTTGTTACTTACGGCAATATCAGTATAGAAATATATGTCTTGATTATGGGAAATACTTGGAAGGTTCAATGCCACTCTTTCTTCACTTTCACCTAAGCTTCCATATTTTATTCCAATATCGTAATACTGTTTGTCACCCAATGATATTAATGCACCATTTGTATTTGAAATACTTTTAAGTTTTAAAGTATTTGTTGTGGCTGACTCTACCAAATCATAGTTAAATTCACTTATAAAGCTAGGTTTACCAAGTTTTGAATCATATACTATCTCATTTATATACTCTCCATTCGAGACATCCAAATTTGATGGGATATATATGTTTAATAGACTGCCATAACTTTCAATAACGTCAGAGGTAAGGTATGTGTATTTAAAGTTTAAGTCTTCAACACTAGTTACATATTTATCAGGAATATCTATACTTACATTATTTCCAGTGATTGAAAATGTTAATACATCACCATTTAACAAAGCTTGAAAATTTGTAAAATTAGTTTGAGGAAGATTTAGAGAAATCTTTCTAACAAACTTGTTTGGTTCTCTGTCTGTAACTTTTGTTGTTATCTCAACTGTCGTTATTCCCTTCTCTCCAACAATATATCTATACTTAGTATTTTCTTTAGAAATTGCATGAGTAGGTAATGAAGGAATAGAAAGAAAGAAAGTTAAAACAAACAAAAACAACGATATATGTTTTAAAACCTTAGGCAGTATTTTCATTTACGATAAATATTTTATTAAGTTCTCTATCCTAACTAGACATTCTGTCTTTCCAATTATCTGCATCATTTCAAAAAGTGGAGGAGAAAATGGTTCTCCCACTATGGCTAATCTCAAAGCCATGAAACTGTCAGCATCTTTTATTTCATTTGTTTTAGCAACATCTCTCATTACTTTCTCCCAGTCTTCATGTTTCCAAAGTTTTGAATCATCGTCAAGATTTTTGATTCCACTTTCTATTTCACCCACTATCTTTTTAAGTTTTAATTTATCAATATCTTTAACACCTTTAGAGTTTTCAATATTAAATTTTACTGGTTTATCAAAGAATAGCTTCATTTGATCAGCAAATGACTTAAATGTGAATGCTCTTTCTTGAACCATTTTAATACCTACCTCCATTTCAGCTTTTTTCTCATTAAGTTGCTTAAAGATATCTGAATATTCCTTATTATATTTCTCTGCCCATTCACTTCCTCTTTTTAATAGCTCATCTATATTTAGAGCTCTAAAGTAATGTCCAGCAAAGAACTCCATTTTCTTTTGATTAAAAGTTGGATTTGCTTTTTGTAATCCTTTAAGATCAAATGCTTCTACAAACTCTTCTAGTGTAAAGAATTCTCTGTTATCTTTAGGTGCCCATCCTAGTAGCATAAGGTAGTTTAATACTCCTTCTACTAAATATCCCTCAATTAAATACTTCTCAGCAAGAAACATTCCAGTCATATCACGTTTAGAAAACTTCTTACCAGTTCTTGGATCAAATATGACAGTCACATGGATAATTTCAGGTTTAGTATATTTTAAGGAGTCATATAGATAGATATGATATGGAGTGGTTGCTATCCATTCAGGTCCTCTAAATACATGTGTTATTTTCATATCAACATCATCTACAACAACACCAAGATGGTATGTAGGGTATCCGTCAGATTTAAGAAGGATAATGTCATCAAGATCTTTACTCTCCCATGTAATATCTTTGTTTCCAATTAAATCATGGTATTTTATTGTTGTATTTACAGGTATCTTTAATCTCACACAATACTTTTCACCACTTTCTACACGTTTCTTTGCTTCCACTGGATCTATATCTCTATCCCTATTATCATAGTGTGTTCGAATACCTGCCTTCTCTTGTTCTGTTCTTAACATATCTAGTCTTTCTACAGTATCAAAGGCATAGTATGCATATCCCTCGTCTACTAATTTATGAGCAATCTCTTGGTATTTAGGTAATCTTTCTGATTGTCGATAAGGGGCATATGGACCACCTACTACCATACCTTCATTCCATTTAAGACCATATGCATTTAACATTTCATATAGCTTACTTTCTGCATCTTCTACTAATCTTTTTCTATCTGTATCCTCAAGTCTTAAAACAAATTGACCATTTGATTGCATTGCTAATGCATAGTTGTATAGAACTGTTCGAATAAGTCCAATGTGTGGATATCCAGTTGGAGATGGAGCTATTCTTGTTCTATATTTATTATTATTCATCATATTTTGATTATACCAACTATTACTTCACAACTTGAAGGAGATTCTTACTAAATTCAGCTTCAGAAAATCTATTAAGTATTTCACTTTGATCACTGTCACTTACTACAATATTTTTACTTTCAAATTCTTTAATTGCTCCTATTACAGAATCTGCATTTCTGTTATCAAAATAAACTACATTTCTATCATTACTTATTTCATGTATTCCTCCACCTCTTAAGGTAATAATTGGAGTTTTAAGTGCTAAAGCTTCAGGAAAAATGATTCCAAAATCTTCCTTACTTCCATTTATTAAAGCCTTTGCTTTAGAAAGTATTTCATACTTCTTATTATCTGAAGTTAATACCTTATCGTTCTTAGAAACTGAAATATCTCTAGAGAATTTGATATTAGGATGTTTTGGAAGAGTATCTCTAATACTTCCATCACCTATTATCACTAACTTTTTATTTTCTTTAATACAAGCTTCTATTATGAATCTAATACCCTTGTATTCTTCTAATCTGCCTAGAAAAACATAGTAATCCTCTTTGGGAGATAGAGGTCCATTATCTACGAACTCTTTTATTCCTTTATCAATTGAAGGGTATATTACAATTGCTTCTTTATCATATATCTTTTTAAAGTTTTCACTGTAGTGTTTAGAATTTGAAATGATCTGGTTTATTCTTTTCACATATTTCTGATCAGCCTTAGCAAACTCATTATCTATGAAAGAAAAGCTATCTCTAATGTTTGATAAAAGATTCTTTGAGTTATTCTTAGCTTGTAACTTATCTTCCTTACTAATATCGTTATTTACTTTAAACTCAAATGAAGGAATTTTATGAAAGAAAGAATATATCCGCTGTGAATCATTTACTTTAATCCAATTAGCAGGACCAGAAGTAGAACAAATTAATACATCATACGAACTTAAATCAAATTCTTTAAACACATTAAATGAAAATTTTGATATTACTTCTTTAGTCACTTTATTTAGTGGAAGATTATTTAGCGAGCTGAAATGACATTCTCTATTACTTAAATCTAGTGGGACTACAGATGGATAAAAACAGCTTGAATACAAAGGTGCATTGGGAAAGGTAGAAAGAATAGTCTTTAATACCCTTTCAGCTCCTCCATATGTGTGTAAATAGTCATGTAATATTGCTATCTTCATAGAATTCCTCCAAAGAAAAGTGCATATCCTACTATGAATATTACTACAATCATGACGATAAAGCCTAGAGCATATCTTTTAAAGTTCTTAGCACCTTCTTGATCAGAATAGTCTTTTCTTGTTTCTCTATTAAATAGTAGAGACATAAAGGTAAGAAATAGTGAAAGACCTATTACTACAACAGCAACCTTTGCTATTGAAATGAGGGTAGGTAATAGTTCTTCTGGTATTTTCATACTTAATATTTAATAGTTATTTATTTTTCTCTACTCCAAGTAAATCTTTTAACTCAATAAATGTTTCTACCCAAAGAGGAAACACGTTACTTGCTGAAAAGTCTGCATCTTTAGGTTTATGCAACTTAATAAGCATAACAAATTTTGAGTCAGGTGATGCATCAAATCCTACATATGTAGTATTAACCTGATCCAAGTAATATCCTGGCCCATCTGATCTTGCAATCTGAGCAGTTCCTGATTTTCCTGCTATTGAATATTGCGCTAATAAACTTTTATATTTAGATGTGTCTCCATTTACTTTCACATTATATGTAAATGCCTGCTTCAACATTTCTGATGTAATTACTGCACTATCTTCTTTTAAAGCTGTTTCTTCTAGTTTCTGAGTAACTGGTATTTTAGTTCCATTATCTATTACTTCTTCTACGATTTGTGGTTTCATTCTTTTCCCTTTATTTGCTATTGTCGCAAATGCACTTATTGCTTGTATTGGAGTTACTGTAAAACCTTGTCCATATGAGTATGTTGCCATATCAATATCATTCCACCCCGATAGCTTCTTTAGTGAACTTGTAGATTCTTCTGAAAGTCCTATCTCTGTAGTTTTACCAATTCCAAACTTTCTAAAGTATGATTCCATCACTTCAAGTCCCATTGATTTTGCCACATAGTATGCTCCAATATTATCTGATGTTTGTAACATTTGTATTACATTCTTAGGACCTCGAGATGGAACACTTTTAGCAGTACATATTCTCCATTTTTTACCGTTATCTCTTTCATCTGCAATTTCAATACACCCGTTATGTGATTTAAAAAGAACAGTTTCAGGAGTAACTGTACCAGCATCTATAGCTGAAGCAGTAGTAACTGCTTTCATGATAGATCCCGCCTCATAAGGATCACTTACAAGTCTGTTATTCAGTATCCCTATTTCAGATTTGAAATATGTATTAGGATCAAAATCTGGATACATAGCCATTGCTAAAATCTTACCAGTTTTTGGATCCATAACTATACCTGAGGTATATTCTGCTTCATAAGCGATACTTCCTTCTTTAAGTTTCTTTTCTAAGATGGACTGAACTCCACGATTAATTGTGAGTCTCACATCTCTACCATTTTTCTTTTCAAAAGTATCAAATTCTCCACCTAATATGATATTTCCCTTTCCATCTCTTTCAATAGTTGCTGATCCACTTTGAGGAGTCATTTCTCCAGCCCAATATCCTTCCACCCCGTTATATGGCCTATCATTTCCCTCAGTATCTTTTCCAACATAACCTAGGATATGTGAAGCAAATGTATTATCTGGATAAACTCTTTTTTCAGAAGTCTCTACAATGAATCCTTCTAGTGATCTATTCTTTGAATTATCACGCTTTAATAGGAGTAATCTATTCTTCGTATCTAAATCAATTTTACTAGCAATTTTAAAGTAGTCAGATGGAGAAGTATCTATGTCTGAAAGTAATTTAATTCTATCAAGTCCAAGTACTTCAGATACTTTTGTAGCAAACTCTTCATTTGTTTCTTTTCCTTGTTTAATAGCACCTCTTAACTCTACTCTGTATACAAAAACATCATATGCTGGGACTGAGTAAGCAAGTACAGCACCATCAGAAGAAAGTATTTTACCCCTTAGACCTTTGTCACTTTCTACTTTAGTACGTGAAGCAGCTAAAGCAGTGTAATATTTGTAGTCAATTACTTGCCATCTGTAAAGAAAAACAAAAATGGCAAAGGTAACTAATACAAAAGAAATCCATGTTATTCTGATTTTTGAATTTTCTAGCATTTTACTTATTCAAACTAACACTTTCATCTACACTTAGAGACTTTATCTCAGATACTTGAACAAGTCCAAACTTTTCCCTGGCTATTCCTTCCACTCTTGCTAGACTTTGAGCATTGTTAATATCAGAAGCTAATTTTTCATTTTCTTGCTCTAAAGCTTTTTGAGTTCTAATCACAGTTGAGATCTTTTCTCCTTGAGTACCATACATACTTAGAACAAAGAGTTGAAGAATCATAAAGATTACTAGAACAAAGAGAGATAATAATATGAATCTATTTTTAGTGAATAGTCCACTAAAATCTATTTTGTTTGTATTTTTCTTTTTTAGTTTGTTTAGTCTGTTCATTTTGTAAATCCTCTTAATTTTGCACTTCTACTTCTAGGATTTCTTATTACTTCTGCTTCGCTTGGTGTTAAGAAATCACTAAATATATTTTTTAAATTATTTGATCTAATAAAATCTTTAACTATTCTGTCTTCTCCTGAATGAAAACTTACTACCATTACTCTTGTTTTCTCATTCATTACTTTTAAACTCTCTGTTAATAGTCCTCTCAATGCATCAAACTCGTAATTTACTGCTATTCTTAAAGCCTGGTAAATTCTTTGCTTTAAGTCTATATACTTATCTTTGCTGTACTTAAGCTTGTAAAGTACATTGTTTAAATCTCTTACACTTTCAAAAGGCTTCACTTTCCTTTGGTCATTTACAAATCTTGCTAGTTTGTTTGCAAACTTTTCATCTGCATACTCACTAAAAATCTTTGTTAGTTCACTTACTCCTAGAGCATTTAAGAAATCTTTTGCTTTTATGCTTAGATTTAAACTCATTCTCATATCGAGTTCTTCATCATCTTTCATAAAGCTAAAACCTCTTTTTCTCTCTAGTTGGTCTGTAGAAAAACCTAGGTCAGCTATGACCGTTACTAAAGAAATGTCTTTAGCTAAGCTCTCTAAAATACTTATTAAATTGTTAAAGTTAGAATTAACTAGAAATACTGTTGTATTCCTTCCAGAGTCAGTGGAAGAACATACCTTACAACTAAATCCATTTACTGTTATCTCACTATCTTTGAAGTCTAGTCCTAGATCTTTTCGAACTAGTTCTATCGCTTCTATATCTTGGTCTATCCCGATTACAACGGAATCAGATACTTTCTCGAGTAATCTCTTAAAATATCCTCCTCCTCCCAGTGTTGCATCGACATATACCCCTTTAACAGTAAAATCCAAATTTCTAATTACTTCATCTACCATTACTGGTATATGAGTTGTCATTATTTATCCCTATTAAGTAATTCGGACAGTTTGTCACTTATCTCGCTACTTTTACTATTAATACTCTCTTCTTTCTTATCCCAAATACTTTTATCCCAGAGTTCTATCCAATCTACTAACCCTATGAATACGCACTCATTTCCCAAGGAGGCATATTTTTTAAGATCAGGTGGTATTACAAATCTTCCCTGTTTATCTAGTTCAATTTCTTGTGCAGAACCTATTAAGAATCTTTTTGTATCTCGTAAACCTGAATTTACAAAAGGTACATCTTTAATAGAGTTCATGAGTCCACTAAATTTAGATTTATCTACTATGATTAAACAGTTCTCATATCCTTTAGTGACTATGAGAGAAGAACCAAGTTCATTTTTAAACTTGATTGGAAAAGCTACTCTGTTCTTATCCCCTATATTGTTTTTAAAAGAGCCAATTAGCATTGTTTCACCACTTATCACCACTTATTGACACTTATATTACTCAATCAACAAAAAGAGGTCAAAGAAAAAGGTACGAAAGGAGGGCGAATAAAGCCCTCCTTGTATATATTTAACAGAAATTGATTTATTTAATTACCCCAAGTATAAGAAAGGATTAATTTTTTTAGAATTATCTTGGTCTTCTAGCTCCTTGTTCTAATTCTCTTCTTGCTTGTTGATCTCTTCGCAATCCTTCTCTATGTGCATCTTTCTTCGCTTGTTCTTCTGTATATTGGTCATCATTTCCGCCACTAGAACCACATCCTTTATTTGTCGACATTTGAGCAAACTCTTGTGTAGTCGGGAATTGTTTATATCTATCTGGAGCCTCTGTTAAAAGATACCCTAAATGACTAATTAAATCACGTAGTCCTGATATTGGACCAGTTCCTTTATGCTCCCTAGAGAATGAACCTACATTCTCACTATTTCTTAAATTCATTTCCATAGAAATGTAATAAAAATTATGGATATATTATAGTACTATAAGTCCTATTATTCAATGGTTTAACAAATATTCTCTATATGAGGTTTTACTACACTTTCCCAATCCTTAGGATTCATAATAATGGATATTCCCTTATCTCCTGCATTAAATGCAATCTTTTCATTTTCTAAGAGATTTGGATCTACATACACAGGGATTTTAAACAGATTACCAAATGGGGGTACTCCACCAGGAAGTACCCCATCTGTTATCTTTATCACTTCTTCTTCTGTAGCAAACCTTAATTCAGAAATATTTAATACTTTCTTAACAAGTGAACTATCAAATCTTTTATTACCAGGGACTACTAGCATTACAAACTCCTTAGAAGGATATATCTTTACTATTAAAGCTTTTGCTCCTTGAGATAGAGATATACCAGGTCTTGTCTTTACTGCTTCTTCTGATGTTCTTACAGGTTCATGCCTATACTCTAAGTACTCTATACTATTATTCTTTAATAGTTCTATTAACTTGTTATATGTATTAAGACTTAAGCTACCTTGGTTATTCATAGTTCTCGTTTTCTTTTCCTTTTCTTCTTGCACCAGCTACTCTGTTTAGATCTGATGGGAAAAGAGTTGCCTCTCTAATATTGTTAAATCCAAATATTTGTTTTGTCATTCTCTCAAGTCCGAAACTAAATCCTGCTTCTGATGGCATTCCATATTGGAAAGCTTGAAGATAGTGTTTAGCATCATCTCCTGATAATCCTTGTTTCTTCATATTCTCAACAAGTTTTTCATATATATGGATTCTATGAGTACCTGACAACCATTCAAGTCCTCTACATTCAAGATCATAACTAAGAGACTCATCTGGATCATCTGGGTTATTCCAAGTATAGAAGTTCTTATCTTTTTTAAAGTTAAGTAACCATAGGAAGTCAGTACCAAACTTTTCAAATATATATTTAGCAATTTCTTTTTCATCTTCTGGATCCATATCTAATTCTTCTCTCTTAGCACTCTTACCAGTTCTCTCTTCTATAATCTTATGTGCTTCCTTTATCTTTAGTTTTGGAAATCTTCCCTCTGGTAACTTAGGCAAAGTTACTTTCCAAAGATCCAATTCTTTTTTAAAGTTCTTTTCAAGGTATCCAAAGATATCTCTTGTTACTTGTTCAATAACTACTAAGACTTCATCATAGTCATCTATGAATCCCATTTCTCCATCTAATTGAGTTATTTCCATTAAGTGCCTTATGGTGTTATGTTTCTCAGCTCTAAAAACAGTACCTATTGTAAATACTCGTTCAAATATTCCAGTCATTATCTGTTTATAGAATTGAGGAGATTGAGCTAAGTATGCTTTTCCTTCAAAGTACTTTACTTCAAAAACAGATGCTCCTGATTCTGATGCTGAACCAAGAAGTATAGGGTTTCTAAACTCAGTAAATCCTTGATTTCTCATAGACTCAGCGAAAGCTTGTAAAATTCCAGCTTGTACCTTAAATACTGCTTGCATTTTAGGATGTCTTAGAACTACTGATCTGTAGTCAAGCATAGTATCTAGCTCTGCATGAACATCATCTTTAGAAATATCTATTGGAGATGGATATGTTACAGGTACTAATACCTTTAATTTACCATCCTGTATTTCAAATCCAAATTTTGATTTAGGTGCTTCTACTAATTTACCAGTAACTTCTACAATAGTTCCTGTGTATAGATTGTCTAGCTTATCCATCTCAACTTTTTCAGTTAATACTACTTGGGTAAGTCCACCTCCATCTCTAATAACTAGAAAAGCGATATTTCCAAGCTTTCTAAAGTTATGTAACCATCCCTTCATTAATACTTCTTCTCCAACATGCTCCTTTAGTTCATTTGCTACTATTCTTTTCATTTTAATTTATTAATATTTAAATATTCATCTCTAACTTCTAATTTAGTTTCATTATCACCCCTTAAGATATATGCATCTCCACCTGTAGATAATATCTTATATTGATCATCAACTACTTCTATTGCAGAGTTATTATCTAGAAGTATCCATTTGTCACTTTTATCTCTAGATTCATCTAGGTGTTTCATTCCTACAACATCTTCATCTCTATGAACACCTAAATTAATATCCACTAAATTTAATCCTTTGTAAAACTTATACCCAACTCCTCCACCTTCAACTTCAAAGTCAATATATATATTATTACACCAACATACAGCTCCTGCTGATAGTCCACTCATTACTATTCCCTTTTCATATGCTTCTTTAAGAACTTTATCTACTCCATATTCTTTCCACTTCTTAAACATCTTTTCTACATCTCCTCCACCAACATATATTATGTCAGATTCTAGTATTCTAGCTCTAACTTCTTCTTTACTTGGTTTTTTAACCCAAAGTCTTAGTGTAGTAGCATCTGCTCCTAGTTCTTCAATGTATACTCTCTCAAATGATTCTATGTATTCTTCAGCATCCATTGAAGCTGTAGGTAAGAAAAGTACCCTAGGTATGTCTACTCCTGATAGCTCAAGTATCTTACTATCTATAGCTAGTGTTTCTAGGTTTCTAACTTCTCCTCCTCCTATTGCAACTATTTTTCCCATAATTGTAAAAGTAAAAAATACAAAATAAAACACCCTCACATATGTTCTATGTAAGGGTGCTATAAATGCACGGTACCACCTTATATTTATCTTTACTTACTTTCAAAGTATCTGGTTTTTAACGGACCTACCGTAGAGTTCTACTAGGTTTACACTTTTCTTCTCTAAACTCCCCTGTGTCTAACAGGATCAAAGTTTTATGTTAGTATTATATTAGATATTACTTCTTCAATCAAATTTTTATGTCAATTTTAAATAGAATACTTGGTTCTGTAGAAAATAAGTTTAAAGGAACAGAAAAAGTAACTGGTAGAAGAGCTTTCTTATTACTTCCATTAATTGCACTTGCATCAGCATGTACTCCAAGTAAAGGAGTAGACACAACTACACCTACATTAAGACAACCATCTGTACAACCAACCCAGGAAATAAGATTACCAAGAAGATTTTCTAGAGAATTAGTTCCCAACGTTACACTTTCAGCAAATGGCGAGCCATTATTTGAAAAAAATCCATCAAGTCTTCCAACTCCTGTACATGTTGATTTTACAGAAAAAACACCAGTGAAAAAAACTACGTTTAAATTACCAAATGATTCAAATGTAGCAATTTTTGAGGTTGGTAGTATTGATAAGAGAGAGTATCAAAAAATAGTTACAAGGGTATTTAGTCAAACACAACAATTAGTTAGAGATTGGTTTGGTAGAGCAAACCTTAACGTTGAACCTAAAATTGTTCCTGGAAACATTGCAATCACTATAAACAATGTTTCAGTTAGCAGTAAAGATGGTAAAAAACTTTGGGTATTAGCTGATTACGAAAATATAGATGCCAAATCAATTCTAGATAGTGCAAAATCAAGAGATGAAAAGGCATTTGTAACGGAAATGCTACCAGGGCAAACAGCATTTGTTTTAACATCAATTAACCCAAATAAAAGTAATAAAATAGGCATTAACCTAGTAATGCACTCATATGCAGATGCAATTGCAAAAGTAAATGGAATAAATATAACAGATGAACAATCTTTAGAATTAAGTTTAGTAAATGAATTTGCCAGTTTTTTTCTTCAATTTTATATGCGTAATAGTAGACAAATGTTTAATGCTCTCTTATCACAATTAAAAAGTACTTATGATTTTCCACCAACAAATAACTTAGAATTTATGCGACGAATGGATATTTTAAGAAATAGTAATTTAAATGCTTCACAAACCAATCCATCCGAAACCAATATTGTTGATCCAGTCCAAGAAGTTAGTATTGAGGCTTTTTCTACGGCGATTGAATTTGATTACCTTAAAAAATATATATTAAAATAATGAAATTTAACCTAATTGAAATCATAAATCTGCTCCCTGGAACTC
>CAYSFE010000009.1:0-35177 GCA_964430225.1 uncultured Candidatus Saccharibacteria bacterium
TCTTTTAAATATGGAATTTTATTTAGCATTACATTCTATCTACTACGTCTATATTAAGAAGTTTGAGTCCATTTCTTAATACTATAGAGACAGACTTAGTAAGAAGAAGTCTAAAGTCTTTGTTAACAGGATCATTTAATACTTGGTTATTGTTATAGAACTTATTAAATAGATTTGTTAGATCATATAGATAGTGAGCTACTTTATGTGGTGCAAATTCTTCTGATGCTTTAGCTGCAATGTTTGGATATTTAGATAACTCTTGAATTAATTCCTTTTCATCTTGATTTAAGATATGTCCGTTTAGTTTTGTTTTATCTATTTCACTTCCTTTTAATATTCCATGAGTCCTTACATATCCGTACATAATATATGGACCTGAAAAACCAGTAAGAGATAGGACTTTATCAGGGTCATAGTTTATATCCTTATGAAACTCATAGCTTAGGATAAAGAACTTAAGAGCTGATATACCTACACTTTTAGCTATTGAGTCTATTTCCTCAGCAGTATAGTTCTTGTCTTTAGAAATCTTTTCTTTTGCCTTAG
Source organism: uncultured Candidatus Saccharibacteria bacterium (assembly GCA_964430225.1). GTDB lineage: Bacteria > Patescibacteriota > Dojkabacteria > JBAXKR01 > CAYSFE01. The sequence continues at coordinate 550 of CAYSFE010000009.1, forward strand.
ATACAATCTCTTCCATTAAATCAGTTACTTTCACAGTTTTTCCTGACCTTGAACTTGTTTTTTTATTCCCTAGTAACATCCAACCAAATCCAAAATGTTTGTATTTCCCAATGAATTTCTTATCTATGAGTTCTAATGCTTTGATTACAGCTTTAAAGTAAGCATTTTGTTCTACTGATGTAAGAACTATTGATAGATTTAAATCTGGGTACTCTTCAAACTTTTTATGAGCAAGTCCTAGGTCCTTAGCTGAATATGTAGGTACTCCCTCTTTAGTGATAAATACCCACCTTTGAAGGTCATATTTCTCACCTGGAAAGATGACTGCTCCTTGGTCTGGAATGAAAAGATCAGGAGTATGTTTCTTTACTAATTCTAATCCATTTTTAAATATTTCAGACTCAGGATATTGTCTGTCAAATACTACTCCAAGTTCACCAAAAACAAGATTTTGATGTGCCTCACTCATCTTCTTCGTAAGTCTATATAGATTCATTAAAGGAGTATCTTTATCTAGGTCAGAATAAATTACGAGATTAATCTTATCTATCCCTTTCTTTGCTTTTTCATCTACTTCATACAAACTTGAGGCTTTTGCATAACACTCATTTAAATATTTGGCGACATCATTGACACCTTGTTTTTCTTTTATTTGATTTATCTTATCTGTAGTTTCTTCAATACTTTCATTGTTATCTAAAAGTAATCCATACATACACTTTGCAACATGTTTTCCTACATCACTATAGTAGTTGGCTTTAATTACATCATATCCTGAGTTTTCTAGTAGTTTGATTATGGAAGCTCCTATAAGACCACTTTTCATGTGCCCTATTTGCAATGCTTTGTGAGTATTAGGTTGTCCATACTCTACCATTACTTTTTTATTTTTCTTTTCCTCTTTACCATATTCTAAGTCTTTGGAAACAATTTCATTTAATGTGGAGAGTGGGTCTTCATCTGTTTTAAAGTTTAGAAAACCAGCTCCCGCAATCTCAATACTTTTTACTCCATCAATCTTTATATTTTCTAAATATTCTTTAAGTTCAGTTGCTAACTCTCTTCCATTCTTTCCAAGCTTCTTTGAAATTGCCAGTGCAATATTTGTAGTTAAATCACCATGAGATTTATCTTTAGGGATATCAAGGGTGAAAGGAGATTCTACTCCCTTCTCTTTTAAAAACTCTTCTATTTGTTTAGCTATACTAACCTTAATTTCCATAGGGCTAGTATAGCATATTCGGGATTTATTTTATTTGATCTTTAATAGTCTTGTATTCGTTTTGAATGAAGTAGTTCATGAGATTAAAGTCTCTGTTATCTCTTTTAATAGTTGATTCATTAAATTTATCAAAGCTATGGTAACTCCAAACATTATTTACCCCAAAATCTTCTAATTTATCTATCGTTTGTTTCAACATATTTATTCTATTATCTAATATCTTTCTATTCTCAACTACATATGGAGAGAATTCTACCTTGGGACTACTCTTTACATATTTATAGAAGTCTATTAAGACTAGGAGTCCGTCATCGTTAGGTGCTCCCAACATTGGTTGACCTAAGAGATTATCCTCATATGGTATGTTCTCATTTTCAAAATATCCATCTTGTGAAGTGTATCGAATATCAAATCTCTTAATATTCCCTGCTATATAGTTTTCGAGATTAATTTTATTGGCTATATATACAGATGGGATTGCTAAGACTACTCCAAAGAAAAGAACGAAACTAGATACTGCTATTAATATTGCTCTTTTTGATTCTTTCTTTAAAAGTATTGGAATTACTAAACATACTGTAGACACTATTAATGGAAGTAAGAAAAGATGTGCATTTAGTCTTGTTGAAGTAAATCCATATCCTCCTTCATACATAGTTAGTCTTGCATGTGCTGAGTAGATAAGAGCTAGTGTAGATACCCCTAAGAAAACTGTGTTTAGTTTAACAAGTCTTTTTGTTATCTCATGTAGTCCAATCTTGATAAATGGTCTGTTTAAGAAGTATAGGATTGTGAGATTAATAGTTCCTACTATTAATAGCTCAGTAAATCTTGAGGTGGCAAGGTTACTAAATGTTTGTACATTGTTGTCCTTGATATATTCCCATAGATTACCAAAGTCATAACTAAGCTGAATATATATGAAAAGAACATAAAAGAGATTGAGAAATAAGATAGTTATTTGAGATACATATACTATATATTTCTTTACTACCTCTGATGTCTTTATTTCAGAGCTTTCAAAGTTTGTAGTGGATAACTTCTTAACAAAGATATATTCAGTAGCTAGGTATAGGAAGAATACTACGGCGAGTATGAAACGTGTAATATTTGTACCAATATCATTTATTTGAAAATCAAAAAGTTGTTTCATTACTTTCTCAAACTCGGGTGATGCTGAAGAAAGAAGAGTTGTAACAACTAAGACAATAGGGAGACCGACAAGTAAGAATAAAAGAATACTAATTGTGATTGTCTTTGATCTATTACTTATTTCAATCTTTGGACTTTTAAATAGCTTAGCAAAATCAAATATCCCTATTAATTTATACACAAACCAAAGAAATGCCCCTTTTATTTGCTTAAATATTACTCCTGAACTAATAAACTCAGTAGTAAGCTCAACACTAATAGAACTAAGTAATACAAAGTTTAAAAACATTTTAGGGATAAGATAGAGGTCTGTGCTTAGAATAAATCCTAATGAATTGAGAACATAAGCAGTGATTAATGAGACTGATAAGATATTTAGGTTAAGCTTTCTTTCAGAATAGTAATTAATACCAAGTACTCCGATTAATAGAGTAAAAGAGAGTAAGAAATGTGCTAGATACCCAACTCTATACTCCCCAATTATGAAGTAAGAAGATAAAAGAGAAACTAAAGAAATTAAAAGGACTACAGTATTAGATTTCTTCATAGGAATATAATAATAGGTATAAATATATTTTTATTAACGTAATTATACTCCTAAAGTAACACTAAATTGTTTTTATATATTCTAAGAATATCGGATGAGGATTTAGTGGTGTCGATTTATATTCTGGATGTGCTTGTGTTGCTAAAAAGAATGGATGATCTTTCTGTTTTAGCTCTATCATCTCTACAAAGAAATTATCTGGAGATGTACCAGAGAAAATAAATCCACTGTCTTCAAATTGTTTTCTAAAGTCATTGTTAAACTCATATCTATGTCTATGTCTTTCATTTGCAAGTATATCTTTAGATCCTTCTATCTTTTTAAAGCTCTCTTTGTATTTTGTATATATCTTATATGCTAAAGTTCCGTATTTGATAACACAGTCATATCCGCCTAGTCTCATGGTTACCCCTTTTGATTTAATTCTTACATACCTTTCTTCTTCAGGAATCTCATGAATAATTGGGTATTTAGTCTTAGGATCATTTTCTGTAGTATTAGCATCTTTTATGTTTAATACATTTCTTGCCCATTCTACACAAGCAAGTTGCATTCCATAGCAAAGCCCAAGGTATGGAATTTTGTGAGTTCTAGCATAGTTAATTGCTTTTATCTTTCCCTCTGCTCCTCTTTCTCCCCATCCAATTGGAACTATTATTCCATCGGCACCTTTTAGAACACTGTCCATGTTGTTTTCCTCTGTTTCAGAGTTTACAAATATGAGTTCCACTTTTTTCTCTAAATTCCAAGATGCATGTTTTATAGATTCAATAAGAGCGGCATATGAGTCAGCTAAAACAAATTTACCAGTAGCAAAATATTTACCTACTATCATTATCTTTTTAGCTTTAGTCTTTGAGTGGTCAAGCTTAATTACTTTATTTGTAAGCGCATTCCATTTATCTAACTTTATCTTTTTGCTTCTTAGACGAGTGTGGTATCTAGAATTAACCTTTTTAATTATTCTTTGTGAGAAGTCTTGTTTGTTTAGTATTTCTGGAATTTCATAAATGGTGTCAGCAACATTTGGGTTTTCTATAATGTCATCACTGTCTAAGTTACAGTACGAAGATAGTTTTTGACGTCTTTTTTCATCAAATGGTCCATCTGATCTCACTACTACAAAATCTGGTTGTATTCCCATTCCATTAAGAGTTTTAACTGATAATTGTATTGGTTTGGATTTAGGTTCTCCTAAGTGTGCTGGTATTGGTGCATAGGCTACATGTATATGTATTACTTTTTCTTTTTCAAGATATTGCATTCTACGTGAAGCTTCATAGTAGAACACATTTTGATATTCTCCTGCAGTTCCACCAAGCTCTACTATGACAAAGTCAGCTTTAGTTTTTCTTTGCACTCTTTTGATTCTTTCAATAATTTCCTTAGTTACTTCTTCAGTAGGATCTACGGTTCTACCTTTATACATGAATGCTCTCTCTTTTTTGATTATTGTCTGATATACCTGACCTATGGTTATGAAGTTATCTATACTCATCTCAATATCAAGAAATCTTTCATATGTACCAAGGTCCATATCTGATTCAGTTCCGTCTTGAGTTAAGAAGGGATCCCCATGTTCAATTGGGTTAATTGTGCCTGAATCTATATTGATATAGTTTTCACATTTAACTACAGCAATCTTGTATCCTTGCTCTTTTAGAAGAACTGCAATAGCAGCGGATGTAACGCCTTTTCCAATTCCAGATATAACCCCACCTGAGACAAAGATGTATGAAGCCATAGTAAAATGTATTGAGAAATTAATTGGCAGTATTACATAGAAAATATCTTATTGCAAACAAATACTTTTAACTATCTTTAGAGCTTCTAGTATGTGTTTATTATCTCCTAATACACTCATTACAAAAGAAAAGTACCCACTTTCTTCATAATCATAGAAATATCCAGGATGAATAAACACTTTGTATTCTTTTAAGAGCTTAATGACAATATCTTCTTCTGTTAAAGTAGATTTAGAAGGTTTTTTGATTCTAAATAGGACATGTATTCCACCACTAGGTCTCACCACTTCAAAATTCAACGTTATTAGCTCATTATATATATTTTCTCTCGAGTTCTTTATACTTTCCTTCATCTCTTTTTGGAAATCTATACTATTAGTGTGTAAAGAAGGATAAATTTCTTGTATTAAACTTGAAGAGTTTAAATAAGTATCGTTTTGTATTTCCAGTTTTTCTAAAGTCTCAAAGAGTATTTCTTTATTGTCTGAGAATACTTCTAAGAAGGCTAATTTCATATCAGGAAGAGCTAGTTGTTTTGAAATACCATTTAGTTTAAAAGCTAAATACTCGGTATTTAGTTTAAGTGTTTTCTCACTAAAATCTTCAAATACACTATCTAGTATCACAATTACCTTATACTTACTTGCCCAAGATAGTATTTCATCAAGTTTCTTTTGGGATATACATGTTCCTGTAGGATTAGATGGAGATATGAGCACAAGAAATTTATTCTTAGGATTTAATTTTGAAATATCCATTTCCCAATTATTTTCGAAACGTAATTCATAAAACTCATAATCTATCTTAATACCATTTAGTAAATGTTCAAATATTGGATAACTAGGTTTAGGTAATGATACTTTGTCTCCTAACTTAGCTAAACTAGAAAGAATTAAAAAATATGATTCTGATGTTGATGCTGTTAAAAAAACATTCTCAAAGTTCTTTGAAATATATTTTCGCGTATTAATATTTCCTTTAGAATCAGGAGAATATTTTCTACTATCAATATATTGTCCCACTTCTTTTTTTAAAAGGTCTTTAGGGAAAGTAAAGTGATCTGAAAAGTTTGTACTTAATAGGTTCACAAAGTTTTTATCTCCCTTTAGAGATTCATAAAGAATATATATTTGATTCATACATGGAATTATATACTAAAAGAGCCTATCCACAAAGGACAGGCTCTTAAATTCTAATTTACCTTTATACTGTTGGTGCAGTAGGAGGTGTCTCCGAGCTAGGAGGAGTTTCAGAAAGTGGTGATGGTGTGAATACCTCTTTACTCTCCTTCTCACTCTTATATTTTCTATATACTACAAATAGAGAGATTAGGAATAGTACAAGTAAAGCAACAAGTGCTAATAATAAGGTCGTATTATCATTTGAAGGAGTAGTTGTTACTGGTACATAAGGTTTAATACTTGAAGTACTTCTTGAGCTTGTTGAATATTCACTATCAAAACTGCTTTCTTCTGATGAACTAGATTCAGTACTAATTGTACTTTCAGTTGAACTTGATTCACTTACTACAGATCCATTTGAGCTAGTAGTTTTTTTACTTGAACTTGTAGAACTTGTTCTAGAAGTAGTTGATGCATTTGAACTAATAGAACTTGAGACTGAACTTACACTTGAAACAGTGGTTGTTGTTGATGTAGATACCGGCGCTGGTGATAATATACTTACACTTCCATTCCATACATTATTTGTTCCATTGCTGTCAGTCATAGCTGCAATTGAACCAGGTAATTGAGCATATTGTACTTTGATTGGTTGATTAGCTTTTGCTGTAGTTAAAAGTTTTCCTTCAACTTTTATTTTAATATTCTTACCTTTTGCAATTATAGACCATGGGGAAACATCAACTACTGGAATACTTAGGCTTGATGAAATCACCTCCGTCTTACAAGTTGTATCAGCTTTGTTCTCACAAAGATAAACTTTATATGATGAGTAAATATTACTAAATCCTTGTTGTCCAATATAGTAATTTGTATTTAATGTATTAAAACCTGAAAGATCTTCACCATTAAAATACATTGTTAGTGTATCTCCAATATTTTTCTCAATTGCTGTACTTGTACTTATTGCCGTTGTTGCTAAATCTAATACTGGTTCTGGACAGTTGGATAAAGCAAAATCAAATCCTTTGAATGAAGAGGTTTCCAGATTCCTTTGACACATATATCCAGCACCTGTTACACCACATAAGTTTGTTATATCCTTGGTGAGTTCTTTATTTAAACAAACTTGATTTCCACTATCATTAACAAGTTTTGAAAAATCAGCACAGTTTGTTGCAAGTACATTACTGGATTTTACTCCTAGTTTAAAAAAATTATATTCTTTAGGTGCAGATCCAGTTATAGTATATGTTCCATCTTTATTTACTTTAGCTATACTACCATTATATGGAGTATATCCTAAATTCTCAGCTGGTTTACTTACATCAACAACATATAGCGCATACGAAAGCTCTCTAATCATATCGGCCTTGGTATATTGAGTTCCTGCAGCTGTTTTACATGTAACCTTTCCTGTGATGTTGCTAACTACATCAGATATTGCCGCACTAGATTTGTCTGGATTGACACTATCTCTCACACTTATTCCTACTCCTATTGCTACAGTAGCGCCTATTCCTACTAGAGCCAAAAGAATTGAAAAAACGATAAGCTTTTGTGATTTAAACATAGAAATATAAATAAGATAAATATATGGATATAGAATAGGACTAATATTGATTTATTGCAAAAAAATCCCACCTATTTCTAAGTGGGATGGTTCGCGTACCTTGTGTTATCTAGCCTTTAGGTTCATCTGTTGTTGGTATTCTTTCTGCAAGTCCCCAGCTAGTTTGAGGTGTTGCACTTTCTGTTTCTTTAGGGAGAGTACCATTTTGATTTTGACTTTGGAAGGACAAATTATTTGCCTCATTTTGAGCTTCTCTATGTGCATTCTCGGCACTTGAATATGGACTTCTAACAATATGTGTATCTTTATTTATATCAGGCATAATTGTTAGTCTTTCTGATCCAGGTTCTATTGGTGTTTTTGGTGAAGATGGTTCCTCTAAATCAGGATCTTTATCTTTCTTTCCAAAGAATCTATATATTATTATTGGAACGATAAAGATGAGAAGACCTGCAATACAAAGTACTAGTAAAAGTATTGCTAAATTCTTTTGAATTGTTCTTCCGAATATTGTTACGGTTGATGAATCAATGGCTTGGATATCTTTAGAGCTAACAGAACTACTTGATTCTTGCTCTACTTCAAAACTCCAACTATCCTGATATTTATTCCCTTTATCATCATAGAAATCTACACTCACTTTATGCTGCCCTATTTCAAGATCTTTTTCTAAAGTACATTTGAATGATGCAGTTTCTAATTTACATACTTTAGAAATATCAGATTCATCTACTAATACTTTTAACTTTGCTGAATCTAGAGTAACTCCTGTAGGTAATACAAAGTTTGCAGATATTGATGGTTTAGTTTCAAATGTTTTAGATTCTTTTGATGGTTCGTAGTCCTTTAGAGTTATTACTATCTGACTACTTGTAGAACTTGAAGTGGTTTGTACTATCTCTAGTTTTCCTGATACTTTATCAGTTACTTCTCCTAAGTTATCAGTTAGAGTTAGTTTAATATAGTATTCTCCATCCGTGTGTTTTGTAGTGTCTAGGGTATACTCTTTGTCTGTTGGTTTAAGGTCCGCGAGTTTAGTCCAATTCTCATTATCTGAACTAATATATATTACTAAAGATTTAATTCCATCATTATCAACTGAGTTCCATTTTATGACTATACTACCTTTCTGTGGTGTAGTTGGAAAACTGGTAAATGCTACTACACTTGGAGTATTAGTTGCTCCTGATACATTGACTTTAAATATTTGATAGTTACTGTATGCCCCTTTAGAATCTTTGGCTCTAAAACTTACATCATAGCTTCCAACAGTTGTAGTAGAACCAGATAAGGTACTTCCATTAAGAGTTAGGAAACTAGGCTTCTTATTAAACTCTAGTGTTACTGCATCATTATCAGCATCACTTGTTTTAATTTCATAATTGAAGTTATCCCCTACTTTAATACTTGTATTTTGAGGTAGAGAGATAATACTTGGACTTCTATTTGTACTATTTTGTACTGTAATCCCTCCAGTATTAGCGACTCTATATGCTTCAGTTGTTGTGTTTCGAGCAAATACTCTAAAACAATAATTTGAATCGGTAAGTTTTCTAGTGTCATAGCTAAGTTTAATATTTGTTCCATTAGAAACTGTATTTAGAACTGTTTCAGGTGCTATTACTGCTTTAAAAGTAGTACAGTACTTATCCCATGCTTCTACTTTGTATCTAACTAAGTCACAGTTGTTAGTGAAACTAAAATTAAGTTCTTTAGTCCCTTTAATGATTTCAGATACAGCTGGTGATAAAAATACAGGTGTTAAAGGTTTAGCAGGATCTAATCCCGTTAAAGTTTCACCAATCTTTACGTCTATAGTTTTCTCAATATATTGTGATGGGAATGAAAGATTTATTGCTTTTACTTTTATAGCTATAGTTTTACCTATATCTGATGGAGTAACATCTAGTTTAACTTTATTCTTAAAAGTATATGACTCCCATTTTTGAGAAGTATTTTCTACATCCGATACAGTAGTTTGAGTATATGTTTCTAGGTTTTTCTCAAGTCTTACATTATTACTTCCTGCACTTACTTCAAAGTAAGTAAAGTCAGTATCAGAATCAGTAGCACTCACATCAAAACTTAATGTCTTTGTTGAAGTTACTGAATTCTTACAAGTTGTTTCATAGTTTAGGGTTAGTGAACTAGCATTTGTAATTACAGGTTTAGAAGCTGCAGCTATACATGAAGCTAAGTTAGTATATTTCTTCCATTTAATTCTTGAACTAGCAAAATCTCCTACAAAACAATTACTTGCACTTGATGTATCAAGCGGAGCTCTATAATAGTCTATTACTGATAATGGTAAGTCTTTAGCATTATCCGCTTTAATATATAATGTGAAATTTAATAGTTTGTGGCTTAATTGGTCATTTGAGATCCCTAATAACTTTATTGGGTAACCTTTTGAAATTTCAGCTGTGGTCAATTCCCTGAGTTTTGTTACATTTAACCTTTGAGAAGTAGCATCAAAACTAAAACTTAAGAAGTCAGGTTTAGAAAGTACAACCACTTTCTTAACATTATTTGTATATATTCTATTTACTGCACAATTTGTTACATTATTTAAAGTAGATACATTACAAAATACATTAGGGTTACTTCCAAGATCCACATCAGTATTTGTATTATCTTTTATTCCTAAATATGAATTTGGATAAACTGCAGCTAAGTTTCTATTGTCATAGCTACCTACTGGTTGAAGTGCTACATATATACCTGTAGTTATACCTAAGAAAAGAAGTGTAGCAATTACACTTTGTAAAGGTCTTTTAAATGCAAAGTTTCCTAAGAAATTTACGGCTTTTTTCAATGCTTCTCTATCTTTACTGTTCATTCTTGGGCCAGTACCCTTCTTTGTGTTTACATTTGATCTATTAGGTGTAGGAACTTCTTCTTGTTTTTTAGAGGTTTTAATTTTTATTGGTGTCTTAAGTTTCTGATAAGAGTTTGAAGGTAAGAATGGACTACCATAAAGTTTTTGTCTTCTTCTTATTTCTTCCAAAACTTCTTCAGCAGTTATTACTTTTAACTTATCATCATCGTTTTTGTTGGGCGTATTTGTCATTGATCTAATGGATCTTGATTTTTACTACTTGTTGATGAACTATTTATAACCACACTTCCTGTTTTATTACTTAATACTTGATTAACTTTTGTAGCAATTCCATTCATTACTGTTCCAGCTCCTGAAATAGAATTAGCTGAAGATATATTTGCATCTATATCAGTTTTAAATATTTCTGATACTGTTTCTTTATCGTACATCTTCCATGTTTGTCCTGTTTGAGCCATCTTTGAAAATGCTTCAAAGTATTTAACTGATACTTGGTCACTTAACATATCCTCCCTAGGTGGGAATTGACCAAATAGCCTTACTGTCGAAGCTTTAGATGATAAAGTGTTTAAGGCTTCCTTAGATGTTAAATATTTTAAGAAATCAAATGCTTGTGATTTGTTTTGGGATACACTAGCTACTCCAAATGACCAATAGTCTGCATAGTCTATTCTTTTAGTTCCAGAGATATCTGATAGTTGTGGTATTGGTGCAATATCAAAATCAAGGTCAGGGTTTGCCTTTTTAATACTGTCAGCTCTCCAAAGAGGAGCAAACATCATAGCAAGTCTTCCTTCACTAAACATTGTTATGTCGCGTGGTAAACTTTTATCCCATGTAGCATTGGTACTTGTAAAGTCTGCATAGTATTTAAGAGCACTGGCAGCTGCTGTATCTGTTCCAAATGTAGTTACTGTACCATTTTCATCTGTCATTGTTGCTCCATTTTGCATCATTAAAGTAGATAGAATTTCAAAACTGAAATCTACATTTCCCATAGCTCCGAGTGCAGCACCTGCTACAACTATTTTTCCTGAACTATCTTTTAGAGTTAGTTTAACTGCATCAGTTTTAAATTTGTCCCAATCAGTTGCTGGTAGTGTAATACCTTTATCTGATAGAAGTTTTTTATTGTAATATAGTCCAAGTCCATCGTATCCAATAGGGAGTGAATAAGTATTATCAGTAACACTCAAAGAGTCATATACTGAAGGAACAAATGTAGATTTAATTTGAGCAGATGAATATATATTAGTTGGAACTGGAGTCATATATTTAGAAAACTCCTCAGTCCAAGTATTATGAATTATGAAGATATCTGGAACTTGTTCGCTATTTCCTTCTTCAAGTCTTGACCTTAAAGTATTTTTATAGTTCTGCCTAACATCTTCTCTATTCTTATACGAGATAGTTACATTAGGATTATTAATTTTATATGCATCTACTATCGAACTAAATGTAGTGTCATCTTCCCATAATCCCCATACCCTTATTGTGGTTGGTTTAGTTCCTACTGTAGATGTATCAGGAGTGGATTTAACTCTGTTATTAGCAATTAGTATAGCTACAACAGTACCTACAGCAATTACTGCAACTACAATTACAGATATTAAAAAGATTTTCTTTACTTTTTCTGAATCCATATATGACAAGCTAATTTCAATCTAAATAAATCTAACATTTGTGAAAAAACACTGCAAATTTTACTTGTTGATTTTTATACTTTGAAGAAATGGAAGTTTCTCTAAAACAGACTTTGTAAAGCTATCGTTATTAAGAGAAACATATGAAAGAAAAACTATGAGGCTAGCAAAAAGAATAAAGGCACCAGTTTTAAGTAGATCAGATTTTATATATGAGAAACTTATCTCATTCTCATGCTCCATGCTATCTTTTGGTGTACTTTTTGAATCAGAGTTTTTTGAAAGATTTATTGGTGTGTCTTCTCTACTCTTTTTTGCTTCTTCGTAAAGAACTTTAAGTTTTTGTATGTTTTTGTTTTGTCTTATCATGAGAGGGATTTTAGTGAGTTTTCCTAATCTTTGCAAAAAAATACCAGTGTCTATAGAATTGAAAAATGAAGTTTGTAATAAATTCAAATATATCAGGAACTGAAAAACCAGATAGACTATTATATATAAAGACAGTAATTGGTAAGGCACTTGCGAATAAGAAAGTAATAGTATTGATAATACTATTGCCTGTCGTAGCAATTGGTCTGATTCTCTTTCTTTCTTTTATGGTTTTTCAAACAGGTAATGCTCCAATAATTAAAACAATTGATGATAGCTATATTTTAACTCCTAGCTATACTGGTCCTAATACACTTTCTCAAATAGGTATTCCTGAAGTTATAGTTCGAGATAAAGTAAACCCATTAAACGGATCCCTTATTACAACTGATCAACTAAAAGAACTTAGCCAATATAGACCAATCATGGTAGTTACTGATAATCAAAAGGATGCTAGACCTTTGTCAGGACTATCCGAGGCTGACCTTATATATGAGCTTCCTGTTGAGGGAGGTATATCTAGAATACTTGCAGTATACTGGAGTACTTACCCAAAAACATTTGGTCCAATTAGAAGTTTTAGAACATACTTTGGAGATATCGTTTCAGAATTTGATGCCTTAATATATCACTATGGACAAGCTGAGGTTTCTGCAGCTGAAATTGCATCAAAGCCTGAATTAAAATTAATTGATAGTAGTTCATATATTAATGAGTTTAATATTCCAAGAGTTAGTTGTGGAGGTTTTAGAGATGAAGAAAGAATAAAGAATAATGTAGATAGTGAACATACTCTTTACTCAGATAGTAATAGAATGAGAGCTTGTACACCTATCAGTACTTACAAATCAACTGTAAATATAACCCCATTGAAATATAAACTTGATGCAGAGTATAAAGATCGATCTAATAATTCTTCATTAAGTGTAAAATTTGGAAATGCTGATAATATTTCTAACTATATATATAGTAGAGATGAGAATGTATACATCAGAGAAAATAGTGTAGATAGAAATACTTCTGTTAGTGTTAAACTAAAGAATTTAATTGTAGAAGAAGTCCCTGTTACTGAAATTTATAGTGAAAATAGACTATTAAGTATAAACTTAACTGGACAAGGTAAAGCTGTCTTTATGTTTGATGGTAAGGTTATTGAAGGTATATGGCAAAAAGATAAGAGAGAATCTAGAACAAAATATTTTGATAAAAGTGGAAAAGAGGTAGAATTCAATCGAGGTAAAACTTTAATTAGTATTGTAAATAAAGGATCTAGTTACGAAGCAAAATAATGGCAACTCTTTCTGAAACAACAAATAGTACAAGAAAATTCTTTGTTGGCTGTGTGGCTATAATTTTTCTTTTTATCTTTGGTAACTTTGTACTTAATTTAATTAATACTTCGAATATTGTAAATCCTGACTCAACAATTTATGGGGATAATTACTTTGGAGATTTACCAGAATTAAAAATACCATCCCTTGCTCTAACAGCTGATTCAAAACCACAATACCGGCTTGAAACAGAAAATGGTAGGTTACCTACTTTCTCAAATGTAGCTTACGTATATAAATATAAAACACCAAGACAAACTTTAACTTCTAGAGAAGAAGCAATCAATTTAGCTAAATCTCTAGGATTTGAAGGCGATCCTGAAGAAACTACTTCAACAGAGCTTAGATGGACAAGTAGTAAAAATAGTAAAGTGTTAACAATAGATAAAATCACTAAATCTATTAACCTCTCTACTGACTATTCTAAAGCAAATGATTCAAAAGATATAAAACCATTTACACCTTCCTCAAGTACATATGAAAATGCATTTAAATCATATGCTGTTAATGTGTTATCGGCAGATAATAAATATTCAAAGACTACATCAAGTTATCTTGTATTTAATGAAAATGGAAAATTAAAAAAATCAATTTCTCCTGATAGAACTATGGTAAGTTTAGTTAATATATATAAAAGATTTGAACTAGATCCATATAAACCACTTACAACTGAAGAAATATCACAAAACAAAATAGACTTTACTAAGCTCACAGAAGTATTAGGAGATAATCCTAAATTAAATGAAACAAGAGGTATAGTAGGTGTAAACATTCCAGATCAAATATATCTTCTTCAATCTAAGAATTGGGAGGTCGACTATAATATAGACAAAGATACTCGCAATGATATGTTATCGACATTAACAGGGTACTCTACAAAAAAGAGAGGAACATATGAAATATATAATACTTCAGAGGCTTGGGATCAAATACAAAAAGGAAAAGGATCTCTTACATATCTTAAAAAAACAGACAATGACATTCTAGATTTTGATTATGTCCCTCTTGATGTATCTGCATTTGAAATATATTCTATCAGTTTAAGGTTTTATGAATCTCCTTCAATATCTGAATATCTACAACCTATTTATGTCTTTACTGGTGGAGCAATACTAAAAGATAATACAAAAGCAGATTTTGTAACCTATCTACCAGCTATTAAGAGATAAATATTTACTGATAAATAATCATCGCTGGATCAATAACTGGAACGGTTACACTTACAGTATTATCAGAATCACTTAAACGTAAGAATGGTAATAGAAGATTTTCCTTTGTTGTGAAATACACTATTTCTGAAGTATTAATTTCATTAGTTAGTTTTGGTAAATATGAGTCAAAACTTCCATATTTATCAATGTTTGTTTTGGTATAAAAAGAAAGTGGTAATATCTGTGTGTTTATTTTAATTTCTTCTTTGGATAATACAAACAACTTGTCTTGAAGAACAATTCTTTGTACATCCCCTTTTTGATTTATGTTTACTTTAATAGGTGAATTTTCTTCCCCTAAATATATAACTGATAATGATAGAATATTAGATTCTCCCTTACTGACAGCAGTTGCTTCATATCCATCATCATGTAAGTATGATTTTCTTAATGTGTATCCTTCTGGAATAGTTATACCTAAGTCTGAAAGTGAATTAGTGATAATGTCTTTTAGTTTTTGATCACTTTCGTAAAGACTTGTATCATTTTCAGTTAGTTGCACAGTAGAAAAAATATCTACATGATCATTGAATAGAGTTATAGATTTATTTCCAACTACTTTTACTGATGGAAGCTTTGTGGAATCTAGTGAATATTTAGAAATGGCTTTTGATTTTAAATCTATACTCTCTTCAAGCTTAAATTGATAAAACTTAATATCTTTTAATACATTTTCTAAATCTAGATTTAAAGTATATTTAAAAGTGTTATCTCTTATATTTGTATTTACTAAAAATGTTTTTGTATCAACAATTTTATATGTATCATTAATATTAGGACTAGAAAGATAAAAGAAAAGTACTACCAAAAAAGCAATAAAAAATACCGCTGATATTACAAGATATAGTCTGAGATTTTTAAGTTTAAGCAGTTTCATTTTTCAATATTAAAAATTACATTGTGTTCTAGAGTCAGTATAAAAAGCTGATGATTTGTTTGTACAAGATAAGGCATTATTTAAAGAGTATGTTTTGTATTCAAAGCACTTAATTACACAACAGGGTTCTACTCCTACCCCATTAATATGTGTTTCAAAATGTAAGTGATTACCTGTAGAATTTCCTGTGGTTCCAACTTCACCTATTACCGTAGTACTAGTTACTGTGTCTCCAACGCTAACATTTACTTTTGATAGATGTCCATATGTTGTTTCCATCTTACCAGAGTCCACTATATGTTCTACTTTAATATATAGACCATATCCATTTGGTTGGTATGACACTAGTCTTACAACACCATTTAGAGGAGGTGTGACAGGTGTACCTGAAGGAGCTCCTATATCAATAGCCTTATATGTAGAATGTGAACCTCCTCCTCCTATTGCATATGAACATTGAGTCATACTTCCTGCATCCGGAGAAACTGGAAGACCTGCATTATCTACAAAACTTGTTCTATTCCCTTTAGTTTGTTTCAATTCTTTTCCATCTTTATCTATACAAATATTTTGATTTATTTGAGTATCTACTGCGGCTTTGCCATCAAATGTGACATTAGAGCTACCAATTAAAGCATTACAAAGTCCGTTAGGTACATTCATATCTTTTAGTGGAGAAGTTAATGTTACTTGATATTGTAGAGTTTCAAATGCTAACTTCTTTAATTCCCCTTGGTATTTGTATGTAATGGCTTTCCCATTACTACTTAGTGCAAAGTTAGTACTCCCAGCTCCTATAAAACTTATGTTTGATATTTTTGTTTGATCCATTTCGTCAATAAAGTTTAGATTTATATTTTGAACTTTAGGGTCAGAAAAATCGACTCCTTTTTTAATAGTAATTGAATACAAAAGAGTGTTTGGGTTAATTAGCTTTTCATATGACTTTACGGCAGTGGTGTTAGTTTGAAGAGGAACTAAAATACCGGGAGTTACAACTGGAATAATTACAGACATTGCAAACACTCCTGCTGCACCTAAAGTTCCAACACTAAGTGCAAGTTGAACAATTGCTGCCATTTTCTCAGAAAAGTTTTTTGAGCTGAAGAATTTCTTAAAGCCTAAAAATACTCCAATTAGTTTTAAAAAGTTACCAGCCTCTCCAATTATATTATCGATTCCCCTTCCAATTGCACCTCCAAAAATACCTCCAATAAGTCCACCAGCTGCACTTACTCCAGCAATAACAGCAATACCTGCAGGTGGGAAAAGTATAGAAACTACTCCGGCTGCCAATCCACCAATTAGTGCTCCAGCGGTCGAAGCAAATATTACTGTTGCAGGGCCGCCTCCCATAAATAAACCAACAATACCTCCAACTATAGAACCAATAAACATTCCAGTAGTTATCCTAGAGGTTAAAATAGCAGTTTGTATTGCAGGAGACCCATTTAAAGGATTTAAAAATGTAAGCCTACCTAATGTGATACCTAATCCAGCAGGCAATGTTCTTAGGGCACTTACATATCCAATAATATTCATTGATCCCGTTAAGAAGTTTACAGGTGAAAATATTGCTTCAAATTTCTGCTGAACGGAAAGTGTATCATCAAAAACAGTTTTTATTGTATCGACTATAGTATAAAATCCGGCTCCAAATCCAAGTGATTCAAAAACTGGTAACTTAAATGCTGAAGATATAAATTTACCTAAATTACTTTCAGCAAGTCTTGTAATACCAGCCGTAAAACCTTTCTTTATTAATGGACTTACAACTAAATCAAGTCCAAATTTTGATGCTCCCAATAACACTCCAGCAAATGGATTGCTCCCAAATACTATATATCCAATTGTTCCCCATAACATAGATGAACTAAATGCTCCCGTAAGAGCAGTTAATTTACCTGCTGTGAGATATTTCCCTATTCCCTTTCCTAAACTTTGTGCAAAGCCTGATTTGCTTAGAGAAAGATAGGTTGAATATCGACCAGCCATTAATACTCTTAGCCCTCGCATAAATTTCCCAATAGGTCCACTTATATCTAGTAGTCGTGCAAGTCCTGTTAAATTAGATTGAGCTACATTAACTCTAACTAACCCTGATGGAGTATTTTTTAATTCAGTATTCTTAGCCAACATTTCTCCTAAGTTTGTTGGTTGTTTGGTAAACTTATTTACATATAATGGTGTAGAACCTTGACCTTGTCTTGTTGCTAGTTCTGCACCAAACCAAGAATCTATATTTTTCATCAGAGGAGTTCTGTAAATATTTGATTCACCTCTTATGATTGCTTTCATAAAACCATCTGCAGCAAATGCACCTCCTCCTATCAATCCTCCTAATGGACCAAATACAACATATCCAATTGCAAATCCCATCGCACCTCTTTGAACTCCAGCTAATCCTGCACTTGAAATACTTCCTGCTACTTTTGTAGTTGCCAAAGATTTGTTTAATAATCTACCGCCTTCACCGGACATAAAACTGTTATATCTGTTAGAGATTCTCTCTACTATTGTCTTTATATATGGAATTCTTTTTAAAATCTTTATTGCTAATGTTGTAACTGTTCTTCCAATTACTGAAAGAGCCAACTCTAAAATACTCCCTTTCTTTTTTCTATTCTCACGTTTTAAAGTTTTATCAAGACCAAAAAATTTAGCGACTCTTGTATTTGAAAAATCATCTACTCTATTAGCGAAAAGCCGACGTCCATAGAAGGTTGCAACATTTACTTCTCTTTCCTGTCCATCATCAAGAACTACTTTTCTTCTTAAACCAACACTCCTGAATAAAGTTTTTCTAACCTTGTTTCTTATTGAATCGTCGGGACTATTATCAAAGAATGGAAGTCCTTTGTTCCATAAAACCTCACCAAACTTTTCTGGGTGTGCAAGTAAATATTGGATTGTATCTATATTTTCTTTTGTATCAAATATTCCTTTGACTTCGTGAACATTTTGAGATCCTAAAATCTTCGCTAAGAAGTTGTCTCTGATATTTTCACCATTCTTTTCTCTCATTTTCTCTAAAAATGGGATTAATCTACCTCCAAGTAGAGCTGAAAGAATTTCTTCATCCATTTCTGACATTTGTGCGTCTTTATTGTTAGCGTGGTATTTACCTCTTATATCAAGTTCTTTTTGGGCATAATCCAAAACGCTTTCTCCTTCTTCAACTTCTAAACCAATTCTTTGTATTGCTTCAATGACACTATCTTCATTTGGAATTTGAACAAATCGTTGAGTCCTCTTTACAGTATTTACACTTTCTTTATTTGATTTTACACTTTGAACCCTAGTATCTACCCCCTTCTGACTAGCAAGAATAGTTTTACCAATTCTAGAATTTGCTAATACTTCTTCTTCAACTTCTAAAACAGAGCTATTAGGGCTATCTTTATTATCAGATTCGGAAAGTATTTTTACTCTTAGAATACTATCTGGAACAATGGTGAACGCTTCCCCTTCAATTGTGGCTCTTATACCATCACTAGCGGTAACGGCTACTTCATTTAAAATATTTTGAGTGATTTTTTCGAAGTTATTTAGCTGATACTCTCTCCTTACTCTCTCTACAGTTGCTTCCACACTTTTACCTATACTTGTTGTATCTTTTAATTTTGTTTCAAGATACTCGGTTGTAACTCTCCTTGCTTCAAATAAATTTCCACCTGAAATTTCAACATTTCTATCAAATACTCTAGTAATCTCTTCTGATAAATCTAATGCTATTTCTCTTGAAAGTAGTGTTAGTACATCTAGTTTCTTTTCACTGCCCTTTATATCTATTTTTGAAGATCTGAGAGATGAAACATTATCCATCTTTCTTACTAAATGACCTCCAATTTTCCCACTTAATTCATAACCTATCCTGTGTGTATAAAGCTTATTTCTAATTTTTGCTTCAATAATTTTTTTCTTTGCAGGATTTGCTAATATAAGTTCACTATTTATTGCACCAGATGGATCAATTCCCCCTTCTTCAGAAATAATCTCAGTAGCATAAGGAAGTAATGGTTCGTCAATATTTTCTGATAGGGATTCAACAGGAAGTAACATTACCTTGGGAGATCTATCGGTATCCCATTTAGACTCAAGTGCAGCTTTTCTTGCTGCCTTAACAACACCAAGTAACTTTAAATCTCTGCCTTGTCTATATGTACTAATTACTTCATTAATTTTTTCATATTCATTATTCTTAACTAATTCTGTAAATTCAAGTACTAGTTTTTCATAGGTATCCTTGTATTGAGTATTATTCGTAAGCTCTCTAATAAACTTCTTAATATCAATTTTAGTATCTTCAGTAGATTCATTATTTGTCTCAAGTGCCGCAGCAATTTGAGCTCTCTTAGTGAAGTTTTTTGACCCAATTGTAGTATTAATTGGATCTTCTCTTAGTGCACTTTGGAGTGAAGTATTCGGAGTAATAGGGATTGATTTACGATTATAATCTATCTCTCCTATTTTATTAGGAGAAATTCCAAGTGCTTGTTCCTCACCTCTAATCCGCTTATTAATGATAATTAATCCATCTTTATCAATTCCTTCATTCTCTCCCCTTTGTTCATATAAATTGTTTAATAGAACATTAATCCTTTTGTCAATATCTCTATCCCCTTTCTTCTTGGCCAAATCTATTAAAACTTTTATATCTGGAACCTCTTCTTTTCCAGTTAGAATTCTAGATAAAGCTTTTAACTCATCGTTAATGACTTTTGCTTTTGTCTCTGACAATTTAACTAAAGCATTAAGTTGTTCAACTTGCTTCTTAAATTGTTGACTTGAACTAATATTGTTTTCAGTAAAGTTATTTCCAAGGGGATTTATTCCTGTGAATTGTCCAATTTGCATGAGCTGAGTTCTTCTTGTAATGTTCCTCTGTTCAAAACCGTTAAGCCTTTGTCTGTATTCCATTATGGATTTTTCTAGTTTTTCAAGTTCTGCGATTGTTTTTTTCCCACTAGCAGTATTTCTATTCAAACTTGATTTGATTTTTTCAATATATAGTAGTGTAGAAGTTATATTTTCTAGCTCGTTTTTACGTTGAAGCTCAGCTACTTCAAATTCTTTTTTAAATTTTTTATCTTCTAAACTTCTTACTAGATTTTCTGGCGAATTAGTTGGGACAGAGATTGAGTCTAGGTAAGATGCTAATTGTGGATCTCTTTTAATAATTTGTAAGCCACTTGAAGTACTCTTTATAGAACTATAGAGAGAGTTGATGAAATTGTAATCGGCTTGATATTCAGAACTTAGTAGTCTTGCTCTTTCAATTAATTTCGTTATTATGTTAGAATTCATTGTGTGATTTTTATTGCAATTATTACATAGAACATTAGTATTATAAATGTATACGAGTTTAAAATAAAGCATGAACAATATAACCTCTGTAGATCAAAAGATGAACTTTTCCCCAGACGTTGGAATTAGCCCTGCCTTATCAGTTGAATCGCAAGTATCTTCAAGACCACCCCAGGGTGATACAGAATATTCTGTGATAAGAAAGTTAAGAGAAAGACTGAGAGATTTTATTTCTTCAGCTAAAGGAGAGTTTGATACTAGGGCTCAAAGAGAATATCTAATGCTTGAAGGTACAGAAAAGACAGGAAATGTTTCTGGAGAAACACTTGTCGAATATTCTTCAAAAGCCAAAGAAATTTACCTGGAGTTTGAGGAAAAATTGCATAATTTGGAACTTACCCCTGAAATTGTTACCAATACTCTGAAATTTGCTTTTAATAGAATGCTATTTTCAAGAGATAGTGAGGTAAGGATGGCTGCATTTCTTGATATGCATATTATGTTTGATTCTTTTAACAGAAAATTAATTGAAATGACTGATAAGTTTGGCTGTATGGATTCAATGAATACAAAAGAAGGGAAAGACAGGGTTCTAACAATTATGTTTTATCAAGGTATGGTATCTAATATTCTTAGAAACGTACAATTTGAGGTTGTAACTGAAAATGGAAAACATACTCCCAAATCAGGTGTGGTTATTATTGATGACTTTATAAGATCAAACAGTAAGAATATTGGTAAGGATATTGAAGGACTAGTTAAAAAGGCTAGAAATCAGAAAATAGACATTGAAAATGCTGTAAATAAAAGAGACTTTACAATTAATAGATTCTTTAATCTTCTTTTATCTAGGTCATTAACATTTGAAGAAAGATATTCAAGAAAAACGTCAAAAAATCTAGATGTAGATTCAATAGTTGCAGAACTACATAAAAAGGGTTTACTTGCTTTGGCTGATTCTCAATCTGTTTCAGGAATATTGTCAAGAAACTATCTTGATATGCATATTCATATTGTAAACAATGAAATAACTAGAAAAGATTTTGATTTAATAAGGAGTGGAAACAATGAAGAAACTCCAATTGAAAGAGAGATAGTTGATCAGGAGCTCTTAAATGAAGATAAATATTTTATTAGTGATGATCTAGATTCTTTTAGAAGAATGACTGAATTTGTTGGATTTAATGTTGATGGTAGTAGAGGTTTAACACTAGCAACAACTATGAATTTTATGTTCCCTGATATCAAACCATCACAATTATTACTAAAGCTTACTAGTGAAACTAAGCCATCAAATGGTGACGCTAAAGTGGATGAAAAAAACAAACAATCTCTTGATGAGTATCTTGATTATATGCAACAAACCTATGTTGATAGTAGTACAGGTCAATTAATGGAAAAAGGTGCAAGATATAGAGAAAATGCTGGTAATTATCTTAAAACGATATATGAAAGTTATTGGATGCTTCAGAATAATAAAAAATCTAAACTAGTTATAACTCAAAGAGCTCGAGGAATTTATAATAATGATGGAAGGTACTATTTTTATTTTCCTGAACCTACTGACTTTTCAGAATTAGGTGGTAGTGCAAGAACTTCTCTAGATAGACTTGCTGCAGCTAGATATAGGGCATATTTAGCAGCTGCTTTATGTGGTCCTCATCAAAGTGTAGATCATGAGGGTAAAGGAGTACCCTATAAAGTTAAAAGTGAAAAAAAGATAGATGGTTCTGAATTTGTAAAAATAAAAGGTTCTGAACTTGTAACAGTAAAATTTGTTGACGAGCTTGGAAGAAGAAGGGAAACAAGATTTAGAAGGTCAAATCTTACATTTAGGCTATATAATAAAGTTATTGAAAAGACAAGTCATACTCCTGGTCCTATTATGGATAAGGTAGCATCTATGCCATCAAGTTTATTAAATCCAACTGTTAGAGTGCCAATTGGGCTAGAAATGTTTTTTACTGCAAAACCAACTGACAATGTAAATTTCCAGGGTTTTTTAATGGGAACTTTCGGCCCTAATGATATGGACAAAGACCTCTCAACTTATACATTAGAAAGTTTAAACGATGAAAGAATAAATGAAAGATTATTTAGAAGTCCTGCAGATCCTGGTGCTGTAGGTGGTAATGTGTTAGTCCTAGCAGTTGATACATACCTAAGATGGTGTTTAGCATTTAGACAGATATATGATAGAGGTGGATATTTATGGCCAGTTGGAAGTAATGAAGACGGAATCAAAGATCCTAATGTAATGTATACTTTAAGAGAATATACAACTAATTTAACAAGATTAACTGGAGCTGCCGCAAATGAATTATCAAGAATATTTTCGCCACAAGCAATAAAAGAATGGAAAGATGTTGCCGATAAGGTAAAAAAGATATTAGGAACATGGTTAGGTTTATATCCAAGTAAAGAAAAGGCACCTGTAAATGGAATTTTTAACGAATTATTCTTTGAAGCTGTTAGAACATATAGAGAAACCTTTCAAAATATTCATGATCTAGCAGTTGATCAGAAGGATGCATTCATGGGTACGTTATCCAAAGTTATAGCAAATGTTGTTGGCGATCCAGCATTAGAATCAGAATTATTTACAGTGTATGGTGATAGACGTTCAGAATCACTAATAAATGTTGGGGCACTTCCAGAACTTGAAAGAAAAGCTGCAATTTATGAAATAGTATTTTTAAGTAGATTCTTTTATAAAAGGCTTCAATACCCAATTGGGCAATTAAAAGATGGAAAATCTAGATACAAGAGTTTGATTGGAAATAAGGTTTTAGCAGAGCAAACATTAAGTGCTGCAGAAGTTTGGGGATTAACTCATTTATTTAGAGATTCATCTTTATTGAAACCTGAAGTAGTCAGGGAACGAAAGACCCTCTTAAAAGATACTGCAAAAATATTTACAGATAACGGTATAAGGTTTTTTGCAGAGAGATTTGGTGATTCAAAGGAGGTAAGATTCACAATTGATCCAGAATATGTAATGGAAACTGGATATGGAACAACATTTGGAAGGGAAGTTACAAACTTTCAAGCATTAAATGTAGAGTTAGCTCAGATCATTGACTCTAATTCAAGATACCATGTGGACCCATTTAACTCATATAGAATCGTATATGAATTAAGTAAGTTGGTAGCAAGAGAAAAAGATAGTAGTAAACGAGACAGTATTTTACACGTAGCTGGACAATGGATAGATCACTTAAACCAGATTGATGTGAGTCCTCTTCACTCTTCTAGACCTTTAAGAGGCGGAATATATAGTGATAAAAAAGGAAATGTTGCCAGAAAACCATCTAGGATGACAGTAGAAGATACTATAGAGTCTGCATTTATTGGAAAAATGAGTTTAGCAGAGGTTTTATTATGGTCTGAAATCCAGTTTAATAGTATTACCATGCAAATCGGCTCAATTATGGGTACATCAGAAGACTATTTAGACTATGCAAGTATTGCGGGTGCAATTCAGTTATATCAAAGGACTGCAGATGGAGTGGCAACAGTAACAAATAAAGTGACAAACCCTAATCATAGGTATAACTATCCTCAAATTGAGAAAAATGGGTATACCTCATTCCGTAAGCACTTTTCTTCAGTTCTTGGAGTTGGTAGACAAGGTAGTCACGGAGAAAGTAGTGGTGATATTTTGGAATTTGAGGGAAGACAGTATATTCAAGAAGGAAACAATAGTAATCATATTATGGAATTATTTAGAGATATTTACGATGAAGTTCATGAAATAAATTTAGGGTTAGAAAACCCTTCCACCTTAGCTTCATCTGAAGCAAAAGCAGCAGAACTTGTAAAAAAATATCCTGATTTATTTGCTCTCGAAAAAACAGATAGAGAGAATAAGGCTGCCAAAGAAGTATTAAAAATAATTATGCCGACTCATCAGGTAAATCCAATATTCTACTTGGTATCCGAACTTTGGAGAGACTCTAATTCTTTTGCAAATCTATTAATATTACTAGATGCAGAAAGCAACCAACTTGGTGGAAAACAGGAAATTTCACTTTCCAACATGTTTTTTAATGTCGTAAATAAAATAAAGAAAATGAGGTTTGCAGCTGAAGTAAATAGTGGTCGAGAAGCTATGAATAAATCAAAGGGAAATGTATCAGTGCTTAGAGCTTTGTCTAGATATATTGAAACATATGAAAAATTCTTTGTAGGTCAAAGTAGAGCTGATGCGAAAAGGGAGTTTGAAAAATTATTAACTCAAAGGTTAGGTATAACCCCAAGTGAATTTCATAGCCAGTGTTTAAGTCTTATGGGTATTACTGAAGAAGCAATTGTAAGAGAAGTTGATAAATGGAATTTTATTTCAATAGGAGATAATAAAAAACTTGAAAGTGCTGTAAATAATGCAGTTGAAGGGGCGGGTTCTAATTTACCAATCCCTAAAAAGGGAGTAGAACTTGCTAAAAGCATTATTGGCTACGTTGTTGCGAGAACGATAAATCCTTTTGAAAACCCTATAAAAATGAGAACTGTAGGATATATTAGTTTAGCTGCTATAGCAACTGGAATTGTAAGTACAGTCCCACAAATTATATCAGGTGGAGTTGCAATTGCGTCAACTGGTTTTAGTTTAGCAACTTTAGGTACTGCTCTTCCAGCAATTGGTGCCTTTTATGTTGGTGCATCAATAATTGGAAGGTATGTATCAAATTGTGTAAGAAAATATGCTATATATGGTAACGATATTCCTAACTCATATAAAGATGTTGAAATAATTGCTGTAAAAGCGGGAAATGCATTTTTCAAAAGTCTTCCTATTAGAAGATTAAAACAATTTTATCAAGATTTAGATAATAGTAGAGAAACTGCAGAAGGTTTGGATGAAGCTGGTTTATTAAAAGAAAAGATAGAGGTAAAGTTATTTACAAATGAAAGATTAGGTGAAATATTTGGAACTGAATTATCATTATCAACAAAAAGAGCTTTGGAGATTTTAAGAAAAGGAATAAATAAATTTCCAGCTGCTGTTTACGAAGAACCAACTATGGCGCCAACTGATGAAATTAAAACTAGACCAAATGAAGATCACCATTAATTACTAAAAACATGATAGAAGTCGATTTAGGACAAATAAAACATCACAAAATCCCAACTCCGATTGAAGTTTGGGATGAGACTCCTGTTGTAGAAACAAATGAAATAGGAGGGGCAAGAAGAACTGGTGTGTCAATTTCAACAGAAATATCACCTGGTAATAATTTTTCAAGAGCTGGTAAATATAGAGCAGATAGATTATCAGTAATTGGGGTTACAACAGAATTAGGATATTTAACTCCTAATGCTGCTGCAATACTTAAAGAATATTCAAACATTACAGGTACACATCTTGAAGGTAAAGAGGCAGGAGATTTGTTCAAAGAAGTTATTCAGGAAAGTGGCCTATATTCAACTGTTGATTACTTATTAAAAGAAAGGGGGCATAATTTCGATACTGTTAAAAAAGAAATTGAAGGACTTGGTGCACTAAATGAGTTCAGAAATCCTTTATTAGCATATCTATATTTAGTAAAAAGTTATACTCCTAATTTACCTTTAGCTGACCAGTTGACCCAAGCTGCTGATAATTTGGCTCCAGACGCAATAGGTAAAGGTAAAGTTGCAAGAAAAATTATTGGTATTACAAAGGCAATTTTGAAAGGGAAGCTAGCTAAGAAAGCTGTAGGAGTCGCTGATACTGCAATTAAAACTGCCGATAGATTAAATGTTCAAAAAGCATTAAGAAGTAGATCTAACATGGTCGGATATGATGTAATCAGTTTGCTCAGGAAAGGTATGAGTTTATCAGAAGCATTAGATATGTCTGGAAAAACTTCGAAAGTCGCAATTGCAATCGAAAATGAAATAGACAATGGCTTGGCAAAATCAACGGTAGTTGGAGATAAAGAAAGGTTAAATTTATTAGAGAAAGTTTTAACAACTGCAAATAAAATTCTTCCGGTAGTAGAGAGATGGAGGAGCGCAAGAGATTTTATTAATGGCAGGAAAATATTTGAAGATTTAAAAGATTTTAGTGAAGCTATATTTGATGTTACCTATGATAGATTTGGAAGTGATCTAAATGAGTTCCTAAAGATCATAGCTGACTTAGGAAACAAAAGGTTTAACGGAATTAATGGATACATAGAATTATTTAAGGAAATGGCTCCTTATGAAAGGCTATTATTATCAACTGATGACGATAAAAATTCGCTAAAATTTAGTATATTAGAGGCAGGAAATCCTCAACCTAGGGAAATTGAAGTTAACGTAAATGATTTTACACTATTGGTTGTGGGCGATATGCAAGGGTATATTAAATTTAATTCTGAAGAATCTTTAAGACTAGTTGAAAAAATTCAAGAACTTTCCAAAATATTGGGCGAGACCTATTTAACGACAAAAGACCAATTAGAAACATATGCTAGTATCGACTTGGGAACAATTCAAGCATTGGAACATATATCTGAAGATTTAGGTTTTGAAACTGTATATAGAGGTTGTAGTAAAATTGGTAAAATTACGGTTACTCCAAGATTTTCTTTGAGAGGAAATAATTATACAGAATTTGCAAATGAAGTTAATGAGTATAATCGAACCATAGATCCTCTTAATACGGCAAGTAATGAATTATCAAAAGCACTACATATTGAAGCACCTAAAACTAATGTTAGAGGATACTTGGGTGCAGCAGTTCTTAGTTCCCTTCCATCAGGGGCAGCTTTAGTTGAACCAATTGCAGATCCACGTCTCATAGAATTTACAAATAGAAATTTTACATTAGGAGAACTTTTTACAAGAAGGGCTGCAGTTAAAGCTTTGGGTTTGTGGAAAGCCATTGAAAATACAAGATTAAGTATTAATATAAATGAATTAAGGCAACCAGAACTAACACCTGGTGCCGTTGTATCAATAGCTACCTCAGTATTATTATTATTAACATACGGAAGTGCAAATAGATTAGTAGAAACAAGAAATGCAACAAGAACAGCGTGTTTGTCTGTCTTACCTTCACAAGGATTAGGATATTTGACTCAAGATAGTAACCTAGTTGGGAATGATGCTCTACAAGTAAGGAGTGATTTTAATGCATATCTAAATCCATTTGTTGAGGATATGGCAACAGGTGAATTTAAAACTAATAATTTAAAATTTGTTGATGTGTTAAATGTCTTTGGAGCACCAAATATTAGAAAAAAAACATATTCTCTTCCTGCTGATATGGAGAAAGCAACTTTTAGAGGATTAGTTGCAACAGCTTTACAGTCTCAGATACAAAAAGGAATAGAGGGAGATTCCTTAACCCCAGAAAGTAAGAAAAATATTGAAAGAATGTATCGAAGTCTATTTTCAGATTCTTCGAAAGCACTGGAAATGTGGACTAGTTTCTACACTGTAGATGGTGAAATAGCACCAGGCCTTAGTTCTGACGGAGTTGATGGAAATGGTAAATTTGATAAAGATAAAAGGACACAAGAGAGACTTTCTAGAATTCAAACTAGAGTAGATGAAATGAAGGTGCATCTTGAAAAGGGAATAGATTTCGAAAAGGCAATTAGTGAAGCAAAGGACAGCTTAGTTCAAGATTGCAGATAATTATTATTTAGAATATACTTTTTTTATGAATTTGATTGTCTTAAAAACAAAGTACCATTTTCTTAGATTTTATTTGGCTTTTAAAAACAGAAAAAAGGGATTTCAAACGCTATTTTCCTTAATTATTGTTTGTTTAGTTGTTTTACCATTATTTTTAAGTGTACATGCAGCTCAAACAAATGAAAATTCTGGGGGCTATACCTCTTCAAATCTCGGAGATTGGGTTGGTATAGAGGGGGTTTGTGGGAAAGATACAGATAGTCTTGTCAATGGTGTTCCGATTGTTACAGAAGATAATGGTGTTGGTAATGATAAGTGGATGGGAGTAACTATTGCAGCAGGTGCAAATAGAATAATGGGATGTTCATATCAAATGGTAAAAAGCTCAGGAGAAATTTCTAAAGAAAGAGTTGTCGCGGGTGGAGCCTTGGATGTAGGTACTATCGCTATTGGATCATTTTATACTAATCCTACTGCAAGTTTTGCCTATCAAGTTGATCAAACTATTCAGGCACTTTCTCCAGTTAAATCTGCTGAAGCACAAAGTTTGAGAGGAGCTCCAACTGGTGCAGCAATCCTAACTTTTGTTTCAACATTACATAAAAGCGTAAGTAACTTAGTTTACATTTTTTATGTTTTTATATTTATAATAATTTCTTTTACAATTCTTCTTAAAAACAAAATTAATGGTCAAGAATTTGTAAATATAATGAATTTTATTCCTAAAATAATTATTTCACTGGTTTTGGTAGTTTTTAGTTATTCGATTTCAGGTTTAATAATTGATGTTGCAAATATAGGAATGGGTGTTGTTTATGATATATTCGTAAATCAAATTGAGATAAATCAAAATGGTGGGACAACTACAGTTGCAAAAGCTTATCAAGGAAAGGAGTTTTTGACACAGTTACAACCTTTTAATCAGGAAATGAGTGTATTTAGAGTATTTGGATTTGGAAATATTACTGGTGGATCATCATCTTTTGGTGCCAATTTTGTTCAACCTAATTTAGGTGACAATCAGACTTTAGTGAATGGTATAGCGGCATCCATATCAACACTTGCGGGTGCAGGCGTTTCTGGTATTAATGGACTTCTTACCCTGATACTTGCTATTGGTGCACTTACATCAATGTTTAAAATATTTTTTTCATTATTAAAAGATTTTTTAACTTTATTATTCTATCCAGTACTAGCACCAATTCAATTTGCTTTAATGGCATTACCTGGGCAAGAAAAATCTGCAATTAATTGGTTTAAAACAATGTTAGGATCGGCTCTTAGTTTTATTGCTATGTATGCAGTTTTTATGTTGATAGTATACTTAGGTAGAAGATTTTTTGGAAATGTTAACGATTCTGTTTGGAATCCCCCACTCTTGGGATTTGCGGGTACGCCTGAAATAGGTTTTGTATCATCTTTGGCAGCATATGGTTTATATATTATTTCTCCAACAATTCCAGATATGGTCAAGAGTGCAATAAAGATTGATGGCTCATTTGGAAAAATTGGCTCGCAAATTGCAGAAACTACGAGAAAGGCTGCAAGTACTGCTACTTTTGGATTAATAAAATAATGAATTTTAAAAATATAGCTATTAAAACATTTGTAATAATCGCACTTTTAGTTTTAATTGGACTAATTAACGTTAACAGTCCTGCGAATGCCCAAGTATCTCCACCCCCACTTTCAAAAGGTAATACTAAGACATTAAATTCTTCACAAGCATCTTGTCCTAAGAATTATGATTTAGTTAGTGGTGCTGATTGTTGTATGAATGAATCATTAGCACTGAGCCTTTTATGTCCAGGTGGTAACGTAGATGGCAAAAATTGCGAGTCTTTTGAAGTAAGTGTGGGATTTGAAAATGCGTATACCAATAGTTGCATTTACGATTTTGGAAATAGTATTATTAAAAAAGCACCTGCATATAGAGTTAGTGTAGCAAACGCAACTTGTGAAGACGCATTGAATTTACCAAGTCAGTATATTTGTAAATATACACCAACTGTTGTTGATAGAGATTCTCAAATAACATTTTGTGCTGGACCAGGAGGATTAGTTTGGGATTTTGCTTACAAATTTCTTTGTTGTCCTAAATTTAAGAAAGATCCAAATGATGTAAATAAAGAAATATTATACTTTGAAGCAGAAGCACAAAGTACATTGAATACGAATAATGCTGTTGAAAACTGCCAATTTGCAAATAAATATAATACAATGTATAAGTTAAAAGCTACTGGGTATACATATAAAGAGTTGAAACCCGATGAGGTTTGTGCAGATGATGCAAAAAACATTACTAATACAGCTGAAAAAGAAAAAACTATTAAACAGTGCTGTAAGTGTATAAGTGGAGGCGAAACATGTGCAAAAGAATGGTCAACAGTACCTGCTGCTAACTTAAATCAATCATGGACAGGTATAGGTTGTATTAATAGAACACAAACAGGTCTTGCTATTAGTATAATGCGAGTCTTTTATGGGATTGGTTTAGTATTTCTATTAATTAAGATAATTCATATAGGGTATATGTATCAACTTGGTGATCCTGAACACATTAAAGATGCTAGATATGGAATATTAGCTGTAATACTTTCTTTCTTTGTAGGGACTGTTGGATTAATTGCTTTAAGATTCGTTGGCTTAGATGTACTAGGATTAGGTGCTACCACTGACATAGGTACTTTACTTCCTACGTTTGCACCTTAATTATTTTTCCATTTCTGTTATATACATTTACTATTAATATTATTGTTACTGATATACAAGATATTATGCAGTAAATACAATATATTTCTAGAACTACTTTTGAGATATACATAAGATACCAGGAAAATATAGCTGAACCTAAAGATCCTAGTGTAAAGATATCGTATAGGGTCTTTTTTGATAATCCCAGTAGACCATAGAGACCAAATATACTCATTGCTGTATACCCTATCATTCCAAGCCAAGGATTAGGAAAACCTAATAAATGGGAATATTCTGATTTCATTACTGAAGTACAGTTAAAAACTGAATTAATATTACACGGAAGATTAATTTCTGGATTCTTGGTAATGGTATATTCGTCATATGAAAGAGTAAATGAAGCATAAAGCCCTAAGAGGGAAAATATTAAAACTAAAATGAATCCCCATTTCTCTTTAATCAGTTTCTTCATTAGTTATCAGTTTTAAGTTAAGTGCTTTTTCAATTTCTTCTTTGTATGGTGTTATGTTTTTCCCAATAAATAGGAGCTTTGTTTTGGGGTGTTCTTCTTTAAGATCTTCTATTTCAGTTTTACCAAATACAAAGTTTATGAGGTAAGACCCTTTACTATCTTTTCCAATCCCTTTAATTCTAAAGAAGTTCTTTTTAGATAAAGTAGATAAAAGTTTTACTATTACATCTCTATCTATTTGACTATCCCCTTCATAGTTAAATACTTCTCCATCTAAATGTTGGTGATCTTTATTCATACCTATATTTGTATCTAGTAGCTTTGAATCAATACCAAATATGACATCTGTTGGTACTTTCCCATTATCTGTTTTAATCTTTGGGGTAGTTGGATTTAAATCATACACATCATCTAAAACATGATCTAGCTCTTCTTCTTTTACCTCCTCATGTTTATTGATTAGTATTAGGTCAGTATATTCCGCTTGTATCTTAGCTGTATAGCTTTTATCTTCATATCCAGAGAAGTTAATGGCATCTATGACGTTAATAATGCTGTCTAGTTTAACTTGAACTCCTTCTTTTGTAAGTTTTCTTATCTCCCAAGCTATTGGAGCAGGATATGCAGATCCTGATGTCTCTATGATTATCCTATCAGGGGAATATGTAGTTATTAGTTCTTTAATAGCTTCTCCTAGTTTACCCACTAATACACAACAAAGACATCCATTTATCATTTCTTTAACAGCAATATGGCTCTCTTTAGCAAGTTCTGAATCTATTGCAACATTACCAAACTCATTCTTGAGCCAAACCACCTTATATCCCTCTTTAAGGGATTTAATTACATTTAATATTATTGTTGTCTTACCAGCACCTAAGTAGCCAGTAAATACAGTTATTGGAATCATTTTGTAATATTATCAAAAGAAGAGGTATATATCTAATATTTGTATTTGCATGTATTTTTTAAACTTGTTAATATTTCCCCTAACTGGTGAGTGAAGTTAGGTGAAATTCCTACACAGTGCCGCTACGGTAAAGTCCGATCCTACTAGTTAACAGTATTCCCGAGCAGGATCAAATCCATAAGGTTGATCAATAAGGGAAAGAATATTATTTTTTATATTTTTTCTATGTTAAAGAAATATTCCAAATATATCTTTATTGGTTTCATCGTTCTTCTCTCAATCGGTTATCTAGTATGGGGAGGAAGTGTATCAGGAGTATTTAGAGGTATTTTAAGTGGAAACACACAATCAAAGATTACTGATGGAATATCTTTAAAAGTAGAAAGTAAAGACTATGTTTTAAAATATGTTGAGGGTGAGAAAGGAATAGAGTTTTTAAGAAGACTATCAAAAGAGAATTCAGATTTTAGTTTTGCAACCAAAGCATATTCTTTTGGCGAAATGATGATGACGGTAAATAGTAAGCAGGCAGATAGTACAAAAGAGTTCTGGGAATTAAAAGTAAATGGAAAGCAATCAGAAGTAGGAATATCAGACCTAGTATTAAAAAGTGGTGATGCCTTAGAATTTAATTTAGTAGAATTTAACAAATGAACATAATATATTTCATTCTTTTAACGCTATTAGCACTATTCTCTAGAACTATATGGCATATGGGAGCTAATATTGAGTTTGTAACTACAATCTCAATTTTAGGTTGTATTATTCTTAAAGACAGTAAGCTTAAATATTTACTTCCCTTATCTATTATGGCTGTAAGTGATATGTTTATTGGGAACACATCAATACTCATATTCACATGGCCTGGTTTTCTCTTTGCTCCAATAATAAATAGAATATTAAAAGAAAAGAAGAACTACTTAAAGATAGTAGGAGCTGGATTATCTGGAGTCCTTCTCTTTTATCTATGGACAAATTTGGGAGTTGTACTAGTTTCAAGTATGTATGAAAAGAGTATTATGGGACTATTATCAAGCTATGTGAATGCTCTCCCCTTCCTATTCAATCAACTAGCAACCAATATTATCTCTCTAAATGTACTTTATCTTCTTGTTACTTTATATCAGAAATATAGTTTTGAAATAAAAGGATATATTAAAAATAAAACACAATGGCCAAACTTCCATTCAGATCGAAAATAATATTAGTAGGAATAAATGTATTCTTTCTATCAATACTAATATCTACACTAGTCGCTATATATCCTCTTGAACTTTATGTGAGTCTTCTTCCCTACCTACTCATGATTTCAGCTTTTCTTTTAATATTAGAATTGATGAGTATAAAAGTGTATGAGCTTGGTAAGAAACTAGGAATAGTATTTGTTCTATTTTCTCTTCTTTGTCTCATATACCCTACATACATTTTTGTTAACCAAGCTTTAATATCACCAAGTATAAATGTAACTGGAAAAAATACCTTAAAGATAACATTCCAGAACAAATACTATTTAAATTCAAATATTGAAGGACTAACTAAGCAAGCTAAAGAGTTAGATCCAGATATTATTGGATTTACTGAAATAAATGAAATTAGTGAGTATCAAAAATATTTAGATAAATACCCATATGTGTTTAAAACAAGACTAGATAATCTTATGGGTGTAGTTATGTTTTCTAAATATGAGTTAAAAGATAGCGAAGCATTAAATGCATCTTATGACAGTAATTTAGACCATAGTCCATATATCAAGACTAAAGTGGTAATGCCAGATAAATCAGAAGTAAATCTATTTATCGTTCATTTAATAGCACCTATTGGTTCAGGATTCACTAAACTTAAAGGCGATGCACTTAATATCATTTCAGCTGAGTCAAACAAACTTGAAGGTAACATAATAGTTATTGGTGACTTTAATACCACTCCATATTCTCCTCAAATATCTAACCTAAGAAATTCTTCAAAATTCTATTCTGCTTCAAAGGGTAAGGGGCTACTTGATAC
>CAYSFE010000010.1:0-23869 GCA_964430225.1 uncultured Candidatus Saccharibacteria bacterium
ATATTGGTAGCTATTTCTGGAACTATACTGGACATAACGTGTATGTAGATAAGATCTCTTTATTCATGTCTAGACCTGATTCAACTCAAGGAGATCTAACAAGACTTGGAGCTGTTGCAGATGAAGGTACTACTTGTTGGAATAGTGGGGGAAATAACACATGTAGAACTGGTAAAAAGATGGATGCAAATATATCTTCTACATACGCATATCATGAAAATGCTTTAGGTAAGATCCTTTATTCTTTTGAAACAATTCAACCTATAAAAATAACAAGTGCTAAAGTCATACCAGAACTATTAGATGATGAGGTTATGTATAGATATGAAGTTACAGTTTCAAATACCAGTAAATATAACCTTTGTGGAATAACTCTAAAACAAATTGTAGAAAGTGGTAATACAGTCGAAATGAATGCTTGTGTAAATGCGAATTCTGAATATAAGTTTGTGTACTATTCTAACCCATTAGCCTCTTCTTATCCTCGTACTATTTCACATAATATAGTGACGATTTCTGATCCTAATCGTCACACTGAAATAGTCTCTATCCCCAACAATGCTTCTTTCGAATCACCCGAAGAAACTAATGCGGTTGTATACCGGGACGATCAGGATCAATCATCCCCATCCCAGGCTTTTGGAACACAGCCTGGCTGGGGAAGTGAAAATGGAACAGTAGCCGTTGAATTAATCCCATATGTAGTAGAAACCAATTCTTTTATTGAAGCCTTACCAGAATTAAATATCTCAAAGAGTTTCAGAAATATATCAGCTGAAGAGAATGAAAGATCGGATAAAACATATATTGTTCCTGGTGATAAGGTAGAGTTTACTCTTAAGTATAGTAATACCGGAGAGGCATTTGCAGAAAATGTAAAAATACTTGATAACATTTCGGGAATTGAAGTAGATAAGATTAAAACTATTGATGGAGTAGTAAATGGTAATACAATCACTTGGAATATTCCTAATGTTAATTCAGGTAATACTGGAGAAATTAAATATATCGTTTACACAAAGAAAAATATACTCGGTCAAACAAGTATGAACAACACTGCTAGTTTTGAAGCTAAGGGGGTTGAAAAGGTTTCTACTTCGCTAGATATTCCCGTAAAATATCCATACGTTCGATTAGAGAAGAAGATAAAGGGAAATACCTTGGTAACAATAGGGGATGAAGTAATTTATCAAATAAAGATAATAAATGATTCAGACTTTGAGATTACAAATCTCATACTTACCGATGAACTTTATGAAGGATTTGTTTCAGAAGAGGGAACGGTAATAAAAAGAAATATTGATAAACTTCTAGCTCATGAGGAAAAAGTAATATCCTTAAAAGTTAGAGTTTCAGAAACGGAGGAGTATTCTAACTTAGATAAGATAAACAATAGAGCGAGTTTAACTCTAGATAATCATGAAGAAATATTCTCAGAAGCAGATATTAATGTAAGGTGTGGGAATGTATCTGGAATAGCATGGGAAGATAGTAATAGAGATGGAATAATTGATGAGAATGAAAAGAGACTAGAAGAGGTATGGGGTCATATCTACCTTATGAGAAATAATCAGAAGGTGTTACTTAGAGATATAGTTACAAATGAAACTGGAAGCTATGAGGCCATTTGTATTCCACAAAATAGAGAGGTACTAGTAGAGTTTGAGAAGATCGATAAATATACAAACTATTCTACCCCAATTACATATATTTTCATTTTAAATAATCCTGAACTTGATACAGTATCAATTTCAAGTTTAGATTCAAAGATATATGACCAAGTATTTACAGAAGCTAATTTAGGAGCATATGTTAAAGAAGTTCAGGTACTAGCTGAAACAGGAAATAACATTAACGATATGTTACTTTTACCAGTTGGTTTACTTGGAATCCCTCTACTTGTAATTCTAAAGAAATTTAAAAGAAAGAAGTTTGTTTTGGAAGTTTCTTCTTGTCGTCAACAACCTCGGTAGGAACTATTCTTCCATCCTTTGCATTTTTGTACATTAAGTACTGTCTTATCAAAAGAAGTATTGCAGCAAATACATCATCAGTATATGCAACAGGTCCAATGATAGGAGCTAGGAAGTCTGGAATAATATCTATAGGGAAAATAAAGTAGAGAACTAATAGTATAAAAGGCCAATTTTGTTTCAAGAAAACTTTCATGTTACGATATATACCATGATTATAGACATAATTACAATCTTTCCAGGTATTTTCAATGAGGTATTTTCTACTTCTATCATAGGTAGAGCAGTAAAAAAGGGTGTATTGACCATAAACATACATGATTTAAGGAAATGGACTAAAGATCTACATAAGACGGTAGATGATAAACCATATGGTGGGGGAGCTGGAATGCTACTTATGCTTGAACCGATATATAAAGCGCTTGAAGAGATTGATCCAGATAGAAAAGCATATAGACTTTTAACTTCTCCTAGAGGTAAAACACTAGATCAAAAGTTCTCAAGAGAGTTATCAACAAAAGAAAGAATAGTTATTATATGTGGACATTATGAAGGAGTAGATCAAAGAGTAACTGATTTCTTTATAGATCAAGAGATATCAATAGGGAACTATGTGTTATCAGGGGGAGAACTTCCAGCTATGGTAATAGTTGACTCAGTTACAAGACTAATTAAAGACTCTCTAGGCAATCCTGATAGTTTAGACAAAGAAACATTTGATGAAGAAACATACAAAGAATATGACCAATATACTAGACCTGAAGTATTTACTACAAAAGATGGTAAAGAGTTAAAAGTACCCCCAACTCTTTTATCAGGGAATCACCAAGAAATTAGTGATTGGAAATCTCAAAACTCCAAGCATATCTAAAACTATCCTAAGTTATCAAAATTGTCGACTGGTTTGGAAGTGTCAGTTTTGGTGCCAGCACCACTTCTATCCCCAGATGAAAGTCTAATAGCTGTTGCCGCACTTTCAAGAAAATTTGTACCAAGATTATGGAAAGTAAGTGCAGCTTCTAATTGACCTCTATCGACTTTAATCTTAGAAGTTATGAAACATCCAGTTGCTGCGTCAACGTTGTCACTAAAAGGGTTGTCATAATTATTTTCTCTATACTTACCGGTTCTCATAAAATGATCACAAGATTGAATCCCAAGGTTATTGTAATTTTTGAGTTGTTCTGCTGTAGGCAAATCACTTCTAGTCTCTCCTTTAGAAGCTGAAGGGGTGTTTTCGGTTTGACCTGTCATATAATAAAATTAATAATTATGGAGTTATTCTCCTATATATATATATATATATCAAGGGGATTCTTGAATCTTTGTTTCAGTTAATCATCGAGAAGTAGAGAAATGGAAAGAAGAGAATTCAAATGGAAGATAAATCAATCTTCAGGTATTCTTTCTGGAACAAAGTCTTTGGGTTTCATTGAATTGGGAGATTCTAGAATGCTTCTTACTTGTGCCAAAACATTATCAATAGCGTCTAGACAGTTATTAGCCGCACGAATAGAATCTTGTGTAATAGGTTTTTTAAAAGGACTTCGTGGTATTCTGGGATCTGAAATGTTTAATTCAGCTTTCGCTTGTATTAATATACGGTCGGTTCCACTTAATAATCTGTATACAATGGGATGATTTAAAGCTAATGGATTACCAAGTAGTTTCATAAGATTTGAATCTGTTTCTTTTATTCTTTGAATACACAGACTCAACCCGGCAACTTTTTCTTCTGAATTAGTTTGTGGATTTACTGCTCCTTCTGGCATATTTTGAAGTTTAAAATATTCGCTGAAGTATATGGTTAAGAAGATATATTGTCAATATTATGAAATTCTCAAGTTATTCTTTTTTTGTTAATGTATACATATATATTTTATCTTTTCTTTTCTATGGCAAAAGTATTAATTGTATATGGAACTACTTCAGGTAATACAGAATGGGTTGTTACTAATGTAGCTAAGAGTTTAACAACAGGTGGACATGAGGTAACAACTGAAAGATGTGAAATGTCAGAACCATCTAGCATCCCTAACTATGATGTAGTCCTTTTAGCATCTCCTACATACAACGTAGGTAAACTTCAAGAAAACTTTGATGAGTATTACAAGAAATTCATTACCAATAAATTTGATGGGAAGAAGTTTGCATGTATTGCTCTTGGTGATAGTAAGCTATATGACGTATTTGGTGGAGCTAAAGACTTCTTAGAAAAAGGAGTTAAAGCAGTTGGAGGAGTTCAAATTCTTCCTACTTTGATGATAGATGGAATGGTATATGGAAGAGAAACAGAATGGGAAACATGGGGTACAGCTTTAGGTAAGGTAATAAATGGAAATACATAAACTCATAAGTCCAAAAAATATTTGTGTATATGGAGTATCAATGGATCCTAAGAAATTAGGTTCTGTTGTATATCAAAATATTGTAATGAATGGATTTCTTGGAAAGGTATATTCCATTAATCCAAAGTATACAGAAATATTTAATACTACTTGTTATCCTAATGCTTCTTCAATAGAAGAAGAGATAGATTTAGCAGTTGTAGTGACACCTTCTCAATTTGTTAATTCCATTATGGAAGATGTTGGTAAGAAGGGAATACCAGCAGCTATTGTAATATCAGCTGGATTTTCAGAAACAGGAAAAGAAGGAAAGCTATTAGAAGAAGAGCTTAAGAAAATATGTTCTAAGTATTCTATATCTCTCCTTGGTCCTAATTGTCTTGGACTCATTAATACAAGTTCAAAACTTAATGCCTCATTTGCTGAGTACTATCCAAGTAATGGAAACATTGCATTTCTTTCACAATCGGGTGCATTTGGATCAGCACTCTTAGATTTTAGTGCAAAGAAACATTTAGGTATAGGACAGTTTGTATCAGTAGGAAACAAAGCAGGTGTAGATGAAGTAGACTTTGTATCTGAGTGGCTTAAAGATGAAAGCATAAAGGTGATTGCATTGTATATTGAAGAGTTTAGTAGAGGGTTAGACTTAATAGAGTGTATTAAAAAGAGTGAAGTTAGAAAACCAATAATACTTCTAAATCCAGGTTCGTCAGAGTCTGCTAAAGGAGCCATATCTTCACATACGGGATCAATGGCAGGGGAGTCTAAATTAATACAAGTAGCATTTAAAAAACTAGGTGTGATTCAAGTAGAAAGTATTGAAGACATGTTTAACTATCTCATGATGTTTTCATGGAACGATACAAATAATGTAAGTGATGATAAATCAGTAACAATACTCACAAATGCAGGGGGGCCAGGGATAATGCTCACTGACCTCATAGAGAATAAAGGATTACCATTAACAGTACTAAGTGATAAGACGAAAGAAGAGTTAAATAAGGTACTTCCATCTTCAGCTTCTAATCATAACCCAATTGATATGGTGGGTGATGCAACAGCAAAGAGATACATAGATGTGTTAAATGTTCTTAAGGATTCTAGTGAAGTAAATAACATACTAGCAATTCTCACACCACAGGCTGTAACAGAAGTAGAAGAATCAGCAAAAGCAATTATTGATTTCGGGAAAGGAACAAAGAAAAATATCTTCCCTTTATTTATTGGGGGAGAATTCATAGAATCAGCAATTGCTAAATTCAAAGAAGCTAAACTCCCATTCTTTAAATATGACGAAGATTGTGTAGATAGTATATATGCTTTTCTGAAATATGATCATAAAGGAATAGAAAGTAAGGATAAATCTTTAGATATATTAGAATTAGTAAAAGAAAAGAGTAACTGTAGAAAGATAAAGATGAATTTAAGTGATAAAGAAGTAGCATTAAGTGAAGAACAAGTCATATCTTTATCCTCAGATTTCAATATCCCTATTTGTACTTTAGGAATATTTAATGATGTGAGTGAACTTTTAAAGAAACTAACATTTAAAGAAGATGGAACGTTAGAAAAGAAACTCGTACTTAAAGCTACTACGGAAGATATAGCACATAAGACGGACTTTAAGGCAGTGTATTTAAATATTTCAAATAAAGAAGAACTTTTAAAATCATTTAAAGAACTTCAAACAAATATCGTTTCTTTTAAAAAGATAAACTTTACTCCTAAGGTTTTAGTTCAGGAAATGCTTAACTATCCACTTGAACTTTTAATTGGAGTTAAAAGAGATGGAAATAGTAAAGTATATGAGAATCACAAAGGGTTTGGTCATTTCCTAGTATTTGGAATGGGGGGAATATATACAGAAGTGTTATCAGATATTTCAATAGCATCACTTCCATTAACAAGAGACGAAGTTATGAAACTCATATCAGAAACAAAGGTGAGTCAAATCATTGATGGAGCAAGGGGAAAAGAGAAACTTAAAAAAGATGCGTTAATTGATGTAATATTAAAATTACAGGATTTGGTATTAACATATCCCGAAATATCATCTATAGATATTAATCCAATATTAATATCAGAATCGGATGTAAAAGTAGTAGATTTTAAAATCTTTGTAAAATAATGGCAGTAGAAGATTTTTCAAGTTTTGATGATTGGTCAAATGGAGCTTCAACGAAAGTGAAAGAAACAGATCCCGATTTTATTCAATTTAATAAGGATAATGAAAGATTTGGCAGGTTTTGGACTGAGTCGGATAAACTAGAGATAGGTATTTCACAAGGCGATGAACCAGATGTATTACAGCCACCAATCGAAAAATTGCCTTATGAAACTCCTGAGCAAGTTCTTATTAGATATGGCGTTAAAGTTGTATTTCCAATAAATATCGGGAATTTAGGAATTCTTCCAAGATACGATAATTTTATTCCTTATCCAGGATTTGTTGCAAACTTTACACCTATTGATAGTGAAACAAGGGATAGGGTTATTAAGAGTTTGGCTGTTACGTTACAAGTTTATCCAACTGATTTCTTTAGGCTAAATAATATTTCTAAGTTTTATGTGGCAAATTTAAGGGGAATAGGTGGTGTTTATGATGAAATCACGGGAGGAATTTTGCTGGACGCGTTATCCTTACAAGATATTAAAGGGCAATATCAGACATTTCATCACGAAGTAAATCATAGATTAGTACATAGAACAAAAGAGGGAAAAAGTTTTAAAAATAAGTGGGAGAAAATTTTTCCAAGAAGAACTAAATTAAGATCATTGTTTTATAGGTTAAGCTCGCAAAGTTTTTCAGATCAAGACCATTTATACTTAGGGAAAAATTATAAGAATGTACCTCCTGAAATACTAAAAATACAATATTTTAAAGCATATGGTTCAAGAGATCCTTCTGAAGATAGATCTACAACAACAGAGTTTCTATTTTCAGGACCAAGATTTATCCGGATGTTAAATACACTTTCACCAATTAAGCAAGACAAGCTAAATGAGATGATGACATTCTATGGTTTAGTCTCTGGTGGGAGAATGAATGTAGAATTCTGGGCCGACTATGCTGAAGGCAAAGTAGATTCAAACTATTGGAGGACAAGGAGCTAATAGTTTGATAAATTTCTTTGTCACTCGTAAGATATAGATATGGGAAGATTTAGTATAAAAATTGGAGCTATGTCTGGACAGGGTGTTGACACTGTAGGAAAGATACTTGCTAGAGCACTAAAGAACACTGGGTTTAATGTATTTGGATATAGAGAATACCCATCTCTCATTAAAGGAGGTAATGCAAGTTATCAAATAGATTTTTCAGATGGAGAAATAAACAGCTCAAAGAAAGAAGTAGATGTTTGTGTAATCCTTACAGAACAACATACTAAGTGGTATTTAGATGAATTAAAAAATGGTGGAATAATCATACATGATATTAAGAGAGTTAGATTCACAGAAGCTGAATCAAAACTTCTTAAGGAAAAGAATATTTCTTTCATATATATTCCAGCGGTTGAACTATCTACTAAAGTAGGTGGTAATTATATGATGAGTAATATTGTAGTCCTCGGGTATCTTTGGAAACTTCTACACTTACCACTTAATGTTTTAGCTGAAACAGTATTTGATAACTTTAAATCAAAGGTTGAAGTAGGAAGAATAAACGCACTAGCATTAAGAGAAGGATTTTCTTTTGTTCCAGTCAGTTTTTCTGATTACAAATTTAGACTTCATCCAATGGGATTTGATAATGTTGAATTTTCTCCTCTTGATATGGAGAAGCTAAACACTTTCTTCCCTACTTTTAATCTTCATGAAAATAACAAAACAAAGCTCTTAATTTCTGGTAATGAAGCTGTAGCACTTGGAGCTATAAGTTCTGGAGTAAGGGTATTCTTTGGTTACCCTATGACTCCTTCAAGTGGAATACTTACATACCTTGCAGCTAAATCACATCAAACTAGGATGGTTGTAAAACAAGTGGAAGATGAGATAACAGCAATAGGTTCAACACTTGGAGCTATGTTTGCAGGTACTAGAGCTTTAACAGCAACATCTGGTGGTGGATTTGATCTCATGACTGAACATATATCTCTGTCTGGTATCACTGAAGTACCTTTAGTAGTAGTTGTAGGACAACGTCCTGGTCCTGCAACAGGGCTTCCTACATGGACTACACAAGCTGATTTGATGTTAGCTTTACATGCTGGTCATGGTGAGTTTCCTAGAATTGTAATAGCACCATCTGATCCAGAAGATATATATTACAAACTTCAGGAAGCATTTAATATCTCAGAGAAATATCAAGTTCCTGTCATATTTTTAACAGATAAGTTATTAGCTGAATCTTTGTATCTAACAAATTCTTTCGATGAGAACAAAGTAAGTATTGAAAGATATTTAGTTACTGAGGACAGAGAGAATCTTCATAGGTATGAAGACACTCCAAATGGAGTATCTCCAAGATGGAATCCAGGAACACTAAAAACTACATATGTGGTAAATAGCGATGAACATGATATTAATGGAAATGTAATAGAGGATAGTGAAGGGGCAATAAAGATGCAGGAGAAAAGACACAGAAAAGTAGAATACATCTTAAAAGATTTACCCGAACCTGAAGTCATTAAGAAAAATGAAGTGGGAGAAGGAGCTAAATATAAAATTGGGTTAATCGGATGGGGAAGTACAAAAGGAGTAATGAAAGATGTTGTAGATAGCATGGAAGGAGTTGCTGCTCTTCATTATTCGTATATATTCCCATTAAAAGTAGAAGCTCTAAAAAGCTTCATTGATAAATGTGAAAGAGTAGTGATGATAGAAGGGAACTTTAACTCA
The DNA here is from genome assembly GCA_964430225.1 of uncultured Candidatus Saccharibacteria bacterium. Classification (GTDB taxonomy): domain Bacteria; phylum Patescibacteriota; class Dojkabacteria; family JBAXKR01; genus CAYSFE01. The sequence continues at coordinate 9,164 of CAYSFE010000010.1, forward strand.
CAATTAGGAGAATTAATTAAACTAAATACTGGAATAGATATTAAGGATAAAATCCTTAAGTATGATGGTAGACCATTCTTTTTAGATGAAGTAATTAAAAAACTAAATGACTAACTACGCAGATATTAAAAAATATAGCTCAGGAATACAGCCAACATGGTGTGGAGGATGTGGTAACTTTGGTATCTGGGCTTCTATTAAAAGAGCTTTAGTAGAACTAGAAATAGAACCTGAGAAAGTACTATTTTGTTTTGATATTGGATGTAATGGAAACATGAATGATAAGATTGGGGGATATAGATTTCATGGATTACATGGAAGAGTATTACCAGTAGCAGTAGGGGCAAAGATTGCCAATGAAGAATTAATAGTCATAGCTTCTGCTGGAGATGGTGCAACATATTCAGAAGGTATAGGACACTTCATACATACGCTGAGAAATGAGTACCCAATTACTTTTTTAGTACATGATAATGAAAATTATGGTTTAACTACAGGGCAATGCTCAGCTACTACTCGTGAAGATGTTGCCATGAATTCTTCTCCTGATGGAAATACAGGGAAGACTATGAATCCCCTAGAGCTAGCTCTATCTCAAAACCCATCTTTCATGGCACAAGCATTCTCAGGTGATATTGAAGGAACTAAGGAAATTCTTAAACTTGCAATTAAACATCAAATGGAAGGGAAGGGGTTATCGTATGTAAATATTCTTCAATCATGTCCTACATACAATAAGGTTACTGGTAATAAATGGTATATGGAGAGAATTAAAAATGTTGATAGTAATTTAGATGTAGGAGATATGAATAAGGCTAGGGAAATAATAGGGAATATATCTAAAGATATACCAGTAGGAGTGATATATAAAAATCCTAAAGCAGTAAGCTACTTATCAAGACTTACATATAGAGGATCAAAATCCCTATTAGTAAGTGAAGTTCGAAAAGATGTTACTTCAATTAAAGATCTTTTAGCTGAATTAGTTTAAGAGATCTAATGGCTCCTTGAATCTTGCGGTGTATAACTTTAGGTTTAATTCTTTTAAAATATCCTTTGCTAAGTCTATTACAGGTATTGAAGGATTGGTAAGTTTGTCAGTAGTAATTTTATGTAATTTCATTTCTTGCTCTGAAGTCAGTATCTCTGGTGAATCTATTGTCTTACAGAGTATCCACACTCTATCAGTAATTAATCCAATACAAAAGCTATTACTTTTAAGTAGAGAATTTACATCTGTACTTGAGAAGAAACTGTATAAATCTTGTTTACCTGTTAATCTTAGTTGCTCTATTTCACTGGCTTTGTATTTAGGATGTGTATGAAAGTTGCAAAGGTATTTTATCTTAATATCCTTTGGTAATGCTTCATATTTAATCATCTTCTTTCTAACTAGAACTTTGTCTGAATACATCTCTTTTAGATAAGTCTTCGTTTTATCATCTGGAATATATTTTACTTCAGCGTTATGTGAGCTTACTACTCTTTCAGTATTTCCTCGGTCAATAGGGGAGAAGATTACATCTGAGTCTATATCAAACAAAGAAACTTCATACTCGTGTAGATCTTCTGTAGTCCATCTGTATAGCCTATCTATTTGTTCCCATGCATAGTCATCAAGATATGACTTATCTGGCCAGACAGTATTTGATAGAAGAGAATTTTTAGCTAAGAAATTTGTAAAGTACTGCACAACTAAATACTATCAAATCTTACCTTCTTTGCATAAGTATTCCAGATAGCCCTACTTTTAGAAGATAGTTTGTATGATTTAGAAAGAAGAGAATCAAACTCAGCTTCATCAAGAGTAACTTTATCTCCAATCTCGAGTCTTGGATAGTTTCTTGATTCTGCCATTACTCCTTCAATATATATTCTTTGAATATTGTCTATCTTTAAGCCTCTTTCTCTAAGTTTCTTTGTAATCATACTTCTAACTAGAACAATATATGAATCACCTTTAACTGCTGTTAAGGTATATTCACTTTTCTTTTTCTCTTCTTCTTTTGCTTTCTCAACCTGTTCTTTGTTCACATCACTTACACCACTAGCAATATCTCCAGATTTACTAGAAGAACTTGAGGAAGATATTTCGTTGGCTTTAGGTAATTCAGTAAGGGAAGGAACATTTCGAGAGACAATAAAAACAACAACTATGATTACGAGTAAAAGTGGGATTATGAATTTTTTCATCTGCTCTTTAGACTATTAATTAAATCTTGGGCAGATATAATGTTCTTACCTTCCAACTGAAGTTTAAGTAGCTGTATTGTACCACTACCACACCTCACTAATGCAAGATTATTATTTATCTCAAGTTTCCCTATTTCAGAGCTAAGAGAAACATCTGAAACCTTAGTTTCATATATCCTAACCTTACCAGAAATATTCGTATGTAAACTTTCAGTATATGCAATAGGATCAGGATTAAATGCTCTAACAAGATTATGTATTTCATCTACCTTTTTATTCCAATCAATCTTCGCTTTTTCATAACTTACGTCAGATAAGTAGCAATACGTAGCTTGTGTACTATCTTGTTTTACTGGAACTACTTCTCCTTCAATATATGAAAGAAGTTTTTCTTTTAAAAGATCTGCTGAAAGTATAGCTAGTTTATCCATTAAACTTCCTGTTGTATCTGTTTCTGATATATCTATCTCTTTAGAAAACAGAATATTTCCCTCATCCATTTTCTCGCTCATTATCTGAACAGAAACTCCAGTCTTTTTAAAACCTTTTAATATTGCCATTTGTACAGGTACTGCTCCTCTAAGTGTAGGAAGTATTGAACCATGTATATTTATACTTTTGTATTTAGGAAATGATATGAACTCTAGTGGAAGTATCTTTCCATATGCAGCTACAACTATTAGTTCAGGATTTGTTTCTGAAAGTATTTCTTTGTATTCAAGTTTAAATTTAGAAGGAGTAAATACTTTAATGCCTGGTAAGTTAGAAAGGACATATTCTTTAACAGGAGTAGGAGTTAGGATCTTCTTTCTTCCTACTTCTTTATCACTTTGAGTAACAACTCCAACAATATCGATATATTCAAGTGATAGTAAAGACTCTAAAACAGTTTTTGAAAACATAGGACTCCCTAAAAAGAGTGTTCTTATCTTATTCATATGATAATTATACTATACTCCCAATAAGACACTTTACAAAATATGTTAAAAAGTAGAAACTGTATATGTAGTACATATGGATACAAATATATTAATTGCTCAAAACCTATCTTCCTCTGCTAAGAGCCTAGACGCTGTTGCAAAACCTACTTTTCCATATGATGGTCCATTTCAAATTCCAACTAATTTAGTATCAGGAAGTACGACAGGAACTCTTGTGCTTACTTCAGATACTGTAAATCCTAAAGTAGATGATAAATTTAAAGTAAGTATTACCATTAACACATCAACACTTGAAGTAAAGAACTACAAGGTAGTAATTACATATGACAAAACTCTTGTAGATGTGGTTGATGCAAATACATCAAAAACAGGAACTCAGATTACTGTCGTAGATACATTCTTCCAAAACAAAACAAATACAGTAGATACTACAAATGGAAAAATTACTTTGGAAGGAAGTAATACAGCAGCTATTAGTGTGAATAGAAAAGTTGCAGAAATAGAGTTTAAAGCAAAGAAAGAAGGAACCTTAGTTTTGAATAAAGAAAGTAGTAATACAGTATTAGTAAATTCGCTTGATACAAATACTTCTCTTGATTATCAAGCTCTATCTGTAACCATTGGTGCTACTGAAGTAGCAAGTACAACTACTAGTTCATCAACTAGCTCTGACCTACCTACTACAGCAGTATCGGGTGCGGATATTAGTGTAGTTGCTACAGTATTTACCTCCGTACTTTTAATAATCTTAGGAGTATCTTTCGTAAGTAGAGAGAAGAAGAAAAGATTTGAACAAATCTAATGAAATATTTCCTTGAAACTAAGATATATATGAATACTCATATATCTATTCATATATATTCTTCTAAAGAAAAAGAATTTGTAATGAGTAAGATTAAAGATGCTTTCTCAATGTTTGAATATGTGGTTAAGAAATATTCTCGTTTTGATCCTTTTTCAGAACTATCCATAATGAACTCAAAATCTGGTACTGAAACAGAAATATCAGCTGAACTATATATGCTAATCAAGCACTCACTAGATGTTGCAAAACTAAGTGATGGTGCATTTGATCCTACAATAATAGATATATTAGAAGCATATGGATATACCTCAAAATATGATTTCGATAAATTAAAGAATAGGGAGGTATTAGAAAAAGAAATAGGGGAGATTGTTAAGAATAGACCTAGCTACAAAGATATTCTTCTAGAAGAAAGAAATGGTAAGTACTATATAACTCTAAAGAAGGGTCAAAGAATAGACTTAGGAGGATGTGGTAAGGGATATGCTATTGATCTTGCATATGATGCTCTTAAAGATTTAGAAAGCTATATGATAGATGCTGGGGGGGATATTAGGTGTTATGGACTTAAAGATGCAGTAGAGAAGTGGAATATAGGGCTATATAATCCGGATGATCCTAATAAGCCCTTAGGTAATGTAGAACTAAATAGCGGAGAATCTATAGCATGTTCAGGAAGTTTTGCTAGAAAGGTAGACTACTTTCATCACCTCATAAATCCTAAAACTGGTAAACCAGAAGATAAACATAAGGTGTGTTTTGTAACTGCAAAGAATGCTTTAATAGCTGATACTTTTGCAACTGTCTCATATATATTGGGAGAAGAGGTAAGAGCAATACTACCACCAAATACTAAGCTCCTTCTTGTTTAACCTTGCTAGTATTTTTAAGATGATTAACTAGTAATGTGATTAGAAATATTGAAACACCTATCGTAAAAGCTCCAACAAAGATTATGAATTTAATAGAATCAGCATTTTCTTTAGCTATGTTAGAACTTGTATCTAAGTTTTTTGCGATTATTTCTGAATTATCATTTGTTGGATCTAGGCTAATATTTGATGCACCTAGTACCTTCTGATGATTGGTATTATCAATAGTTTTGAAACTAGTAAAAACAAAAGCAGGAAGGATAAAGATAATAGCAATTACGCTAAATATATTGAATTTCTCTAAAGCAGAGCTTTTAAATGAAATTTTTAATGGCATGTATAAAAAATATGATAATACAGCCTATTTGTCAAATATGTATATCTTTTAACTTAATATCTATCTGATCCATTCCATTAAAGGGTTTAGATGAAAGGGTATAGGCTATATCTACTTTATCCCCACCTTTAATTTTTCTTATCCCATCTTTTACATTAAACATAATTGCTCCTATTGTTTCTTTTTTCTCGTCACTAAGGGTTATCTTTAAGTGGTTTTTTTCTACCCCTACATAGTTCATTCCAGAAACTTTTAAGTTATTTGTAGAAAATACTGGTTCAGGATTAGCATTTCCAAATGGTTTAAGAGTAGAGATCTGTTTTACAGTATCAAGCCTTATTTCTTTTAAGTCTACTTCAAAATCTATATTCAAATCTTTCTCAATAGAGAAGTCGAGAGAATTAACATAGTTCTTAATATCATCTATAAACTTTGTAAGATTTTCTTCTTTTAGACTTAGTCCTGCTGCTTGAAAATGTCCTCCAAACTTTTCTAGATGTTTAGAAAACAAAGAGAGAGTTTTAGTAATATCTAGTTTTGATGTACTTCTAGAAGATCCTTTTACTTTTCCTTCTCGTATAGATAAAACTATACATGGTCTTTCATATTCTTCTGTTACTTTCCCTGCTACCAAACCTATTATTCCTTCTTCCCAATCCTTACCTTCTATGATTATGATCTTGTCTTTTTTTTGTGCTTTAGCTTGTATATCTGCTTCTTTAAGAAGTCTTTCTGTAATCTCTTGTCTAGATCTATTTAAGCTATCAAGCTTACTTGCTAGTATTTCAGCATTTGTAGGAGATTTAGTACAAAGTAGTTTTACAGCATCTAGAGGTTCTCCCATTCTTCCAGCTGCATTAATCCTAGGTCCTAAAACATATCCAATATGATAGGTATCTATGAAAGTATCCCTTATCTGAGATATCTTTATGAGTTCATTTAGCCCGATATTTGTTGTGGAGTTTAAAACTTCTAATCCTTCTCTTACAAAATATCTGTTCTCACCTGTTAGAGGCATTACGTCACATATTGTTGAAATTGCTACAAGATCTAAGTAATTTCTCACATCGGTAAGTTTTAGTTTTTCGTTAATAGCACATACTAGTTTCCAAGAAACAGCTGAACCTGAAATATTCTTCTCTGGATATTTATCAAGCTTTGGATGAACTATACCAATAGCTTTTTTTGAAATACTTTCTCCCATCTCATGATGGTCTGTAATTATGAAATCAAATTCTTTATGCCATTTATTATCTATGAGTTCATAGTCTTTAATTCCACAATCAACAGAGATGATTAATAGTTTCTCTCCGTTCTTTGAATATTTTTCTTTAATAGAAAGTAGAGAAGACTCAGATATTCCATATCCTTCATCTATACGAGATGGAATGTAGGGGACAACATCAGCCTTAGCATGAAAGTAAAGGTAGTCAAAGATTATGGATGTGGCACATATACCATCAGCATCAAAATCTCCATGTATGATTATTTTGTCTTTGTTCTTAATAGCCCTGATTACTCTTTCTACAGCTCTATCAATATCATGTAGTTTTGATGTGGGATAGAAATCTTTTAACTCATCAATATTTCGAAGCTTCTTTAGATCTTCTATTAAATCCTTTGATCTTTCTTTTGATCTGTATTTCCAGTTCATTAATCTCTTTCATACCAGTGAATAAATCTTTTGCCAAATCTTAAACCAAAGAATACAGCGATAACTAATATTATCATTACAACTATAAACATCACTATCTGAAATATTGTAAAGTTAGTTCTGTATTGATCTGTTTGAGGTACTATTTCTAGGTTCTTATCAAACACTAAATCTATTGTTTCTGTTTCTGGATAGTTAGCTTCGTTTTGCCATGCCTGTACTTTTACCACTACTTTATTTGTTCCTTCAGTAAGTGGAGTGAAGCTATATATATATCTTGTTAAAGCATCTTTAGTTATTGAGGTAAAGGCATCATTCTTCTCGTTTAATACCAATTTCTTGTTATCGTATGTAAAAGATATTTGGAGTCTATCTGTTTCTATTTGAGATAACACATCTACAAAAATAGGTTGTGATTTAGTAAATATATTTTGAGTATCTTTCTTAAGTGTTATAGATAATAGCTTAGAGTTAGAAGTAGAGCTTGAGCTACTTGATGATCTTGATACCATATCATCTGTAGCTATTCTAATTCTTCCATCGTTAGGTACTGGGTTCGCTCCGTCAACTAAACCATTTACAGTAATTGGAAGAGCAAAAAGAATAAGTAGAAGTGTGAGAGCAATTATTTTCTTCATAGTTTTAATAGTTTATTAATTATATTATCGGTAAGTTTAGGATTTGCTTTTCCTCTAGTTTCTTTCATAACTTTTCCTACAAGTGCTGCTTTTGCACTTATCTTTCCCTTAGAAATACTTTCTATTATATCGGGACTTGATTCTATCACTTTCTTAACAATCTCTTCTAATTCATTTTCATCACTTACTTGAAGTAGAGAATTATCTGAAATATATTTTTCAACTTCTCCACCATCAACTACAAATCTCTCAATTATTTGTTTAACTATAGCTCCTGATATTTTGTTATCAGTTAGCATATTAATTGCAACTGCGAGTTCTGATGCTTTAAGTTTACTATCTTTAAAAGTAATTCCTTTCTTTTTAAGTACAGCCTCTATTTCTCCCAATATAAAGTTGGCTACTTGAGAATATCCTTTTGTAGTTTTACAGGCTTCTTCAAAGTAGTTAGCTCTATCTAATCTATCTACTAAAAGTTCTGATACTTTAGGATCTAAGGAATATTCTTTAACGAATCTTTCTTTCTTAGATAAAGGTAATTCAGGAATACTTGATCTATATTTTTCAATTTCATCTTTAGTGAATGTAAGGACTGGAAGATCTGGTTCAGGGAAGTATCTATAGTCTTCAGCTTCTTCTTTAATACGCTGACTGAAAGTAGTTCCTTTAGCATCGTCAATTCCACGAGTTTCTTGAACAGGAGTCTTTCCTTCTTCAAGAAGTTTTGATTGTCTCTCTATTTCATAGTTAATAACTTTTTCTAAGATTGAAATAGAGGAAATGTTTTTAACTTCTACTTTGTAATTTGGTAATCCTTCTTCTGTATCTTTCTTTACTGAAATATTTAATTCAAATCTGAGTTGTCCCATTTCCATATTTGCATCAGATACATCTAAGTATCTAACAAGTCTTTGAAATGAGTGAGCAAACGAGAGTACTTCAGAAGTTGAAGTAAAATCTGGTTCTGTAACTGTTTCAATTAATCCTACTCCTGATTTATTGTAGTCTATTAAGGTAATGTTCTTAGAACCTTTCTCAGATACATCTAAACTATGAAGTGACTTAGCAGTATCTTCTTCTTGATGTACTCTTCGAATTCGAATTCTTTTTTCATCACTATCTTCTTCAATAGAAAGGAATCCATTCTTACCAATAGGTAAATCATACTGACTGATTTGATATCCCTTTGGTAAATCGGGATAGAAATAGTTTTTACGATCAAACTTAGTAGGGGAGTTTATCTTACAATTAAGAGCTAGAGCTAATCTAATACAGTTATCAATTCCTTGTTTGTTTATTACTGGTAAAGCCCCAGGTAGTCCCATACATGTAGGACAAATATTTACATTAGGTTCTTTCCCAAAGTAATCACTTGAACATGAACAGAACATTTTAGATTTTGTTTTAGACTGGAGATGAACCTCAAGTCCAATTACTGGTATATACATGTGTCTATTTTAGTTAATCTATCTTCTTATATCTAGTCTTATCTTTCTCATCTATTAATTCATATCCAATACCTTTAACTTCATCTCGAATTTTATCTGATAAAGTATAGTCTTTATTCTTCTTAGCTTCATTTCTTTTAGTGATTAATTCTTCGAGTTTTGTTTTAGTATTAGGATCTATGTTTTCTTCTAATATTTTATCTTCTTCAAAGAGTCTAAGTCCAAGGGCTTTATCAAACTCTTTTATTAAACTTACTTTCATATCCTTATCTACTTTCTCATCTCCAACTAGTTTCCAAACAGTAGCTATCGCCTCTGGCATATTGAAACTGTCTTCTAAAGATGAAACAAATTCTTTGTAATAAACATTTTCCTTGTCTATAGCTACATCCTTGTGTTCTCCTTTTACAAACTCTTTAAGTTTAAGTCTTGCAGAACGAGCAGATGATAGAGCTTCGAAAGTAAAGTTCTGTTTCATTCTAAAGTTTACAAGGAAGTATAGGTATCTAAGATCCATTGCATCAAAACCTTTTTCTTTTAAATCAGATAGGGTGTATGCATTACCTAGACTTTTACTCATCTTTTTACCATCTACTGTTAGAAACTCGTTATGATACCAATAGTTTACAAACTTCTTTTCATTTACTGCCTCTGATTGAGCTATCTCATTTACATGATGTACAGGCATGTTATCCATACCACCTGTATGTATATCTATTGTTTCACCTAAGAGAGCTTTACTCATTGCTGAACATTCAATATGCCATCCAGGAAAACCTTCACCCCAAGGGCTTTCCCATTTCATTGCATGATCTCCTTGGTCTAATTGCCATAGTCTAAAGTCTGATGGATTTCTTTTGTTATCATCTTTTTCTACATCTTCTCTAAATCCAACAATTTTTTCATTTAGGTTTTGTCCTGTAAGTTCACCGTATCCATCTGATTTAGAAGTATCAAAATATATTGCTGAAGGCGTAATATATGCATATCCTTTATCTAGAAGTACTTTGATCATATCTATCTGTTCTTTAATATATTCAGTAGCCCTTGGTCTAGCAAACGGTTCTTCAAAGTTCATCTCTTTGTAGTCAGCATTAGCCGAGTCGATATAGAATTGAGCGACTTCCCATACTGACTTTCCTTCTTTCTTAGCTGCTTTTTCCATTCTATCTTCCCCGTTATCAGTATCATTTACTTCTTTAAGACCAACTTTTAATTTCTGTTCTTCTGTTAAAGTCATATGTCCCACATCAGTAAAGTTTTGAACTTGTTTTACTTTGTATCCTAAGAATTCTAATGATCTACGTATACTATCTCCCATTGTATATGCTCTTAGGTTTCCAATATGTGCATAGAAATATACCGTGAGTCCACAGTTATACATGGTAACTTCACCAGGGTTGATAGGTTTAAATTCTTCTTTAGTTCTACTTAAGGTGTTAAATATTTTTAGCATAGGTATATATATTTGATTAATTAAGATGGTAACATTTTTTGAAGGTATTTGTGTAAGGTTAAACCTTACAGAAGAAACAATTTGATTGTAGTTGAATGAAAAGCTTTGTTCTCATTTCCTCTTAGCCCAGTTAATTATCCCAAGTAAGATTATAGCTCCAACTATTGATACTAGCATAGAGTAAAGGTTGTATCCATCTGTACCCTCTCCTCCTAGTAGTTTAAAAACAAATCCTCCTATTACACTTCCAGTAATACCGATAAAAGCATTGAATAGACAACCTTCAGATTTTTTATTTACTATTAAGTTTGCAATTGCACCTGATATGGCTCCAAATAGGATCCACATGAGAAGAGAACATACCATATATTTAAGATTAATATATACTAATTGATATTATATCAGGTACAATACCATATGCGGAAATCTGATTTTTTTGAAAGAAATATCTTAAATATCTTCATACTTTTAATTGGGGGTTTTCTTCTCTTTGCTTTCCTTGCTCCAATACTTGCTGCTCTTCAATTCAATGATATCTCAAAAGTAATTTATGAAATATATTCATATCTTTGTCATCAAAGATCATGGAGAAGTATACACATCTTTGATTACCAATTAGCTTTTTGCGTAAGAGATACTTTTATCTATCTCTCTCTTCTTGTTTCACTCATAATCACAAAATATACAAATGTAAAACAACTAAAGTGGTACATAGCTATACTTTGTGTGATACCAATGGCATTAGATGGTGGTATACAAACAGTTGCTGAAGTATTAACAGCTGGTAAGAATGTAGTTCAGTTCTATGAAAGTAATAATCTATTTAGAATGATTACAGGGACAATATTTGGATATGGAGTAGGACTATGGATGTGGCCTATGCTTAAAGAAGGGGTAACTTTTGTAAAGAAAGAGATAGATATTAAATTAAATACAGCTTACTTAGTAGTAATTCTTTTAATAGCAAATCTTTTTGTATATATGGGAATGGTTACAGTCTGGGATTTAACATCACCAACTATTAAGCCTACAAATATATTTGACTCCACAGCTAAACCTAGAGCTACAAATATTGGTAGATGTTTAAGAGCAGAGGATTCTACTAATCCTAAAAGGATACCTGTGCCCGGATGTGAATAGTTACTCCACATATTATTGTTAGAAATTTCTACATGGTATATAAATATCATGTATGGCAATTACACCCGATACACAAACTGAAGTAAATACATTATCAAAGGTTGATTTTCTCTCACATTTAGGAGGGGAGTTTCTTGCCGAACAAGATGTAGTAGAGTTAAGAAGACTCTCACATAAATATCAAGAGATAGCATCGTTAAGATTTGCCTTATTAGGGGAAATTGATGTGGAAAATACTATGTTTATTGGCAGTCCGGAAAGACTTAATCCAGTACTTGTGTTTTTAAGATCTCTGCAAACATTAAATGAGTACAGTCAAAATGATGGAAAAAATTCTGTTTACGAAGAAGATGAGATTGCTGTTACAAACTTACTAAATCGTATCAGTACGCTTGTAAATACTGAATCTAGTTTATTAATCCAGTGGTACACTGAAAAGAGTCACCTTTCGAAGGATGAGATTGATTTTGGTCGGATTGATATTGTAGGAAGATATAATGATTTACTTAATCAGACAAGGTTGGCATTGGGGGGAGATTTAAATAGGCCAAGGAAAAGATCAGTATTTGAAGCAGAGAAAATGGCAGAAGATGATACGAAGTCTAAGTTTGATGGAATGTCTGAAATTGATCCAAATAGAAAAAAATACAAAGAAAGAAAACTCTTTCAATATCTTGATGAGAATTCCTCAGTCCTTACTAATAAAAAAAGTGATAAAGATCAAGACAGAGAATTAAAAAGAATACATAGGGAAGTTAACAAGTGTATAAAAAGTTGGTTAAAAGAAAGGTTCACTGATGGTAGAACTGAAGAAAGGAAAGGATTGCTAAGAAGGATTAATGGGATACCCGAAGGAGCAGAAAAGTATTTTGAGTTTGACGAATCATCCGAAATTAAATTCGGTCCATCCTCAATTGAATTTTCAGTAAAAACATCAGAAGAAAGCTTGAAAGGATTCAATGGGAGACGTGTTTCTTTATCCTTAAGTGATTTCGCAGTTGGGAATATTCATTATGATGAAATCTATAGGAACCAAGATATTGGTTATAATGGCTATTATTATATTTTTGCTTTGAGTGAGTTAAGCTTTTACTTGGACAGTAAAATAAAAAATGCTTTTAAATTAAACATTTTAAATACACCCTTAGAATGGCCTCTTTTGTATTTTACAGATGAATTGTATCGAAATAATTATGATTTTCTAAAACCTTTGTTTAGAAGTGAGAACCTAAGATTTAATGCACAAGGAGTTAATGTATTGGTATCATGGTTCTGCTTAACAAGATATAATGGAATTAAAATAAGACATCCATTTGATTCATTTGATACACTTGGTCAATTCGAACCTATATCTAAACTAGAAAGATGTGTTGCTATAGTTACAGAGAGAAAGAACGAAGAATATAACCAGCTATCAAGTAAAAAGTCATTCTTTTCACAATTTCGTGAATTAGGATTTGTTCTGAAAAGTAACAGAGTTGTGACTGAAGAGAATATTGATGTTTCAACGGCTATGCCTACAAAAGATGGAAGTGCTTCATTAATTGATCAGGCAATTCCAAAACCAGTTTCATTTGAAATTGACAAGCCTTGGGATCTAGATATTGAATATTTAACAGCATATCCCGATGATGATAAACCATTAAAAAGGTATGAGTTGCCAAGTGAAATAATTGGAAAGGAACATTCTTTAAGATCTAAAAGAGCAGTTCCAGTAGAGAATAGAAGGTTTAGAATTTGGGCTCCAGTTAACAGTAAGATCACTAGTTTTAGTTTGAATAATGATGTTGGAAGAGAATATAAACTTGGTAGAGACTATGAATTAGAAGTAGATGGTCGAGGATACTACCGTGCATCGTTTAAAGTGGGTGTGAGTGTTCCAGAGAGTGTCAAATATAATTTCAAGTTCACAATTGAACCTGAAAAGATTGATCAGGTAGAACTTGATAGTCAAGCTATACTTAATCTAGAAATAGTTACAGAAAAACTTGATGACGCAGGATACACCAATCTTGCAGATAAACTTAAGTCAGAGATTAAAAAGGGTAAAGTTAAAAATACAAGAGATCTAGAACAGATTGTTCTTAATTCTTCATTGTACTATTTCTCTGAACTATATTCTCCTAGTACAATTGAATCTATAAGGAAAAATCACTTTCCATTTCTTCCAGAACCTACTGATAATGGAAAAGTAGTTATGGTATGTTCTCATGCAGCTCTACTTATGAAATCCATAATGTCTGATGTATTTCCTAGTGGTGAAACACATAGTACTTCGCTTTTAGTTTTAAGAAGAACTCCTTTAGGTAATAGACTTTATTCAACTGAAGATTTCCATGCAACCTTAAAAGGTACTGTTAATGGAAAGAATATTTCCCTAGATGCAACACCTAGAAAACCTGCTATAAGATTTAGTACTCAAATATTCAGAAATATTAAGGAAAAGTTTATTGAAATATATAAAAGAAGAAAGGAAGGATTTATGAAAGCGATTTCTAAATCAATGGAAGAAAACCAATTCAATACTTTCGTTATTGTTAATGAAAAAACCAGAAAAGAGAGGCAAGTTAAAGTAAATAAGCAATATTTTTCGGGACTTCTAAAAACATATATAGATACTGTAGCCTCATATGAACAAGCAGTTACAGGAACAATAAAATTTAAAGCACCTATGGCAGCAACTGACATGTCTAAATTGATTATGGATTTTGATTCTGAGTTTCAAAAAGATCAACCCGATATAGCAACACTAAGCGAAAGTGTAAAGGAAATGAAATTACGACTAAAGCTTTCTAGTGAGAAAGTTACTTCTCCAAATAGAAAAGATGTACTAGATGGTAAATCATACTTAGGAAATGCTACTGGATATATCGGTTTTCTTGAAGGTCTTGTAGAGAATCTTGAGTTAAGATTAAGATAAAGCCTTTACTATTGTTTCTCCAATTTCCGTTACTTTTTCTTTTGAGCAGTTTCTAGCTGATATTAAAGGTGTTCCTATTCTAATACCTGATGGATCAAAAGGTTTAGCAGGATCAAAAGGAATTGAGTTTGCATTTGCAATAATTCCTTTTTCTTCTAATTTATTTGCTGCTTCTTTTCCAGTCATTCCTTTATCTCTCATATCAATTACAAGTAGATGGTTATCAGATCCACCACTTACTATTCTAAAGTGATTCTTCTTAAGAATATCTTCAAGTATTTGTCTATTTTCAATTATTCTTT
>CAYSFE010000011.1:0-22125 GCA_964430225.1 uncultured Candidatus Saccharibacteria bacterium
GTACCTGTATATAGTATTAAATCAAGTTTGAAACATATTGGATTTGTAGTAAGATTCTTCTTATTGTTTCCCCTCGAGTATCTGTTGAGCAATTATTGTCTTAGATCCTCTTTTTGATACATCTCTTTGAGTCTTAGTTAGATATTTCTTTCTAAGTCTTAATGCAGTAGGGGTTACTTCGAGAAGCTCATCTTTTTCAATAAAGGTTAGAGCAAAGTCTAGGTTAACTTCTATTGGAGTGATTAAAGGTACATCAATATCAATATGTGAGATTCTAACTCCAGTCTTATGTCTTTCTTTACATGGATTTACTTCCATGTCTTGATCAAACTTATTTATTCCTACTATCATTCCTTCATATATTTCATCTTGTCCTTTAATGAATAGGGAACCCCTTTCTTGAGTAAACTCAAGAGCATAGTCAAAAGCTTTTCCTGACTCTGAAGAGATTAAAACACCCTTTCTAGTTTTCTTGCTATGTACTTTTACTGGAACATAACTATTAAAGAAGGTGTTTATTACTGCTGTTCCTTTTGTATTTGTTAAAAGTGCTGATCTTAATCCTAATAGATTTTCTGTGGTTACAAGGTATTCAAAGTGATAAATGTTTTTATCATCAAGTTCCATACTTTGTAGTTCTGCACTTCTTGTAGCAAGTTCTGTAGTAATAGCTCCAGTAAATTCATTTGGCACATCTATATATACCTTTTCTTCTGGTTCATGAATTTTTCCGTCTACTTCTTTGTAAATTACTTCTGGTTTACTTACTTGAAACTCATATCCCTCTCTTCTTAATTTCTCTATTAATATTCCTAGATGAAGTTCTCCACGTCCTGATACTATGAACTCACTTTCTCCCTTTACTTCTAGTTTCATAGCTACATTTGTAAGCATCTCTTTGTTAAGTCTTTCTAGTATTTGTCTACTTGTAACAAACTTACCGTCTCTTCCTGCTAGAGGAGATGTATTTGGTTCTATCTTTATCTTTAAAGAAGGTTCACTTATCTTAATATCTGGTAATACTTCAATATTTGAGCTTTCACATACCGTTGATCCTACCTTAGGATTCTTTAGACCTGATATTGATACTATCTCTCCACATACAGCGTCTTCAACAGACTCACGAGCTAGTCCTTTTGAAAGATATATCTTACTAATTCTTCCTACTTCTTTGCTACCATCAACACCTATCATCGTAATACCTTGTCCTAACTTAACAGTTCCTCGTATTACTTTACCTAAGAAAAGATTTCCTAAGTGAGCATCATATTCAAGATTAGTTATTTGCATCTGAAGAGTTCCCTCAGATTGATTAACAGGGGACGGGATAAACTCAATTACTTTCTCAAGTAATGGCTTAATATCTCCATCAGGAAAATGTTTGTCTCCATTTGGATCTTCTGTACACTCAGGCATTTCTAAAAACACTTTTCCATCACGTGCTATGGCATATAGGACAGGGAAGTTTAATTGGTCATCATCGGTTGCAAGATCTAAGAATAGATCGTGTATTTTATCTGTAGCTCTCTTAACATCAGCAAATCTTTTATCAATTTTATTGATTACTACTATTATCTTAAGTCCTAGATCAAGAGCATTCTTAAGTACAAATCTGGTTTGAGGCATTGTTCCTTCTTGAGCATCTACAACTAGAATAGCTCCATCGGCCATATTTAACACTCTTTCTACTTCTCCTCCAAAATCTGAATGTCCTGGAGTATCTATAATGTTTATTTTGTAATCTTTATAGAAGACTGAAGTGTTCTTAGCCAAGATTGTAATACCTCTTTCTCTTTCTAAATCATTACTATCCATAATGGTGGTTTGAGAGAAAGCCACTTCATTTTCTCTAAAGGTTTTTGTTTGTTTAAGAAAAGCATCTACAAGAGTAGTCTTCCCATGATCAACATGGGCTATGATTGCTATGTTTCTTATCTTATCAGTTTGAAATTGCATAAATTCAATTATATCAGGGATAGCCCATAATTAGCTAGTTTTGGGGATGGAAAAGAGCTATTTTCTAACCTTTTCATTGAAGAATATTTCTTTTCTTTGGAATAAAGAGAGATCGTCTAAGATATCATGGTAGGTATTTCCTAGCTTAGATATCTCTTTAATATTTACCCAGGTATTTTTTGATTCTTTAGTTATCTTTAACATTTCTTCTTGTATATTCTTTACTCTTATAAAGTTCATCATACGAGAGCTATTTAAAGCATCTTCACTTTTCTCAATAATATATTCTAATCCCGCATATTCAAATTCACCTGTTAAACCTGTTTCATTTAAAAGACATCTTCTTGCTGTTTCAAATACAGATTCATCAGGTCTAACTTTATGGGTATGAAAACCAATTGTCCCTTTAAAAGGATCTCTTAACCTTTCACCTAAAAGTACTTCTGTTTCTTTTCCATTCCTTCTTTCTATGTATAGCTTTACTCCTACCTTAATATGGGGAACTTCAAGGCTATCAAGATCTAAATTAGAAGAGTAGAGAAGTCCTTTATTTGTAAGTTTGTATCCTTCTTCTATCTTTTCAACATATCCATCCTGTAACAGTTTCTTTAGATGGAAAGTAAACTGATCATTAGTAAGTTCTGTGGTATTTAAATCTCTAAATCTTCCGATAGGTTTATATACCAGATTCTTTAATATTTCTTTTTGTACAGGGTGTGTAATATTTTTCACACTTTAATTATATACCAAGTCGTTAGTATATATCTCTATACTAGAATATTGGGTTGTTATGAGGTATTTTCCATATATATATATTAATTTTTCTCTATGAAAGAAAAAGACATCACTACACATGTAGTACTAGTAACTGCTGTAATTAAGAAGGGGAATAAATACTTAGTTGCACAAAGATCTAAAGATGACCCTCAAACCCCACTTGTATGGTTCTTCCCTGGAGGTAAGGTAGAAAAAGAAATGGGAAACGGGATTATTGAAAAAACCTTAGAAAGAGAAGTTATGGAAGAAGTAGGGGTAAAGATTAAAAATCCAAAACTTATTTTGAACAATGGGTTTCTTAGAGTAAGTGGACATCATGTAATAGGTTTAACTTTCTTATGTGATTACGTAAAAGGAACTGCTAAACCCCTTGAGGATCAAGAAAAAGTAATGTGGGGGACACTTGAAGAAATAAAGAAACTAAATGATAAAAGCTGGTTTCAGGATATTATTAAAACTCTGGCCTAAACTTAGCTCTACTCCAATTCCAAAGTATTGGATGAAGTTCTATAGGGAGAATATCGGTACCTTCTAATAGTTCAAACCATTTGTTTGCTACTTCTTCTGGACCATCTTTTTCATCTGTAATACCTAGAACTATTGAGGCTTGTTGTACATGTGTATCTGGAATGATTGAAATATATTTCATGTTCTTTAATTTCACGTCAGTGTAACTATTAAGAATATATAGCCAGTAGTTAGACATTTTGGCTCCACTTAAATATGGGAAGTCTTTCTTCTTAGTTATTCTTACAAGTTCTAATATTTCTTTTACATCCACATTTCCTTTCTTTAATATTTCCCTTACGTCATTATTAAAATCTTTATTTAAAGTCTCACAAAGTTTCATCCAAATATCCGTATGTTTATTCTTTTGTAGTGCTAGTTTATGTTTTAACAAATCTTTTTGTACTTTATCTCTCTTTGTTTTCACAACTTTATTTGGATAGAAAAGATAGTTTGTTTCTGGATCATTAAAAGTTTTAAGTGCAGCAGCCCACATAGCAGGGGAGTTACGTTGAAAATTTAGAGACGGTGGTAGAGTGAAGTAAATATAGTTTAAGGGGTCGGAACTAGATAGACCAGGGTTTACTTCGTGTTGATGAAGTTTCTCAATTCTGTTCTCTTTAAAAGCTTTTCTTAAATTCTCTATTCTTTTAAGAGTTTCTAACTTTTTCTTTGTATTCATTTCTTTAAAACTGCCGAACATGGATTCGAACCATGACTAAATCGTTAACAGCGATCCGTGCTGCCATTACACCATTCGGCAATGGAATATATTCTAACAGAGGGGGAGGGTATTCACAAAATCTTTGACTTTATTTTCTATTTGAAATATTGTGTCTGTATTAAGTACTCCCTCTTCACTGCCCCGGGAGTATTTTTATTGTATATATATCCCTAAGTTTAAAGCTACAAGACTTATCATTGTAGTTATTAGAAGGCCCCTATGTATATGTTGTTTTAAATGATATTTCTTACCACCTAATACCCAGAATATATATACTCCTATTTCAGTTATACCTAGTAGCAAAGCGCTTTGTATTACCCAGTTTATATTTGGGTTTAAAGTATGAATAGCATACACACTTAATACTCCAGTAATGACTATTAAAATTGTTTGAAGGAGTTTTGAAATATTCTTTCCTAGTATCGTAGCAAGGGTTGTTACTTTTTCTCTTACGTCTATTTCAAAATCTCTTATCTCATTATCAAGTTGTCCGTACATTGAGGCTATGAACACAATTGCTAGAGATAGCTTTCCAAGTAGAGATATACTTCCATTTCCAGTAGCACTAAAGTATGCCGCTAGTGTTAAGCCTGCTGCTAACATATATGCATGTGATATCAGGTCTATTACCGGAATAGCTTTAAGTCTCACTTTTCTATACGAATAGAAATGTCCAACAAGAAGAGTTATTGTTCCCGCTATTAATGGTAGTGGAGTTCCCTTTACATATGACACAAAAGCATAAAGGATAAAGGCAATGGAAGCTATGAACATCGTATACACATATCCCTCTTCTTTAGTTAGAGTTCCATTACTAATTACATTCCTAGCTCTTTTCTTTGGATCTGTAGCATCTTCCTTAGAATCTTCTACATCGTTGATCATAAACATAAACCAAAGAGCGTATTGATTGGCAATGAGAACAAGAAGAAAACTAAAGTCTAGCTTAATGTTTGCCGCAATATATCCAAGTATTGTGGTAATGAAATTAAAGTCGAAGGTTTCTCTCCATCTTGTAAGAGAGAATATATCTAATATTTTTTTCTTTAGATTAAATGTAGTTTCCAAATTTATCGTTTTCGTCCCAACCTGCCCAGTCATCAGAAGTAATTGTATAGTCAGATTTACTTTTTGTGAAGGATTTTTGTACAAAATCTTCATAATCTTTCACATCTAAGAATTCTTTTGGGATATCTTCTATGAATCTTGATATTGGGTTAGCCTGTCTTTGTCCGAAGTAAAGACGCGAGTCAGCGTGTAAAAGAGATAGTTTCTTTCTTGCTCTTGTAACCGCTACATATGCAAGTCTTCTTTCTTCTTCCATTTCAGAAGGATCAAGGAAAGATCTAGTATGAGGGAATAGTCCTTCTTCCATTCCAATTACAAATACATGATCAAACTCTAGTCCTTTAGCAGCATGAATAGTCATTAAGGTAATATTTGATGTTTTACCTTCTTCTTTTCTTTTTTCTTCTTCTGTTTCTATTAAAGAAATGTCTGATAGAAGTTCTCTAAGAGAGTCTTCTGGCTTTAAGCTTATGTATCGACTTGCTACAGTTCCAAGCTCTCGAATATTTTCTATTCTAGACTTGGCCTCATCAGTACCATCGTCAATATATTTAATATATTCTGTTCGATCTAACACGTATTTTAAAAGATCTACTACGTTTAGCTCTTTAGATTTTTCAATAAAGGATTTAAGAAGGGTAGAGAATGATCTAATCTTTTTATCAAGTTCAACATCTTCTTTTAAGAATAGCTCTCCTGGTTTACACTTTAGTTCAATTGCCTTGTCTGAAAGGCTTTCTACTACCTTGGGTCCAATACCACGCCTAGGGGTGTTTATTATTCTTATAAGCGAAAGGGTATCCTTTTGATTTTGAATAAGTCTTAAATACGCGATTATATCTTTAATTTCTTTTCTTTCATAAAATCTCATTCCACCAACAAGCTTATATGGATATCCTGCCTTTAGAAGTGCTTCTTCCATATTTCTACTTTGAGCATTTGTCCTATATAGTACAGCTAGGGTGTCATGTGGATTAGATCCTAGTATCTGGTCTATTTGTTTAACGATATAGAAGGCTTCATCTTTTTCATTCTCTGCTGTGTATAGGGTTATTAGCTCTCCATCTTTATTCTCAGTCCACATCTTCTTATCCTTTCTCTCGCTATTGTGCTTAATGATGCTATTCGCAGTTCCCAAGATGTTTTTAGTAGATCTATAGTTTTGTTCTAGTTTAATTACTACTACTTTAGGATAGTCCTTCTCAAAGTTTAGGATGTTTCGAATATCAGAACCTCTAAAACCATATATGCTTTGATCCTCATCTCCCACAACACATATGTTGTTATGTCCCTTTGCTAGTAGCTTGATTAGCTCATACTGAGAGTGGTTGGTGTCTTGATATTCATCAACTAAGATATATTTAAATATATGTTGGTATTTGTTTAATACTTCTTTGTTATCACGAAATAGCTCTACTGATTTAAATATTAGATCATCAAAGTCAACTGCATTACTCTCAAAGAGAAGTTTCTGATAAAGGGGATATATCTTACTGACTGTTAGTTGAAAGTATCCCTGGGCAATTCTTAAATAGTCGGATGGAGTAATTAATTCATTTTTACAAGAAGATATCGAGGACAATACCGCTCTTGGATTAAATTCTTTAGGGGAAATGTTTAGTTTATTCATCGCTTCTTTAATTGTATCTAGCTGATCTTCAGTATCATATATTATGAAGTTCTGGGAAATCCCAATATGTTTTCCCTCTACCCTTAAGATCTTTACACATATACTATGAAAAGTTCCCATAAAAGGAAGGGCTCTTTGAGCCTTTATACTTACACCTCGGCTTAATAGTTCGGAAATCCTAGCTTTCATTTCTCCAGCTGCTTTGTTTGTGAATGTTAGAGCGAGTATCTCATTTTCATGAGCTAGCTTAGATTCTAATATGTTCGCAATCCTAAATGTTAACGCCTTGGTTTTACCAGATCCGGCACCTGCTAAAACAAGAAGCGGACCTTCTAAAGTCGTTACTACCCTTTGTTGTTCTTTGTTGAGAGTTGATATATCCAAGGCTATTCCTTTTCCCACACTTTAAAAAGTTTAAGTGAGAGCAGAATTAAAATAGCACAAACTACGATCGGAAGCTCGTAGAAAATACCAACAAGAAAACCTCCTAAGAGAGGGCCTACACTTGAAGCAAAAGCTTGAGCGGAAGATACAATTCCAAGGGAATGTCCCTGACCCATATTTCCTGCCTCTTCTGTAAATATGACCGAGAAAGCTGGTAATACAAGAGCATAGAGCATAGCAAATACCATAACTACAAGAGTAAGAATTAGGACATTTGGACCAATACCTGGAATATGATAGAACATGAGAAGAAGAACGCATACAGCGATAGAAGGTAAAATCTTTTTAATGATCTCTTTCGCCGGCATTAGTTTATGCAGGTAATTAAATGTCACTGCCTGAGAAATGACTATAGAGATAGCTAGTAGAAAGAAGAGTCCACTAACCGTTGGAACATCAAGGTCATATGTTTTCACCATATATATTGGGAACAGCTGGCTTACAATATTGTATGCTATTAAGAATATTGTGAGAGAGAGAAAAAGATTTTTAAACTTATGGTTATAAAAAACTCTAATCATATCTCTAATGGTGGAAAGTGGCTTAACTATTAAGGAAAGGTCTGGCATTTTAAGAGACTCTTTAAAGATGAAGAATATAGATACTAGGTTTACTAACGATACTAGAGCGGAGAAGGCAAACGGAGCAACAAACCTATTGCCTAGATCTACAGAATGAAGTAATCCTGAAATGATTGGACCTGAGATTGCTCCCAGTGCCATGGCTACATATACAAACGAAATGTTCCTAGCTTTCTTTTTCTCTTCAGATATATCACTCACTGCGGCCACTGCTACTGCGGTATTACCTCCAGTTGCCCCATCTAGTATTCTTGAAAGAAAGGCAAGTGGTAAGTTTTGTGTAAAAATTGCAACCACAAATAGTAGACGAGAGATAAAAGTCCCCAGTATTGTAACTTCAAGAATTTTCTTTCTTCCAAATTTATCAGATAGTTGTCCAAGTAAAGGAGCCATGAAAAACTGCGCTATAGAGTAGGAGGACATCAAAAGACCAAAAAGAAAATACTTCATTCCATCGGTAGTTCCATCAGGAAAAAATTTTGAACTAGAGGCTAAAAAAAGCTCTCCAAAAAGAGGAATAGCTATACCAAAATCTAATAAATCCGTAAATGCAGTAAAGGCTACTGTAACTAATTGTATTCTTCTATGTTTAAACACTTTTAACTTTTCTAAATTTTACAACATATACAGCATACGCTATTGAGAAGATGATTCCTACTACGGTCACTAAAACCCCAACCCATGGGTTATCTACTACTATTTCTCCAACTGATATTGTAATGATTGTAGGGAATATGGAGCCAATAATGGCACCTAGAAAAAAGCTTTTAAAATTTGCTTTGACTGTACCTGCTATATATCCAAGTACATCATAGCTAATACCTGGAGTAAGGATTAAGATTATGAAATCTTTAAGAGTAGCTTTCTTAACATTGTCATCTAGTTTTGCAACAGTGTCTTTTCCTATCATCTCTTCTACAAAGCCCCTTCCAAGTTTACGTCCAAGGTAATAGTTGAAAGACCATCCAAGTATGGAAGAAGGATAGATTAACAGGAACCCTCCAAGAGGGCCATATAGAGCACCTGCTGTAATATGAATTATCTGGTTTGGAATAAAGGGATTAAATATCGCAATGTTGTTTATAAGAACAAGTAAAAAAGGAGCAATTCCTCCTTTATCAGTAACCCAAAGCCTTAGTTCCTTAGGATCAAGTGGAATCTTTCCATAGAAAATTACAGCTCCACTTAAAACTATTACCCCTATTAGTAGAAAGAACTTAAGAAAAGCTAAGGTAAATATCTTATCTAGTATAATCCTATACCATCTTTTTGAATATTCTCCTGTACTTAATCCTTTCTCCAAAGTGTATAATTAAAAGTCTAACTTTATGATTATATCAAAATGCGTATTGGAATCTTCTATGGACCAGCAGGTGGAGCACATAAGGCGTGTAGTATTGCACTTGAAGAAAGGCTTGTTACGTTTGGGCACACTGTTGAGCTACTAGACATTAGTAGTAACACTTCAAAAGGGGGACAGGATAAGCATAGTAAAGTGTACGCCTTCTTTTCAGATCACCTTAGATTCTTATCTATCTTCTTTAATCGTTTCCTAGGAACATCAATCGGAGCATTTCTTTTTAATAGGTACATGTGGTTTTCTCTTGGAAGTGAGTTACAGAAGTTACTTACAGAAAATAAGTTTGATGTGATAATAAACAACTACCCACACTACACATACATTCTTAGAAGGGCGAATCAAAAAAGATCGAAGATCTTTAATATTGTATTAGATCCATTCTTTGTTCATAGGATTTGGTTTGATAAAGATTTTGACGGAATATTCTTACCACATATTGAGGGATACAATTCAACTTTCAAACTGTTTAGAAACTACATCAAAAAAGTCTTTGTGATAGGTTTTCCTGTTAGAGAAAAGTTCTTTAGCCTAATTGATACGATGCCAGTAAAAAATACAGTTTTAATCAGTGGAGGAGGAGAGGGTTCTAAAAAGATATTAGAGATAGCTCATGAAGTAGCGAAAGTTTCAGAAGACCTTAAAATCACTGTTGCCGTAGGGAAGAATTTAAATCTTCAAAAGAAGGTAGAAGAAATGGATCATCATAGAATTAAGTATTTAGCATGGACTGATAGCTTTCCCACTGAAATGGCATCTTCTGAATACATAATAACTAAAGCAGGAGCATCTACTTCCTATGAATGTTTAATGCTTAATTCAAAAGTAATTATCTATGACCAAATGCTTCCACAAGAAAAAGGAATTCCAGAATTTCTTAAAAAAGAATCAGGATCCATATATGAAACTAACTCTAAAAAGATTGCGAAGTTAATTAAGGAGGGGAATATGGTTAAGAGAATTCCTGAGTTTTCTAAAGTAGATAGTACAGAGCTGATTATTCAAAAAATATTAGAGCTGTCAAAGTAGTTTCATACACCTATCAACTATTAGGTTTGCATAGTTCTTTTCATGAGGAGAAATTATTTTTTCCCCACTTACTTTAAAAGCACTAACATATTTAGCAACATCTTTAGGCTTCTTTAAATATATTCCAATATTATGATTCTCTACAAAGTCTTGATTACCTTCCTCTTGTCCTTTTATGTAATCAAAAACTATTAATGGTTTCTTTATGGTCATACACTCCCACATTAAAGTTGGACCCGCCTTGGATATTATTATATCCGAAGCAATAACATATTTATGAAATACATCAGTCCACCCAACAACACTTACATTATTTCTATGTTTTCTTTTTAATATCTTTGCTTTCATGTTCTCATCTCTTCCTGTAGCTACAAAGATATTTATGTTCTGACATTCTTTCTCAAGACGTTTAAGAATATCTAAAACTTTTTCACTTCCTTCTCCACCACCAAACAAAAGTACTGTTTTTTTGTCTTTTTCTATTCCAAGTTCTTTTCTTATCTCCTCTTTGTCAAATGTTTCAAACCATTTTTCTTGTATTGGAAGTCCCATAACTTCTATTTGAGGAATATATTTCTTAAAATATCTAAAGCCATATCCAAAAGCTTCCATAGAGGGTAGGATTGTTAGATCAGATCCTTCTGAAAACCAAGCTCTAATCATATATGCAATATCTGTAACAACTGTTACTAGCTTAGTATTTCCAATATCTACTCCCATTCCATATTTCATTCTGTCGAATAGCTGTGCATATACTGGATGTACTCCAATGAGAAGATCATAGTCAGAGTTTTCTACAAACTTCTTAAGTTTTTTATTGATCACCAAATAGAAAGCGTCTGATACAGGAGTTAGAACAGATTCACTTTCAGATGCTTTGATAAGCCACTCATGAGGTTTACCACCATACTTCAACATCCATTTATATATCTTATCTGGTTCTTTAAACCCGGTAGGGGCATGTGTTTTAATTAGATCTAGTAAATCAGGAGATATTCCGTATTGTTTTTTGAAAGAAGACTCAAGAGCTCGTGCTACATTAATATGTCCTCCACCGGCAACAGTGTAGAGAATTGCAACTTTAGGTAATCTTTTCATGAATATATTCTACAGCTTCTTTAGTCTAGTTTCATTGGCATTACAATATGTAGAAAATCCTTGTCTTTAGGATCTTTAAATACCGCAGGTAGAGTAGGTCCATTTGTTTCAAACAGGATTTCGTCTGACATCATTACTGTAAGCATACTTTGTAAGTATCTTGCATTGTATGCAGTCTTTAAATCTCCTCCAACACAGTCTGTTACTTCTAGTTTTGAGCTATTCTCTCCAAGTTCTGGGGCTGAGGAACTAAGATAGAGCATAGATTCATCAGATTTAAGTTCAAATACTGTTTTGTTTCCAATTACATTTTTTGCAAATACACTCACTATCTTTATCTTTGCATTAAGCTGATCTTTATTCATAGAGAAAGAGATTGTATGAGAAGTAGGGAGTATAGATCTATAGTCAGGGAATTCTCCTTCTAAGATTCTACTACTTACCTCAATATCTCTATAGCTGAACACTACTTGGTTTTTATCAGAAAGTATAAATATCTTTACCTTTTCTTTTGAATCAGTAGCATCTATTACATGAAGAAGTTCTGTTAATGCCTTAGCTGGTATTACATGTTTAAACTCAGGTAATTTCTTAGGGAATGTCATTATCTTCTTTGATAGCCTAAAACCATCTACCCCAACCATTACAAGATCCTTATCAATACTTTCAAAAAGTATTCCTGTAAGTATTGGTCTATTATCATCAAGAGCTGCTGCTATAACTACTTTAGATATGGCATCTAAGAAAAGAGCTCCTTCTATTTCTATTGTTGGATCTTTAGTTGCAGTAGGTATAAGTGGAAAGTCTTCAGCTGAAATAGTACTAAACTTAGAACTACTTTGATCATTTGATATATATAGCACATTATCAGTAAGCTCTATCACAAGTCTTCCGGCTGGAAGAGATAGGACATACTCACTAGTTAGCTTAGCATTGATAGTAACGGCTCCATCTGACTCAACTTCAGCAGGTATTGTAATGTTCACTCCCATTTCTAAATCAGTACCTGATAGTTTTACACTATCCTTATGTGCAGTTAAGAGTACATTAGAAAGTACTGGTATAGAGGGTTTGTTAGAAACTGCTTTACTAACAATCGATAAAGCTTTAGCAAAATTTTCTTGAAGTACTGTGATCTTCATTAATATCTATATATAAAAACTTAGAAGTAATATTAGTAGGCAGTGTTCATATGTGTTTAACATAAGTTTTCTATATGAATTGTAGTTGATATTCCTATGTATTTCAAATTATAAGTTATGTGAATAACTTGTGTATTTCTGCCAAGCTTTACCTGTCAGCCTAACACAAAACAATAAACAAATAATATCAATACTGTTACGTATACTCAAAGTGGACTAGTTCCACAAAAGAGCAGGAGAAATTGGAAAAGTAAATAATACCGAACTACCTGTGTAACGTAGTAGCATTTTAAAAGTCACCACGTTCCACAAGAAGTGAGAGAAGGGTTTGGGGAATAGTATAAGTTTATAGGAGAATGTGGGTATGTTTTAAACTGCTAAGTCGGCAAGTATTTTATCTAACTGAATCTTAAAAGAAGGTTCTTGGTGAATCTTTTCTCTTATCTTCTCAACTCCATGAATTATTGTAGTGTGATCTGACCTATTTAGAAGAGCTGCAATCGCTTCTAGCTTGTACCTGTACTCTTCTCTCAATATATACATACAAATCTGACGTGCTAGGGCTATCTCTTTTGTTCTTCTCTCACTTTTTATCTCACTAATCTTTACCTCGAACTCCATACCTACTCTTCTTAATACTTCTGAGGTGTTTAAATTCTTTCTCTTTTGCTCATTTGATTTCCCTAATATGTTTGCTATCTCTTCATGGCTAAATGCGTGGTCTTTAGTTAGAGCAACTAAAAGATTTACTTTTTGAAGTGCTCCTTCTAACTCACGCACATTAGATGATACTAGTTGTGCAATTGAGCGTATGTTTGAAGAGGGTAAATTAATATTTAAAGATCTAGCTTTTTGTTCTAGTATGCTTACCCTTGTTTCATACTCGGGTTCTTTAATATCTGTTACTAATCCTCCTTGGAACCTACTTTTTAATCTCTCTTCAAGTTTTGCTATAGCTTCTGGAGGTCTGTCTGAGATTAAAATAACTTGTTTGTTTTCAGAATACAAAGCATTAAAAGTATTAAAGAACTCACTTTGAGTTTCTACCCAATTGCTAATCATCTGTATATCATCAATTATTAGCAAATCTAGTTGTCTGTATTTCTCTCTAAATCTTTGAGTTGTTTGAGATCTAATAGCACCAATTAAATCATTTAAGAAATTCTCTGATGTTGTATATAACACTTTTGCAGATGCATTCTTTTCTATTAAGTCCCTTGCTATTGATTGTGCTAAATGAGTTTTACCAAGTCCAGTGTTACCGTGTACGAAGAGGGGATTAATAGTTCCTGGTTTTTCTGCTACTGATTTAGCTGCAGCATGAGCAAGTCTATTTGAATCTGCAACAACAAAATTAGTAAAAGAATATTTTGGATTAATATTACTGTTTTTTAAATAGTACTGAGTTTCTTTGGTTGCTCCATCTTTCATATCTAGCATAGGAGCTTCATATGCATTCTCTTCTTTACTCTTTTTATCTTGTGCCATCTTTGCACACTCTGGATCTGTTACTACATCTACTTTAAGAGAAACACCATATATATATGACACTGTGTCTCCAATTAGTTTTCTATATTTTCTTTTTAGGAAATCAACAGAGAAAGCATTAGGGGCTCCCACTACAACAGTCTTATCTTCAAGCTTTACAATACGAGTGTTATTGAACCATGTTAAGAAAAGCTTTCTTGAATCAAGTTTAACTTCTATTTGTGCTAATGTTTTTTTCCAGATGTAATCTAGGTCTGTATTCATGTGATTTTCTAATGGGTAGTAGAGGGAAGATACCTAAATGTGGATAACTTTGCAAGAAAAACCTTTAATGCTTACAGAGCTTAAGATTTCAGCCTAGTATTTTCTAATTTCTTATTTCGCTCCACCTAATGTTGATGGTGCTTGTGGAGTTGTTGGGGGATTGTTAGGAACAAATCCTCTATACTCTGGATATACTGGTTTTCTGTTAAAACTAGGTGCTGAGTATGGACTAAATGTTTTTGTAGTTGTGTCTGTTGGAACTACTCCTGGTGTATTCTTTGCTTTTGGAAACATAGCATCTAAGTTTTGATTGTTTGGTACTACTGGTCTAGGTGCCATAGGTCTCATTGGAGTTACAGGTCTTACTGGACTTATCGGTCTATATGTATTCATTACTCTTGGTTGTGGAGTTACAGGAATTACTTTGTTCTTCTCGTATTCCTCTAAAGATGTTTGATAACTTGCTCCAAGTTTGATTAAGTTTAATACTCTTTCAAATACTCCCTGTGAATCATCTAGATTCTTTGTGAAGAGAGAAGTCTCTAACATAATAGCTTGTAGAGATAAACTTGCGGCTTCTTTAGTAACTGTTAGTTTGTTTTGAAGAATGAAGTTGTTTATTAAAGTGGACATTGATAACTTCTCACTTACAAAGTTTGCTTTTGCAAACTCTGTATTTCCAGCTTGATTATCTATGTTTATACTTTCTGATTTGGTAAATAGGGCAGGGTTAACTGAATATACATGTGACATTGCTGAGATATCCTTACACCCAAGGAATATTACAAGATCAGCATCAGTTCCTTCATGAGAAAAACTAATATCTTTAACTTCGAAATTTCCACTTAATGTTTCTATGTTGAAAAGAAGTTTGTCATCTATTTCTCTCCAAAGAACATTCTTAACTTTTTCAGTTCCCTTGTTAATAGTTAGGATTGTTCTTTTTGCTTCTATTTGATTAAGAACAATAACTGAACTATTTGAATTCTTTGTTAAGAGATTTTTAATGTCAGTATTTAACTTCTCTCCGTATACTTCAACAACCTTTCCACTACTACTTAAAGAAATGGCAAGGGTGATGTATGAGAGTAGATCTGCTTTCTTTGAATTAGGATTTATTAAAAGAAGAATTTTGTTTGCTTCGTTTACGTCCATCTATATTTAGTTAAAAATAAATGGGCAGCAAGTTTTTCAAACTTTATTTACACTACTTTTTCTACTTTGTATGCAACTATGAAATCACCCTCAACTATTTCTGTTTTAGGTTCTATTAATATTCCACAATCTATTCCTTTTGTAATTTCTTTTACCTCTTTTTTTTGTTGTCTTAGAGAAGTAATCTTTCCTTTGTTTAATACTTTCCCACCTCTTTCAACATATACCCTGTATCCTTTTATCATTGATCCTTTTTGAACAATACATCCCGCAACAACATCTCCGTTAGTTAGCGTGAACACTTTCTTTACAAGTGCTCTTGCTACTTCAACATCAGTTTCCTCTGGTTCTATGAGGCCGTCTAATACCATGGCAAGTTCTTCAATCATTTCATATATTATCTCGTAATCACGAACTAAAACCTTTTCTCTTGAAGCTAGTCTTTTAGCGTTATCAGAAACCTTGGCACGAAAACCAATAATGATTGCTTTTTGATTCTTTGCATTCATTATGTCTGTCTCCGTTATTTCTCCTTCTTTACATTCAAGTATTTTTACTTCTGATACTTCGTCATTTAGTTTTTCAATTTCTGATCTTACTACTTCACTACTTCCCCTAGAGTCTGTTTTAATAATGACATTAAGCTTTTTCTTTTCTCCTTCTGCCTTACTTTCACTCATAAGGTTAAGGAAAGCGTCCATTGGATCCACAGCTTCCTTTTCTACCTCTGCAGCTTCTTGCATACTTGCTACTTGAGACTCAGCAAGTGTCTTGTCTCCAAATATCTTTACATTAAGACCAATATCTAAAACATTAGTAAGTCCTGTAATCCAAATGGGATCCCCAGCTTCTACTTCGTCTACTTGTTTTTGTTCATGGTTTAAAACTGCTCTTACTTTAGAGCTAAACTTTTCATTTGCAATGTATAGGTCTTTGCTTGAAATCTTTCCACGTTTTAAAACTACTAGAGCAACCGCTCCTAAGTTTTTGTTCAAATTACTTTCTAAAACAATTCCATCAGCTAAAAGTCCCTCTTCATCAATCTTCTTTTCCTTCATATCATGTATCTGGGTTAGTAGGATTATTCTCTCTAGTAGCTCATCAATACCTACTTTAGTTTTTGTAGATGTTTTAACAAGAATTGTGTCTCCTCCCATATCTTCAGTAACAACTCCTTCTCCTGCTAACTGTGACTTTATCTTACTTTCACTTTCTCCAGGTAAATCAATCTTGTTTAATGCCACTATCATTGGTAACTTTTCTTTTAAAGCAAATCGTATTGCTTCTCTTGTTTGAGGTTGTACACCATCATCTATTGCTACAACGATTAGTGCAATATCTGCAATCTTAGCTCCCCTAGATCTCATTCCTGAGAATGCTTCGTGTCCAGGGGTATCAATAAAGGTGATCTTACTTGTATCTCCATCTTTAGATGTATATGTTATTTGATGTGCTCTTACGCTTTGGGTAATACCCCCAACTTCAGTAGCTGTAACAGATGTTCCTCGAATAGCGTCAAGAAGGGAGGTTTTGCCATGATCGACATGTCCCATAACCGCAACTACCGGGGTTTTAAACACTTCTACGATTTTTTCTTTTGTCTTTTTCGCCATGTCCCTATTGTATCACTAGTAGGGGACTTTTAGCCATTGATTAACATCGCACTTAATTTCTAGTAAGATGAAAGACATGCTAAAGTTCCAAAATGTAATTAAAAAATATGAAGACAAGATTGTGCTTGATGGAGTAAGCTTTGACATAGACTCAGGAGAGTTTGTCTTTCTAGTAGGTCCTACTGGATGTGGTAAAACCACAGCCTTTAGACTACTCATAAAAGAAGAGGACTTAACAGACGGAGAAATAGTCATAGATGACTACAGTATTAAAACACTAAAGGGAAATCTTGTACCAGAGCTTAGGCGTCAGATAGGAGTAGTATTTCAAGACTACAAACTTATCCCAAATAGAAACTTAAGAGAAAATATTGCGTATGCCATGATCGCTATGAATAAGTCAGACGAAGAGATAGCTGAAATGGTGAACTACCTTCTTGATCTTGTAGGTCTTAAAGATAGAGAACATGCATTTCCTGAACAATTATCAGGTGGGGAGAAACAAAAAGTGGCTATAGCTCGTGCCATGGCAAACTCTCCTCTCATATTAATTGCTGATGAACCAACAGGTAATCTTGACCCTGTAGCAACCTGGGAAGTAGTAGATATTCTTAAAAAGATAAATGAAAAGGGAACGACTGTAATTATGTCTACTCATGAAGTACAAATCGTAAACCTATTAAACAAGCGAGTTATTGAATTAAAAGATGGAAAGGTAATTAAAGATGGAACCTCAAAGGAATATATCCACTCTATTACAGAAGAACAGAAAGACATTAAGTCGGATATTGCAAATGCAAAAAGAGAGGAGAAGGTAAAAGAGGAAGAGAAACAGGAAAAGATTGATATGAAGAATACAAAGAAATGGAAAGACTGGTTCAATAAAGAATCACTATCTAAAGAACATACCCCAAGAGAAAGACATATTGAAGTAGAAATACCAAAAAAGGAAGAAGAGAAAAAAATTGTTGAAGAAAAGTTGGAAGAACTGGTTAAAGAAGTTCCTGTGATAAAAGAGGTGGAACAAGAGAAAGTTGTTGAGAAGCAAGAAATGAAAAAAGAGGAGGTTGTCATTGAAGAAAAGAAGTCACCTAAAGTATCTCTTCTTCAAAAGCTAAAAGAGAAATTAAGAAAAGAAGAGGTAAAGAAAGAAGTGGAAGAGAAAAAGATTAAAGTAAGCTTAAAAGGAAAATCAAAGATTGAGGGAGTTGGATCAAATATAGACATACTAGATATTCCTACAAAGATTAAAAGTGCTCTTAAAGCAGAAGGCTTTGATAGTATAGACAAATTAAAGAATGCTTCAGAACATGAAATATCTGACATTGATGGCATAGGATCAAAGGGATATGAAAAGATTAAGAAAGCCTTAAAATATTAGGATAATAAAATGATACTAACAATTAAAAGATCTCTTAAAAGTGCACTAGCAAATATTGGAAGACAGAAGTCCATCTCTTTTGCAATCATAAGTATTCTTGTCGTCTTTTTCATGATTACAAACTTCTTAGCTTCTAGCTACTATGTTATCTCTAAGATTTCGTCATATCTTGAGACTAAACCTAACATTTCTGTTTGGATAGCGATTGGAACTGATGAAGATAAGATTGCAGAATTAAAAAAGAGAATTGAGTCCACTGGTAAAACTTCTGAAGTAACATATTTTTCTGAAATAGATTCCGCAAATGATTTCTTAAACATCTTTAAAGACCAACCCCTATATACTTCAACAATCACTCCTAATGAACCAGGTCAATTACAGGCAAGGCTAAATATTAAGCCTCTAAAGATAGAATATGTCGCGGATCTTAAACAGCTTCTTGATGTTGAGCAACAAAGAGGAAATATTATCGACGAAGTATATGCGGATATATTTTTAGCTAATAGACTTAACGACCTTCTAAACATTATCCGTTTTGTGGTGGTCGCATTTGTAGTTGTATTTGTAGCAGTACTTGTTTCTATGAACCTTCTTTCAATTCAGTTTAGTATGAGGAATAGATCAGAAGAGATTAAGGTTATGCAACTAGTAGGAGCCTCTAAGAGTTTAATTAGAATGCCTTTCATATTTGAAGGTGCAACGCTTGGTTTCTTTGCATCCTTAGTCACAGCCCTCCTTTGTTTACTCGCTTTTGTTGGACTAACTGCAATTAATAACTATTCGCCTACATTTAAGACCTTTGTAGCTTTGTTTTCAGAGGTAAGATGGCCAGTAATTGGAGTTAAATATGCACTCATTTATGTATTCGCACAATTATCAATTGGAACTCTTGTTGGAGCCTTTTCTAACTTCCTTGCAGTAAGGAAATATATCAAATAGAATAAGCATATGTATGGGCTGACTCTGTCTAAAAAAGTATGTATTTACATATTGGTTTTACTCTCCATATTCATCTTCACAGTCAATTTTTCACATGTCACATATGTAAATGGTGCCACAACAACCTCTCTTGAAGAACTTCAAAGGCAAAGAGATGAACTTCAAAAAAAGCTTGACCAAATTGCTAAAGACAAAGCAGATGCAAATGCCAAATTAAACGCTGTAAAATCACAGAAAAAGGGTGTTGAAAATGAGATTGCTGTATTAACGCTTGAGATAAATCAACAGCAATTAGTGATTGATGAAAAAGAAACTGAAATTGCTCAAAAGGAAAATGAGATAGCAATACTTGAAGATCAAATATCAGCTCTAAAAAAGACATTAAATAATCTTGATATAGATATTAATGAAAAGAAAGTATTAGCAGATAAAAGGCTTCAAAACATTTACAAAGTATCACTTACAAAAACTGCAATGACACTTTTCTTTAATGCAGTTAGTGCCGATGATCTTTTAGCCAAATTAAAATATCAGAACCTTTTAAGAAACAAAGACGAGGAAACCCTAGGGTCCCTAAAAGCAGACAAGGACGCATATAATACACAAAAGAAAGATATGGAAGATAAAAGATTGTCAGTTCAAACTCTTACTGATTCAATCATTGCCCAAAAGGTTGAACTTGAAAATGCAAAGAATATACTTGGTATTAAGAAGAGTGAAAATCAAACCAAGCTTGCATCTCTTTCAAACACTGTTGGATATCAACAAAAGAACTATGACAATTTAAGTAATGAGCAAAAGGCGGCTGAGAATGAAATTGCAAATGTGCAAGCTCAAATCTTTGCAGCCATAAGACAAGTACCTCCAAGTGGTGTAAAAATTCTTAAAGGAACATTTTTAGGAACAATGGGATGTACGGGATATTGTTTTGGATCACATTTACATTTCTTTACATCATATAATGCTTCGGCATCATCAAACCCATGTAACTATTTACCAACAGGGACATTTAGTTTCTGTGGTAGTAGTTCTCCTAAAATTGCATGGCCACTAAAAAGTCCATTTGTATGGTCAAGAGGGTTTACGTCAACCCATTTTGCAGTTGATATTGTTGCTGTTGGAAGTGATAAAGGGGTGTATGCCTCCCATGATGGCTGGTTGTTCTATGGATCAGAATCATGCTCTACTTGGAAAAACAATAAAACTGCTTATGCGCTTTGTTTAAAAAATGGTCCGGCTCGTTATGCGGTAGTTTGTGAGAATAAAGAGAGTTGTACCACGGGAATGAAAACAGGGTACTGGCATTTAAAGAATCTTTAAAACCCCCACTAATTGCTAGTTAATACAATACCTTGTAGGGTATAATTATCCGTATATATTCATATCTATCAAGCCTTATCAAGTGCTTATACTTAAAATAGGTGACAAAGATGTCATTACAAAAACTGTTGAGATATTAAAAAGTGGGGGATTAATAATCTTTCCTACTGAAACCTGCTATGGAGTAGGTGTTGATGCTACTAATCAGGTTGCTGTAAACAAACTTTTGGAATACAAAGAAAGACCTGAAGGAAAGGCTATCTCTATAGGTGTATGTGATGAAGACATGGCAAATATATATGTAGATATTAATAGTGTAGCAAAGAAGGTATATAGAAACTTTTTACCGGGTCCTGTTACTGTAATCTCGCAGTCAAAGAATAAAGTTGCTAAAGGACTCTCTTCTGAGAAAGATACACTAGGTGTAAGAATTCCAGACTATAAACTTGTAAGAGAAATCATAAAAGAGTTTGGCAAACCAATCACAATGACATCAGCAAATTTAAGTGGACGAAAAACTCCATATGAAATAGACGATGTATTAAATAATATTTCTGATAAATCAAAATCTCTTATTGATCTAATCATAGACGGTGGTAAGTTACCACCTAATCCACCTAGCTCAGTTATAGATACAACTTATGAAGGAGTGGTATCAATTAGAGAGGGGAGTATAGACTTTAGTAAGAAAGTAGATACATACGAAGTAAAGAGTGTAGAAGAAATGAGAAAGCTAGGAGAGACATTTGTGAAAGAAAATAAAAAAGACAAAGCTCTGGTAATACTTTTTAATGCAGAAATGGGAGCTGGTAAAACACAGTTCGTAAAAGGTGTTGGAGTGGGACTAGGTATATCTGAAATTATCAAATCTCCTACATATACACTTCTTTGTGAATATGAATATATTGGTGGAAGACTGATACACATGGATGCTTGGAGAATGGAAGGAGAAGTAGAATTTAGAGACTTAATAGAAGAGTCTTTCTTTGATAAGGGAAATATCATGGCAATAGAGTGGGCAGGATCACTTAGTAAATGGATACTTGAAATACAAAAGAAAGATGTAAATATATTTGTAATTAATATTGAGTATGATTCTGAAAGTAAAAGAAAAGTATGGATACAAAAGATAAAGTAAAAAAAGAAATATTAATTCTATCAATAGATACTTCTTGTGATGAAACATCGGCAAGCATTACAAGAAATCTTGATGTCTTAAGTAATGTAATATCATCTCAAATAGAGTTACATAAAAAGTATGGAGGTGTTGTTCCCTTGGTAGCGAAACGTGCACATGAAGAAAGAATAGGTCCAGTTATTACAGAGGCTCTTAAAAGATCAAAGTTAAATATTGAAGACCTTGATGCTATTGCAGTTACATATGGTCCGGGACTCGCCATTGCTCTTGAAGTTGGTGTATCTAAAGCAAAGGAACTAGCAATCAAATACAATAAACCACTAATTGGGGTAAATCATATGGAGGGACACTTTCTTTCAGGTTTGGCAAACAACTCTAAAGGAGTTGGAAACAATATCGATCTTAAATTTCCAATAATGGGACTATTAATGTCTGGTAAACATACAGAGATAGTCTTATGTAATGAAATAGGGAAGTATGAAATTATTGGAGAAACTTTAGATGATGCTGTTGG
>CAYSFE010000012.1:0-10505 GCA_964430225.1 uncultured Candidatus Saccharibacteria bacterium
AATATACTGATTCCATATTTAGGAGCTGTAAAGAAAAGATATCCTGTTACAAGAATAACTCCAACAATAGAAGAGAATGTGTCTGCAAAGAACTCAAAGTATATGCTAAACATCATATCTGAAATCTTGTTTAGTAAAACACTAAACTTCCCACTCTTTTTAGAAGTATGGTATTCATATGACTGATTGTATATAGCTTCCATTGCCTGAGTCTTTCCTATCTGAGAAAGTTTTACTGCTGATTTAGAACCAACATGGTATGCAAGGTTTTGAAATATTGTACTAAAGAGAAGGGAAGCAATAACGATACTAGCTAATATTAAAAAGTTATCTAGTTCTCCCTTTTGTATATTCTTTATGAGTTCACCCCAGAGAATAGGGGAGATGTTCTGTAAAATGACAGTAAGAATGATAAGGACAATGTAGAAGATAAAGGCAAATATATCCTTTTTTATGAGTTTAAAGTAAGTAGAAAACATGATGATTAGTATTTTACCACTAGAATAAAGAATAGATACTCAAATTAAATTCTCTTGTAAAAGTAGGAGAAGGTCTTCTTGAAACCATTCTTTTCACTTAGCGCTTGTGAGGGTTTATTGAATTCGTATATTTTTGATTCAATTAAGGTAACACCTTTTGATTTGTAGTACTCAAGAGATTTCTTAATAAGCTCGCCTCCTATACCATTTCTTCTATAAACTTCTTTAACTACAAGGTCGTCTGTGTATCCAATCCACTTATCTTTGTAAAAAGAAGGAGCCTCTTTAATAGTTGCTCTTATTGTTCCTACTATTTCACTATCCTTTGTAGCTACAAATACTTTACATGTCTTACTTTCTAGAGCCTCATTTAAATACTTTTCAATTTGGTCTATCGAAAATGAATTGGGAGTAAATAGATCAGGCTCAGCTAAATCATGTTCTAAAAACATCTTTTGAAGCAGAGGTAGTACATACTCAATATCTGTCTTTTCTAATTCTCTAATATTAATGTTCATGGATAAATTATATCACTTAGATATTAAGTTGTTTCAACAGCTCTTCCTTAGTTGGTAAGTATAGTTTATATTTACTAGCAAATACTTGGTCATTATCTTCTGGTAAAGTCATCTTTACAACTGCGTTGTTCTTGTCTGTACATAGAAGTATTCCAATAGTTTTGTTTTCATCTTTTGTCTTAACAATTCTGTCGTAATAGTTTACATACATTTGAAGTTGTCCTAAGTCTTGGTGTTTTAATTTCTCTGTTTTAATATCAAAAACAACGAAACATCTAAGAAGTCGGTTGTAGAAAACAAGGTCGATATAGAAATGTTCTTCGTCAAAAGAAATTCTTTGTTGTCTTGCTACAAAAGTATATCCCTTACCTAGCTCTAGTAAAAATCTTTTAAGGTTCTCAATGAGTTTAGATTCTAAATCACTTTCAGAATATGTCTTATCTTCTTTCAAACCCAGAAATTCAAAGATATATGGATCTTTTATTAGATCTTCGGGTCTTTCTATTACTTGACCCTTTTTGCATAACTCAAGAATCTTTTTCTTGTCTCTACTTAAAGAAAGCCTTTCATATAGCATGGAATCAAATTGTCTTTCTAATTCTCTTCGTGACCAATTGTTCTCTATGGCTTCTATTTCATAAAACCTTCTAATGGGCTCCTCTTGTCTCATTAGAAAAACATAGTGAGACCAGGATAATTTGAATCTCCGAGACAGTGTCTCGGAATTCTTAGATTGGGCAGACAATGTTTGCCCTTTTGAGTATGTAAGATAAAATTGCCTCATGTTCTCTAGATTATCAACGGAAAAGCCTTTCCCAAATTCGTTTATAAGTTTTAGGCTTAATTCCTTTAAGGTTTGTTTTCCATAGTCTGCCCTTATATTTCCTCTTTGTTCATCTTCTACGATCATTCTCCCTATTTCATAGTAAGTGTGAACCATTGTTGTGTTCACATATCTTAAAACGTTTTGTCTTGAAGAAAGAAGGAGAGACCTAATATTCTCAAAAAGAGAATTAGTTGAAATGGATTTATCCATAAAATATGTATAAAAAATAAGTTAATTATTTAACTATATTAATTACCTGTTCATTCTCTTTACGGATTACTTAAATCGAAGCCAATCTGGTGCAGTTCACTAACTAGTGGGTATTATATCTCAAGGGTATTGAAAAACAAAAAGATATTTATAATTCTTTTTCCATCTCATATGCTTCAAAATCATTGCCATCAAGTTTATGAATAGCTCTCTTAATTGTTTTAAACCCACATTTAGTATAGAAATCATGTGCACTTATGGTTGAGCCCAATGATAATTTATTGATACCTTTTTCAAGGGCCTTTAATTCTATTAATCTCAATATCTTTTTACCTATACCTAAATTATTATATGAAGGATGAACAAACATAGTACTTACTTCGTCTTTTACCAAGCCTCCAACACCAACAACTTTAGAACCATCAAGAGCAAGAAAGTAGTTTCCTTGTGAAAACTTATTTTTTAAACTTTCTTCACTCTGCCAAGCTTTCATTATCTTTATCGTTTCAGGAGAATAGTCTTTCGAATTTAAAGTATCAATAGTACCCAATATTAAACCATGAATATCACTAAAATATTTAGGATTATATGGAATGTAGGAAATGTTATTCATGGGTTAAAGGTACTATGTTTTTTAAGATACTTTCAAGTTCTTTGTTTGATCTAACAATATAATCAGCCATTGCAAAATCTTGATCTTTTGTAAAAGTATTGGGAAAAGCAATGCAAACCATCCCTGCATTCTTTGCAGATTCAATTCCTAGTGAAGTGTCTTCGATCGCAATACATAAAGATGGATCAGTTCTTAGTTTCTTAGCAGTAAGTATATATGGTTCAGGTTCAGGCTTATGCTTTTCACAATCTTCCCTAGTGACAATTACTTTAAACATTTTCTCTATACCCGCCATTTTGAGTACTTGCAATGTTCCCTCAATACCAGCTGATGTTGTAACGCCCATTGTGACATTATTCTTATATAGCTTCTTTATAAGTTCTATTGTTTGGGGAAACAATAGTGATTTATCCAATCTTTTATAGTAAAAATCTCTCATCATTTCTCTAAATTCATCCAGGTTAAATTCCCACTTGGTAAGAAAATATTCTGTGTATTTAGTTGAGCTATGTCCAATAATATGAGGAATATCAGAGTCAGGCATATCATAACCTAACTTTTTAAAAGCTTTCCTTGCAGCATCAATAGTTAATGCTTCTGAATTAATAATAACCCCGTCCCGGTCAAATATTACTGCCTTCATGATTGTTGTCATAAATATATTAGATGCCAAGTTATTTATTTATTCGGAGAGGGAGGGATTCGAACCCCCGATGGATTGCTCCATACCACTTTTCGAGAGTGGCACCTTCAACCACTCGGTCACCTCTCCTTATATACGTTCCCAGAAAGATTTGAACTTTCAACCCCCACTTTCGCAAAGTGGTGCTCTATCCAGTTGAGCTATGGGAACAATGATGTATAATTATACTATGT
Organism: uncultured Candidatus Saccharibacteria bacterium; assembly: GCA_964430225.1. Classification (GTDB taxonomy): domain Bacteria; phylum Patescibacteriota; class Dojkabacteria; family JBAXKR01; genus CAYSFE01. The sequence continues at coordinate 3,523 of CAYSFE010000012.1, forward strand.
TACAACCACTAGAAGGAATGACAATTGAAGAAAGAAGGGATTCATTTGTTACTTATACTAAAGACTTCTCAATTAATCCAAATGTGAATGTTGTTTGTACAAGCTTTGAAAGCTTTGTAGGTCTACCATATTTAGAAGTAAGTTTGAAATCAAGTAACCAACGAGATTTTAATCTTGGCTTGAAAGCTATTCTTGCTAAAGGAAAGGAGTTATCGGGAGAAGTTAATGTAATTGATACAACACCTGTAATTTTTGTTACTGGTACTCAAGCAACAGTGGAAGATGTCATTGGGATGTTTAAATCCCACCGTGTTGAATTTGACCAAGATAGTCTTGATTTCGAAGAATCTAGAACAGAATTTAAAGTGAAATTTACCTTAACATTTAGATAGACTTCTTCTCTCCAAATAGGATCTCTTCTTTATGCTTATATATTCCATCTGATCTTTTAGATAGCCAGTCTTGTCCTTTATTCTCTGGTAGTTCCATGTATGGGATTCTTTTAAGAAGAATTTCTGTAATGTTCTTTTCATCACTTGGGTCTACTATCATAACGAGTCTTCCTGGAAATCTTAGATCTGTTGTTACATTTAATACTGAAAATCCCTGTTTGTTTGTTAGCCAAAACTCTTTTAAGTTTTTCCAGTAGTATGTTTTATCAAATGATTTTATCCCTTTGTTACTTATCTCATGTGTTGCAAGTTCTGGTGGTACTGTTGAGAGGACATATATTAAGGCAAGAAGAGCTACTAGAACTACTATTAAAACTATTTCTTGTAAGAAGGCGAGTAAGAGGATGATTACAAGAAATACTGCTGCATTCTTAAGAAACCAGGCTCTGTCACGAGCAACAAATACTCTAGAAGGGGCACTCCAAGAAGCATATACTTCAGTAGGAACTAATTCTTCCTCCTTCTTTTCTTTATTATCAAGTTTGCTTTCAAGCTCAGCGATCTTAGTCTTTAAGCTGTCAATTTCTTCTGTGTTTTTATTTGGAGTGAGCAGTCCCATATTTTATTATTCTTTTCTAGCTAATACTTCTTCAATCTTATCTTTTATTCTTTCCTTATCTGATAATCCTACTAGTTCTGCAACTAATTGACCATTTTTAAAGAACTTAAGATTAGGAATACTCATAATATTGTATCTGCTTGCTATATCTTGATTCTCATCTGTATCAAGTTTTCCAATCTTTACATTTGGGTTACTTTCATACTCTTTCATAAGTTCATCAAGTATTGGAGCTTGCATAAGGCAAGGTCCACACCATGTGGCCCAAAAGTCTACCAATGCTACTCCTTGAAATTTTGTAACTTCGCTATCGAAATTTGCTGATGTAAGTGTCATAAAATACTCCTAACTGAAATTAATTAATGTACTCTATATGGTATATGGTTTCCTCTTAGAGTTCCAGAACTTTCCTCTTCTACATAGTAGCTTAGCATCTTCTTTGTTTTGAAGTATTTGTTCAACTACTAATTCTAAGAATATTGTGTTTTGAGATCCTTTCACGAGTATTAGTGGGGAATAGTTTTGTTGAAACTTTTCTCTGTCTATATATTTAGAGTAAAAGTCATCAATGTTTTTTGTGTCCATTTCTGGATTAAAATGCATATGAAGAAATTCTTCCAAAGATCTTCCACAATCTCCAGCCTTATCAAAATAGTGAATCTTATATTTATTAATTCCTAGGTTTATTAATTTAGGTATGAAGAAGTTTTTCATTTCCTTCCCAACGAGGAAATACTCATCAACTTTGTTAAATGTGTATTCAGCAAGATCCTCATGTTCTATTCTAGAGTTACTTCCAAGCTCTCTCATATCACCTAATACTGCAATCTTATATGGGGTTTTTGAGCTACCATTGCTTTGATTAAACTTATATTCATTTAGCAGATCAATCATATCTTTGGTCGCCTCTTTACTCGAGTTATAGCTAGAGTCTATGATTGTAGAGTCACATATACCTTTAAATACGGTACTTCTACCTGGCTCTAATTTGTAGTTTTCAATAAGGGATTCTATGGCGCTCTCTAAATCAATCTTTAGGAAATATGCAACTCCAAGAGCTGCACTAAATGTAACGGAGAAATGTTTGGGAAGTATTAGGGTAGGGAATTGAACTTTATATAGTTTAGAATTATGTAAGAAGTTAAAAGAGAATCCGCCTTCGTTCTTGCCATCTGAATAATAAAGAGTTGTTCCTTCATGAATATCTCTCTTAAGAAGTTTCTCAACATTTTCATCCTTAGCTTTCATCATTAGTTCCTCTTCACTGATCTTTCTTATCTCATATACTGGAGCAACTGCCAATTCTTTAGACTTAGCAACCCTAGGATCTTCCATGTTTAGTACAACCATTCCAGATTTATCAATGGCTTTAACTAAAAGGTTTTTATCATTCGCTATTAAATCTTTGACCTGTTCTAAGTACTCATTCTTGTTTTCTTTGTTAGTTAGTAAATGAGATGGATTTAGTGATGAGTTTTTAGAGATCTCATAGTTTGCCCCATGAACTGCATTTACATTAAGATAGATTGCAATGTTAGGAACCAAGATTTTTAGAAGATATTTCATATTCTTAGGTTCTTCTATACTGTCTACTCCCATTTCAACAACATATACTTCGTATTTTTCCCAATTAGTCAGTAATTTATATGGAATTAAAAAGAATATTTTGATCCATTCAAGTATGGTGAAGTTCTCAACTTTAATACCTAATATGTCTAAAGGTATTCCGGTTTCTGAATTAGCTTTTAAGGAAAACTTAGTCTTTTTATAGTCACGAAGAATTGCATAAAGAGCATCCATTGTGGATGTTTTCCCTGCAGATCCACTAATCCCAATAATATATGGATTATTCTTTTTTAGCTGGAGCTTTCCACACGCTCTTAAATATGCTAAAAATATATTGATTAAAATTTTTCTCATGGTACAAGTTATTATACTACAACTTATATTTATTCTCCCATTTGCAATATATGCCGCATTTTCATTAGCTAAAACGCTAAGAGGTATTACATATACTTTTCAAAAGCCCCAATTCTTTGTTGGCCTTATACTCCTTACAGGAATTATATCAGCTCTTACTGTAAGGGAACTAGGAATACTTACATATACTGTATTTTTTGTATTTCCATTTTTCCTTTATCTAATCTTCTTTGCACATCCTGTTGTTAAGACGAATAGATCGATATTTAAAATTGTCTTGAAAACGTTCCTTTTCATAATGCCACTTGTGGTTGTGGTAATTCTGAATCATTATCTGTTTGTTACAAGTTCTATTCAGATTACGGAGGGAACAGCTGCAACTTCTGATATCTCTAATTTACTTCCCAAGACTGAAGGATCTGTTCCTGTAATATCTTTAGTTGCTCTATTACTACTTGTCTCATCTTGTGTACAATGTGCAAGTTATTTAATTGAGAGTTTAATTGATAAACTTTCTGCACATTCTAAACACTATGCTAACTAGTTCGTTTGATTACACTCTCCCTAAAGAAAGTATTGCAAAATATCCTCCAACTATTCGTGGTGAAACAAACCTACTTGTATTTGATACAAAGACTCTAGAAAAGAAAGTTGATAAATATTTCAATCTGGATAAATATTTTGAATTAGGAGACATTGTTGTTTTAAATGAGACAAAAGTAGTTCCTGCAAGAATTAAAGCTCATGGTGAAAAAGTAGGAAAAGTAGAATTGTTTGTAAAAGAAAACCATCATGAATTTAATAAAATACTTTGTATATTTAAAGGAAGTCTTAGATTAGGAGACATTCTTACTATTGATAATACGGATATTAAAGTAAGAATTAAAAACATTCTAGGAGAAGGTAATTGTGAAATAGAATTCATGAACTATGTTATCTCTTCATATCTTGATCTTGTAACTTTGTTAGAAAAAGTAGGACATGTTCCAATACCTCCGTATATGAAAAGAGAAGATGAAGAAAAAGATAAAGAGAGGTACCAAACAGAATTCTCAAAAAATATTGGGTCAGTAGCAGCGCCAACTGCTTCTCTTAATTTCACAAAAGACCTAGAGAAGAAAATGAAAGAGAAAGGAGTTGAGGTAGAAAAGATGACATTGCACTGTGGATTTGGAACCTTTAAACCTATTGTTTCAGATGAAATTGAAAAACATAAAATGCATTCAGAATATTATGAAATCTCAAAAGATTTAATTGAAAAGGTAAATAAAGCAGAAAGTATAAATAAAAAGGTTTGTGCTGTTGGGACTACTGTTACAAGATCTTTAGAACAATATGCACATAACTCTCAATTATCTGGTGAAGCCGACATTTTTTTATACCCTGGTGTTAAATTCAACTATGTAAATACACTTCTCACTAATTTTCATGCTCCTAGAAGTACACCCTTAATATTACTTAATGCATTTGTAACGTATAAGCTGAGTGAGAATAGGGGAATAGAGATTGATGATAAACTGATTGAGGAATCTATGAGTATTGTAAAAGATATGTATAAATACTCTCTAGATAATGGATTTAAATTCCTAAGTTATGGAGATAGTTGTCTTATTCTTTAGATGGAGGTGTAAACTCTTTATAGGAATAAGGTTCAAGAGAGTTGTTATCAATAGGTTGATTCTTGTGAAACTCATTTACCTTTTCAAGTAGTCCTGTTTCAAATGTTGGATTCATCTTTGCAGGGTTATATAACTGAATATCTTTTACAGGAACAAATACAAAGATAAACTGGAACACGGTTATTATTAGTATTCCTACTCCTACTATAACTAAAAATGTCACCCAATTCTTTGGCATTATTGTGATCCTTTCTTTTGAATGGTTAATATATCTAATGATACCGAATATCTTGTGTCTGTTATCTTTTTAGACCCTGTTCCTTCTTGTGGTGCAGTTATTGATATTTTATCTATATGCATAGGTCTAGGATATTTTTCAATTTGTTTAATAAAGCTTGCAAGGTCAGTGTAGTTATTTACTTTAAGGCTTAACGCAATCTTTGTAGTGTCAAAGTCAGCTGGTGTAGTTATCGAGCTACCTGTTGAGAAAATATTCGTAGAATATTGAATGCTTTGTAAAATAATATTATTTAATCTGGCTACTTCACTCATATTTGCAGTTAATGCTGCTGTATCTACTTTACTTGGAATACTATCTTGAAATACCGGAATTATAAGTTCGTAATCTCTGTATTGTTGATCAAGTTTAGTTAAGACTTTAAGTTTAGAATCTAAGTCGTTTTTAGTATTTCTGACATCTTTTATCTGATTTTGAATCTCTCCGATCTTTAATATTGTGGGACGAATTGCTGCTAAGAAAAGTAATACTACAAGAAGTATGGAGACTCCAAGTAGAGTGTATGTTTTACTTTGAGCATCTTTAAATAGAGCTTGTAGTTTTAAGTTTTGAAATTTTACTTTACTTGGCATTGTTATTTGCAGTCGTTAAATCTCCTCTAATTAATTTTTCTGAAAAATCTCCCGTAATATCAAAAGTAAAAGTACTTCCATTTGCCCCAGGCTTTGATGATAAACTATTAAGTGTTACGTTAATTAGAAGGGGAGAGTTCTTATACGCTATTTCAGCATTACTTACTGCATCTCTACTTCCTGATCCTGAAATAGTTACACCTGTTAAAGAAAGTCCAACATTTAAATTGCTTATTCCTTGTGGGTTTAGAGCTATTAAATCATCTAAGATTTTGGAATAGTTTGATAATGGTTTCCATGCTCTGTTATACGCATCCATATCTTTTTGTAAGGCTGTAATATCTTTCTGCCTCTTCTCATATGACTTAAGTCTAAAACTTAATGATTCTGCACTCTCTTTTAAATCATTTAGTTCTCTTTCGTATGCAAACCTGAATCCAAATGAAACTATGATGATTAAGAGTGTACATATGATAATAATTCTACAAGTTCCTGATAACCAAACATATATCTTTTCCCATCCGTCAAGCTCTCTTCCTCTTACATAGAGTAGGTTAAAAGTCTTTTTCTTTTTTGGTGCAGTTTTAAATCCAAACATGGGCAGTTTACTTGTATCAATTTAACATTTAAAATGTATCTATGCAAAATACGAAAATTCAAAAAGCCTTTACTATAGTTGAATTATTGGTAGTTATGGCAGTAATAGGAATACTCATTACTTTAGCGGTTGTTGGAATTAATGCTATTCAAAATTCTCAACGTCAACTTGGGATAGCAAATGATTTAAGAAACTTCGATGCTCTTTTAAATGAGTATTATGGAAAATATAGGCTTTATCCTGGTCTTGACGCAGGTGGATTTTTTACAGAAACAGGGGGACCTTTTACAAGAATAGTAATGGACAAAACAATGCCTAATTTAGGAATATGTTTGGTTATTCCTGGTAAGGAAGGTATAGTGTCTGCATGTAATGTAGATAGTTTAGATAAGAATAAGTATTTTTCGGCTGTTAAAATGTTTCAACCAACAATAAGCGATGTAATTGTATTTGGGAATAATATTGGAGATCCTGTGGTTAGGGCTTCATATTTTTCAAGTGGACAAGTTAAGAACGACTGTAACTTTCATATTAATGCAGGAAATGTAGGGGTAGATAAGTGGGCACTAATCTATGGTACATACCCTGCAAACCAGGAGTATATGTTATCTGCATGTAATGACCAAGGTGTACTTCAGAATATGGGAAGCTATAGTGGAAAGTTGCCTTAGTAAAGGTAGACAAATTTGCCAGTTTCACTCTTTTTATATATACTTACAACTAGCCTAGTAAATTATTAGTAAAGTCTATTAAATGTCTAAGAAAGTAATTGCGGGACTCGATCTTGGTTCTACAAAAATAACAGCAGTTATTGCAACTGTTGATGATGCTAAAGCTCCTCAAGTTATAGGTGTAGCTACTCAGCCAAGCCAAGGAATGAAGAAAGGTGTTATCGTAAATATTGATAGCGCAATAAACTGTATTGCTACTACTCTTGAAGCAGCAGAGCGAATGGCTGGTGTAAC
>CAYSFE010000012.1:10605-21120 GCA_964430225.1 uncultured Candidatus Saccharibacteria bacterium
CAAAATCTTTTAAAATGTATTCAAAATTTAGGATTAAGAGTAGATGATGTTATTTTTGGTGGATGGGCTTCTTCTACTGCAGTATTAACAGATACTGAAAAAGAACTTGGTGTACTTATGTTAGATATTGGTGGAGGTACAACCTCCATTTCCGCTTTTATAGAGGATGCAATCACATATAGTGGATGTGTAGCATTTGGTGGAACAAATGTAACAAGTGATATTGCTATTGGGCTTAGGGTTTCTCTAGAAGATGCTGAAAAGATAAAATTAAGTTTAGATCAAATAAAGAGACAAGCAAATAAATCTAGATTCTCTGAATCTAAATCAGAAAAAATACTAGCCCTTAAAAAGAAAGGTGATGATAAAGATGAATCAGGAGATGAAATGTTAGATTTAAGCTTCTTAAATATTACTGATCTCGAAAAAGTTTCTTCTAAAATGATGGATGGAATAATAGAAGCAAGGTTAAGTGAAATATTTGATTTAGTAATTCAACAAGTTGAACAATCCGGATTAAGTGCTAAAATGCCTGCAGGTATAGTAATAACAGGTGGATCAGCTCTGTTACCAGGTATTACAGTAATTGCGAAGAAAGTATTTGGAGTTCCAGCAAGAGTTGCATATCCTCGTGGTATAGAAGGATTAGTTGACGAAATCTCACTTCCTAGCTATAGTGCAGCACAGGGACTAATACTATACGGAATGAATGATGATGGAACATCAGGAAGAAGTACTAAAGTAGTAGCAGAGGGAGGAAAGGTTGGAAATGGTGGAGGATTCATGGATTCAATAAAGAAAATATTTAAAAGATTTACACCTTAATTAATTTTTACTTAAATTTAAGTGCCATACGTTAATCCAGGAGCTGACAACTTCGCAAAAATAAAAGTAGTTGGAGTCGGTGGTGGAGGTAGTAATGCAGTAGATAATATGGTTAAACACTACAACATCGAAGGTGTTGAGTTCATAGCTGTAAATACAGACGCACAAGCACTTCTTAAGAATAATGCTGAAGTAAAATTAAGAATTGGTGAAGAGCTTACTCGTGGATTAGGTAGTGGGGGAAATCCACAGATAGGTAAGAAAGCAGCAGAGGAATCAAGTGATATGCTTCATGAACATTTAGCTGGGGCTGACATGGTTTTCATAACTTCTGGAATGGGTGGGGGAACAGGATCAGGTGCTGCTCCTATTGTAGCTGGTATTGCAAAAAGCTTAGGTGCATTAACTGTGGGTATAGTTACAAAACCTTTTGACTTTGAAGGTAAGAGAAGAGTTCAAACAGCACTAGGTGCAATTGAAGAAATGAAAGATAAGGTGGATACACTTATCGTTGTCCCTAATCAAAGACTATTAGAAATGGGAGAAAGAAGTCTCTCTTTCCTAGATGCTATGAAGAAAGTAGATGATGTTTTAGGACAAGCTGTAAAAAGTATTTCAAATCTAGTTACTCAAACTGGACTTATCAATGTAGATTTTGCTGATGTAAAAACCATTATGACTGATGCTGGTACTGCAATAATGGGAATTGGAGAAGCTACTGGTGAAGATAGAGCAATAGAGGCTGCTAAGATGGCAGTTAATTCTCCACTTCTTGAAATCTCAATTGATGGAGCTACTGGAGTCCTATTCAATGTTATTGGTGGTCCTGATATGAAACTTGAAGAAGTTGATGAAGCAGCTTTACTCATTAATCAAGTTGTTGATCCTGATGCAAATATAATCTTTGGTGCTTCTATTGATGAAGCAATGAAAGATAAGATACAAATCACAGTACTTGCTACTGGATTTAAAGGTGGACCTAAGATGAAGGATATTATGCCTAAAGCAGAACTATCAGATAGGGTAGTAGGTGTAATGAAAGATGAAGAAGAACAACCTAAGTCATCTCGTTTTAGTGGAAGAGTATTTAGTGGTGGAGCAGTATCATCTAGAAAAATAGTAACTGACCGATCAACTTTATCATCAGACACATCAGAATCAGAAGATGATGTAGAACTTGATAACACACCAGCTTTCTTTAGAAGAAAGAAATAGAAATATTTCATTCTCTCTAATCTATTTCTCATATTGATCTAATCATTCATGGTGTATATACACCACATGAATTTAACAGATCAAAACATATTTCAAATTATTCAAATCGCATTAATACTTATAGGAATATTCATTTGTTTAAATATTCTTATTGCAATAACTAAATATTTAAAAATATTTCCTAAACTAGGACTTCTTAAGTATTTGAAGGCAGATGCTTATCCAGAACAGTTAAATCTTCAAACAATAATTAAGAAATATTCCATTAATAGGAAAAAATAATTTATTATTCACATTTTATGTTAATCATTAATATCCTTTTGCTTCTTTCATATCTCTTAATATTTCCCACTAAAGTATTAGCTCAGGGAAATGTAATTGTAGTTGGATCTATTGACGAGCTTCTTTGGTCTATTGTTAAGACAATCCAGTATTACTCTTTACCAGTAATGGCACTAACACTAGCAGGACTTGGGATAAAGCTTGTGTCTAGTGGAGATGATACACAAGTAAAGAATGTTGTGAAGTCTTGGATGATAAAGATATTAGCAGGGGGAGTAATTATATTCGGAGCTTCAAGTATCGCGACAATACTTAAGGGGGCAGTTGGTGGATAAAATGAAAAAAATTATTAAATACTTAAAAAACTGTGTTGAAGATTTTAAGAGATTAAATACAAAAAGGAAATATTTAGTAATAGGAATATCGATAGTGGTTACAATAATTCTTTTTGTAATAACTAGTCAAACATATATAGACACAAATATTGAAACACAAAGGATTAAAAGAGTTTTAGAGTTTAATGTTGGTGGAATAGAGGAGAACAACATTACTTCTTTTAAAGACAGCTATAAGAAGGTATTAGAAACATTTGATCCAATATTTCTAGGATTTATTTCAAAGACTCCTGATGTTACAGGAAAATCTCAAGAGTATCTAAGTGGAAGTATATTTAATGTATTGTCATATTCTGATGTTGTATTAAGTGATGGAGGAAGAATAGATAGCTCTATTAAATACTCCTCAAAACTTATGATTATTGTAATACCTTCCATTAGCTTACTTCTAAGTATATATGTATTTACGGAGCTTCTTAAAGAGGGTGATTCAAAGATCCCCATCTATCAGATAATAATGAGAGTAGTTAAAACAGTAATACTATTAATAATTACTCCACATATCTTAAGTCTTAGTATTCAAGGGGCTAATCTATTCTCTAAGTTTGTAATGAATAATGGAGGTATGTTAGATTTTCTTAAGAACTTTATAGATCAGTTATCTTCTGATCCAAGTCCAGATAACTTCCTGTCTAATCTCTTCTTTGGGGGAACATCTTTCTTTGGGTTTCTTCAGTCTCTTCCTGTACTAATACCCATAATGATCATAGTTATTCTTTTTATCTTCTTAGCATTCCAGTTCATTATTCGCTTTGTTCAAATGTATTTCTTAGCTTGTATCTATCCTCTAGCTGTCCTATTTGAAGTACACCCAAAGATGGGATCAGTTAGTAGAAACTATTGGAAGACATGGATAAGCTTACTAATTCATCAACCCTTCTTTATCTTAGGATATGTACTTGTTCAAGAGATGCTACTTCAGATGTTAAAGACTGGTCCATCATTAGTTCAGATAATTATGTTTGTGGGACTACTAATGTTCCTGTCTGGAATTAATGTACTTGTTTCAAAGATATTTGGAGATGTGTTCACTTCCATATCTCAGAATGTATTAGCAGCAGCAGGAACGTCAATAGTAAATAAGTACACAAATCTTAAGAGTAGATTTGTGAACAGGAAAAAGTATGTAAGAAATACGTCTAAAGCTAAAACAAAATGAAATACTTTAAAACAAACTTTGAACAAAACATTTTAAGACAGATAATATTTACAGATAGGAATATTATTATTGGAATAATACTTGTAATAAATGTGACACTTCTTTACCTTACCCAGTCACTATATATTGAATTAAGAGGGTTCATATCACTATCTTTTACAATATGTTTTCTTATACTTCTAAGTATAAAGATAGATGATCAGTACCTCTATAAACTTCTACCAAATATTTTTAGATATATAGTCATGAATAAGCATGTTAGACCTTAACATTACAAACAACACGTTTAGTTTTAGAGGTAAGGTATGTGTGATGTTTGAAGTATTTCCTCCCAACACAAGTTTAGTATCAAGTGAGGAAAAAGATGTGTTTGATACATACTTACAAAGCTTTACTAACTCTCTAAAAGATTGCTATGGAGAGTGGATATTAAGAAACAGAAGAATGAAGGAAGGGGATTTAAATGAATACTTTAAATCCATTAAAAGAAAGACTAAAGAATATTCTGAATACAGAGAATATGTATTAGAGCTCATAAAGAAAGAAAAACTTATGAAAAAAAATATATATTTAGTCATTGGGCTAGATGGAGCAAACATAGATCTTCTCAATGCTAAGTGTAAACGTATTAAAGAAGACTTAACCCAACTCAATATCTCCTCAAGAATTCTAGACGGGACCGAAATTACTTCAGTTTTAAAGGCATGTTTTTAGTTTTACCCATATTTAAAACCTTTCTAATGCTTCATCTTGGAATAATCAGGGTCTTAAGAACTATTGGGGATTTTAGGCGAGAGAGGTATATAAAAGATCTTGTAAAAGAACAAAGGGTTTTAATTAGAAGGAGGGAATTAAATCTAAGTCTTGATGGTATTAAAGTGAATGATAGGAGTTTAGAAATAGGGGATAGATATATACGTTCATATTACTTTTCAGGAATACCACAAAATATCTCTAGAGATAATATATATAGGGTACTTGATAACAAACTTGAATATATATTCTCTTTACACATCTCACAAAGTAATAGGTCTGAAATGATTAAGCTCGCTCGACAAAGAATATCAGTTTTAGAAAGTATAAATGAAGAAAGAGAACAGAAAGGGAAATTAAGAAAGATAGAACATGATAAGGAAATAGAAGAATTAAACTCTTTTATAGAAATCATATTAGAAGAAGATGAAAGAAGTTTTCTGTCCTCTATGTATATGAATGTTTTTTCATCTTCAAGAAATGAAGTGATTGATTCAAATATATTTCTAACTTCAAGGTTTAAAGATATTGACTATGCTTTAAATATCTCGACATTTGATCAGTTAAGATCTTTTAATTCAACCTTACCACTCCTTAATGACGAAGCTAAAAGAACCCTTAGAGTTCAAACGCAAAGTCTAAATGAGCTACTTCCTCTTGTTCCTTCAAACTACTTAGAAGATGAGGGAATATACTTAGGAAAGAATGAGAATAGTTCTTCTTTGGTAATTCTTAATTTCTTTAAAGCAAGAAATGCAAACATAAACATACTTGGTACATCAGGATCAGGAAAATCAGAAACATCTAAACTTCTACTTAGAAGGTTTCACATGCTAGGTACCAAGTGTCTAATACTAGATCCTGAAGGTGAGTATCTTGAGCTAACAAGAAGATTAGGTGGAAGAATATATTCTTTTTCAAACAGGGAGGGTATAAATGCATTTGGAATTAAGGATACTGGGATATTAAAAGGATTTCTATCATTCTTTCTTAGTTCCAAGTCCTCTCTAAGTATTCTTGATAAAGTACTAAATGATTTAAAAGATAGAGGAGAGATAGCTATTGATAGAATAATAGAAAGTATTGATAGTAAAAGAGCTAAAGATGAACTTGAGATATTAAGAAGTGGGTCTCTAAAAGGAATATTTAATTCGAATAGAGAAATATCTTTTAAAGAGGATCTCGTATGTTTTGATCTTTCATCTTTAAAGTCTGAAGAATCAAAAATTCCTGCTATGTATCTTCTTCTTAATCTAATAGATAGAAGTATTGAAGAAGAAAAGAGTCATAAGAAGATGATTTTCATAGATGAAGCACATAAGCTTCTACGTAATGAAGTTTCAAGAAGTTTCTATATCAACCTTGTTAAGACTGTAAGAAAAAGAAATACAGGGGTAGTGACTATTACTCAAAACCCTGAAGATTTTAGTGATGCTGACTATTCAAAAACAATTCTTACTCAGGCTGAAAGTACTATTCTTCTTAAACAATCTTACTCCTCACTAAATCATATTTCTGAAAACAGGGTATTTCCATTAAGTGAAGTTGAAGAAGATATGCTTCCTACTTTAGAAGTAGGAGAAGGTTTTGTCATATATGAAGGTAATCATATCCAAATACATTTTGATAACAATATATGAAAAGATTTCAAAGGAAACTGGTGACAGCAGGTTCACATATTGTAGAAGGTGGAACTAAATATGGTTCAGAAGCGATTGGAGCTGGAATAGGACTCGCAGTAGGAGCAATAGTTGGTGTTGCTTCTGGTGGATCATTAACCCCATTTTTAAAAGATGGAATAGATACAGGGAGAAAAATAGGGAGGGGAGTAGGTAACAAAGTAGGAAAGGTACTAGGGGGAACTCTTCGTAAAACTCGTGATTTTACAAATTTACTTCATAACCCATTTGATGAACTATTAAATGGGTTTATTAGATTTCTTGTTTCATTAATTGGCCTTGGATATTTCATAGATGACATAATTTCAGATAAGATTATTGAGAATAAGGCAAAGATTGCAGTATTCTTCCTTAGTATCATTCTCATTATCCCTATGTATTTCTCAAGTTTTATTCTTAATCTTACCTATGCCAATGCTGACCCTAAATACAATCTAAATATGGCTAGTTCAAGTTATCCGATAGGAAGTCCATTTGGGGGAGAAGGGCTCACAAATACACATATAACCTCATATTTTGATGATATAAACTACTTTAATAGGTTTGGTAAGTGGCATAAGGCATTAGATATAGTTCCAACAGATAAATATTATCAAACTGATAAGGCATATAAAGAAATAGGGGAAGTTTATCTTTACTCAATATGTGATGGTAGTGCTAAAACACACAAAGACTCAAGTGGTGCTATTACTATTGAAATATTATGTGCTGATAATATCCATAAAGTCATATATACACATGAAAAGACTAGTTTTATTTCGTATTCTGATTTCGTTCCAGTAAGAAGGGGAGAAGCGCTTGGAATAATGGGATGTACAGGAATTTGTTATGGTTCACATGTACATTTTGGTATATCTGAAAATGGAATATGGATAGATCCTATTTATTTATTATCACAGGGTAACCGTTAGTACTATTCCCTCCAATTCCTCCACCAACAAATAGGGAATAGTCGAAGAGGTCTGGCAATGCTTTGTTTATAGGTACATATGCTTCAAGTCTTGCTGATCCAAAACCAGTATTTGATCCAGTTCCTCCATATAGATCTGTCTCACTATCATACGCAGAATCAAAAGCGTTACATTTAAATCTATGGAATTGATATGCAACTTCTTTTTGGGTACCAAGATTAAAACTTCCTTCATGATAAATTGAAAAATCTACTACAGTAGGTGTCTTACTTAGAAACTTTATTTGTATTGATTTAACAGTATGAAGTGTACTTGTTGGACTCTTAACATTTAATGCTAGTTTCTCAATATCTAGGGTAAATTGGCTTGAACCAGTGAGTGGTATAGAGTTAAGGGTATCGGTAATATCTGTAGTAACTGAAGTAAATTGATTAACAACAGTTGCTCCACCTTTGTTTACAATATCTACTAATGTTTGAGGATATGTAGGAACTGTTGGGTTATTTGATCCATTTGGTACTTCAATAGCTCCGGTATAATACGCATCGTTATTTGAAATTATGAAACTAGTTGATAATGGAGTTGTAACATTACTAATATTCTCGGTGTATTTATATGTAATTTGTGCAGCCTCTGCATTGCTATACCTTATATGTACTTTAGGATGTATGGTTGTAAGGTCAGTGTAAGTTATTGATGAAGCCGGTTGTTTTGAATAGTCTAATACTACTGGTTCATCTGTTTGTATCTTTAAAGATTTTGCCCCAACCGATGTTTCTCTGGTGCATTTAACAATAGAACTAGTATCAGTCCCCACACCATTACATGTAAGCCCTACAGATTGTGTGTAGTCATTTATGGTTGCAGTTTCGTCATAGTTACAACTATTTGAATTACTTTCTCCTAATGCACTTGATATTTGTTCACTTGAAACTCCAAGAATATTTCCAGAAACTAGTTTTGTTAAATATTTTTCAGATAATGAATATGCTCTTTCGTAGCTTTTTTGTACTAGTAGTTTTCTTGTATCAGTTATTGTAGAAGAAACGATTAAGGTAACAATGACCCCAAGGATCATTAGGAGTAACATAACTGTAATCATTGATTGTGCTTTATTGCCTTTAATCATTTGTTGTACTTTCTCTAATTGATAATATTGTCGATTTTCTACCTAATATATTTCCAAACACTAATTGAATACTAGCATCATATTCTATTTGTTCAGCAGGTGCTACAAAGTTTTGAACCATTATGAGGTCTCTTAAGAAACAGGGACTACCTAAACCTGTGTTTACTACAGCTGCAGTCGTATCAGGAAAAGATCCACCACTATTCTTACATGTAAGGCTATTAGTAAATGTTGAGCCATCCATACTTATGGTTGTACTTCCTAGTAGGTTATTTCCTTTAGGGAAAGTACTTGTTTGAACTACACCTCCAAATATCTTTAGACCGTCATAAACCACTTTGTAGTCATGTGCATATACCTTACAGTTTAAAGTGTCATCATATCCTGCAGGACCTGCTAATTCAAAACTTTTAACCATCTTTCCTGTGTTTACATCTACTTTTAATAGTTGTTCGGGTTTAATCTTATATGTATATGTTCTTAAATTTCCATTATCCACATATGAGATGTTATCGAATCTTGTAGTTGTTAATATTTGAGTTGCTGGTGTATCACAGTCCTGCCAGTTTGATGGATCAGTTGTCGAATTATCCATAGTGCTATATGTTCCGTAGTTTGAAAGAGGTGTAAGACCTGCTCTAAATGATCTAGTTGAATTACATTTGTTATCTCTGTTATTTACTCTAATCATTCCACTACTATCTGTTGGATTAGATACTGTCATTTCAACATTAATATCACTCCCTAATACTATTGGTACATCATCATACCCACCATTAATTTTCATATCAGTACAAAGAGGAGTAGGAGGTATTACGGGTGGAGGATTATTTGTAGTTACGCCAGTTAAAGTAAATGGTTCACACCAATCACCTGTTGTTGCATCTGATCTGTCGTTATAGTTTGCATGTACTCCCCATTGGAATATATTTGCACCATTTACAATACTTGATCCTGGTATTGTCATGTAGTAATTATGTTGTCCGTTTGAAAGGTCATGAGCCAAGATATTTAATCTAACACCGTTATTTTTAAATGCTGTATATTGCCAATCAGGGTCATTGTCGTCATATGCAAAATCAGGAGAACCTAATTGAATACCTACCCAAACATATAGATCTTGACCAGTCTCAATATTTTCACCTGCAACATATGGGTTAGTGTGATTTGCTGCTTTGTAGTATCTTACGTTACATCTATATCCATTTAATGCTTCTGCTTTCTTAATAATATCATTGTTAAGTTTAGTGTCAGTAACTTTAGCAACTGTTTCTGTTTGTTTTACAGGAGCTATTGCTTGAATATTACTACTACTTCCCTTGTCAGGAAGTGTAACTAATTTACCATCTGTAATTAAAAACGCATCTATTCTATCGTAGAGAGGATATGCTGTTCCTGCTAATACTTGGGTACTGGTTAAGCTTTCAGACTTATATGATCCATTTCCAATTACAATACTTCCTTTTGCTACTATAACTAAACTGCCAGTATTTTTAATTATATCTGGTTCTAGAATTACATCGCCATCCACTAAGATGATAGAGTTTTTATTTATATTCCATGCTCCATCATTTGCTAAAGTATTATGTTTTATATTTAAGTTTCCACTAATCTTATATACATTAACTTTTTTATCTGAAACATTTTCAACAACATCTGGATCAATTGCTTTAATGAGATCTTTATCTGAAGCAGGATCTACACTAACGCTGTTTCCAATGGTTTTAATTGATAGTCCTGATCCGTTATATAGTGGGGAGTTGCTGTCAGTTATTGCGTCTCCAGTATTTGTATATCCAAGTATTCCGCTTGTATCTATTAACTTAGATAGATAATCATATAGATTTTTATCTCCTCCAGTATATTTAGAAACATCGTTTAATTTATGTGTATAAAAAGTTGCAGCTTGAGTTATCTTACTGAATCTATCAGGATTCCCTCTTGGACCCGTATTACTATTTTCTTCATTTGAAGAAAGGGCATATGTTGAAACATATGAATCATCTTTTTCAGGACACTGATTGATCCTATTTACATAAGAAGATAGAGCAGCATTAGATTTTGTGTTTCTAGTATTTATAAATGTTTTAAGATTGTTATTCGTTACTGATCCAATAGTAGAAGAACAAATATTCAGTGCTGGGTTATTTGGATCAGGAGCAATACT
>CAYSFE010000013.1:0-18416 GCA_964430225.1 uncultured Candidatus Saccharibacteria bacterium
TCTTACTTCACAAGGAGAGTTAGTAGATTTATTACTAAAGAAAGTAAACTTTAAACTATTTCATAAATACCAAGTAAATGTGGGAGGAAGAGGTAGTTATGTATATAAGTTAAGAAAGTAATTTATCTGGTATTAATCCATTTATCTCCTTTATCTGTCTATATCTTTCTTCAAATGCTTTCTTCACCTCTGGTAATGTTATCTTTCTACTCCATTCCTTTTCTAATTTAGCTAGATTTGATGCCATAAGATCTTCTATTGTCTTTTCAGGATGTTCATACCAATATATAAAGTAAAATGGTCCCACTGTATGAGAAGCACCATCTGATGAGGATGCTATTCTTATTTCTATTGATTCATGACTTAGATCATTTGTCATATAGCTTTCATATATGTTTAATTTCTTTACGAAATCATCAGCAAATGTCTTATCGAATCCTAATGATATTAGGAAATCACCTGTCATTGCCATAGTATCTGGGTTATGTTCATTCTTAAAGTCTATTATCTTTGCATAGTCATGAAGCCATACAAGTGTAGTTACTAAATCTCTATTTGCATTAGGATATATATCACATAGTTCCATAGCAATCTTATCTACGATCTCTAAATGCCATTTAACAAACCATTTATGATGAACAAAATTAGGATTAGATGCTAGTTTAGATACTTCTTCTTT
Organism: uncultured Candidatus Saccharibacteria bacterium; assembly: GCA_964430225.1. GTDB lineage: Bacteria > Patescibacteriota > Dojkabacteria > JBAXKR01 > CAYSFE01. The sequence continues at coordinate 680 of CAYSFE010000013.1, forward strand.
AAGTTTCTTTAGTTTATCTTCCATAATAGTCTAATAATATATTTTCTTGATTATATCTTAAGTATATTGGAAGATATATGTATATTTATTAATCTTTTGTTATGTTCAACAAACAATTCTTTAAACTATATGGAATAGCATTGGTAGTATTCTTAGCTATAGACATGGTTTGGCTACTTGTAATATCCAAAGATTTATATGCTAAAGAACTAGGATATTTAATGGCTCCTACTGTTAATCTACTTCCAGCCATTATCTTTTACCTCATATTCATAGTTGGATTAGTTGTATTTGTAATAGGACCAGCAATATCTTCTAAATCTATTAAAGATTTAGTGATAAAAGCTTTGCTATTTGGTTTAGTTACATATGCAACATATGATCTAACTAACTTAGCTACTATTAAAAACTGGCCTCTATTAATTACTGTAATAGACTTAATATGGGGTATGACGGTTTCTACACTAGTAGCAGTTGCTACATTTAAGATATCAGAAAAGCTTAAAATATGAATACTTACTTAATACTAGCTATTGTCCTATTTGTTTACATGAATCTATGGTTCTTAGTTTCACTTGTAAAGAAAAGAAATGATGTGGCTGATATTGCTTGGGGTTTAGGATTTGTTGTAATAGCTTGGTCATCTTTCATATTTGGTTCTCAAGATTTAAAAGCAATAATGGTGAATATATTAGTAACAGTATGGGGATTAAGACTAGCTTTACATATATACAAGAGAAATAGTAGGAAAGGGGAAGATTCTAGGTATGTAGAGTGGAGAAATCAATGGAAAAACTTCTATCTTAGATCATACTTACAAGTATTTATGCTTCAAGGTTTGTTTCTTTTTCTGATAGTTCAACCCGTAATACTTGTAAATCTTAGTGAAAAACCAAGTTTTGGTGCTACTGAAATTCTAGGTATTCTAATATGGTTCATAGGTCTTTACTTTGAAGCATTAGCAGATCAACAACTAAAAGAATTTGTTTCTGATCCTAATAATAAAGGTAAAGTAATGGGTAAAGGCCTATGGAAATTCTCACGACACCCTAACTATTTTGGAGAAGTAGTAATGTGGTGGGGTCTATTTCTAGTAGCATTACCTTCAAACTATGGATTACTAACAATAATAGGGCCTATTACAATCACTCTTTTAATACTCTTTGTTTCAGGTGTACCATTATTAGAAAAGAAATATGCTGGAAGACCAGAGTATGAAGAGTATAAAAGAAAAACAAGTATATTTATTCCTATGCCTCCTAAAAGCTAGGATCAAAATTTATACAATTTCTGTAATATATTTAATAAATATCTAATTGAATATTACAAAATACCCTGAGATTAAAAACTTAGTAAAAGATTTCAGCTTAAAAATACAAGAAATACTTAAAGAGAACGTTGTTGGGATTTATCTTACAGGCTCACTTTCATATGGAGACTTTGTATTAGAAAGATCGGATATTGATTTACTTGTTGTAGTTAGAAATAAACTTAATACTAATGAGATTGAGCTAGTTAAGAATCTCCACAAAGACTTAGAAGATAAGTATCCATCTTGGAAAGAAAGAATTGAGTGCTCATATACTCCAATATATATGTTGGGTGAGATATTACCCCCAGAAGAACCTCGTCCATGGATAGGCTCAGGTGTTTTATACCCTGAAGCACCATATGGAAATGAATGGATAATAAACTCATACTTACTACAAGAATATGGAATTCCAATATTTGGTAAACCTTACAAAGAACTTTTAACCAAACCTATTGATATCTTAGAAGTACAAAAAGCTTGTGTTAGAGATATATTTAAAGAGATCGAACCTAAATTAATAAACAAGGAAGAACTATATGACAGCCATATTCAGTCATACACAGTTCTAAATATCTGTAGAATCCTCTATACAGTGTTTAATGCTAAAGTTGGTTCTAAAGTAGTGTCTGCTCGCTATGTAAAAGAGATATTTGCTCCTGAATGGTCAACCCTCATTACTAAATCAGAAAAATGGAAGTATGGAGAAGACTTGAATAGTATTGAAGAAGTAGTAGAATTCATCAAGTTTTCAATTAGTAAGATAAAGGAAGCTGAAATATATCGATCAATTTAAATATGAAACCACTTCGAAAAAATACATTAGTATTTTTAGTAAAGAGAAAAGGTAAAAAGATTACAGATGTATGTTTAGGCATGAAGAAAAGGGGTTTTGGAGTAGGGAGGTGGAATGGAGTAGGAGGAAAAGTAAAACCTGATACTAAAGAAACCGTAAGACAAGCAGCTATTAGGGAAACGAAAGAAGAAATTAATGTAGATTTAGAAAAAGGATTTGAGAAAGTAGCCTTTAATAAATACTACTTCATAAATAATCCTACTATTGATCTTGAAATACATGTATTCCTTTCAGATAAATGGAAAGGAGTTCCTACAGAAAGTGAAGAAATGAAACCTAGATGGTTTAAAGTAGAGAAGATTCCATATAAAAAGATGTGGGATAACGATAAATACTGGATACCACTCATACTTAAAGGAAAGAAACTAAGATGTAAATCATACGTAGATGACAAAGATATTACTATTAAAAGAGAGATTAAAGTAGTAAAGACACTTTAGAGTGTATCTGGTAATATATTTCTATGAAACTAATTGTTGCTATAGGTAATCCTACTAAAAAATATGAATCTACTCGTCATAATGCTGGAGTAATAGTTTTAAGCTCACTTCTATCAAAAATATTTCCTAGTATTCCTTGGAAGAGTGAAAAGAAATTCTTAGGAGATATAGTTGAACTAAATTTAGCTCACCTTACTAAGCTAAAATCATTAAATATTAAACTCTTTAATGATATAGACAAAGTATTTATTAATGGGGACGATAAAGTCCTTTGTGTATTTCCCTCTACATATATGAATAACTCTGGGGAATCAGTTTCTTCAATAGTTAATTTCTATAAACTAAAATCTACTGATGTACTCGTAATACATGATGATCTAGATATTGTATTAGGAGAATATAAACTCCAATTTGCTAAAGGCCCTAAAGTACATAATGGAATTATCTCAATAGAAAAGTATCTCAAAAGAGATTTCTTTAGACTTAGAATTGGTATAGAAGCACGTGAAAAGAAACTTTTAGGAATGGATTATGTTCTTGAAAACTTCACTAAGTCAGAATTACAAACTCTAAATAGTCTAACCAATGAAGAGTAAACACGATTTAATGAAAGAAATACGTAATGAAGTATTTAATCTCACATCTTCTCCTTTATATAAATATAGAACTGAGAATAACTTTTTTCCAGTAATAGGAGCAGGCTCTCATGATGCTCATATTATGTTTGTAGGTGAAGCACCTGGAGCTAATGAGGCTAAGAAAGGCATTCCTTTTTGTGGAGCATCAGGTAAGTTTTTAGATGAGATGTTATCTTCCATATCTCTAGATAGAACTAAGGTATATATTACCAACCTAGTAAAAGATAGACCTGAGGATAACAGAGATCCACTTCCAACTGAGATAGATCTTTACTCTCCATTCTTAGATAGACAAATTGAGATAATAAAACCATCTGTAATTGTGTGTCTTGGAAGACATTCAATGAGCTATATTATGAAGAAATATGGATTTGAAAAAGAACTACTTCCTATAAGTAAAATTCATGGCAAAGTTTTCAAGAATAAAGAGATAGATATAATCTGTCTTTATCATCCAGCAGTAGCACTATATAATGGCTCTATGAGGAAAGTATTATTAGAAGATTTTAAAGTACTAAAAACATATATTTAGTATATACTGTAACAATATAAGCACTATACATTTAGTTAATTTTTAATTGAAAATCTTAATGGGGACTCTATCAGAATCAGGAATTGTTCTACTTTCAGGAATCAACAAAGACTCTAATGAAAAATGGATACATGATATGGAAGTTAAGTTTAGTGAATATTTTAATCCTACTAAGCTAATCACATATGAGCACTGGATAGATCCCTCAATTACAGAACTAGCATTTAAGAAAGAACAACAAAAGCTTAAAGATGCTGTAACTTCTTTAACTTCAGTTGGAAGAGATGCATATATTTTTGCTAAGTCTATCGGTACTGTCATATCTACATCTTTACTAATGGTTCAAGAAATAAAGCCTAAAGCATGTGTATTTGTAGGAACTCCAGTAGGAGGAATGATAAATGCTCAAATAGATTTTAAAACAGCTCTTTTAGCAATAAATGTTCCAACTCTTTTCATACATAAAACGCATGAGAAAGTAGGAAGTTTTGAAGAGTTTAGTAAGCTTGTTAAGAGTGCTGCCAATCCTTTGATGGAATTAAGAGAAGTACCTGGAGAAGGACATAGCTATGCTGATATAATGGATTTAGAGAAAATAGCCTTAGAATTTTTCAAGAAATTTGAATGAACAAAGAAAACATTAAAAAAGGAATACTAGTTATCATTTCTTTAGGAATAATATTTTTTGTTATTACATCTGATAACTCTGGAACAGTTGCTGGAACATCTTTTGTTAAAGACGGTACCCAAGAAGCTACTATTAAAGTAAAGGCTGGATACACACCTAATGAAATTACTTTAAAGGCTGGTATCCCTTCAGTGGTAAAGTTTGAAACTAAAAATACATATGACTGTAGTCTTCAACTCAATATTCCAAAAATAAATTTCTCAAGGACTCTTCCATCTACTGGAAGTACAGAAGTTGAAATTGCCTCTCAAGAAGCTGGGTCTGAGATAACTGGTAGTTGTGGTATGAGAATGTATGGTTTTAAACTAAAGTTCATCTAGTTACTAAATCCCTCTAAAAATGTTATATTTCATATATATACCTTAATACATTTACCTATGGCTAAACTTATCATAAATGGAGGTATTCCTCTAAAGGGAGAAGTAACACCAGTAGCAAACAAGAACTCAATACTTGCTTTAATACCTGCAAGTATACTTTGTGATACTCCTTCTACCTTTACTAATGTACCTATGAGTACATCAGTTCGAATAATGTTTGATATATATGAAAAACTTGGAGGGAAAGTAACATATATAGATAAAACTACAGTAGAATTAAATCCTAATACACTTAACTCATATATCATTGATGAAGAATTAGCTAAGAAAGAAAGGGCATCATATATGTTTCTTGGTCCATTACTTAAGAAGTTTGGTAAAGCTGAGATTGTAGATGCTGGAGGATGTAAGCTAGGTAATAGACCTGTAGATACTCTTTTTAAAGGTTTAATTGATCTAGGTGTAGTATTTAATCAAGGTGATAAATATGTGTTTGATGGATCGAATATGAAAGCTAATGATAAGCTATGGCAGTTAGAAGCATCGGTAACAGGTACAGAAAATTTAGTATTAGCTGCAGCTTTATTAAAAGGTAACACAGTAATATATAACGCGGCATGTGAACCACATGTACAAGATTTATGTAACTACCTTGTTAAATGTGGAGCAATAATAAAAGGAATTGGAACAAATAAAATAGAAATTGAAGGAGTAGAAAATATTAAGGGAACATCTTTTAAGATAATCTCTGATCATATTGATATTGGTGGCTTAATTGTTGCAGCAGCAATAACAAAAGGTGAAGTATTAATAAAGGATGCAATACCAAATCACATGTATCAAGTACTTAGATACTTTGAAAAGATGAATTTAAAGACTGAAGTAAGAGGAGATGACATTTTTGTACCAGGAAATCAAAAACTTGAAGCTAAAAGAAATATTAAAGGTGATATAGATAAGGTAAATGATCTTCCTTGGCCAGGTTATCCTGTAGATCTCATCCCTGAAGCTCTAATGCTTGCACTTTGTGCAAATGGAAGTATGAGAATATATTCGAATATGTACGAGACTCAACTAATGTTTGTAGAAGAACTTAAGAAGTTTAATGCTCAAACAGTAGTAGGAAGTCCTAATCTAGTAGTAAGTTTTGGAGAAACAAAGTTTAAAGCTGCAACTGTAAATTGTCCTGAAATTATACAATGTGCATATGCAATGTTCTTAGCAGCTTTAGCAGCACCTGGTAAGTCAGTAATAAATAATGCAGACAGTATATTTAGAAGATATCCAGATTTAATTGAACAATATACGCGTCTTGGCGCAAATTTATCTAAAGAATAATCATGAGATCATATTTATTTCAAAGACTTGTAAATGTTTTTTATCATTTACCAAAAGCTTTAATAGCTAATATTCGATTTGGCTTTCCTTCAAGAGGCATGAATATTATTTGTGTCACAGGTACTGATGGTAAAACAACAACATCAAATATGATTTACCATATACTTTCTAATTCAGGACTTAAAGTTGGTTTAATTTCAACAATATCAGCAAAGTTTGAAGGAGAAGAAATAGATACAGGATTTCATGTTACAAGTCCTGAAGCTTATCAAGTTCAGAAACTTTTAAAGATGATGAAAATTAAAGGTGTGGAATGGGTGGTACTTGAAACAACATCACATGCACTTGATCAATATAGATACTTTGGGATTAAATGTAACTATGCAGTATTTACAAACATCACTCATGAACATTTAGATTATCATAAGACATATACTAACTATCTAAATGCAAAAGCTAGTTTAATAAAGATGTTACACCCATATGGTAAAGCAGTACTAAATCTTGATGATCTAGGAGTAAGTAAAGTATATATGAAAAACTTTAAGACAAAGAATATTAGGTATGGTATTACATCGGAAGATTTAGACGTAAGAACAACAAACCTATCTTCAGACAAAGAATCTATAGGATTTACATTAAAAGTTGATAACAAAGATGCTTTTCTTCCATATCTAGTAAATATAGAAAAGCTTGATATTAAAATACCCATAATGGGGGAATATAATGTATATAATGCTCTTGCTGCTATATCTACCTGTATTTCTATACTAGGAAATACTCCTAACTATGAAAAGTCTCTTCAAAGCTTATCTGATTTCAAAGTTTTAAGTGGAAGAATGGAATTAATTCAATCTAAACCTTTTAAAGTAATAGTAGATTTTGCACACACTCCCAATGCTCTTGAAAAAGCTTTAACAACACTTCGTAATACTAAATCCAAAGATGGTAGATTAATAGTTGTATTTGGATGTGCTGGTAAAAGAGATCACGAAAAACGACATTTAATGGGAGAAGTTGCTGGAAGATTAGCTGATGTGATTGTAATTACTTCAGAGGATCCTAGAGATGAAGAACTAGCCCTTATAAATAATAGAATTATAGATGGAGTTACTTCTGTTGCTGGTTGGAATATGGGTAATCAACTATCACAAATAGAAACATCGTTAACTCATCTATATTTTAGATTTGATGAAATGAGTATTAACTCTAGAATTGATGCTATTAAGTTTGCAATTAGAATAGCTAAATCAAATGACGTAGTTGTCATATGTGGTAAGGGTCATGAAAAGAGTATGTGTTTTGAAAATACTGAATATCCTTACTCTGATCAAGAAGTTGTTAAATCAATACTTAAGATATGATAAATTACTTCTTAGCCTTTCTATCAGCTACAGTTTTTAATGCAATTCCTTTCTTTGCACCTGGAACAGGATTTGTAGTTACATTCTTTTATGTTAAATATGAACTTAATCTCTTTCTTCTTATCCCTATTATGGTATTAGGATCTACTCTTGGTAGATTTATACTTGCTAAAATTACTGGAAAACTAGCAAGTAGATTCCTTCATCAAGAAAGAAATGAAAATCTTTCATATTTTAGAAACCAAGTTAACAAAAAACGCTTACATGCTTTTATCTTCACCTTCATATATTGTGCTTTACCAACACCAAGTAATTTAATATTTCTTTCCTTAGGAGCTTCTAAGGTCAATTTAGGGCCAATACTTTTAGGTTTTGGGTTAGGTAGAGCTATTAACTATACATATGCAGCTCTTTCTTTCAGCTATATCTTTCATCGTGTTACAGATGAACTTCAAGGAAGTGTTACTTCAACCTCAAATATATTTACACAGATAGTTACAATAGTAGTATTTACGATATTTTTACTCATAGACTGGAAAGAACTTCTATTAAACAAAAAGTTTAGATTACTTGTTAAAATTGGAAACAAGGAAAACAAATGATATATCACAAAGATGAGGAGCAAAACATAACTGACTTTAGTGAATCACATATTGACTCTATGTATGACAGTGGCTTTAAGTTTACAAGACTCTCAAAGGGAAATATGCAGTCCACTAAGAATCTTAGAGTAAATCTCTCTAACTTCTACATATTTACTAAGAATAAAAGGATAATTTCAAAGTATCCAAACCTTGAAGTAAGATTTGAGTCTTTACCTTTAGCTAACTATGAATATACCTTAGGTAAACTTGCTAAGGATTTCTATGACACTAAGTTTGGTAAAGGAGTGTTTAGCATCGTAAAGATAAAGGAAATACTTACTTCAAACAACTCTAACTTTAACTCTTTAGCAGTGTTTAGCTTAGATGGAAAAGATGTTGGATATTGTATTTTGTATAAGTCCTCAAACATCATCCACTATTGCTATCCATTCTATGATCTCTCATTTGAAGCTTCATACTTAGGACTTGCTATGATGACAAAGGTAATTACAGAAGCTAAAGAAAAAGAATTTAAATATGTGTATTTAGGTGGAGCTAATGCATCTAAGGATATGTATAAACTTCAGTTTAAAGGTTTAGAGTGGTGGGATAAGGATAAATGGAATATAAACCTTGAAGAATTAAAAGAAATCATTAAAAATGTAGATGGAGTTAAATAATTTTTGAATTAAATCGTTATGAATATAAAAAAAGTTTTAACAATTTTAGTGGTAATAGTCATTGTAGTAGTACTACTCTTAACAGTTGTACTTCTTGTTCAAGCTTCTAACCCACAGGTTCAAACAAACAGAGTAACATCGTCTTCAAGTAGTAAATCTAGTGAAAGTGAATCAAGTTCATCAACTACTTCAAAAGCTGAATCCAAATGGGAACAATCAGCAGAAGGATGGGCAAATGAAGGGATAGAAACTAATTGTGAAGATCCTAGTTTCAATTCTCCTGTAAATACATCTTTAGTAAAGGCAATACTTTATCCTGGACAAGTTAGAAGTGAGTTTAAACCTCATGGTGGATTCATCTTCAATACAAAAAGTAACGCAGTTGAAGTTAAAGCACCTTTTGATGCTGTATTAGTAGAAGGGTCTAGATATATAGAAGGAGGAGAAACTCAATATCTATTTAGATTCATATCTGATTGTGGAATAATGTTTGCATTTGACCATATATTAACTCCTTCAGAAGAACTAATGAATGTTGCGAGTACCTTTCCTGAAGCAAAAGCCAATGATTCTAGAACTACTTTAGTAACCCCTCAAGTAAGATTTGCAGAAGGGGATATATTAGCAACTGAAGTAGGCTTTAAAAAGACAAAGAACTACTCTATGGACTTTGGATTATATGATCTAACTACAAAGAATGAAGCATCTGAAGATCCTACATTTGTTACAAAGTATGTTAAAAGCTATTTAGCATCTTCTGCATTATGTTGGTTAGATAACCTAAACGAACCAGATAAGACTACATTAAAAGCACTTCCAGGAGGGGATTCTAAGGCTAAAAAGACTAGTTTCTACTGTAAATAAAGGGAGATATGGAGCGAAAGACGGGACTCGAACCCGCAACCTTCAGTTTGGAAAACTGACGCTCCACCAATTGAGCTACTTTCGCATATCCATATGTTACCAAAATAACTAATTATTTTCTACCATTTGCACAAAAGCCTATAAAGTATTAATATTTATAGGTATATGGTTTGATAATTAAATTGTTATCTCATATATATGGGACCAGGAATGCATCCAACAGCTACAAAAGGACCTGAATTTGAAAGAGCCCCCACGCCAAATTTAAAATTAGGTTTATTAGTTGTTGCAGGAGCAATAGTTGTTTCCGTTATTGCAAATGATATTCCAGGTGCCATCCAAAATGTAACAAGGGTAATTAGTGGTGAAATAAATCAAACACCGACTCCTGCACAAACTACAACACGAACACCTGTACCAGATAGGAGTACTAATAATAAATAAAACGTAATTAAGTAATATTGTTACTTACTCTTGGTTATTTCGTTATTTAAGTATGAAAAACATTCTTATCCTTTGTGGTGGTCCATCAAGTGAATATGAAGTATCAATATTCACTACTAAAGAGATATTAAAAAATATCGATAAAAGTAAATATAATCCTACTATTGGCTTAATGAATAAGAATAAAGAAATCTCTTTCATGGCTCCTTACGTATTCTTAAGTAATAAATACCCTAAATTTCTTAGTTTTAATAAAGCTTTAAAAAATATTAAGAAATATGATTTTGTCCTCATTTCCATGCATGGAGAGTTTGGAGAAGATGGAAAGTTACAAACAATATTTGAAAGGAAAGGAATTAAATATCATGGAAGTGATTCAGTAAGTTCTAAACTATGTATGGACAAATATAAATCTTCAAAGTTAGTTAGTAAGAACTTGAAGATTCTTACACCAAAAACCTTAAAGTTAAAAATAAATGATATTCTTAAATATAAACAAACATACCCTCTTTTTATTAAACCAAATAGACTTGGATCAAGTGTAGGGGCAGGAATAATAAATAACGAGAAAGAATTAGAGAAATATATAAAAGAACTTAAATCTAAAACATTTTCTAATGATTATTTTCTTTTACAAGAATATATAAAAGGTATTGAAGTATCCTGTGGAGTTTTAGAGAGTAAGAAAGGTAAGTTCACTCTACTACCTCCTGTAGAAATACTTCCCAAATCAACATTCTTTGATTTTAAATCTAAATATACAGATGGCGAATCAATTGATAATTGTCCTCCCAAATTAGTTCCAGAAAATATATGCAAGAAGATAAGTAAATACTCAAGAGATATTCATAAACTTTTAAAATGTAAAACATATTCTAGATCTGACTATATCTATTCAAACAAAAATATCTACTACTTAGAAACAAATGCATTACCTGGATTAACAAAGAATTCTTTATTACCAAGAGAAGTTAAAGAAATTGGAATGAAGTATTCAGAACTTATAACTTTTTTGATTGAAAACTCTTAACATACCCGGGGTGGGACTTGAACCCACACGGATTACTCCACAGGATTTTAAGTCCTGAGTGTCTACCATTCCACCACCCGGGCATATACTTTTTGTATTATAGCTGATAATTAGTGGAAGTATCAAATAATGGAGGTCACTGTGGGAGTTGCACCCACGTATAACGGTTTTGCAGACCGTTGCCTTACTACTTGGCTAAGTGACCATTAAACATAGTCCTCTACATGTACTACTTCAAAGATATAGTTTTCTTTACCATTCTTTGCATTAGTCTTACCTAAGAATAGTATTCTATCAGTTTTATCTAAAATATTTTTAGTAATTCCAAATCTAATAGCGTCATGTACTGCATTATCTCTGTCATTAAACCTACCTTCATAGGTAACTGGATAGATATTACTACACATAAGTAGCTGTCTTCTAACAGTTTCTGTAGGTGTTAGAACAATGATAGGCTCTTTAATGAAATGTCTGGAAAGAGCTTTTGCTGTAGTACCATTCTCAGATACCATAACCACCTTATCTATCTTAGTTGTAATACATACTTGAAATACTGCTCCCATCATGGCATCTCTTTCTCCTCCAGCATATGAACTTGTTGTTCTTAAAGTAGGTTTCATACTCTTTTCCATCTCTAGTGATATTTTACTCATCACCTCTACACAAAGATGTGGGTATTTCCCTGCTGTAGTCTCTCCAGAGAGCATTAAAGCATCTGTACCATCTAATACTGCATTAGCTATATCACTAATCTCAGCTCTAGTAGGATATGGTTTTTCTATCATACTTTCTAACATCTCAGTAGCTGTAATTACAATCTTTCCCATATCTCTACACTTCTTTATCATCATTTTCTGATAAAGTGGTACTTTTTCAAAAGGGACTTCAACAGCTAGATCACCACGAGCTACCATAATCCCATCACAGTTCTCTATGATTTCATCTATATTTTCGACTCCAAATCCATCTTCTATTTTAGCTATTAGTTTTAAAGAGCTATCTACTAAATGTGGCTTTATTACACCTAAATCTTCTTTAGATCTAATAAAGCTTGCTGCTACAAAATCCCATTTATCAGATTTTGCAAAATTAATCTGCTCTATATCTATATCAGTAATAGGGGAGTTATTTAGAAAAGTACCAGGTGTGTTTAATCCCTTTCCTCTTTGTATTACTGATCCCGACATAACTTTAGTGTATATCTTTCCATCGCTAATCCTAGTTACTTCAAGTACTGTTTTAGCCTTATCTACTAATATCTGTTTACCTACACGAATATCTTTAAATAGATCCATATATGTAGCTACATATATTTTATCTTCTTTAGTAGACCCAATTACTACTTCGTCTCCAATGTTTACTTTAATGTCTTCATCAAACTTATTTAGCCTAAGTTCATGACCTTTAATATCTAGCATTAAGGCTACATCAGGACTTAATTCACGTATTAAGTTAGCCACTCTAGTCATTTCAGGTATGTCTATGAAAGCTCCATTTAGTCTCGCCACGTTCATACCATTATCAATCATATGTTTTAACACCTCTTTATCCCAGCTAGCTGGACCGATAGTGCATACTATTTTTGTTTTCTTCATATATTTCTATGTTATCATTATTTGATGATGATAATAAAGACAATTAGCAAATACCTACTTCTACTACTAGTAGTTATTTCAGTTTTATCCTTAGTAACAATTATTTATCTCTCTATTTGGTTATCAAGCTATTCTACATATTATGGTAAGACATATATAGCCGATATTACTACAAAAGCTATTGTACAAAACGTAGATGGATCTACTAATTTTGTATTAGTAATTGGCACAAAGAATCAAAACTCGTCTTTAGGATATATATTTGATAAGAGTAATCAAAAAGAAGGGGAGAAACTAGAACTATTTATGAATGGAGATAGCTATACCCTAACCTTAGATCACATTATATGGTCTAAATTCCTATCTGATATGGGTATTAAGAAGTCATATAGATTTGTTGAAACTAGATCAAACTATATAGATAGTTCAAAACTTTTAAAATATGGGTTTGATACTTACCCAATTAATGGAGGATCTGATGAAATGTTAAAAGGTATTAGTAACGAAAGAAGTATTGCAGATCCTTTAGTAGACTCTATCAAGAAAATATCTATAACTGACAAAGCTAGCGAAAAGGAGATAACAAGGAAACTGTTTATAGAAAATTCCTTACTAGTCTTGGAGTAGTTTTTAACTTTTCAATTAATCCAGATAATAGCTGTATTTTTAAACCTTTCTCAATTCCTTTAGCAATATTTATTACTTCTGGATAGAAACCAAATGGATAGAAGGTCAATTTACTTCTGATAATTCCTTCGCTATCATTAACCCCATAAATTCTAAGGTTATCTATCTTAGTGACCCTAAATGGATGGTAATAGTGTCCAAAAGTTAATTCTTTATAATATCCCCAAACAATATTTCCAACTTTAGGTGTTTCTTGTCTAGATGTATTTGCTCTAAGAATATCGGCAATTAAAAATCCATGAAAAAGATCGTCTATATTACTTAAAGTCTCATTAATAACTCTTTTACCCTTAAATCTTGAAAGTAATCCTAGAAATACTTGTTTTAACGATTTCTTCGCTTCATCTGACAATCTTCTTTTTTCACTTTCTAATACAGATAATTTACTATCAATAAATTCTCTTTCTAGTTTGTTTTGTAATAATGTTTTTACTTTAGATACTTCTAAATCAGTGATTAATTCATTAGGATGTATAAAGAAGGTATTATTTCCATTTCTATCCTTAACCAATACTTCTCCTTTCTCATTCCACTCGTTCTCAACTGTATAATAAGTTAAATCTTCATGAAAGTTAGCTAAATCAGAAATAATTACTACCTTGTCACTGGTATATGGAATACTTTCTAAACCTAAACCACACTTCAAACTTAAGAATGCAGTTAACTCTTCTCTAGTATTAATACCTCTTAATTCTAAAAACATACTTTTTGTTAAACCATCTTTTATTTTAGTAAAAGAATCGCTTAATTGAGAAATTATATTGTTTGTTAAAACAGAATACATCGCCTGAAGTCTTTCTTTTGATGGTAATATTATTTCCATACAAGGGATTATACCCCTTTATTTTTCCTATTCAATCTTTTTGACAGACCCGCAATTTAAGAATAAATTATTTCTAATTATTTATACCAATAACTATATGAAGAAGAATAAAAAGATTGTAATGATAATTGGAGCAGTAGTACTTGTAAGTTTACTTATACTAGCAAGTTTATATTTTACGGGTAATTTGAATATAAACCTTTTAGCTGTAAATAAAGTAAGTCCCTTAATTCAAACTCAAAACACTACTATTGATTTGGTAAATATTGAAAGGGCTAAGAAGAATTTATCTCCAATCACTGCTGATAAAAATTTATGTGATTTAGCTAAGGAACTAGCAGAGGATAGAGAAGCTAGCTATAAAGTACTAACTACACTCCCTATAGTTACGGACAGTAAATATTCTAAATATACAAAGAATTATTCAAAATTTAATGCTGTTTATTCTACTTCAAATGATATTCTTGTTGACCTATTTAAAAAGAATGACAAATTAGTTCCACCTGACAGTTACGAAAGTCTCGCAAGATCAGCTCTATCTCAAATAGTTGAAGGAGGAGTTGCTATTGGACTTGTTCCTACTTCTAAATATGGATGCGGAGAAAGTTCAACTGGAACTGTTGGGTATAAGCCTTTTGGAGTAATAATATTTACTGAATAAAAAGAAATTTTGACATCTCTTTAAAAAATCGCTAAATTTAAGGCTAATCTATATTATCTTCTACCCTACATGAAAAAAGTATTAAGCTTTGCAACAGATTTCAGTTTAGTATGTGTGCTATTGATGGCCTTTATTCTCCCTATTGTAGTATCTTTTAACCTTATGCCTAAGCTATATACTGAACCTGAAACCACCACTAAAAAGAATAACCAAAATGTTCTTGGTACAACAGCAGATAAGACATCACCTAACTCATTTGATCTTCTTACAGAAGCATCTGATATTCCAGGTGTATCAGTATCTAAAACTGATGGAGTAAGTACTTCACTAGATTTAGTAATAGTACCAAACAAACTTGAAACGAATACTTTATTCTTAGGTAACTTAATAAATAACTCTACTAAAGGAACATTTAAGATCTCGTTACTTAAATCACCTGAAGTAAGTGATAGTTTCTTAACTACACTTAAACTAAATACTTCAACATTTGATGATTCTGAAGTATTAGTTACTCTTGATACAAATCAAAAAGTATCTTTAAGCTTAGGAGTTACTTTAACATCTAAAATTAACTACTCTCAATTACTAAAAGTAGTAGTAGAAAGAGTAGGGGAATAATAAATATTATTGGATATCAAAAAGGGAGCTTAACGCTCCCTTTTCTTTGCCTTACTTTATAACTATTATGAACAACCAGTAGTTGCTCCACAGTCATTACATTTGTAGCAAGCTCCGTTTCTAACCATCACTGCTCCACATTCACTACAGTTAGGTGCATCCTCGTTATTTAATCTTCTAGCTTTTTGTACCTGATCTTTTAAGTTAGGATCTTTTAGAGTTACTTTTTCTTGATCCTCCATTACAGAAACACTAGGAATCTTATATATGCTTTGAAGTGTTTGCATACTACTTGTAGGGATTCCAGGCTTTAAATCAAAACTTATCTGATTAAATCTATCAGCTAAGTTCTTTCCTGACATGAAAGACTGTGAATTAAATGCCATTTCTACAAGTTCCTCGTTATGGTACTGCATAGCTTCTTCCTTTGGTAAGAACTTTAGTGCTAACCATCGAGCTATATAGTCGACTATAGATTTAGCCATAGGAATATCTCTATTACCTGTTAGTCCTGCTGGCTCAAATCTAACATGAGCATATTGTCTGATAAGATCCTTAAGAGGGACTCCATATTGAAGACCAAAACTCATAGATACAGCCCATGCATCTATTATTCCTCTTAAAGTACTTCCTTCTTTATTCATAGTTAAGAATATTTCTCCTGGTTTACCATCTTCATATAGTCCTACTGTTATGAAGCCTTTATGTCCTCCAAGTGTAAACTTATGTGTAATACTTACTCTCTCTGCTGGTAGTTCTCTTCTAATTACTTTGTACGATACTGTCTGCATCTTGTACCCAGCAGTATTTGATACTACTTCAGGTGTTACTTCAGCTTCGTTATCAAAAGTAAAGAGTTTAGAATACACATCATTACTATTTGAGCTTGTTGAAAGAGGTTGAGATAGTTTAGACCCATCTCTATATAGGGCGTTACACTTTAACATTAACTTCCAAGACTCCATATATACATTCTTAAACTCAGATATTGTAGCTTCTTCAGGTAAGTTAATAGTCTTACTAATAGATCCAGAGATAAAAGGTTGTGCTGCAGCTAATATTCTTACATGTCCCATAGGTAAGATATATCTCTTTCCATCTTTACCACACTTATTTGCACAATCAAATACAGCGTAGTGTTCTTCCTTTAAGTATGGAGCACCTTCTAGGGTCATAGTTCCACATACATATTGATTTGCAGCTGCTATTTCCTTCTCACTAAATCCAAGAGTTGTAAGTAGATCATTCTTATCTTCCTTTCCTCCTAGAAGTTTATTGTACATCTCATCTCCAATCACATATTTATTGAAACTAAACTTAATATCAAATGCACTCTTAATATTCTCATTAAGTTTATCAATAGTAAGATCATCAAATCCCTTAGCTTTAAGAGTAGTTCTATTTATGAAAGGAGCTTCATCTAAGTTAGCGTTACCTTTAGCATACTTTAGGATTGCAACTATTTGATCTTCTGTATATCCAAGGTTTCGTAATGCTGGTTCTACTGAGTTATTTGCTATCTTAAAGTATCCTCCACCTACTAGTTTCTTAAACTTTACTAATGCAAAGTCAGGTTCTATCCCAGTGGTATCACAATCCATAACAAGTCCTATTGTTCCAGTAGGAGCAATAACTGTAACTTGAGCATTTCTATACCCATATACCTCTCCGAAATCTAATGCTTTATCCCAAGCTTCACGAGCTGCTTTTACTAAATACTCAGGAACAAAGTTATCATCTATCCCTATTGGTTTAATTGTTAAACCTTCATAGTCTCCTAACTCTTTATACATAGATTCATTCTTTACTCTTAATCCTTCCGACACGTTATATGCAGCTCTTCTATGATTTCTAATAACCTTAAGCATATGGTCTTTATTTGCTTCATATCTTTCAAAGCTTCCTAATACTTTAGCCATTTCAGATGATGCAGAGTATGACTCTCCAGTCATAATAGCTGTTAAAGAAGCTGTAATATTCATAGCTGTAGGACTATCATATGGAACTCCAGCTTTCATTAAGACAGTTCCAAGGTTTGCGTATCCTAAACCTAAGGTTCTATATAGGAAAGTTCTTTCTGCCATAGTATCAGATGGAAGTTGAGCCATAAGTACAGAGATCTCAAGAACTATTGTCCAAAGTCTAATTGTATGTTTGTACTTTTCTACATCAAAATATCTATTCTTAGCATCGTAAAACTTATCTAAGTTAATAGAAGCTAAGTTACATGCAGTTTCATCAAGGAACATATATTCAGAACATGGAT
>CAYSFE010000014.1:0-18066 GCA_964430225.1 uncultured Candidatus Saccharibacteria bacterium
CGCTCCAATTAAATATAGACTAATAAAAGAATGGAAAACACTCCTTCTGATAATCCTCCAGTTGTTGAAAAACCTAAGGCTGAATTAGTTGATCTTGTTGATGCTTCTGGTCAAATTAAAATGGTAGGAATCCCAAGAAAAGATTTAAAAATACCTGAGGGACTATACCTTCAAATTGTTATATGTGTAATCTTTGATAAAAAGGGAAATGTATTAGTTCATCAAAGATCAAAGAGAAAGAGTATAGACGCTGGATATATAGATCATGCTTGTGGAGGAATTAAAACAGAAGAGAGCCCTATTAATGCAGTCAAAAGGGAATCAAAAGAAGAAACTACTTTAGTACCTCAAAATCTCAGACTCCTAAGGCAAGGTGTAAATAAATATGGAAGATACTGTTATCTTTTTGCTGGAGAGGTTGATGGAGAAATAAGCGAGATAAACAAATCAGAAGTTGAATGGGTAAAATTTATGTCTGTTGACGAATTAAGAGAAAAATATGATAAGAAAGAAATTCTAGTCGTTCATGATTTTTGGAGTGATTTGGATTTGGCGATATCTATGGAATAAATACCTAATTAGAACTTCCCCAGTAGAAATAAAGAAAGTAAGATGAGAATAATTTTTCAATGACTTAGATTGTGTAATAAAAAGGCTGAATAATACGATATAAAATCAGTTAGAAAAATATTCTATAGCTGATATAATAGAGTGATTAAAATTATATATCTTATTCAGTTATGGCAAATATACCATCATTAGGTGATTCCTATCTTAATACTATGCCTAATCACCAACATGTTCTTCCAACTTTTGATGAAGATGGAAATGTAAACATGATTGTTGAAATACCTCAAGGTACATTCAATAAATATGAATATGTTTTAGAAGCTGGAGTTATTAAACTAGATAGAGTACATTTTGAAACTCATCCAATGCCTTTAGAGTATGGAGTAATTCCTCAAACATGGGATGAAGATAATGATCTACTTGATGTTATGAGCTTTATCACTCATCCTACTTTTCCTGGTTGTTTAATAGCCGCTCGAGTAATTGGAATTATGAAATTTAAAGATTCAGGAGAAACAGATGATAAGATTGTTTGTGTACCTGCTGATGACTACAGATTTGATCATGTGAAGAGTATTAAAGACATACAAGAGAATATTGTTTTAGAACTTACTCACTACTGGGAAAGCTATAAAGACTTACAATTCAGAATTCATGGACAAGTAGAGAAATCTACTAAAGTAGAAGGATGGTTAGATGCAGATGAAGCAATGAAAGTGATTCAAAAATGTCAGGAAGCATACAAGTTAAAATTTGCTAAACAGTAAAAATATATTTTAATTGCCCTATATGAAAAAAGTTCTTAAGCTTGTACTACCAATAGTTGTAATATTTGGTTTAATATTTCTTTCATATATCGCATATATTGCTCTTAAACCTAAAGAGGTAGTTCCCGTAAACTATGTTTCCTTTGGTGATACTCTTCTAGAACAAAGTAGCTATTCCCTAGCTTTAGAACAATACAAGAAAGGTATAAATCAAGATCCTAAAGCTACAACAGGATATATTAAGGCAAGTAATATATATATCCTTAAAAATGATACGGAACAATCCCTTAAGATACTTTTAGAGGGAGTTAAGAATACAGACTCAGAAGATATATACTTTGAACTTGTAAAGGTATATACGAGGTTAAAAGACTATTCAAAAGCATATGATGCTGCTTTAAAGATCACTAAGCTCAATGATTCAAATATTTCTGATACATTCTATGCATATATTAATAACGGAAAAGTTAGTGAAGCTAAAACACTTCTTGAAACATATTTATCTGAGAGTAGCACAACAGATGCAAAACTAAACTTAGTAGCAGGACTTTTAAACTATACAGATGCTGTAAAAGCGAATACCTATCTTACTAAAGCAACTGTAATTAAAGAAGGTGATAGTGCTGATACTACAAAATGGGTAAAAGACTTAACTGATACGTTAGCTAAGATAACAGCAGATGCTTCAAAAGAACAAATAGATACAAATATGAGTAATATTGCGAGGTTAATGATTTTATCTAAACTTAATGGAAGTGCAATTACTATTTTAGATGAAGTAGTTAAAAAGAATGCTGAATTTGACTTAATATATCTTTTAAGAGGGATTGCAAAACTTCAAGCTAATGATATATCAGGCTCTAAAGTTGATTTAGAAAAGGCAAACTCACTTAATCCAATTAGGGAAGAAACACTCACTTATCTAGCTCGTGTATATACTTTAGAGAAAAATGTACAGGGAGCAAGTGAGATATATGACAAAGCAATAGGTCTATTCCCTTCATCTGAGTCTCTTCTATCAGATAACTACTCAATGCTTCTTGAAGCAGGTCTATATTCAAAAGCAGATATTACTCTTCAAAAACTCATAGCTCTTAAAGGTGCTAATACTTTTAAGTACAAAGTAGAAATGGCTCGAATGTATTTGGATAACTTAGCTAGTTATGATGAAGTACTTAAACTTACAGATGAAATCATAAACAAGCTACCTGATTATGAAAAGGCTGATAACAAGATTAAAGGAGAGGTTCAGCTATATGACATATGGGCAAAATATAAAAAGAGTGCGACATCTGCTACAAAATATACTCAATCTCAACTAATAGATGCTTTTAATCAAGTGCTTCTTAAATATGATCCAAACTCTGCAAGAGCATACCTTTACCAGGGAAATATATATTTAACTGAAAATGCAGATAAGAATATTTCAAAAGCAAGAGACGTACTTACAAAGTGTATTGACTTAGATTTAAATAACAGATTTACTAAGGAAGCTAACGAATTACTTAAGAAGACAATATAGCTTTGAAGATAAAGTCTAAATTTAAACAAATTTTACTAACTCTCTTAAATAGAGAAATTCCTTTATTCTTATCCATTTTTCTAATAATATCTTTTTTAATAAGTTTTGTAATAGTTCAACCAGTAAACAGCATAGTAAGTGAAACAGTAAGAAAGAATACCTCTTTCTTTAAGGCTGACAATGTCTCTCTTGAAGATACCCAAATGATATCTGAGCTATCTACATATGAATCAGCTAGTGTACTAGGAGTAAATACAATAAACAAAACAGGTTTGATATCTTTTGATTTGTTAAGTACTGATGTAAGAACTAAAGTATTAGAAGAATATTTTGTATCCATAAGATCTCCTTTAGTGGGTCAAGCCTCAATATTTATTGAAATGTCTGATAAATATAAACTAGATAAATGGGGACTTCTACCAGCTATAGCTATGATAGAAACAAATGGATGTAGAACTGAAAATCAAAGAGGATATGGAATAAGGAACTGTTGGGGATGGAGAAGAAATGGTAAGGATATCAGGTTCAGCACTTGGGAAGATTCAATAGGAAATATTACTAAAAGTTTAGCAAAATACAACACCGATCCATTCTCAATACAGCCTAGCTATTGTCCTCCTTGTGAAGCATCAGGAAATGATCTATGGGCAAGGGGAGTAGTATCAGAACTAAGGAAAATAAATGAGATTGGTAAGAAGTATGGTGTACCTGAATTTAAGACCAGGTAATTAATATCCTCTTATTACTCCTAAAAGTATTCCTTGAATATATAGCTTATCTGTAACAATAGGTTCATACTTTGGATTCATAGGTTTTAACACAAATTTCTTGTTCTTCTTATCTCTACTATATACCTTTAAGGTAGCAGAGTAGTCTTCAAGTAATGCTACAACTATTTGTCCTTCATCAGCTGTGGTCTTACTTTCTACAATAATGGTATCGCCATCCATAATATGGGCATCAATCATACTATCTCCTTTAACCTTAAGAGCAAATATATCTTTACTTCCATACATGTCTTTAGAAATACGAATGATGTTTGTTTTGTCTTCTATTGCCTCAAGTGGTTTACCAGCAGCAATATATCCAAGTAAATGAACATCTTTAACATCAGAGAAATCAAAATCTTTCTCAACAATTTCTATCGTGTTATTGAATCTTCCTCTACGAATGAGTCCCTTCTTTTCTAGTGATTCTAAGTGTTGGTGAATAGTAGAGTTAGCTCTAAGGTTTAGTGCTTTAGCTATATCCTTTAGTTTTGGCATACTTTGATATTTCCTAACATATTGTTTAAGAAATTTAAGTACTTCCATTTGTTTTGGATAAAGATGTGGTGCTGATATTCCATCCATAAGTATATTAATAACATGTACTACCGAATAATATACAAACATATGAAAAAGAAATCAAATAAAAGTATAACTATTTGATTATGGAGTATCCAATGACCTCTGAGTCATTATAAAACACAGCAATCTGAGAAGATGCTACAGCTTTAAATTTATCAGTAGTTGTAACTAACCATTTTGATTCGTCTATCTTTTTAAGAGTGCATTTAATAGTTTTTGATCTATACCTTATTTGTACACTTGTTTCTATAATGTCTTTACCTATGTATTTTTTAGGGTTTGTAAAAGTAGGAGGCTCAACTTCAAAACTTGATTTGTATAGCTTTGGGTTATTTGTTCCTTCTACTACATAAAGAATATTCTTTTCAAAATCTTTACCAGAAATAAAAAGAGGTTCTTTAGTTCCACCTATATGTAATCCTTCTCTCTGACCTATGGTATAGAAATATACACCTTGGTGTTTACCTACTACTTTTCCACTATCTTCGTTAATAATATCTCCTTCTTTAGTTTGTATTTGGGATTTAAGGAACTCTCTTACATCAATCTTACCTATGAAACAAATACCCTGAGAATCTTTTTTATCAGCTACATTTAAATTGTTCTCATGAGCTATCTTTCTAACTTCAGGTTTTGTAAGATCTCCTAAGGGAAAGAGAGAATGAGATAACTGAAACTGATTTAGAGTACAAAGGAAATATGACTGATCTTTATTGTCATCTACACCACGAAGTAAATGAAAAACTCCATTATCATTTGTTATCTTTGCATAGTGTCCAGTAGCTATATAGTCAGCACCATCAGATAGAGCTTTGTTTAGAAATAGATCAAATTTTATCTCTTTGTTACAAAGTACATCAGGATTAGGTGTTCTTCCAGCTCTATACTCACTAAAGAAGTAGTCAACTACCTTAGCTCTATACTCCCTCTCAAAATTATATATTTTAAAAGGAATATCTAATATTTCACATGTTTTCTTTACATCTTCTACATCTATTTCCCAAGGGCAATCAGATTTGATCGAATAGTCTAGATTCGACCAGTTTTTCATATATACTCCTGTAACATCATATCCTTCTTTTTTAAGTAGTAGAGCAGATACAGCACTATCAACACCTCCACTCATACCTACAAATACTTTCTTACCCATGTTTTAATTATACCAGGAGAATGAATTGTATTTATATATTATATTGCTTGAAAAGTAATGATGAGTGTATAATCCGAGTAATAAATTATAATGTAAAATTTATGGCAATAAGTAATGCTGAAGCAAGGAGTCTAATTATGGGAGCTCTTTATTATAGTGGACCTAAAGTTGATCCAAAAGAAGTTGGAAGAATATTTAACTATACAGGTGAAATAGAAGGAAATGGGAGAAGGCAGTTCGGAGAATTTCTTCTAGGATCATTCACACTTCAAGGCCTTGAGGTCATAATGAAATTAGATCAAGATAAAAGATTGGAAGTTTTAGCTAGTGCTTGGGATTTAGGTGAGAAATATACAGGTAGAAAATGGCTCTATGAATAAGCTATGATTTAGATAGAGTGTAATAATTTAATAAATAATTAAATATGGAAATATTAATATTTGAAGATAATAAAAACTGGCAGGAAATGTGGACAGAATTAGTTAATAGTAATGTTAAGGACGCATTAATTAAAGTTGCAGGAGACATAGTAGAGGCAAATGAATTAATTGAGAAATCTGCAATCAGTGCTAAAGTAGCACTTGTAGATGGAAATCTAGATTCTTCGCTTTCTGGCAGGGATGGAAGGCATATAGAAGGCTTACTAAGAGCTAAAAACCCCAATATATTTATTGTTGAGGTTTCGGCTTTTGGAAATGCTTTATTAACCCCCAATTCTGTATTTAGAAAAAGAGAGATTAATAATCAAGAAGCGGTAACTTCTTTATTTGAAAAGTTGAATGCTTTAAAAAGTTAACAATTATTACACTTTTGCATCTTTATCTATATCCTAGTAGTATTTATTCCATATTACTTTTTATTTCCATATATATGGCATATGTATATTCCCTTAAAGAGTTACCTAAAGATAAAAGTGCTTATCTAAATGTTTTAAGTGCACAAGTAGTTGAATGGCATCACGATAAACATCAAGCTGGTTATGTGACTAAACTGAACGAGATTAATCAAAAGTTGGCAACATTTGATTTAGCAGGTGCTAATGCTAACTATTCTGATTGGTCTGATGCCAAAAGAAGAGAGACTTTTAATAAAGCGGGGATTGTACTTCATGAGAACTATTGGGAAGTGTTTGGTTCTGATGGTAAATATACTGATTCTTTAAGTGTTGTTAAAAAACTTATAAAGGATTTTGGATCTATGGAGAACTGGATGAGTGACTTTAGTGCTACTGCTAAATCAGCTTTAGGATGGTGTGTTTTAGTATATGATCCTACTGATGACATGATGCATAACGTACTTGTAGACTACCATAACAATGGAGCTATGTGGGGGTCTAAGGTGGTTATAGCTCTAGATGTGTTTGAACATGCCTACTACAAAGATTATGGTCCAGATAGAGGTAGTTACATTAAAAAGTTTATGGAAAGTCTAGACTGGAAGAATATTGATTCTATTTTTTCCAAATAGAGTCGGGTACTTTAAGTTTATGGTTTATTAATCTAGCTAAGGTAAAGAAGTAGTCAGAAAGTCTGTTAAGAAATATTCCTACATCTTTTGAGTTATAACTTTTTTTCTTGTTGATAAACTTTCTTTCAACTCCTCTTGTTGTAGTTCTAAGTACATGAGCTACTGATGCCTCATATGATCCACCAGGTAAGATAAAGTTCTTAAGAGGTTTTAATTCTTTATCCATTTCATCTATGTGTTTTTCAATTGTTTCAGTTATATCTTTGAGTTTTAAATCCTTATGTTTTTTAGGATAAGCAACTTCAGTACCAATGCTAAATAGAATGGATTGAATTTTATATAGAAGTACTACTTCTGTTAGAAATTTCTTTTGATCAAGTACGGATAGAAGTAATCCTACATGTGAGTTGATAGAGTCTAGCTCACCTAAAAGGTCTATAAGTGGATTATCTTTACTTACTCTTTTTCCATTAAAGAGTGAGGTTGTACCTTTATCACCTGTTTTAGTATATATCTTCATTTTCTATCTTTACGTTTAGATATTTTCCTCTTAACTACAGGAGCTGGAAGTAATATCTCTTTTTGAACATTTTCTTTAAAGATCTTTTCTAGTATTGAAATTGAAGAAGTAATAGATTCTTCGACATGTTTTGTTAAAACAAAAAGAATATATTCTCTAATATTTAGTCCCATTATTTTAGCCTTAATACTAAGAAGGGTAGTCATTTCAGGAGGTATCATTATCTCTGTAAGTTCAATATCTCCCATATTATCTCTTCCTTGTAATGAAAGTCTTTGATTAGGTGATAGATCTCCTAAGACTTTATGTGGGAAAGTATTCCAAGCATCTATGAATACTCTGTTAATTTTTTTAATCTCAGTTTGATTCTTAATATTCTTAAAATATGATTGGAATTTGTATACAAAATCTTCAAGAGACTTGTTTGGATCTTCTTCTGAATGCTCATATATCCAAGTCTTTACTTTGTTAATAGATAGTTTACCTGATAGGTTATGTTTGATAATCAGTTCTTGCAGTTCTTTTTCTATGTGTTCAGGAGTCCTAGAGTTATCCATAAATATATTTTATCATATCTTTTTATTTCTTTGTTCTAATTTAGCTGAGAAAAAAGTGTATTAAAAAGATCTTTTATGAAGTCTCTAAACTTTTCACTTTCAGTTGGAATATTTATCTTTAATTCTTCTTTTAATGGTATTACCTCAAGAGTGATTACATTATACCCCTCTACTTCATTAGTAGAGTCATATATTGTGAATTCATATTTTACAATTCTCCCGGTTTCAATATCACTGTACATACTTACATTTTTAATTCCAAATGAGTTGATAAAGCTAGCTTGATCTTGAATAAAGGCATCACTAAGATTCTTAGATGTTGTAGTAACACAAGTTTCAAGTTTATCTACACTAAAAGTTTGAGTTGTAGTTACATTACTTCCATGACAAATTATCTTTGCATAATTTTCCGAAGAATCTACTAAAAGAGAAGTAAGAGAAGGTCTAAGTAACAGCTTATATTTTTCCAAATCAGAGGAAGTAAATTCAAGTGAAAGTTTAAACGTATCCATATCTCTTACTTTTGCCCTGCCCATATTTTTTACTTTTAAGAATGTGTTTAATTTGGTTAGTTCATTTTCAAAGAACCTTGTAAATTTTGGTTTTAAATCGAGCTGTATATTTGCAACATCAATTCTAAGGTTGTCTGCTTGTAGTTCAGATATCCCGTTATTTGAGTTTTCAGGTTTGAAGAAGTCTGGATCTGTAACTTTAGGTACTCTTTTCTCATCGGCCATCTTAATGTATTTGTTATTGTATTTCCCGTATAGATTTAGGATAGCCTTAGCTGCTGGGTAATCAAAAAGAGGATTCTCTTGGTAATCATTTAAATTTGAAAGATTAAATTTGAAATATTGTTCTGTTAAAGATGGAACTAATACTTCAATACTTGTGTTTTTATCATCACTCATATTAAGCATATATTTTTCTTCACCTACTTTTAAGTTCATATGAACACTTTCACTTTTACTCCCACTTGTTAATACCGTTTTAAGATCTAATTCATTTCCTTTTGATTTGGGATCTGTAAACATTAACCCATCTACTATCATCAGTTCAGGTGGCTTAATGAAAAGATTTACAATTGGGATATTTTCAATAGGTAATGTTTTAGCAATACTTGATAGTGAGTTATTCCTACCAACACTGAATGCTATGAGGGAGAGAAAGATAAAAACAATGAGGAAAATAACTGCAAATATTCCACATCCAATCTTTATCTTTTTCCATTTGGTATCTTTCTTTACAACATTCTCCTCAAGTTTTGTAGCAAGTGGAGAACTTAAAGTAACACCTTCTAGATCATGGTTTGGTATTGGTTCCAATTTTGCTAATTCATTCGGGTCTAAGTAGTTTGTACCTTCTTTATCGATAAAACTTACTTCTGGTAATACTTCTTTTGGAGCTACAACCTTTTCATCTTGCGGGATAGGAATCTTTATCTCTCCTTTAGGAATAACTACTCTTTCAATCTTCTCACCAACAACCTCATTTGTTTCTGGTGTTAGATAGTTTTTTCCAGCTCCAAATGGATTAGAAATCTTCTTTTTATCCTCATCATTTTGCGGCATACCTACATTCTATGAAATATATTTGCTCTTAACAAGTATATGAAGCTAGAATGTAATCATGGACATAGTCACATTAAGTAAAATTGAATTAACAGATGGAGTTACAAGCTTCATAGAACCTTTTACAATATCGATAAGATCGGAGGATAGGATTGGGCTAGTAGGTATTAATGGATCAGGAAAGACCTCATTACTAAGAGGGATAATAGGGAAGAATAAGAATATGAAGGGGAAGGTGTATGTGAATTGTAAGATAGAATATGTACCTCAAATAGATCTTGATGCATATAGATCAAATGAAAAGGTATATGAATATATTGCTAAACATATAGAAAACTGGTGGGATGTATTCACATATATTAAAGAAAACTTTAGAGATGATATCTCTGAATCTATCCCTCTTCATAGGTTATCTGGAGGAGAACTAGTAAAGATAAACTTAGCAATAGCTGTACTTAAGAAACCACAATTACTTCTACTTGATGAGCCTACTAATCATCTTGATCGCGATAGTATAGAGAAACTTTCAAAACTACTTTTATCTTCAAGTTTTGCATATGTAGTAGTTTCGCATAACAGAAAGTTTTTGAATGAGGCTACTAAAAGTATTTGGGAGATAGAGAATCACACTCTCAAAATATATGGTGGTAACTATGATTTCTACTTAGAAGAAAAAAGAATGCAAAAAGAAGCATTAGAGAGAGAGTTAGTATCAGCTAAAAAAGATCTTAGAAAAGCAGAGAAGATAATAAAAGGGAAAGTTGAAAAGTTTGATAAATCTCAAGAAAAGATTGATAAACTATTCCGTGAACAAGATAGGAGTCTATCTCGTCAAGCTATGGGATCAATGAAGGAATTAGCTGATATAGCTCACGGAGAAGAGATGGGAATACTTGGTAAAAAGATAGGGAAACTTAATACAAAGATAAAAGAGATTGCTGTAAAAGAAAGAAAAAGGATGTTCTTAGATTTAAAAGACAATTCTGGAAAAGGAATGTTGATACGAATACGAAATGGAAAGTTATACACTCCTGATAGACAAAAACTTTTGCTTGAAGAAATATCATTTGATGTAAGTAAGACAGATAGAATTTCAATTTCTGGTAAGAATGGAAGTGGTAAGACTGTGTTCATAAACACTCTTTCAAGTAAGGATAAATCAAATTTAGAAGGGGATACATATTTTAGGGAAGATTTAAAATTCGTCTTTGTAAATCAAAAGTATGACATAGTATCTGAGAAACTATCACTGATAGATAATCTAAGACTTAGAAACAGATCTTTAGGGATAGAGGATACAAGAAGATATCTATCAAACCTAGGTTTTAAGACTGAGTTAGAAGTGAATAAATATGCATCTGAACTATCAGGAGGAGAAACTGCAAGACTAGCATTCTCAGTAGTAACCTCTATGAAACCAGATATTCTAGTACTAGATGAACCTACAAATAACCTAGATATAGAGACTGTAGAATATATATCAGAAGCTTTAAATGTTTATGAAGGTACCTTAATAGTAATATCCCATGATGTCAGCTTTATAGACGAAATAGGGATTGATAGAAGGTATGAGATAAAGGATAAACACCTTAAAGAAATAGAGAAATAACCCCATAAACTAGACTTATAGTACTAAGAAGGAGTATAATACTTAGACTAGTTTTTTAATAGTATATATATGCCAGGAAAAGAAGGACCACGAAGGAAAGACGTATTTAGGGGATTAAAAATTACAGGCGTACTAGTTGCACTTACAGCTCTTGTAGGTGGTTATCTTCATTTAAGAAACACTTCAATGAGAACTTTCAATGTTAATGCTAGCTATTGTCCTGTAGTTGGTGGTTATGCAGATATAGATATGGATGTTTCAGCTGGTTCATTAAGAGGAAAACTAGAAGAAAGTAAAGTTACAAGTACTTTCTTTGATTCATATAAACTTAATCTTTGTACTATTAACGGAAAACCATTTATAACTAATATGGTTGGTCAGGCTGTAGAAATGAATAAAGGACCATTAGGTTTATTCTCTTTGAAAGATGGAAAAAAACTTTTTGATTATGGAGAGGATGGGATTCCTTCTATTAGCCCTAGTTATAGTGGTGAAGATTTACAAGGTTATGTGGCATCTAATGGAGCATATTTGCAAGCATTAAGAGGTCCTAGAATATTACTCCCTGGTGATATTGCAGGAGCATATGCTGAAAGAAATATAACAGCTGTTATTGCTTTAATATTAGGTGGAGTAGCCACTTTAACAACAGGATTAGCAATAAAAAATCACTCTCTATTATTAGAAGAAAGAGAAAAGAATAAAGGTTTAAATTCTTCTTATTCTCTAAATCAGTCTAATGCAGGTGGTTTAAGAACTGAAATTACTCGACTTAATAGTACAAATGCTTCATTACAAAGAGAAAACAAAAGCTTAAAGAGAGATTTAGACAAAGCTAATAAAGAAATTAAATCACTTACCTCAAGTACTCATGAAAATTCTGATTAAGTATTATATTTAGTAGGTAAAGTTTAACTTGTGACAAATAACTTGTTAAGACTATTTTTTTACTAATATTCTACTAAAACTAGTCTTCGCCTAAACTTTTATTAAGTTTTAATGCAAGTTCCACCATTTGATCCATTTTCCCTCCAGGTGCCCATTTAGATTTTGGTTGTTCTGGTATCATACCATTCAAAGTAGCTGCCCCTAAAATTCTAAGAATAGTATCTCTATCAAATTGCAGGTTCATAATTGCACAACCACTTGATCCTTCTTTAGATACAGCAGCAATTCCAAATTCAATTACAGTTGTTTTTGTTTTGTCAAGGTTTTCGATCATTACTAATCGGCCGTCTCTAAAAACATCTGCCTTTAAAGGTGTAGTAACTACAACTTCTAGCTCTCCAGCTTTATTATGAACTACAGCTAAACCCTTTTCCTTATCACTTGAAAACTCAAAATTACCTTCTGGTAATTTTTCACCTGTATTTACTTCAGGCCCTTTCGAACTAAGTACTTCTTCCATAAAAATAGGTTAATAAATATTTATTAAAAATTTTAACATATTGTCAGAAAGATCTGTCTAATATGTTGAATACTACCACTGGTGACCTCACGGAGAATCGAACTCCGATTACCAGATTGAAAATCTGATGTCCTAACCGTTAGACGATGAGGCCTTATATGTGTGAAATTATATCATTCTTAATGGGATCTTTTCTATGACTTTTACTCTTCTTTGAGTCTTTCCTTTAAGTATTTCAAGAAATCATTTGGTTCTTCCCACATCTTTTTAACTAGATCTGAAAGTCTTTCAAACAGTCTAAGTTTAGAAATGTTAAGAAGAATTAGAAGTAGTAATGAGATTACTGCTACCGTAATGAAAGTCGAATCTCCACTAAATACTGTAAAGTATAGGGCTAGGGAAGCTAAGATTATCATTACTAATAGTCCTGAAAACATCATTTTCCAGAACTGTCTTACTTTCTTCCCCCAGTCATCTTCTTTGTTATCTTCTGTTCTTTCAGTCTTTTCTAATTGCTCAAGAGGCATCTTAATATCAGTTATTACTAACTGGTTATTCTCATTTCTTGTAAGGATGTATTCATATGTACCATCTCTTCCAATGAATCCTGATCCCTGACAATTAGCACAAAGGGATCCATTTTCTTTGCCTGTCCCATTACATACTTCACATTTATAAGCTTTTACATCATTTTTCATAGGTTTAATGTATCTCCATCTTTAAGTGATCCATCTATTATTTGATTAGCAATATTATTCTCAATCTTATCTTGTATCATACGTATGGCAGGTCTAGCTCCAAATTGAGGATTATATGTTTCTTCTGCTATCTTAGTTAATATTTCTTCAGATATATTTACCTTTATCTTTTTATCTTTTAATTTCTCTTCAATCTTTTGTATGTTAATTTTAGCTATTACCTTTAGAGCTTCTTTGGTTAAAGGGTTAAACACAACAATCTCATCAAATCTATTTATGAATTCAGGTCTGAAATATTCTTTTAAGATTGGATAGAGTTCTTCGTTAAGGAACTTCTCATCTGTAATATCTACTCCTGATTCTTTCGCTTCTAGTATTTCACTTGAAGCTATATTACTTGTAGCTATGATTATCGTATTTTTAAAGTCTACTGTTCTACCTTGTCCATCAGTTAGTCTTCCATCGTCAAGAACTTGTAAGAAAATATCAAACACTTTAGGATGAGCTTTCTCTATCTCATCTAAAAGGATTAAAGAGTAAGGTCTTTCCCAAATTGGATTAGTTAGTTGTCCTCCTTCCTCATATCCTACATATCCAGGAGGAGCTCCAATGAGTCTTTGTACTGTGTGGCTCTCACTAAACTCACTCATATCTAATCTAATCATTGCTTTTTCAGTGTCATACACTACTTTAGCAACAGCTTTAGCGAGCTCTGTCTTACCAACCCCTGATGGTCCTAAGAAAAGGAATGATCCAATAGGTTTTTTATGATCCTTTAGTCCAGCTCTTGATCTACGTATGACTTCAGATACTTCTTTAATAGCTTCTTCTTGTCCAATTACAGATTCTCTAATAATGTCTTCAAGTTTTGTAAGTTTTTCAGTATCTGATTCTGATAGTTTTTGTATAGGGATACCAGTTTTCTCAGAAAGGATTAGTTTAATATCATTTTCGTCAATACTATTTCTTTTCTCCATTACTGCATGTGAACAAGCTTCATCAAGAAGATCAATAGCCTTATCAGGTAGGAATCTATCTGTAATATATCTCTTAGATAATTCTACAGCCGTCTTAATAGCTGTTTCAGATATTTCTACTTTATGATAGTTCTTAAGTCTCTTACTACTTTCTGTACAAATGATAATAGAGTTTTCAATATTTGGTTCCTCTACTTTAATAGGCTCAAACCTGCGAGACAATGCAGGATCTTTTTCAATATATTTTCTATACTCAGTAAGTGTAGTAGCTCCAATTACATGTAATTCACCACGAGCTAAAGCAGGTTTTAGAATATTACTGATAATAGAGGCTTCAGAAGTATTGCCTCCTCCTGTTATTAAATGAATTTCGTCTATGAATAGTATGATGTTACTTGATCTCTTTACCTCATCAATTATTCCATTTAATAGATCTTCAATAGCTCCTCTTGTTGTTGCAGCAGCTAAGATACTAATAAGGTTAAGATTTACTATACGTACATTTTCAAACAGTTTACCTAGTGTATGATCTGCTATCTTTTGAGCAAATCCCTCAGCAATAGCAGTCTTACCTACACCAGCTTCACCTAGTAGTATTGCATTACTTTTACTCTCTCTAGATAGTACTCTTATAACTTGTTCTATTTCTTTATCTCTTCCAATCGCCTTATGTAGTAATCCATCTTGAGCTTGAGCTGTCATATCTACTGAGTATTTGTTAAGACTAGGAGTAGAGTTATCTGAAAGAGTTGAGTGTTGTCCTCCAAGTCTCCCTAAAGATACCTCTTCTATCTTTTTAAAATCAAATTGAAACTTATGTGCAATTACACTTAAGTTTGGCATTTCTTCAAAAGAAAGTAATAGATCTTCAAGATGTACAAAAAGTCTTGAATATTTTTTAGCTGTTAAATATGAAAGAAGTAAAAACTTTTGTGAATCAGGTGATAGTACTACTACACCTGATGGTAATTTAATCACAGGTTTATCTTCACGAGATATTAGGCTATCTAGTTCAGTTTTTAATGCTTCGATATCTACATTATGAAGTAGTCCTGATATTTCAGATCTTTCTAATAACTTCTTTGCAATTACATTTTCAGAAAGATAGTTTAAACCTTTAGAGAATGCATAGTCATAGGAATCCTTTAATAGAGTTAAAACTTCATTTGTTATATTTTTAGAAATATCTATCATTTAAAACTTGAACTAATTAATACAAGTAAAACTATTAATGAAACTATACATACTGAAACAAGAACAACTCTTTTTAATAGTAAAGAATTTCTAGAGCCATAGTTTACATAGAGAGGCATAAGGAGTTTAAGATTCCCATCTTTAGACTTTGAGAATACTCCATAGTTCTCTTCAAAACTCTCTGGCTCTTTATATGTCTTAAAGTCTCCCCACCCTCTATTTGGAAGACTATTTGTTATTAATTTATATAATGTTGATTTCATACTTCCTAAGTTTAGTCTAATTTGATAAATTTCTCTAGTACATATATATTTATTTTATGAATAAAAAGTCTTTTACAATTGTAGAAGTTATGGTGGTTATGGCAGTAATAGGAATTCTCATAACCCTTGCAGTAACTGGTATACAGGCTATCCAAAAGTCTCAAAGAGAAGTAAGTAGGCAAAATGACTTAAGAAATGTCGCATCTCAGATGACTAATTTCTATTCTAAATACAGGAGATATCCATTTCATGGAAATTCAGAAAATGCTGAATTAAGAGAATGTCAAAAGTATTTTATCATTACAAATCCTGGTCATATGGTAGATTACAATGGAACTTGTGATCCAAATGACCCACCTCCAACACCAGAAACTGATTTTGCAAGAATCCCTATTGGACAATTATCGATTGGAAATATCTGGCCAAATTGGCTTGGAGCTGGTGGATATACAGAGAGCTGGAAAGACTTTGATTGTAGTGGAAGAAATGCAACAGCTGATGATTGGTATATATATTATGGAGGTGGTGCTCCAGGTACTACTCCTCAAACATTTGTTCTAGGCTCATGTACTGAAACTGGTAAAAGTGTTAATTTTGGAACAAGACCTGATGATGCTCCTAATACACTCTGATTAGATTCCGTCATATGTTAAAATATACCCTATGGATAATATTCGTAATTTCAGTATTATTGCTCATATAGATCATGGTAAATCGACTTTAGCCGATAGGATACTAGAGACTACTGGAGCAATAGAAAAAAGAAAAATGAAAGATAGGGTACTTGATACTCTAGAACTTGAACAAGAAAGAGGTATTACTATAAAGCTTCAAACTGCAAGGATGAAGTATAAATATACTAGAAAGCCTGAAATGAAAGGTGAGTATGTTCTTAATCTAATAGATACACCAGGACATGTAGATTTCTCATATGAAGTATCTAGATCAATTGCAGCTTCTGAGGGTGTAGTACTTTTAGTAGATGCTACTCAAGGTATCCAAGCACAAACTCTAAGTGTATTTTATCAAGCATATGAACTTGGACTTACCATAATACCTGTAATCAATAAGATAGATCTTCCATCAGCACAAATAGAGGAAACTAAAAAGGAAATGATATATACCCTGGGATTTAAAGAAGAAGATATAATCTTAGCATCTGGTAAAACTGGTATAGGTATTACTGAAATATTAGATGCTGTAGTAGAAAGAATACCAAGACCTCATGAAAATTTACACTATCAAGAAGAGTTAAAAAATGTAGGGGATGATGAAGTTATGTGTCTTACATATGACTCATTCTTTCATGAACATAAAGGAGTGATTGCACTTGTACGTGTATTTAGAGGTAAAGTAGAAGTAGGGA
Organism: uncultured Candidatus Saccharibacteria bacterium; assembly: GCA_964430225.1. Classification (GTDB taxonomy): domain Bacteria; phylum Patescibacteriota; class Dojkabacteria; family JBAXKR01; genus CAYSFE01. The sequence continues at coordinate 16,989 of CAYSFE010000014.1, forward strand.
AGGAATATAGATTCATTGGAACAGATGCTGTACTTTCTCCAGTAGAAGTAGGCTATCTTCTTCCAGCTCTATCTGAATCAGGTGTTATTAATGAAGGTGAAGTAGGATATGTTGCAACAGGATTTAAAGATATTAAACATGTAAGAGTAGGAGACACTCTTACACTTAATGCGAGTCAATCTAAAGCTCTTTCTGGATACAAAGGTGCTAAGCCGATGGTATTTGCTTCCCTATTCCCAGTAGATGCTGATGAGTTTCCAAATCTTACTGATGCTATTGAAAAACTCTCTCTAAATGATGCAGCCCTATCTTACACTAGACAATTCTCTCCAGCACTTGGATCAGGATATCTGTGTGGATTTCTAGGTTTACTTCATATGGAAATAACGCAGGAAAGATTAGAAAGAGAGTTTAATCTTAATCTAATCACTACTCAACCTACTGTTGAATATAAACTAACTTTACTTACAAAAGACTTTTCTAAATTACCAGGAGTGAATAAAGAAGACTTTAACGAAGAAGGTGAATTCGTATGTAAATCTATATCTAAATTTCCCGATGTAGGTTTAATACAAACTATAAAAGAACCATATTCAAACCTTGAGATCATATCTCCTGAAACATATGTTGGAGACATAATGAGTCTATGTGCTGAAAAAAGAGGAGAATATTTAGGAATGGAATATGTAACAAAGGATACTTCAGAAGCTAAAAAACATGTAATAGTAAAGTATGAAATACCTGCTAATGAAATAATTACAGATTTCTTTGATAGACTAAAGTCTATCTCACAAGGATATGCAAGTATGGACTATTCATACAAAGAGTTTAGAGAGAGTGATATTGTAAAAGTAAGTATATTAGTAAATCATGAACAAACTGATCCTCTATCTTTCCTTTGCCATAGATCAAATGCCGAATCAAAGGGAAGAAAACTAGTAGAAAGACTAAAAGAGCTAATCCCAAGACAGCAATTCCCTATACCAATACAAGCAGCTATTGGTGGAAAGGTAATAGCAAGAGCAGATATATCAGCATATAGAAAGAATGTATTAGAAGGTATGAGTGGAGGACATGT
>CAYSFE010000015.1:0-12925 GCA_964430225.1 uncultured Candidatus Saccharibacteria bacterium
GTATCTCTATTGTTAACTATTCCGGAGATTCCATAATTCGTGAAAAACTAGTAAACAGACTTCCATTTCTAGTAACTATCAACCAGACGTTAAATATTAGTAATAACGAGAAGAGTGGGGATATCAAGATTTCAAAAGCTGAATCTGATACGTATAAAAATATCGATTTGAAGCTTAATGTAATAGCTGGAGAGTTTTCTCTTACTGACAAAGACATTTCCGATTATCTTACACTAAACTCTACATATTCAGAAAATGGTGGAATACCAAGCGTATCTGAAACAAAAGGAAGTGAAACATTAGGTTTAGAGTTTAAACAGGAATATAAACCAATGGTGTTAAACTTTAATACCAAGGCTACATATAAAATGGTGATTGGAGAAAAGACACCACTAAAACAGCTATCACTAAATCTTACAGCAGGTACTTCTAATATTGATCTTAAGAAAGTAAAGGTAAGTAATAATGATATTAAAATGACTGCTGGTGATACTACCCTAAGTTTTACTGAGGAATCATTACCAGAAACTATTAATATTAAATTAGTAGCTGGTAGTTTAGATATTAACTTACCAAGTAGTGTAGGTGTTGAGGTAAGGAGTAAGTCAGTAGCAGGAGATATAAGGTTTAATAAAACTAAACTAACTGAAAATGGAACTAGTCAGTTTAACATCGATAGAGCTAAAAAAGTAATAATTGATGTTGATCAAACAGCAGGAGATATTTCAATAACAACAAAATAAATATTTACATATTAATTATTTTCAATGAAAAACTTTCAAATTGGGAGAATATTAATAGGAGGATTTGTAATACTCCTAGGCACTTCTCTTTTACTAGAGCAACTTAACATTCCTTTACTCATAAATATACTTGGACTATTCTGGCCACTAGTATTTCTATGTTTTGGAATATATTTCCTAGTAACCATCCCAAGAAGAGTAGTACTTGGAATTTTTCTTTCAATTGCTGGCCTACTTATGATAATCAGTCAAATATTTAATCTAAATATTAGTATATGGAATTTCTGGCCTCTTGTTCTAATAGCTATTGGTCTTAATGTCATATTCGGAAATAGATTAAATATATTTAAACAAGATCATTCTTTAAATGATGATGAGTTAAATACAAACACAATATTCTGGGGTACTGATAAAAAGGTAGTATCAGATAACTTTAGAGGAGGAAGCATGTTAGTTGCTTTTGGAGGGGCAAAGATAGATTTAAGAGGAGTTAGGTTCCAAAACAGTACAGCTAGCTTAAATGTAGTAACTGCATTTGGTGGAACTGAAATTTTAGTCGATGAAAATACAAAAGTAGTGAATAAAGGAACTGGAATCTTTGGAGCTATAGAAGAGAAAAGTAGGCCAGGTAGTAATGCTTCTCAGACCTTAGTAATTACGGGATTTGCAGCTTTTGGAGGAGTAAGTGTAAAGTAGAAATCAAAGATCAAAACTTTGCAGTGAATTTCCAATGTCTGTAATATATTAGGTGATGGAAGGTTATGAATCTAATATTAAGAAAAAGCGAGATGATCTATTAAGAGCTATTGGCTCCACTCCTGAAGTCTCTCCATTAATTCCTGAGAAAGAAGAGATTGCGAATGTTGAAAATGTTGAACCTATTAGTGAAATCAACGAACAGACCGTGGAAACTCCCATCCAACCTAGTAATTTAAGTAATGAGGAATCAATTCCAAAGAAGAATATTCAATTTAAAATAAACTTAACTCCTCTAAAGACTTTGTTCTTGGGGATTACATCCTCAATTAAAGATAGGTTTGAAAACATTTTTAATAATAGGCTAAAGTTAAAAAAAGTAGCCATAATCTTACCCATATCATTAATAGTAATATTTTTAGGTTTTAATATATTCAGATTTATTACAGAACCATCTGAGAAACCAGAAAATGTAAGAATTTCAAATGTAACCGATACATCTTTTACGGTAAGTTGGACAACTAAGAATACTCCAACAATTGGTGGTGTTATTGTTCAAGATACAAACACCTTCTTACCTGTTTTGTCTCAGTATTTTAATACAACATTTAATGATGAAAGAGAACTTAAGGTCGAACAAACAAGACTATATACTCATTTTGTTAGTGTGAATAAACTTAATCCTTCTACTAAATATTTTATAAGACTTTTATCAGGAAATATTCAATATGAAATTACTGACTATGTAGCTGAGAATAAAGTTATTACAACTTCAAACCTTAGTGATATTCCTTCTCCAATTCCTGTATATGGAAGTATTGTGACTAATAACCAGGTTACTCCACAAGCAGGTGCTTTGGTATATGCAAGGCTTGAGAATGCTGGAAAATATTCATCACTAGTTTCTTCATTTACAGATGAAAACGGAAGATATCAGTTTGATGTAAGTACTTTAAGAGACTCTGATGGTGAAATCTTTAGAAGTAATGATAAATCAAAAATTAGATTTGAAGTAGATGCTGGGAATCGAGGAAAAGCTGTATTTTCAACAGGTTTAACTGAAACACAACCAACTGCGCAGATTAATTTAAAGGATACGAAAACAGATAATACTGAGGCTAGTATCTTTTCCCAATATTTAGACTATTATCTAAGCCCTATAGCTACAGATTTAGAGGGTCTAATATCTCCGGTTTCAGCAAATAGTATAAATACGAATACTATTAAAGGGGAATATGTATTTCCTGAGATAAGAATCTTGAATATCTTAATACCATTTATGTTTCTATTCTTGTTAGTAGTTTTTGCTAAACAATTGTTTATTGGGTTAAATAAGCGAAAGTTTTTTCATATACTTGCAGTTTTAATAATTTTAATTCATCCACTTGTACCTCTTACTAATTTTAATTCTTTAACAAGTGACCAGAAGGTAGATCTTTCCATCAAGGGTATTCTAAAACCAATATATGTTTCAGTAATAAATTCAGGATTGTTTTTACAACCAAATGTAGTAAGTGCAAGGGAAACTGATGATGATGGTGGTGGTACATATACACCTCCCCCAACATATGATCCTACTCCAACACCTGAACCAGTTCAATCATCTACTTCAACACCAGAATCGGTACCTGAACCTCAACAATGTGGAGATTGTAATGACTCATGTTTTAGAGGATATACCAACTGTGGACAATATTGTGGGGGACAGGATAAGGATGCTCCTGGTAAATGTGGTAATCCTGGAGTTACTAAACAATGTAATAACGGAGAACATAAATGTGATGGAAATGTATATGTTACTTGTAATAACGACAGATGGACCGAACATGAGTACTGTGCATCTACTCAACAATGTAAAACTGGAAGTGGATGTGTAGGAAAAGAAATTAGCTGCGACACAAGTGAAACTCCAATAGGATGTTCAAATGATGGTAGTGGAATGAGATATAGTACTCAAGAGCTAAATCCAAGTGGGAATTGTCAGGTAAAGATAATTACAAAAGAAGATAGTAATTGTAATTCGGATAATGGAAATAATAAATCAGAAGCACCAAAAACACCTTGTGATGGAAAATGTACTACTAACGAAATCTGTGACAGTAATACAAATACCTGTAGAAACAAAGATAATGGAAATGATGCATGTAATGGACTCTCTCAATTTCCAGTTGAATATGGTGGAAGTAAGAGAGGTTCATGGGGGTATTGTTGCCCATCTGGAACTTCTGTTAAAGAAAACTCTAATGGGTTTAGTGAGTGTATTGGTGGTGGTAATGATAAGTGTAGTGAAATCACAATTGCATCAGAGTGTTCAGCTAGTCCTGTATTCAAAGGTCAAAGACAATTCCTAAGAGTTGATAAATTTTGTAAGCAAACAAGTTTCTTAAAAGAAGATCCAAGTTGTAAGAATTCAAGTTATGCACCTGAAACTTCTGAGGAGGCAATTGCTAGATTAAGAAGTGCTGAAGAAGCTGCAGCTAAAGCAGCGAAAGCTGGTAAAGCCATGTTAGATAAGATTAAGGATGAATATTTAAAGACTTTCACAGGAGGAATATGTCAGGGATCAGATATGGGGAAAGCATTTAAGGATGGAAATAAGTGTTTAAGATGTATAAATATGTATAACCCTCCAAGTGAAATATCATGTGATGATTCAAAGTTAGTTGTTGAAGGAATTACTAGTAACTCTTCACTATGTTCAACAGCAAACTATTCTTTTAAAGTAAATGACCAATGTTTTATGTGTGGTTCTAAGAATTCTAATCCTGTAAGTATTAAGTGTGAAGATGCCGCTAGTTTAATGGCTAATGAAAAAGCTCTAGATGAGAAGAAAAAAGCAGCTGAAACTGCTAGATTAATAGCCTTAAATGAAACTCCTGAAATTTCTGATACTCTATATACCTCTACTGTTACATGTGATGAGACGGGATGTTCAAGTCCGCTTGCTCCAAAGTCTTTGGGAGATTCATGTAAGAGTAGTAACGAGTGTGGAGAAAATATTTGTGTACATGATAAAAGATCTGAAGAAAGAGGTGATAAAGCTGTTAACAAATGTAAGAAAACAGTAGAGAAAGCAATGAAGGATGAGATAGCAGAGGCTACTAATTCAGGTAGTGGTAAAAAGATAACTGAGGTAATAAATAAATACTTAAATGGAACTGCTGGAGACTATGCTAAAGATGAGCAATGTGATCCTGATCCTAAGACCGGAGTAAAAGATTGTGACAAAAATGGAATACCTGATGTTGTTGAACTTGCATATGGAGCTAATCCTGGAATAAAAGTAAAGGATTATGAAAGTTTGATGAAGACTGTTTACGATAGTGTAAGAACTTCATGTGAGGGTAAGATAAGCACTGAAGGGGGGTATAATGGAATACCAAGCGGAACTACTGCTTTAGTAGTATGTCAAAACGATGCATTAAAGAATTTCGATAATGACCTACTTACTAATGGAATGCCAAGTAAACTTTCACAAATATTAGTTAAGAAACAACTAGAAGATCTATTGAAGAGTGAGAAAAGGGATATTGGAAGTTGTTTTAATGATAATTCTTTACAAAACGGATCTTCTGGTAAATCAGCAACTCAAGTACAAAATGACTGTAAGGCAATATTTGCAAATCTTGATAAGACCTGTGCAAATGAAGGTAGCAAAACGGGAAACTTTGCTGATATTAAAGCTGATTCTGGAGGATGTTTTAAGAATTTAGCTTCTGATCTATTTGGTGGAATTGGAACTTTAGTAAAAGCAGGTTTTAATGATACAAAAGAGCAAAGAGAAAAAGCATTAGATTGTGATACCTTAAAGAAAACTACTGGGATTGATTGTTCTATTTCTGAAAACTTTACTGCGAAGTCTGATCCATATACTTTAATTCAAAATGGAGCTTCAAGTATTACAGATAGACTTAGCAAACAATCTCCTGAGGATATTAAATCTTTTTGTGAGACTCAACAGCAAAAAGGATTTGCAAAAGGAATAGATTGTCAGACAATATCAGTAAAAGGAAATTCAAAAATATTAAATGCTTCAGAAGAATTTAGAGATTTAATGACTGGGATTGTAGGGAGTACAAATAATATGTATACCAAAGAATCTCTAGACTTCTATCTTGGTAAGTTAAGTACTATTTATGCAGGTACTGCACTTGATACAGATCTTGTTAAACAATTTTATAACTCTACTGATCCTGAAGAACAAAAAAGAATTCATGATAAGCTATTTAAAGAGTTTATGGTTAATAAAGGGGGAGATTCAGAGACTACTGACTTTCTTTTATCTTCTCTTAACTATGTAGACTGTATTACAAATTCAAATACTAAAAATAGATCATCCAGTTGTGGTTCATATTCTCCAAAAGATGAGGAGTTAAATGCCTCTACTAGTGCCAAAGATAGTACTTCAAGCTATAACCTTCTTGTAGGACAAGCATCATACTTTGCAACTATTGATGCAGTCACAGCAGGAGTTGCGGGTGCAGAACTCTTAGTAAGATCTGGAATTAAGGTAGGAGGAGCTGAACTATCTAGTGGAGCATATAAGACATTGAATAAAGAAATATCAGATCTTGCTTTTGAAAGAGCTTCGGAAAAAGGATTTTCTAAGGAAGCAGTGGAGTATGCAATAAACAATCTAGACCCTGAACAGCTAGTAAAGAAAGGAATAGTTGAAAATATTAATGATGCAAAGGCATTAAAGAACATGTTGACTGGAGATATTGGAGGGTACCTTGATGATAGTGCTATATATAAAGTGACAGAGAAAATAGAATCTCTGGCAAAAAATAGAAATGTAACAATAGATAGTGAAAATTTACAGCCAGGAGATTACATCATAACTGAAGATGGAATTATAATACATCAATCTGCTAGCTCGATTGGTGATATTTCTACAAATTCAGATAGTAGACATTTAGCTTTAAGTATATTAGGAAAACTGGATGATTTCCCACAAGTAGGAGCAAATGGAAGACCAACAGGTATTAACTCAATGAGAGATTTACGATATGATCTTCTTGTTAATGATGTAAAAGATGCGGTAAGAACTACAAAGGAGAGGCTTGCAGCTGGTGAAAATCTAGGTGCTCTGGGTTTTACAGTTAACCCAATTGATCCAAGAACTGGTAAAAATGTAGCTAAGGAATTTTATGAAGAACTCGGCTTTTGGGATAAATTAAAAAATAAGATAACGAGGAAGAAACCAGAGAAATATGTTAACGATATTCGAGATTTTAACATTGCTTTTGTAGAAAATTCTGATCTAGCAATACAAGAAGAATTAGATCAAATTGCTTTGAGAGAGGGAGTTGACCCAGGTACGCTAGAATTTGCAAAAAGATTTTTCAGCGAAAATAAAGCTGGAGGGTTTGTAACAGGCTGGGATGATTATAAAACAGCATACATGAACCTAGGGCATGGTGATTGGGGAGTTAACAATGGAACTCTAGATGCAATGCTAAAGACACTTTGTCACGAAGCTTGTCATACCGGTATGCAAAGAACATCTTACAGCTCAATCAAAAATGAATATGGTCAAGATTGGTATAAAGCAGTTGGATCTTTGACTGAGGCAATGACTGATGTTGGAGGAGCTATAATTTCAGATAATGCTCGACTAGCGAATGTATCAAGTTTGAGTCAGTCCTTCTTACAAGAGAAATCTGCTTATAATGGAGTATTACGTAATTTGAATAGTTTAAAAGTGGATATGGCTAGAAGGATTAATGCTGATTTAATAAGAACTGGAGCAGACCCTCAATCTATTTATTATAATGAAAGATTAGTCAATCATATTATGTTTTTAGCAATGACTGATCCGGTTAGAGCTACTAAGGAATTAGTTAATATTTATGGAGAAAAAGGGTATGATGAAGTGTTAAAAATGATTGGGGGCTCAGTGGTAAGAGGTGTAGTTGACCAAAAAGTTCAAGGAGTTTCTGTCGACTCTTCAGGTAAGGTAGAAAAAGAATTTTATGCATTAACAGATTCTGATGGAGTACTTGATGTTGATACATGTACTTCAAATAAAGTAAGTATAGGAGAATCATTCCAAGTATATAATCATTGTGCCAATAGGGCTCAGTTAAGATTAAAAGTAAAACAAACCGATAAGATCGACTATTCTAAACTTAAGATAATAGATAGTTTAGATAATAAAGAAATAGGGAATGGAAATAGTGAGTTCTTTGTTAGTGTAAATAAAGATTCTCCTAAGAGTCTAATATTTAAATATACTAACGATAAAGGTGTTAGTGTTAACTTAGGTGGAATTGCAGTAAGTATTTTAAAGCTTGATCAGGAATATGTAGTTCCTTTAAATGTTGGATGGCAAACATTCTCGCCTGTTTTTGATCCTGGAGATTACAAAGCTTCTGATATGTTAAAAGATATTTCTTCTCAAGGTGGATATGTAACAGCAATTTCAACATACCAGGAAGGTGCATGGCAGACATACAAAGTAAGAGGAGATCAAAACTATGGTACTGACTTTAAGATAGAACAAGGTAAGGGATATTTCTTACTTGTAAAAACCCCTCTTAACTATATCTTCTCTGGGATACCATCAAGTGATAGTAAATCTATTAAACTTAATAACGGATGGAATTTAGTAGGGCTTACTCCAGGATTTAGTAAGGATAAAGATGGGAATTGGCAGTTTGGTAAAAATGATTTCAAATATCAAAATGAAGAAGCAAATAAGGTGGTTGATAGTAAGTTAAAGGTAGAAACTGATACAAAAGGATATACAGCAAAGAAACTATTAGAACTACTAAAACAGAAGAGTATACAGGCTAATATAGTAACTAAATGGGAAGATGGAAGATACAATAACTTTATAGTAGAAAGTGATACTTCAGACCAAAGCAAGTTCATTGAATACGGATTCGACTTTTACTTATACCCAAATGAAGCATATTTTGTAAGGGTTACTAAAAGTAACGGGGCTATCTCACCCTAGTCATCTGCTATAGGTCACTTATTCTCCTAGGATATATGTACTATCTATGATATACTATTTCTTACTTAATAGATTTAAGCCTTCGAGTCTTTCTGGTTGGTGCTTCAAACACTAATATATACTTAAAGTCAGTCGTTGGTCACTTTTCTTAAGTATATATTTTTTATTACATATCATATGTATAAACCGATTAGAAGAAGCTCGTTTAGAGGAAGAACACCTGGTAGAGGTGGATCTGGTGGTGGCAGTAGGGGAGGAAGGGGAAATATTAGATACGTAAGTGCTAATGTCCTTAGAGACTTCATACAAAGATCACTAGAGAGAGTAAGTTCTACTGAAAAAGAAGTAGAAGTATTTGTTCCAAAGAATAACTTCACAGATTTTAAAATCAATCCTAGACTATTATCAAATATTAAGTCTAAGAAGTTTGTTGCCCCAACTCCAATACAAGATCAAGTTATCCCTCTAGTTTTAGAAGGTAAAGATGTTGTAGGTATTGCTAATACTGGAACTGGTAAAAGTGCAGCTTTCTTAATCCCAATAATTGAAAACTTAACAAAGAATAGAGGAGCTAAGGCTCTTATCATAGTTCCTACACGTGAACTTGCCGTTCAACTATATGACGATCTAGAATCCCTTTGTTGGGGTATGGATGTTAGAGGTGTTGGATGTGTAGGTGGAATGAGTATCTTTAATCAAGTAAAAGGTTTAAGAAACTTTCATAATGTAGTTATTGGAACTCCTGGAAGACTTAAAGATCTTTATGAAAGAAGATCATTAATACTTTCTGGATACACAACAATAGTTCTTGATGAAGTAGATAGAATGTTAGATATGGGTTTCATTAGAGATATTGAATTTCTTCTTGATAAACTTCCTAAAACAAGACAATCACTTTTCTTCTCAGCAACTATTAATCGTGATGTTGAAGTAGTGATGACACGTTTTGTGAAAGAATATGTAAAAGTATCTGTTAAGACTCGTGATAACAAAGACAATATTTCTCAAAGTATTGTTGAGGTTAGTTCACCTACTCAAAAGTTAGATAAACTTAAAGAACTCATAAAGACTGAGAACATGGAAAGAGCAATCGTGTTTGTTAGAACTAAGAGAGGTGCAGACAAACTTGATGAAACTCTATATGCAGATGGTCATAAAGTTGCAGCTATTCACGGCGATAAAAGACAAAGTCAAAGACTTAAGATACTAGATGCTTTTAAAGCAGGTAAACTTAAGATCTTAATAGCTACTGATGTTGTAGCTCGTGGTATTGATGTACATGATGTAACACATATCATTAACTACGATTTACCTGAAAGTTTAGACGACTATATCCATAGAATTGGAAGAACAGGTAGAGCAGATAAGAAGGGAATTGCACTTACTTTCATTGAAAGTGGGTATTCTAGATACTAAATATTAGGATTTGAAAACATGTTAGTAGATAAGGTAAGAGTAGATTTCTATAGTGGTAAAGGTGGTAATGGAGAAGGTGGTCTTCTTACAGAATATCCAGTTACAGATGGTGGTCCTGGTGGATATGGTGGATCAGTAATCCTAGAAGGTGATGAGAATATCTATGATCTTAAGAACTTTACTGCAGTTCACGAATATACAGCTGGAGATGGTGATAAAGGTAAAAGAAATGAACAAACGGGAAGTGCAGGTGAAGACATCATAGTAAAAGTACCCTTAGTAACACATATATATAGACTTGATGGAGAGTTTGTAAAAGCTGTTGAAAAACATGGTGAAAAAGTAACTTTACTAAGAGGTGGTGATGGAGGAATTGGAAGTGCATATTTTAAGAAGAATAAGATTAAAGAAGATAGTGAACTGTACAAAGGTAAAAGAGGAAAGTCACTTAAGGTATTTGTAGAACTTCATTTAAAAGCAGATATACTATTCATAGGATTTCCTAATGCTGGTAAATCAAGTATGTTAAATGCTCTTTGTGGAAGTAAATATAGGGTTGCAAACTATCCATTTACAACACTTGAACCACAACTTGGTAAACTTAGACACTTAACTTTAATGGATCTTCCAGGACTAATTGAAGGATCATTTGAAGGTAAAGGTTTAGGAACTAAATTCACAAGACACACAAAGACTGCTGATAGAATAGCTCACTTTGTATCTCTAGAATCAGAAGATGTAGTAGGTGACTACAAGAAGATGAGAGAAGAATTAAAGAACATAGACATAGAGCTATATAACTCAAAAGAAATAGTAGTACTAAATAAATCAGATCTTGTTGATGAAGAAACTGCAAAGAAGAAACTAAAGGAGATGAAGAAACTAAATCCAAACACTATAGTGGTATCCTCGTATAACCCTGAATCAGTTCAAGAACTATCGAAACTATTTTATTAAAATAATCAGTTGACACTATAAGATAATAGGTGCTAATATATCTCCATGGCAGGACTTATCAACAAAACAAACTAATTAGTATTGACCTATCAGAGGTTGTTTTGTTGTAAATCAAATCCCAAATTTCATAAAAGATAAAACATTAATCTAAGGGCAATACTGCTCTTATTTTTTATCTTTTTTCATGTCTTTTTATAGATTTAATCAAAAAACAATTATATATATTATTATCGCTCTTACTAATCTAAGCAATATAGCTGTTCATACTACTTACTATCTTTACCTTACAAGAGAATTAGGATTATCTAATACAGCTTCACTTGGACTAGATGCACCTACTTTCGTTACCAATATCATATTTGAAGTTCCGACAGGTATATGGGGAGATAAGTATGGGTACAAGAAATCATTTCTTGTAAGTGTAGCTTTAGGTATATTAGCAAGTATCCTTTACTTCATTGGTGGAAGCTATTCTCTTTTAGTACTTGGTAGTATTGTATTTGGTTTAGGGATAGCTTTTGCTTCAGGATCTTTTGATGCTCTTTGTATTGAGAATAACGAAGAGGATCTTAAAAGTTTCTATGTGAATAAGCAGGTGATTATTAGGGTAAGTACAATAATAGCTCCAATACTAGCTTATGCTCTAGCAAGTGTAACTAGTTTTAGATCTATTTATATTCTAGATATACTTTTAAAGGGACTTATCTTTTTCTTTACCCTTAAATACCTACATGAAAGTGTAAATCTTAAGAAAGATTTAACCGGGGGACTAACATATCTCTTAAAGGGATGGAAAGAAGTAATCCAAACTATTAGGGAAAGCACATATTTGAAGTTGCAAGCTATTGCTTCTTTTATATGGGGATTTAGTGTTCCTACTTATGCAACTACAAGTAGTGTATTAGCTTTGTCAGGAAATGCGAGTCTTAATGGAATCATATATTCAATTACTAGTGCTACTGGACTATCTACTGTCGTGATTGCAAAAAAGATAAAGAATATGAGGCTTATCTACTGGGCTAGTTTCATGTGGTATGTAGTATTTTCTACACTAATTGGGATATTTATTGGAAAAGAAATAGTTATACCTTTATACGTAATTGCTTGTCTTTTTAGTTCTACACATGAAATAGTTTATGATACTTTCTTTAATAGTCAGCTTAAAAAGAATAAGGCGGGAGTACTTTCTCTTTTTGCGCTTTTTCCAAGGATTAGTAACATCTTGGCTGTATTTATCTCTGGATATATATCTGATCATTTAGGACTAGGTCCTTTATGGATATTTACAGGTATTCTTCTTTCAGTAGTAGGTATAATTATATACATAGAATCAAGAATAATTAAATTCCCAAAAATTCTTGAAAAAAACTTGAGTTAAATTGCAATAAAAGGTGTTTTTTCATATGCTATATCTAGGAAATTATGAAAAAGTTAGTACTAAATAAACATATACCTTTAATAGGAGTAATCTTTGTATTATCCTTTGTTTTTTTTACTATTCTTAAACAAATCTCAAGTGCTTCAGGTGTACCTTGGGTACAAACTGATTGGAGTGGAGGAGTGGGAGGAAATACTACCTCACAGTTTAGTTCATCTTCGAATATTGATTACTCAGTAAATGGACAGGTATCACTATCTGCAACTGCTGGATGGCCAGGTGGATATACCTCTTGGGGAAAGAGAAAGACTATTACCGTAAACAATCCAGGATCTGCTCTATCAAACTATCAGGTAAGACTTTCAATTACATATGACTCTGATATGAAAGCTAACTTTGATGATTTGAGGTTTGCTAATTCTGGTGGTACTGCTCTTGATTACTGGCTTGAGAAGAAGACAGATAGTACATCTGCAATTGTATGGGTTGAAGTAGACAGTTTAAGCGGATCAGGTAATACTTCGATATATATGTACTATGGTAATTCAGGTGCAAGTAGTGCAAGTAACGGTGTAAATACATTCCTATTCTTTGATGATTTTAGTGGGGGAGCAATAGATGGAACTAAATGGACTGAAGTAGATCCAAGGTCAAAGGTTTCACAAACAGGTGGAAAATTGATGCATACGAATGGGAGTGGCGCAGGTAATTGGGATACTTCTGTTTATTCAAATCAAACTTTTACTCGTGATGATTGGTCATTTGAATTTGATA
>CAYSFE010000016.1:0-11630 GCA_964430225.1 uncultured Candidatus Saccharibacteria bacterium
TTACTACTATTACTAGGATTACTACAATAGTAATGAGGATAGGGTTAAATTTGAATCCAACTCCACTCATCCCTTCAAGTTCTTCTGGTAAGTTTTTATCTTTATTGTTCATATCCTTTGATTTTAAACTAGAAGTATCATTTATACAATGAAGAAATAGCGAGGGGGAGGATCGAACTCCCGACCTCAGCGTTATGAATGCTGTGCTCTAACCGACTGAGCTACCTCGCCATACAAAAGATATTATACAAGCATAGGTATATTAATGACTAGGGGAAAGTGTATACTTAAATATGTCCAAATCTAAATTAATACTCTTCTATCCTCTTCTCAGCAATTGGATCTATAGTTCCATCAATATGGGGAGATAATTTCTTATCCTTAGCTTCTGTATTTACTACAGCACTAGGAGGAGTAATAGGGATAATTATTGGATTAAAATTATCTGATGCTTGGGGACTTGATTAGCTACTTATATTGGCAAGTACCATAACTACCTACTGGAATCAATCCATTAGAATCTGGTTGAGATTTACTTGTACATACCAAAGCAGGATTCTTAATACTAACTCCAAAGATATATCTTTCACAGTTCATATGAGAATCAGGTGGTAAACTTCCATTACAGCTTGCTCCAACTAAACTTAGTTGTAAAAGAAAATACATAATTGGAATAGCAACAATTGGGATAGCAATAATGCCTAGAACGATAATTACTTTCTTATTTTTCATATTTAGTAGTAAAAAATATAACTATTAGAAATAATAGTATAAGAATAATTAAAAAGCTATTTATTGGGAAATTGGTTGCGGGGGTCCGATTCGAACGGACGGCCTTCAGGTTATGAGCCTGACGAGCTACCACTGCTCTACCCCGCGATATCCAACTATTATATCAGATTAATTCCACTTAAGAAATAGATCTAGCCACTGATCTAGCTTACTCTTCTCTACTACACTAGGTTTATTAAATTCACTTTTAATATCTACATATGAAATGTTTGTATTATTTCCCTTTATTAAAAATACTTTACTATTTGGATATGCTAAGTTTAACTGTTCTAAAGATATCTTTACGACATAGTCATCAGAGAGTTTGTACTCCAAATCTTTCTTTAATTCCTCATTTTTTCTTGTTAGTTCAGCAAGTTTAGCTACCTCATTTTGTATTAAAGTATATCTTTCAGTTCCATTCTTTATCACATTAAATATATTTACTGAAAGTATTAGTATGACTACTGTAGAGATTACAGAAATGGCTACATTAGGCCAATCAATATTAGTTGTAGGTAGTTTAATTCTAAAACTTCCTAGTATTCTGTTAATAATATATTTTATTCTAAGTAGTATCATGGCCTCTAGTAAATTGACTCTTTAAATATTTCCTGTTAGAATTGTTAACTAATTAAGAACAGGTGCCCCTAACGAGTTAAATATGGACAAATTATTACAAAAATTTATTCAAACATTAGTAGATCAAGGCAAATCTAATTCCACAGTTATAGCCTATCAAAAAGACATTGAACAGTTAATAGTATACTTAAAGAGTAAGAATTTCAAAGACTTCAAAAAGATAGAAAAAGCTGATCTAGACCTATACATCAAAACCCTTCTTAGCAAAGGAGAATTCAGTGTTAAGACTGTTTCTAGAAAGTTAAACAGTATTAAGACTTTCTTTAAATTCCTTTTAAGTATTGGAAGTGTAAAGAGTAATGCAAGTGCTGATATTCGTCATCCTAAATTTGAAACAAAGATGCCTAGAATATTATCTAAACAAGAATATATGGCATTAAGAGACTCAAGTAAGAATAACCAAAGAACATATATTATCATTGAGTTACTGCTTCAAACTGGAATCAGAATTGGAGAACTATCTAGACTTAAAGTAGAAGATCTTCATCTTAAAGGTACACCTGCAAAGATTACAATAACTAAATATGCATCTTGTCCTGAAAGAACAATTGAGATATCTGACAGTATTAAAAAACTTTTAATACAAGCAATAGAGAATAAGAAAAACCCTAAAGATTATCTATTCACTACTAAAACAACTAAACCCCTTCTCATACGTAATATTCGTTCAACTATTGATAGACATTTTGAAAAAGCAGAAATAGAGAATGCGACTGTAAATGATATTAGAAACACTTTTATAGTTTTTGAATTAAAGAATGGAATAGATATTAAGTTCTTAGCATCATATGTAGGTCATGAAAGACTTACATCTACTCAAAAGTTTGTAAAAGAATTTAAAATATCTCCACTAGGGAATAAAAGAAAGATTGTAGAGCTTTAATCCTTTTTGACATATAATCTCCTTATTGAATTTTTAACTATCTCATATGGTAAATGATTCATTTGATAGTGTGTTTAAAGATGTAAACAGAGTTTTAGTAGTTATGCCTCATCCTGATGATTGTGAGCTATTCTGTGGTGGTACAGTTGCTAGACTCATCGAATCAGGAAAAATAGTAAGAGTAATTAAAATGACTAGTGGAGAAAAAGGATGTAAACAAGAAAAGATAGACCCAAATGAACTTAAAAAGAGAAGAGAAGAAGAAGACAGAAATGGAATGAAAATATTAGGTATTAGCGAAGAAAACAATATTTACCTAGATCTTGGAGATGGAGTATTAGAAGCTGATATGAAGACGATAGGGATTGTTGCTAAAGAAATAAGGGTATTCAAACCAGATTTAATAATTACTACAAATGCTGAAGATGTAATTATTAGATATGACAAAGATATTAACTGGGTAAATCACAGAGATCACATTAATACAGGAAAAGCTGTAATATATGCTTCCTATCCATATGCAAGAGATATTTCTTTCTTTCCAGAACAATTAAAAGATGGGAGTATTACTTCTCATTCATGTACAAAGTTCTTGATATCAGATTCATATAACCACCCTGACAAAGTCCTTATTGAAGTAACTAATCAAATAGATAAAAGAATTAAGGCACATGCAAGTCATTCCTCTCAATATTCTTTAAAGAAAGCCGAGGATTCAGCAGATTTCTTTACAAGTAAAAGTGAATATAACGGGAAGAGATACGAGGAGTTTAGGTATGTATTAGTAGACTAGCTATATTTCAAAGTCCGTTTTACCGTCTTTAAATCTTCTAACTAAAACTATGTTAGTTTTGGGATCAGGTGCAAAATAATGTAATAATTGTAATTTAATTCCATCGACAGTCTCAATTTCAGCCAACCAATCATAATTCATTGTTCTCGCAATTCCAATGTATCTAAGTCCTCTCTTAATATCTAGAACCCTGACACCTTCTGTATCTTCCATATAAGCCAATGGTTTAATTTCTCCTTTATTAAATCTATCAACAAAATCGGTAACTTCTTCAAATGTTGGTTTTAAACCTTGTATTTCTTTAAGCCTTTGTTCGTCTACCCACATCTCTTGTCTGTCACTAATTAGTTCACCTAAACCTAGTTTTTTAAGCTCTCCTATAAACCTCAATTTCTCCGTGAGTGAAACTAAATCCTCTGACATTTCTTGTAAATCAAAACTCCAAGTCTTTTGACATATTTGAGTTACCTTCCTTTGTCCACCCAAGGCTTTAACAAATCTGCCAGCTTCTTCTTGTCTTTCGTTAGATACTAAAAAATGAATATACTTTAAAGTGTTTTCAGGGAATTGTCTCGCAACTCTAGTAAAATCTCTAAGGGATCTTCGTTGATAAATTTCATTCTGAATATCACTAAAATATGAGAATGTATAGTCGGGATTTATTGACCCAGGAAGTGCCAGTTTAGTTGAAGTTTCACTAGTCGGCATTGTTAAATTATTAATTAATTATATCTCAGGTCCAGTTTTAACTCCATCAAGTGTAAAATATATTTCTTTTCCTGATACTGTATCTATGATAATAACCTCCCCATCTCTCATAGCAACATATGTATTACTATTTTCTTTAAAGAATTTTACTGTTGCTTCTATTTTCTCAGATTCTGGATGTGGTCTCTCTTTTGTTCTCCAATCAGGATCAAAGTGAGGGGCTATGGAAAAAGGAATAATACCTAACCCTTCCCATATTATTTCATCATCATATCCCTCAACTTTAATATATGGATTATCAACAATATCTATTCCCTTTAAAGTAGGTGCTAGTACTACTGCTCCCGCACTATATCCTGCATATACAAATTCTGGATCATTCATTTTATCCCTCAATATTTCGTCAAATTTTGATTGTTTAAAAGCTTTTCTTAAGAGAAAAGAATTACCCCCTCTTACATATACCCCTCCAAATTCTTTTAATTTTGCCTCTAACTCTTCTTTCTTACCAAAATAGTTTCTTAGATCTAGAACTTCATATTCAATTCCCAAAGATTCTAGTTCTCTAATATCATCATTAAGAGATATAGATCTAGTTCTTGGATTAACAGTTGGATCATCACTTTTAAAGTCTATAGCGTTAGGTATCAAAGCAATTTTCCTCTTCCCTACCATATCGACTAGTTTTTCTTTCTGATTACCTACTTTAAACGAAGAAAGGTATAGTTTCATTAGGAACAGTTAAGAAATATTTACGAAATTATATCTCATATTCAATATATTCTGCATTTTTAATATTCTTTTTCTTTAATACTTCTTCAAATGAAATATCTTCTACTATCATACTAAATATTCTAATGGGATTTGAGTGGGTAATTACAAGTATTGTATCTTTATCTTTATATTTTGATTTTAGTTCTTGTATAAAGCTTTCTATTCTTTCCCTTACCTCTTCTATACTCTCTACCTTATATTCATTCCCCTTCTCTTGTTTATCTATTAAAGAGAAATCTACCTCAGACATTAATTTACCACTAAACACTCCAAAATCTCTTTCAGATAGTTTGTTAGTTACATTCACCGGAATATCTTTGTTAAGTTCCTTTAAGACTAGTTCAGAGGTCATTAAACACCTCTTTCTTGGAGAACAATACACCTGTGTGATTAAATATTTAGAGGATAGTTCTTTTCCAATCTTTATAGCTTGGGTCTTACCATACTCTGTTATCTTAGCTTCAGAGTTACCACCTAATACATTTAGGTTATTATCTTCTGATTCTGCGTGTCTTAAAAGGAGTATTTTCATATATTTAATGGTGGGCGCGGGTGGATTCGAACCACCGACATCGGCTTTATAAGAACCGCTTTCTAACCGCTGAAATACGCGCCCAATATTTAATGGATGTAATTATACTATAGTTTTCCTCTATTGGTAATCTCTTGTTCAATTAACTTAGCATCTTTACCATATCTTAACCTTGATAATTCCTTTATCATCTCTACTACTCTCTTATTCACAGGGTACTCTACTCCATTAATAATAGTTGGTTTTATTGAATCAAATGTCGTCCTTATTGAGAATGGTGAAGGATATTCATTGTTAACTAATAGTTTTACATATGCATTTTGATTTTCTAGATTGATAAAATCAGTTTGAGAAAATACTGGAGCAAATTCATTTTGCATATGGTTTCCATCATTAACACCCACTTTGAAAGATATAATAGATCCGACATTACCAAATATGGCATCTCTAATCTTATCTTCTATCTGCATAATATATTGATTAGCTACTATTAAGTTTAGCCTATACTTTCTAGCTTCAGATAATATCTGTGTGAATTCTTCAGTTGCAAAGTTTTGAAACTCGTCAACATATAGGTAAAAATCACGTCTTTCAGCCTCTGGTATATTTGCTCTACTCATAGCTGCTGAAAGTATTTTAGGGATTAAAATTAGACCTAAGAACTGTGCATTCTCTTCTCCTACAGTACCTTTAGAAAGATTAACTATTAATATCTTCCCTTTATCCATTACTTCTCTAAAATTGAATGATGATTCAGCTTGACCAATGATATTTCTCATTAGTTTGTTTGTAATGAATCTATCAAACTTTGAAACTATGTATCCTAAAACTTCTGATTTATGGAAATCTGATGTTTGGGCTATTTCCTTCTCCCAGTATTCTCTTACTTGTTGATCTTGAACATATGGCATATATCTTCTTACAAAAGCAGGATCGTACAAAATTCTAGCGGTTTCAATTAAAGTAGATCCTTTTACACTCATAGCAGTAAGAAGTGCGTTTCTAACAGCTCTTTCAAATCTAGGTCCAACAATACCCTGTTTATTTGGATCGAACATCTTGTACATAAGTCCAATAAAGGAGTTTGCTACTCTATGCTTGTCTTGTTCATCGTAGAAGTCGACCATGTTAAATCCAAGAGGTCTTTCAGTATCAGCTGGATTAAAGTAAATCACATCTTCTGCTCTCTCTGGTGGTATTCTTTCAAGTACCCATTCAGCAGCGTCTCCATGAGGGTCTAAGAATGCAACACCCTTCCCCGCTCTAATATCTTGAATGATCATACTTTGAAGAAGCCAAGACTTACCAGAACCCGTTTTTCCCACTATATACATATGTCTTCTTCTGTCTTCATCTCTTGCCCATACCTGTTTGTTTACTCCTCTAAATAGAGATGTTCCAAGCCATACACCAGGACCACTTGATGCTACTTCCTCAGGAGCTGGAGCTCGCTTAGACCAAAGCCAGTGGATATATGGTGTTTGTATGTTCTTATTTGGGAAATGTAATACTGTTGCTAATTCTTCAGTATTAAGGATAGTTCCTTCTCTCCCATTTCTATATATATAATCGTTCATGAAGTCTTTCTTCTCCCTATTCTTTAACTTCTTCTTCTTAAAGCTATTACCACCAGGCATTTCCATAGGTTCGAAACATGCAACAATATTACTTAAGTGCATCTTTGCTACTTCTGTAGTCTTTGCAGTTGCAATTATTCGAATATCTACTTGGAATGCTGATTTAGATGTTTTCTTTTCTACTCCTCCAATAGCTTCTTCATTTTCATTTGATTTATCACTCTTTTTCTTTTCAGGATCTATATTCTTAGTACTAGATACAAAACTTCTTCCTTTCTTTCTCCATTTCTTATCTGCAGGTGTAATGACATACTGAATTACAGCTCCTTCCCCTTCTGTCATACGACTTACTGAAGCAGTTAAAGATGAAAGAGTATCAACATGAAGATCTGAATATGTACGTATAGGTTTGTAATATTCTTCGGCTAGTGCCAACTGAGCAAATTCAACTCTTGAATCTTCATGAAATATATTGTATTCATCAGACTTTTGAATATCCGCTTCTGGATGAGTAGCATGAATTTGTTTCTCTACTAATTCAGATATGGATTTAGGAGCAATTACATAGAATCTAATACTTTCAGGAAGCCCAACAATTTCAAAACTTACTGATCTTTTTGTTTTAAATAGTTTTTGGAATATATTTTTATGACTTTCAGAGATTGCAGTTAAACCTGAGAATAGCTGATCAGCAGCTTGGGCATCAGCATCTGATGTTTTAGGTAATCTAATTTCAAATATATCTGAGTTAAGGGATCTTCTATGCATTGCTTTTTCTCTAATCTTTTTTGCAAAAAACCAAAGAAATATTAAGCCTGCCATAATTATTGTAAGTGCTAGAAGCACTAGAAACAGGCCGGTTAGTACATCACTACCACTGTTTTGAACTATTTCCTCCTCCATACACTTATATATTCTAAATCATGAAGTCTAAAAAGGGAAATATTTAAGTACTAAAAACTATTTGAGTTGATACAATACCAAATATGTTTGAGAATCTCTCGTATACTTTTAAATATATAAATATGGATGATTTTCATTTTCTTCAAAGAGATGTACTTAAGAAACTTTCTCTTAAACCTAAACTTCATTTCAAAGATCTATTAAATGACAAAGTAGAAAGTGAACATATGAACTACCATATTAAGAAACTTGTAGATATGGGATATGTGAATAAGGATGGATTTAACTACTCTCTAACAGAAGAAGGGAAGAAATTTGTAGACTTAGTAGATTCAGAAAGTAATAAAGTGGAGAAAATGCCTAAGGTTGCAGTAGTTCTTTTTGTAAAGAGAAAAGTTAAAGGAATTACAGAACAGTTATCCTCAAAGAGACTTAAACAGCCATATTACGGAAAGATCGGAAGACTTACAGGGAAGGTAAAGTTTGGAGAAAAGGTTGAAACTACAGCAATTAGAGAACTTAAGGAAGAAACCGGATTAGTAGCAAAGAGTGCGCGTATATTTAGTATATATAGAAAAATGAGTAAGAATAAATCTGGTGAATTTGTTCAAGATTCTGTATTTTTCTTTTGTGAACTAACAAATATATCTGGAACGTTTAAAGATAGGACTGAGTTTCAAGAGAATCTTTGGATAAGAAAAAGTGATCTAAATCGATCAGAGCTAGACTTCTTTAACGATTATTCTTTCTATGAATCTTATCCAAAAGGAGAGTTAAAATATGAACAAGTTGAATTTTCTGCAGAAGAGGGAGGATATTAGTCCTTTTCTTTCTCAACTTTAGTGGTTTTCATTTCTATTACTCTACCTACCAAGGCATAGAGCCAAGTTTTTGCTGAGTTTACATCCCCTATTCCCTTCATCGCTATTAACTTGTCACCCAAGTTAATGACTTTTTGAGGAATCTTATATCCATATACCTTAATATTTCCAATTGCTCCTGATGTTTTTACTGTATGGTCTTTTGATTCCTCTGGTTTGTTATCTTCTTCCTTAGGAGTTTCAGGTGCTTTTTGTTCTGTTTTTGCCTCTGGAGAACCTTCAATATTTCTTAATTCTTCAAGTATCTTTTCTTGAGCTTGTTCAGTAGTTGCTTCTAAGGGTCTATTTGCTGACACTTCTGGATTAGCACCTGTACTAATTTGAACTGGCCTATCCTCTTTAGGAAATTGCTGAAAACTTGATGCTAATATACTTGGATCTAATTGAGTATTTTGATCTATAGCTGGTAATGGTGGCAAAGTTTGAGGAACTACATTTTGAGTTGGAACATTGTCTGTTAAAGGAGCCATTTGTCCTTGTAAGAATGGATTAGTATTAGAATCTACACTTGGTGAGTCAATTGGAGGTAATACTTGTGCTTGATCTGTAACTTGATTAAAAGAAGGTGTTGGAACATCTTCTACTGCAGGCAATATTTGTGGTGCCACTGTTGGTAATATTGTAGGTACTGCCTGTGTTTGTTGTAAAGATGGATCATAAGCTGGCAAACTAGCAAGTGGATTTGCTACATTATCATCACTACTAGGTAATTGAGCCCTTGGATCATTAAGAAATGGGTTATTTGCTGGGTCTAAATACTTAGGATCAAATCCGAGTGGTGTATTTTGATTTACAGTTTGTGTTGGCATTATTTGTACTTTATCTTTTGTAAAGTTTCTTTCTCTACTTCTCTTTGCTTTAAAGTCTCTCTTTTATCAAATTTTTTCTTACCTTTAACGAGTCCTACTTCTATCTTAACTTTATTGTGTCCTAAATATACAGATAATGGGACCATTGTTAAAGTTTCTTTTTTCATTCTTAGAGCAAGTTTCTTTATCTCACTCTTTTTTACTAGTAATTTTCTTGTTCTAGTCTCGTCAAGTTCTAAATTAGAGAACTTATATTTAGCAATATGAGCATTCCAAAGCCAAAGCTCATTATTCTCTATTCTTACATAGCTTTCCTTTAAACTTATTCCCCCATTTATTATTGACTTCACTTCTGAACCAAGAAGTACAATTCCTGCTTCAAACTTATCAACAACAAAATAGTTAAAGTATGCACTCTTATTTTTAGCTAATATTTTCATTACTATCTTACACTGGTTTGTACTTCTCTGGAATGTTATTAGTATCAAATTTATACACTCTTTTACTATCCAGGATATACAAAACGTCATTATCTAATTTCATATCGATTATATCATTAAACTCTCCTAGCACTCCTTTGTAACTAAGTGATGCAACATATTCAATCTTAGATGCATTATTACTTGCTCCTTTTGTAACAATAACCACTCTTTTATTTAAGTTATCTGCAATGAATAGATATTTTGAATTAATAGATATATTACTAAAACTAGATATTGGTTTAGGAAGGCCGGCTTTATCTAGCGAGAAAGCCTCTTCTTTGTTATTCACAAATCTATATATGTTTTCTTTGGTTACTGCCCATACTTTTCCATCCACTTCAATATCTAGTCCTTCCACTAGTCTATCATCTGTAAATCTTGTTTCAGGTTGTGCATATGAATCAGAGAGTTTTGGAAGTCTAGATACTGCTCCAGTATCTAATCTCAAAGTATATATATATGCTTGTTTAGCAACAGTGGCCGATACCATTGAAGATACTTGTCCAACTACTACATCAGAAAGTCCAGTAAGTTTTGACAAAGCTTTTGTCTTACTAGAGTAACTAAATAGACCCTCTTTAGGATCCATAATGACAAGGTTGGTTCCATCGACTGTTGTTGCAGAAATACTACTTAGTTTTCCATCTTCAATAGGGAGTTTTGTAAAGTCCATATTTGATTTCAAACTTTCAAGTACTGTTCCTGTCTTTTCAGCAATATATACCCTGTCACTTGATAGACTCATCGACTGAGGTTTAAATGAAGGAAACTTAAAATATATATCTGAGAATATTGTTGAATCATTTAGTTGAACTATTTTATCTATATCAAGAAGTGTAGCTTCGTTTGTGGCTTTAATAGGTTTAACAGCTTCTGATACTGTAGAACTTACCTTTAGAGCCGCATCTGCTTTAGTATTTGACTCAGTAATTAAACTTCTAGCTTTATCTTTATTAAGTAGAGCATTAGTTTGAGCTTGAGTAGAAAGTGCTTTAGCTTCTTCAACCATAGCATTTGCAGTTTCTAACTTCTTTTTCTCTTCGTTATTTGCAGAAATCTGTCTGACACCAAAGAATAGGGCCAGTAAAAGAGCTAGTATTGCAACTCCTATGATAATGAGCTTAGTTTTTGAGGATCTAGATGATTTTAAGAATATTGGACTTACTCTCCTTCTTGCTGATCTTGAAAAAAGTGATTTTATTAAAAGGAATAGCTTCATAAACAGATTCTTTATTCCACTAAGAAGTTTTTGTATTAGGTACATAAAGGTTGATTGATTTTCTTTATTAAATATCTTTGATTTAATATTACCTAATACTAAAGATATCTTAGAAAATATTACTTTAGGATCTACTTTAGGCTTCCTACTTACTTCTTCAACATATTTTTCTTCGTCGGTAAGAGGAACACTATTAAATACTTCTTCTGTTTCTTGTACCTCCTCTTTATTTGATTCCAAAGACTGATTAAATTCCTGTCTTCTTACACTAGCTCTAGGTTTTTCAACAAATTCTTCAGTTTCTTTAGCAATTTCTGGTATTTCTTCTAATTCTTCCTTCAGATGTGAATTCTCCTCAACATTCTCATGCTCTACACTTTCATTAAATGTAATATTTTCTTCTTGAACTTCTTCAAAATGTGGCACTACTTCTTCTTTTTTAGTGATAGTAGGAGCAAATACTTCATATCCTAATAGTAGTACACAAGAGTGAAGTCCTTCTCTTAGATGAGGAATTAAGTTCGTAAGATCAAAGTTAAATATATGATCTCTTAATTTAGCATCTATTATTCTTGTTAGAGAATTTGAGATAGAAAAAAGGATTCTATCGTCTTTTTTAAGTATTCCTGACATTACCTCTACCCCATTTCTTCCTG
>CAYSFE010000017.1:0-10867 GCA_964430225.1 uncultured Candidatus Saccharibacteria bacterium
CTTAGCTTTTGAATATGAGTTTGTTCTCCATGTAAATCTATTACATACTACATTTAGAGTCCAAGAAGAATCATCTACACCTTGGTAATATGGTTTAGATGATCCCTTAAGAGCATTAAGAGAAGATGTAGACATACTTCTAGCTGTCCATACATATTCTGGAGCTTCTGTATGTCCCCTTCCATTAGCACTAAAATATCCAGATATTACATTTGATCCACTTAGAAGTACTTGTCCCTTTGTAGCATCTGATGCCCATCTTTTATTTGTTCCTCCCTTATATACCTGAAATGAAGGTCCAGTAGCTACTGGTGGATAGCTTGGGTTAGCTAGAATATATCTCACCACATATGATCTTGCAGCTACCACTTGAGCTTTAATTGCTTCTTCTGGCCAACAATCCCATATTGTATTTGGTGAATCTTTTCTTGTATATGGTTTACCTGCATTAGAAGGAGTTTCACATGCATAGTCTGCAACTTCTCCTAAGCCTGAAACATAGTCCTCTAGGGACATCTCACCTTTTCCAGAAACTCTTACTTTTAAATATGAATAATCTCCACCGATACTCACTCCTGTGTAGTAAGTTTTAAGTATTTTTTGATAGTCCCATCCCTGTAGAGCTGCCCCATATGCTCCAAATTCGCTAAGTCCAACTGCATGTCCATCAAGAAGATCCCTTCCCTTTCCTGTAAAGTAAAGCTCTCCTGATACAAGTGGATCAGTGGTTGCACCAGTACCGCATGAGTTATTGTTTGTACTAAATCCAAGTTGAGTTCGTTCTCGTTCTAGAGCCTTCTTTTGTTCTTCTTGTAATTCTGAAATACTAGTTTGTATACCAAGTACACGTGATTGTAATGTTGATGTTTGTTTATTTGTTGAACTAATCTGAGAATTAAGTGTAGCTATTTTAGCTTCTACATCAGATTTACGTTTAGATATATCCGTTTGAGATGCAGTTAAAGTTTCAATATTTTTTCTATTCTCATCTTGTTTTGCTTTTATTCCATCAGACTCCTTTCCTAGGCTCGCCAATGTTTCATTATCTTTATTTACTATTGTTTTTACATATTTAACTCTTTTAAGAAGAGAGAGGATATCACTATCACCTGATAGAAGTTTAGATATGGCAGATTCTCCCTTGTTAAGTCTATATATTCCCTTTACTCTTGTTATCTTCTCTTTATTTAAATTCTCTAATTCTAGGGTTTTAAGATCAAGATCTCCTTGAAGTCTTGATATTTCATCTTGATTAAGTTTTTGTTCTATCTCAATTTGTTTTAGTTCATTATCAAGCTTGGCAGCTTCCGAAAGGGTTGAATTAGCCTGAGACTTTAGAGTAGACAGTTGTGATTTAAGGCTAGATATATTTCCATTTAAAGCCTCTAGCTCTTTATTCTTAGCATCTATTTGAGCCTGAAGATCACCAGATGAACTTTGAGCAGCAATACTAGATGGCACAACAAGTAGGATTATTAATAGTAATGTTACAAATATTTTGTAGAGGGTCTTTTTCAACTTAGCCAAAGTCAAATATATATCAATATATTAGTCACTTTAAGGAATTATTGCAAAGTTAGAGTTCTTGGTAGTATCCCCAAGTTTTGTAGTCATCATGACAAGTGAAAAGTATTACTTGAAACTCTTCTGAAAGTTCTTCAAGAATCTTTTTCATATTCTTTAATCTCTCTTTATCAAAGCTTACTAGTGCATCATCAATGATTATTGGAGGTCTAGAATCACCTACTATTGATTTAAAGTATGCAAGCCTACAAAGAAAGAATATTTGATTTATGGTTCCCTTTGATAACAGTCCTACTGGGTCTAGATATTCATCTTTTTCCTTTATATATACAAGTGGAGTGAAGTCATCGGTTATTTTAATCTTTGAATACTTTCCATTTGTAAGAACTGAAAGATATTTCTCTACGTCTAATCTTATGAATTCGGATACTCCAATTGCGGTATTTTTAAGTGCCTGTCTTAAAGTTTGATCTAATAGCTCAAGAACTTTAAGCTTAGAATTAGCTCTATCAAGTTGTTTCTTGTATGTTTCTATCATCTCTTCTTTAGAGATGATCATGTCAATATCAACAACTGCATCCCCTACTCTTGTCTTAGAAGCTATTTGTTTTTCCCTGATAAGGTATTCCTCGTCTTCAAGTTTTTGTAGTTCTCTTTTCTTAAGTACAAGGTTATCTTTATTTACCTTATAATCTTTAAGTTTCTCTAAAACTGAAATTTCAATTTCTTTCTTTTTTAGTATTAAATCCTTTTGTTTTTGAATTAATACCTCTTCTCCACCTTTTGAAAGCTGAGTGTCATATATCTCACTCATTTCCCTCATTAATTCACTATCTGAGATAAACTTAGCCTTTTTTTCAAAGAATTCTGATTCAGTTTTACATTCAAATTCACTTAAAGCTTTACCTAGGGTTTCCTTTAAATCTATTTTCTCCTTTTCTTTGTTTTGTTCATCTGCTCTTAGCTTAGCTATTTCATCTGATCTGTTCTTAAGCTCATTAGTATTTGAGGGAGATTGATTTAGTATGAAATATATTACTAGTGAGAGTAAGACTGCAGCTAGAAGTACAACAATATTAGGGAATAACAAGAAATATATTCCAACCCCTAAAGCAAAGACTAAACTAGCTATTACTATTGGGTTTATATTACTTTTAGGTTTTCCTTCTCCAATTGCCACCTCTTTAGCTATTACCAGTGCTTTTATCCTAGCTATTTCAGCTTCATTTGAAGCTATTTCAGCTGATAGGTCGTGTACACTTTTAGAAAGTTCTTCAAGATCACTTGCTGATATTTTATACGTCTCAAGTCTTTCACTAAGCTCTTTAATTTTAACTTTAAGATTCGCGATTTCATTAAGTCTGTTTTCTATATCAGTTATATCATTACTTAAGGTAATCATTTCAACTTCTGCTTTTTCATATTGAGTAGCTTTATCTATATGATCTTTAATATCTGTAATTTTTTCTTTTATGCTAGCTAATTTTTCAGTATTACTATCTTTTGATTTAATAGATGTTTGAAGTTTATCCCACTCTCCTTTTAGTTTTACATATTCATTTTGTTCTTCAGCAAGCCTTACTTGTAAGGACTTTATGACACCAGGGTTCTTGGTAGCTCTATCAAGACCTAGTTTAAGATCCGATATATCTTTTCCAATATTTTTTAGTATTGAATCAACATCAGTATCACTATCTGCTCCTATACTAATACTTTGAAGTATTGTTGAAAGCTTTTTACTTCCAATCCCTGTTGCTTCAAGGTCTAAATTTCTAAATACTCCAGTTTCTTCATATATTTCTTCATTCTCTAAACCTAGGAATTTAGAGATAGTAAGAGCAATATTTTTAGGATTAGTTATCTTTTTGTCTGAGTCTTTCTTTGTCATGCTCTCAGTAGCTGTACTAAAAAGTTTATCAAGAATATATGTATCATTTTTATACTTAAACCCTACGGTTAAATCTGGCATCAAATCACCTTTCCAACTTTTCTTTTGTTCAAATGATTTATTCACTCCTTCTTTTACACTCGTAAATAGGACTGTAAATATTGAATCAATTACCGTACTCTTACCTCTCTCATTTTCTCCATATACAACATTTAGCCCACTTTTAAATGTTATATTTTTATCAGTATAGTTTTTGAAGTTTTTTAGTTTAAGACTTTGTATTATCATTTTTTGTCATTAGCCTTACCCCCATTTCTAGGGTTTTAGAGATTGTAGAGTTATCATATTCTCCACTCTTTTCTTTTTCTTTTAAGAGTTTTACAAACTCATTTAAAATTGTATGGTCTTGATAGTTTATCTTTGAAAAGTCTACAACACTTTCCGAACTATCTTTAAAGTCAATATAAAAGAATTTAGGGTTTAAATGCTCTTTAAGCTCCTCAAAGTTAACACCCTTCGTATTCACTCCTTTTAGCTCTACTTGAAGGATAGAGTTCTCTCCAGAGAGTTTTAAGAGGTCTTTAATTAGACTATCTGCACTCTCAATCTCTTCAAGGTTAACTACCTTGGAAAGAATTGTTGCTGTACCTATTCTTCTCTTTTCAATACTTGTTTTTAAGTTATCATCAATAGTTACTAGAACTACATTACCCGCACCTTCTTGATCAAATTGAATAGGCTCAATTGAGCCTGGATATATAGCTTTAACAGAAGGAGTTGATACATCTAGATATCCATGCCAATCTCCAAGAGCTACATACTGAGCTTTTGAAAGAGTATTCAAATCTTCTTTGGAAAAAGGGTAAGCATCAGTTTTGTGTCCCATATCACTATATGATCCATGTCCCATCACCACTTTGAATTTATCTGTACACCTGTCTATGAGCTCAGGTAAACCCTTAAAAGGACTATCTTTTGAGTTCTTATCTACAGTTCCATTCCCAAATACCGTAAGTTCCAGTGACTCTATCCTAATTTCTTTTTTCTTTAGGGAATCAAATACAAAAATATTTGGATCATTTTGGAATATCTCTGTCTTAGTGAATACTGATCCAACTTCAAGGTTATCATGGTTTCCAGGTAGTATGACTGTACGTATACTATTATCTGAGAGTTTAAAAAGCTGATCTCTAAAGAAAGTAGTATTTATCTCTGATGGGTATGGAGTATCAAAAATATCTCCAGGTAGTAGAAGTAGATTTACACCTTCAGCTATACAGATATCTACTAGTGATTCAAAGCTCTTCTTTATCCTGTTTCTATATGCTCCAGCATTCTCTCCTAAGAATTTAAAAGGAGCACCTATATGTATATCTGATGTATGTAAAATCTTTAACATATATCTATTCTATATCAAATTGAGTTTAAGCTGTAGGGAAAAGTTATTATTTACAAGGACTTGAATATGTTGGGAAAACAAATTGAAAAACGATTTGTTTTGGATATGGGCTATTAAAGCAATCTGAAGGGTTTTTAATCCCAAGTAAATTTATGACTGCAGTCACTATTAACCAAGATCCAAAGATAAAGACCAAGGAAATTAGAAGATTCTTACCTTTATCTTTTAATTCTCCAAGTTTCTGAGAATCACCTTGTGATAACATGGTTTCAAATCCAAGCCTAATAGCATTAATTATGGTTACCAAAGGAGCTATACTCCATAGGAAGAAAACTACATTTATTACAGCTGGTTCTAAAACGTCTAGTCTTGGTATCATGAGTTGATTGTACTAGAAAAAAAAGAATAAAAAAAGGGACTCCGAAGAGTCCCTTTTAAATACATATAAATATTTACTTTGTACTTTGAAATGGTAGAAGTAAATCATTAATTGCTTTTGCCAAGCCAGTCGTACTACTTGTTCCACCAAAGAATGCATTTATTAACAATATTCCAATAATTGCTATAAACATTGCAGCAACACCAAATAGAACTGCTTTTACTGCATTTTTTGCTTCCTCAACTTTTTGTTCGTTTCCTTCAGATCTAATATATTTTATAGCTGCCATAAAGGTATAAAATACGGCAACAATAAAAACAGCAATAAACATTATTGTCATTACACTAGATACCGCATTTGCTACAGTCTGCCCTTTATCAGTACCTGGTTGAACTATAGGAGGATTAACATTGATTGGAAGAATTACCTGAGCTGAAACTGGAGATAAAGGACCAACAAATCCTACTATTGCTCCGATTACTAAAAGAGTTGATAATATTTTTTTCATATATGTATATAAAAGATATAAATACTAATTACTAAATTATACCAAACGCCACCTAATTGCAACAAGTAAATAAAAAGTCTTGTCTAATTTAACGAACTATAGGAATAAATACTTCCTTTGATGTCACACACTGTTTGTAAGCATTTTCAATAGTTACATTCTTTGCCCTTGCGTATTCAAATACGTACATTGATTGGTTTATCCCTTTACAAGGAGCAAGTGCACCAATCAAACTTTCAAAACTTGTTCCCACAAAGAAAAATGACATTAAATTTGCTAAAATAAACAAAACAAACATACTAATAAATCCAACTATTGCCTTCTTTATTCCAGACTTTGCGGACTCTACCTCTTTCTCATTACCGTTGCTTTTAACCCATTTAATTACATTTATCAAAATTACAATAATACAAACTATCCATATAACCCATGGCATAATAGCAAGCAATGCAATAATCCAAGTGAGAAGTGATGTAGGCGTAGTTAACTGAGTAAGGAAAGGAATGTTTAACTTAATATCTCCCCCAAAAAAAGTATTTACTGCTGTATTACTTGGGTTTGTTGGGTCATTTACTGTCATATTTTATCCAAATAATTTAATTTCCCATAAATTAGAACCTATTGAGAGCGCTAATATTTGTCCTATTATTATACCTAAGAAGATCATTAAGAACCCTATAAATGCTGCCGTTGCCATCTTTTTAGACTTCTTAGTTTGCTCCTCATTATCCCCAGACGTAATATACATTATTCTAGATCTAAATATTAAGAAACAAAATATAAGAAACATAACACCAAGTATTATTGAGAAAACATCAAGTGCCATTTTATTTAACACCATTCTTGTGGCACATTCATTTGCCTCTGTTAGGTATTGACCAAGATAACTTTTTGATCCATCTGGATTTGTAGTTTCAAGAACTTTATTAAAACACTTCCCATTGCTATATGAGTCTTCGTAAAACTTCTGATATGCATTATTTATAAATACAGGGGTATTAATTTTAACTGGTGTAGTATTTGGAGCAGTAGTACCTTCTAAACATTTTTTCCAATCTACAAAACCATCTGGTCCATTTCTACAAGTACCTGTTTGGGCATAGGCTACTACTGGGAGTAGTAAGCTTGAGAATATTATTGTTAGAAGTACTAATACTTTCATGAGTTTATCAAATTAAAAGATCCTTTACTCCTAATATTGAACCTACTATTTTAATTATTAACGGTGCTAATACAACTATTATGAAACCAATTACAGCTGAAGTTAAAATCTTTACACTTTTTTGTTCCTTATCTGCATCACCTGCACTTGTAAGTCTTGTGAAACCCGCAGCAAATATTAATACAAGTAGAGTAATAACAAGTATAGGCTGAACAAATCCAGACACCTTGTTTATTACGCCTGCTACAGTATCTACTCCTATTGGATTTGGAATTGTAGCAGCAATAACTGAAGAGTACAGACTTGAAAATACTGCTATCCCTAAAATAAAGGACTTTGTTATCTTTCTTATCATATTCATATATTTTAAGATTTACATCTAAAGTCTATCATAAAAGCTTGAATTTGACATCGTAATCCATAAGTTTAGAAATTACGTACTCACTATCTTCTAAATTCTCTGAGTAAGATACTTCAGAAAGCTTACAGTTCTTAATCAATTCCTCCTTTGATTTCTCTACAAACTCATATACTTTAGGATCTTTAAGAACTACAAGTTTAGGAGTAGCTTTAAGATCTAGTCCTTTCTTCTTTCTTTCAGATTGTATAGATCTAGATAATTCTCTTACCATACCTTCTACTTTTAATTCTTCAGTGATCTCAGTATTTAACCATAGCTGTAGCTTATTACTTTCTATCTTTACTTGATTGCCACCTTCTTTATCAAACTTATCTACCTGCTCCACTTTCTTTATATTCATCTCCTCTTCTATTAGTTTTAATTCCCATTTATCAAAAGTTCTTTCTTCATAGATAAAGTGAGCTTCACCTAAAGCTTGCTTTACCTTTATACTTTTATCATTTCTAATAGATCCTATTAAGTTACATACTTCTCTTACTTCTTTCATACTCATTACTACTCTATTTTGTGAGATTGTAAGTTTTTTTACACTTGGATAGTCTAGTAAATGAACAGATTCTTTTACTTTATCACCTAATTGACTCACAACTAGAGTCTGATAAATTTTTTCAGATAAAAATGGGACTATTGGAGCAACTGCTAAACTAAACTTAACAAGTACTTTATACAAGGTATCTAGTGATTCTTTATCATTACTATTAAATCTATCTCTTGATCTTCGAACATACCAGGTAGAAAGATCTTCTACAAAAGGTTGTAAAGTCTTAACAGAAGCTGGTATATCATATTTAAGCATGTTGCTTTCATACTCATATATCATCTGACTTAGTCTTGCATCTATCCATTTATCAAGTTTATTCTTCGACTTTATTGTTAAATCTAAGTTTCCATTTTCTTTAACAATACTACTGTCTACTTCGTAATTATGAAGCTCTGCATATATATGGAAAAACTTTAGAGTGTTATATACAGGTAAAAGTACATTCTGTACTTGCTTCTTAAGAAGATCATCTGACCAATCCATATCTCCTCCATTCATTATGGTTGATCCCATCATATACATTCTAAGAGCATCTCCACCAATTGTTTCAAGAACAGTTTTAGGGTCCGGATAGTTATTGTAAGTCTTACTCATCTTTCTTCCATCATTACCAGCTAATACTCCAGTACATACAACATTTTTAAAAGGTGTTTGATCAAATATGATTGTGGACATTCGAAATAGGACATTGAACCATGCCCTTACTTGTCCTACATATTCCACAATGAAATCAGCAGGAAATGCTTTTTCAAATCTTTCTTTATTCTCAAAAGGGTAATGATGTTCAGCAAATGGAACAGATCCACTATCCATCCATCCATCAAGAACTTCTGGTATTCTCTTATATTCTTTCCCATCTTTCTTAAGTATTACTTTGTCACATATATCTCTATGGAATGTAAATTCTACATTTTCTGATTTACCTTTAAAGAAATATTTATCCCCTTCTTTTACTACTTGATCAGAATATTCCATAATCTCATCTATACTGCCTACTACTAACTCATTACCTTCTTCGCTTACCCATATTGGCATTACAGTAGCCCAGTATCTATTTCTAGATACACACCAATCAGGAGATGTTTCTATTGTCTGAGCAAATCTTCCCTCTTTAATATATTTAGGTTCCCAGTTTACTTTTTTATTTAAAGCTAGCATTCTCTTTTTAATACTTTGTATGTCTACAAAATATGCTTCTTGAGCTACATATATGAGAGGATTAGGTCCTCTATAGTAGGGAAGTCTATGAACATATTTAAGTAGCTTTATTAGGCTATCATTATCTCTCAAATCATTAGTTATATCCTTTGATGCTTCTCTAATATATGTTCCCTTATATTTACCTACAGTCATTTTTCCTTCAGCATCTATATCTGATTTATCCGATAACTTATATTTCTTACCAAAATTGAAGTCATCTTCTCCAAATGCAGGAGCTATATGGACTATTCCAGTACCATCTTCCATTCCTACAAAACTAGCTTCATATACTTTAAAGTCGTTTTCATTAGGTTCAAAATAGTCGAAAAGTGGTGCATAGGCTAAACTTATTAGGTCTTCTCCTTTTAGTCTTTTTACAATTACACCATCTATGAGTTTAAGTGTAGGAACAAGCTTTTCAGCCATTACTAAATATTCAAATTGATCAGAAAGATTTTCTCTTAATACTTTACCTTCAACATTTAGAGGTTGAATCCCCTTTCCTTTTAAGATATCTAGTGAAGCTTCTACAAATGCTAGTTCTTCTTTATGTGAGAATTTTTCTTTTAGTTCATCAAATGTAAGCCATTCTGTCTTACTCTCAGCCTTTGATTGCTCTTCATTAGTTAGTTCTGCCAAGAAGAATTGTAATTCTTTGTGACTTAGCTCATTACTCCCCTTACCATGGTAGAACTGATATGTATTCTTACCAAGGTTAGTGATTATCTTTACAGAATATCCTGTTTCTTCTTTAACTTCTCTGATACTCGCATTAAATGCACTTTCATCTTTTTCAATATGTCCCTTAGGGAATGATATATTTCCAAATCTATCATGTATTACTAGAAACTTTCCCTCTTTATGTACAATACATCCTGCGGATTTTTCAAATGTAACTCTTCGAGTTCTCTTTACTACTGCATATGTTTCATCTTTGTTTATAGCTAATGCAAAGTTAGATGGTAATGTCCAAGGAGTAGTTGTCCAAGCACTTAGAAATACAGGGTATTTTAGAGTTTTAAAATATTCACTTGATTTAGCTTTTGATTTCTTTAAATCCATTCTAAACTTTACATATACCGATAGATCTTCAGTATCTTGGTAGTTATCTGGATCCATTGCTACTTCAAAACTTGATACTGGAGTTGCTGTATCTGTAGAGTAAAGAGAAACACGTTTACCTTTGTATACCATTTTCTTGTCGTAAATCTGTTTAAATGCCCATACTACAGATTCAGAATATGAGGTATACATAGTTTTATATGCGTGCTCCATATCTACCCACCTACCTATCTTTTTAATATACCATTGCCAATCTTCTATACACCCTTCTACATAGGCTTTACATTCTTCTACATATTTATCTATACCCACTTCCCTCTCTAATTGAGAAGAAGAAGTAATATTTAATTTTTGATTTACTTTATTCTCAATAGGTAACCCATGACAATCCCATCCAAATACTCTTCTTACACGTTTTCCCTTCATGGTCCAATATCTTGGTACTACATCTTTTGCAATACTAACAAGTAAATGTCCATAGTGAGGAAGTCCTGAAACAAAAGGAGGACCATCAACAAAAGAATATGGATTATCTTCAGATCTATTAGTTATAGACTTTTGAAAGATATCCTTATCATCCCATAACTTTGTTACTTCATCTTCCATCTCTGGAAAATTTTGATTTACTAATTGTTTAAACATGTTTAAAAAGATAATAGATACAAAAAAAATCCCTACAAAAAACGTCTGTTTTTTTATAGGGAGTATATTACTCGTTACCGTCCTACTTCACCAATTCTATTGGTCTTTTAATACTTATCGTGTATTACTCGTGAGATTCTA
>CAYSFE010000018.1:0-9556 GCA_964430225.1 uncultured Candidatus Saccharibacteria bacterium
GTTCAGATAAATCAAAGATTTGGAACTATTGCAGTAATAGTGGCTGATGAGCATGGAGAGAACTTTAATGTAGATGTAACTACATATAGGTCAGAATCAGAGTATGTGGGAGGTAGATGGCCATCTGAAGTCAAATTAGGAGTATCTTTAGAGGAAGATCTTAAAAGAAGAGATTTCACAATAAATGCATTAACGATAAATATGAAAGATGTATTTGAAGGTAAGGAAGTGAAAGTGATAGATAACTTTAATGGTATTAAAGATCTAGAGGATAAGATTATAAGAACAGTAGGGGATCCAATTGAGAGATTTAGTGAAGATGGACTTAGATCAGTAAGAGCATGTAGATTAGCATCAAATAAAGAATTTGTAATTGAACCTAATACCTATGAAGCTATTAAACAAACTCTTCATATCACAAGAAAAATTTCAATAGAAAGATTTAGAGATGAGTTTGATAAGATACTTCTAAAATCTCCTAAACCATCCGTAGGTTTAAATCTTTTAAAAGACACTGGAATTCTCGAAATCTTTATACCTGAACTACTAGAGGGATTAAATGTAAATCAACCAAAATTTCATGTACATGATGTATTTGAACATGCACTAGCTTGTGTAGATAAGGCTGAAGATCAAGTTAAACTAGCTGCCCTATTTCATGATATTGCTAAACCAAGATGTGCAGATGGTGAGGGACACTTCTATGGTCATGATCAAATGGGAGCAGATATGGTAAGAGAAATACTTACAAGACTTAAATACCCTAGAGAACAAGTAGAAAAAACTGCTAAATTAATAGAGAATCATATGTTCTTCTATCCTTATTCAGTATATGATGATCCAAACTTTAATAGTGAAGAACTTAAAAAGAAAGATAGAGATGAGAAATTAAATATTGGATGGAAAGATAATGCTATAAGGAGATTTATTCAAAGGGTTGAGGAAGAAAATATTGAAGATCTCTTTAGATTAAGAATTGCAGATGCTACATGTAATCCTAAATCAGCATGGGATCCAACAGAGATAGATAGATTACAGGCAAGGATTTCAAAGGTACTATCTGAAGATAGTGCTTTAAAGATTACAGATTTAGAAATAGACGGAAATGATTTGAAAGAAATGGGATATAATGGTAAAGAGATAGGAGACATTTTACAAAAATTACTGGATAAGGTAATAGATGAACCTGTGTTAAACGAGAAAACGAGGTTAAAAGAAATCGTATTAAAAGAATTTAAGTAAAAACAATAATTGGATTTATTATTTTTTATTTCTTTATCTATGGCTAAAAATAAAACAGCACTTATAACAGGAGCAACTGGTCAAGATGGCGCTTGGTTATCAAAGCATTTACTTGATCTTGGATATACAGTGTATGGAGCTGCTAGAAGAAATAGTCAACCTAATCAAGGTAGATTAGAAATTCTTGGCATAAAAGATAAAATAAAACTTGTTGAGTTTGAATTAAGTGATCAGTCAAATGTTAATGATGTAATTAGAGAAATTAAACCAGTTGAACTCTATAACTTAGCAGCTCAAAGTTTTGTTGCAGCTAGTTTTAAACAACCAATTAGTACAAGCCAGGTAGATTTTATGGGAGTTCTATATATTTTAGATGCTTTAAGACAATTTAGTAAGGAAACAAAATTCTACCAAGCATCTACTTCTGAAATGTTTGGTAAAGTACAAGAAGTACCACAAAAGGAAAGTACTCCTTTTTATCCTAAGAGTCCTTATGGGGTTGCAAAGCTTGCATCTCATTGGGCAACAATTAACTATAGAGAAAGTTATGGGTTATTTGGGTGTTCTGGTATCTTATTTAATCATGAATCAGAGTTAAGAGGAGAAGAATTTGTTACTAGAAAGATTTCCTTACATGCAGCTACATGGGCAAAGGGAGAAGGTAAAATACTTGAACTAGGAAATATGTCATCAAAAAGAGATTGGGGTTATGCAAAAGAATATGTACAAGGAATGCATCTAATGCTCCAACAAAAAACTTCTGATACATATATACTTGCTACAGGAAAAACATATACAATAAGGGAATTTGTAGAAGCTGCATATGAAGTTGTAGGGATTAATATAAAATGGGTGGGAAAAGACCTTGATGAACAGGGTATTGATAAGAAAACTGGTAAGGTTATTGTTAAAGTTAACCCACAATTCTTTAGACCATCAGAGGTAGATCTATTAATTGGTGATGCTTCAAAAGCTAAGAAAGTCTTAGGCTGGGAAGCTAAGACTGATATGCTAAGTTTAGCTAAATTAATGGTAAAGTTTGATGTCGCAAGAAAATAAAATGAAAAATAAACCTGAAAATAATGTTGCTATTGAATTAATAAACGTTAGTAAAAGCTTTAGAATAAATCATGAAATTGGTAGTTCTACATTGAAAAGTGTCTTTGCTAATCCATTTGAATATCTTAAAAAACGAACCTACACATATTTTCATGCTTTAAAAAATATAAACCTGAAAATACAGAAAGGTGAGTCGGTTGGATTTATTGGAGCAAACGGTTCCGGTAAATCTACTACACTTAAAATTATTGCAGGAATATATGAAGCAGATAGTGGAAAGGTAAAAGTACAAGGAAGGATAGTTCCATTTTTAGAATTAGGAGTGGGGTTTAATCCAGAATTAACAGCAAGAGAAAATATTTTCTTAAATGGAACAATCCTAGGTATGACTAGAAATATGATTAAACAAAGGTTTGACGAAATCGTAAGGTTTGCTGAAATTGAAGAGTTTTTAGATACTCAAATAAAAAAGTTTTCTAGCGGTATGTTGGTTAGGCTTGCTTTCTCTATAGCCATAAGAGCAGAAGGGGATATATACATTCTTGATGAAATTCTGTCAGTAGGTGACTCTAAGTTCCAAGAAAAATCAAGAAAAGAATTTGAAAAGCTTAGAAAAGAAGGTAAAACAGTTATATTTGTTTCCCATAACATGGATGCTATTAAAGAATTTTGTACAAAAGTTGTACTTTTGAAAAATGGTGAGCTTATAGAAACCAATAGTGTTCAAGATACAGTGGATATGTATTTAAACGGATAATTATTTGTTTGTAATAAGTAAAATAAAAAATATACTTGGTGATTTAAATTTTAAGAAACTAATACAGTCTAGAATAACAATAATAATGTTATTTTTATTAGTTATTTTAATACTATTTTTTCCCAATATTCTTAACTTACAACTTCTTGGTCAAGAAGATGGCTTTAAATATAATTATCCAATGTTTGAACAGGGATTCCATTTATGGAATTCTTCTATATTTCTAGGATATCCTTCATATTCAGATCCTCAAGTAGCAAGCTTTTTTCCAATAAGATTTATATTCCAAATACTCAAACTGGATTATAACTTATATGTGATGGTTGCTTACTTAATAGGAATTTTAGGAACGTATTATTTGGTGTCGCTATTAGCAAAAAACAAATTAATTGCAATATTATCTGGTTTGTTAATTGGATTTAGTTTACCAATGTTGCAACACCTAAATCATATAAATTTAATTTATAGTTTTGTATTTCTTCCTTGGATTATATTTTCGATAAAACGTATTTTGGATAGTAAAAATAAACTTTATTATTTATTGTTATGTTTTTCAACAACTTTATCAATTTTGTCAGGACATACTCAAATCTCTACCTATGTATTAATATTTGTTTTGATTTTTATAGTCTTAACTAAATATATTTGGGATTATTCACTTAAGAAAATCTTTTTAATAACATTACTATTATGCCTGGGAATTGGACTATCTGGGATACAATTAATTCCAAGTTTTAATCTGTATTCACAAACTCCTAGAAATAGTTTATCCCTTTATGATTTTAATACGTATACTCGCGAAACGAGTGATGTCCTTTCAGTATTATTCCCATTCATATATGGATACCCAGAGTTGTTACAAGGTAAAATAATGCCTTTATCTCAAACTAATTATTTTGGTAAATGGAATTTTACAGAGCTATCCGGATTTATAAGTGCCTTCACGATTATAATTTTGTTTTATTTGTCATTGAGCAAAAAAAGAATTATTGAGAAGAAATTAATTACGATTTTGTTAATAATAAGTTTTGTAATATTCTTATTTATGCAAAGTGACTTAAGCTTGCTTACAAATATTTATTTTAAAATTCCCATTTTAAATTTATTTAGAGCTCATGGACGAATGATGTTGTTTATACAGTTTATATTTGTAATTCTTTTCTCTCTAGGATTAAGTCACTTGATTAATGATTTTAACCTGAAAGATAAAACCTTAATAAGGAGAAAAACTTTAAAAAGTATCCTCTTTACATCTTTGGTATATATGTCTACATTAATTGTAATTTACCTGTTTAGATTTGACATTGTTAAAGAAGCAGCAGAAAGAAACATAAGCCTAGAATCTTTATCGCCCTTAAAAAACATATCGGTATTATTGCCACTATTATTCTTTGTCTTGTCATCTACAATAATTATAGTTATATCTTACTTAAAAATTACTAAATATTTTTTATCTTTATTATTAATTGTGCTGATAGTAATTGAGGTGTTCCCAATTGCTTATAATATGGATTGGAAATATAACTCACCTAAAATAACTTCTGATTATTGTAATAAAGAAAGATTTTCTGAGAATATAAATCTACAAAAGAAAAGAATCTTGATATGGGATGGAGTATTCAGTCATGAAATTCCACCAAATATTAATATGTTATGTGGAATTTATACGTTAAATGGATATAACCCTCTTGTACTTAAAAAATTTATTTTAAATACTGGTAGTAATGGCATTGGTATGATTGAAAATTCCAGTATCTTGTTGTCTAGTAATCAGTATTTACTCAACCAGCTAGGAATAGAAGAGATAGTAGTAAATATTGAAAATCAAGATGTTGTAAATTTACTTAAAGAAAATGGACTTAAAATAAAATCTATAGGTAAAAGTGATATTATTTTGAGTAATTTATATTCTAAAGAAATAATCTATTCTCCTAAACATATTTCTTATTCTCCTTTAGATTTTCTTACGATTTTATCTGGCAATGTATTGGATAATGAAACTGTTTATGTAAATAAAGATCCAAATCTAACAGATAATAACTTAAAAATAGATAGAATTGAAAACTCAATTTCAGATAAGATAAATATTTCTGTTGAGCCTATGAATCAAACAGGGTATATCTATACTAGTATGGTAAATTACCCTGGTTGGAGATTAAGATTTCAGGATAGCCATGGCAAAGTAATTAATAATAATGGTGAAATTATTGAGGCAAATGGTGGATTTATTTCATTTATAGTTCCACCCAATACCAAATCAATTAAACTTTACTTTGAACCTTTTGATTTAAAACTTGGGTTAGCAATAAGTGTAATTTCATTATTAATCTTAATTTTAGTTACTTTTGTAGATATACCAATGTATAGTTATAAAGTTGTTGATGTTATTAAAAGAAAGCGTATCAATTCCAAGAACCTTAATACTTAACTTCCCAATTAATTGCCTTATGATCTGTAAATCTAACATTCTTACTAGTACTACTAGTAGAATTCATGTTAGTTAACCCAATATCAATTACCCATTTAATAGGTCCTTTTGACAACGATTCTTTGGGAGGTAATAGTAAATCAGTATTATGTCTCCTTGCTAGCATTTTAAGTGAAGTAATTTCTTCCAAATTTAATCTACTTATACCATTTAATGTAATTCCTCCAAGTAAAGTCATAAGAGCAATTTTAAATGGAAAACTTCTAACTAACAAAGGACCTTCTATTAAAGGTTTAGAGGTATCAATACTAATTCCATACATATTAGTGTCACCGCAAAGGATAAAGGGAGTATCTTCATGCTTTACTAGTTCTATAGACTTTCTTAGAGTTCTTCTTCTGTCGATTGCTGAACTAGCTGGAGAAACATATAAAGTACCCACTTGTAAGACTCTACCATTTTCATCTTCTAGAGTTAATATTAAAGTTTGGCCCCAAAAAGGATTAGCTTCTTTTAACCTATCCTTATTTCTAGGATCAATATTAAAATATGGATTCCAATCTAAAAAATCACCTTTTTGCTTCCCATGTTGTTGATTTTGAAAATGCGGAATTATTGAAATCTCTTTTAATTTGATTGTGGGACGAAGATTTCTATTTACTAATATTCCAATTGATTCGGCCCTAAATTCTATATCACTTGGTTTAGTTTCATGATAAACATAGGGAACTAAAACCGTTTCAAATCCTAAAGAAGCCATTTTTTCTAAAAAGTCAGGATTCTGCTTACCAGCTCTTAGAAACGTGGGAAAGTCTTGTACACAAATAATATCAGTAATACTAGATTTTTCCTCTAACCATGAATAAAATTCTACAAGAAGCCTTTCTCTTTCAATTGGGACAGGATTATTTATATCAGATTTATAAAAAGTTTCATAACCTCCAATACCTCCCAAATTAACGGTCGTTACAGATAAACTATGCTTATCTACTGGTTCTGTTAATTTACTCAATCTTTGATCAGCTTTAAGATGAAATCCAACCTTTATACCGTCAGTATTAAGTAAAAGGCTTGTATCATAATCGGTTGTAAGTTTCCGTCTTGTGCCAGGGTTTAGTCTATACTCGTCAAATACTTGCTTTAATTGTAGGCGTTGTCTTGTTTCTATTTCCATATATTTGCTTTACTAGGTATAGAGGTCTTTGTTTTACTTCCTCATATATTCTACCAATATATTCTCCAATAAGTCCTACAGATAATAGCTGGACACCACCAAAAAATAATATAAATACAAGTGTCGATGCATAACCTGAAATATCATTTTGAGTAGTTAGCCTATGAATAACAATAAATAAAGCATAAACCATTGAAAAGAAAAATGTAATAAATCCTAAAAAAGATGCTATTCTTAATGGTGAATATGTAAATGATGTGATACCGTCTACAGCAAAATCAAGAAGTTTAAAAAATTTAAACTTAGTTTTCCCTGCAAATCTTGGTTCTCGAACATATAATAGTGAGTATTGTTTGTATCCAACCCATGAAAATAAACCTTTCATAAAACGATTTCTTTCTCTAAGTTCTTTAAGGGATTCAACTACTTTCTTGTCCATTAATCTGAAATCACCTGTGTTTTTGGGAATATTGATTACTACTATCTTAGACATAAGAATGTAGAACATTTTAGCAGTAAATTTTTTTAGAAAAGACTCTCCTTGTCTAGTAGTTCTAGTTGCATAAACAACATCGTAACCTTCATTCCATTTTGCCCACATGTCTTTCATTAATTCAGGTGGGTCCTGTAAATCTGCATCTATTGGTACTATAGCATCACCGGTAGATGCATCAATTCCAGCAGTCAATGCCAATTCTTTCCCAAAATTTCTAGAAAGATCTATAACTAAAATCTTTGTATCTCTCTCAGATAGCTTCAACATGACATCCAGGGTTTGATCTGTACTTCCATCATTAATAAAGATTATTTCATAGTTTGTAGTAAGTTCATTAATAACCTTAATTGTTCTTTCATAAAATTTATCCAATACTTCCTCTTCATTCTTACATGGGACTATAACTGACAACTTTTTATCTATCATAGTAGTTTATTAACAATTATTTTTTACTACAAACAGTTATTAAAGAAACTCCAATTGGGAAGTTAACTCCTAGCTTTAGCCAAAATGCTTCAGAGCTAAAAATTACTTTAAGTACAGAATTTAATATTCCTCCGCTCATATCTACATCGTCTTCGTTTTTATTCAACTTAAGCTTTCTTTCAATGAAAACAAGTGGGTAAAGGAAAAAGTTATAATAAGAGAGCTTGTTAATTTGAAAACCGGCAGTTAATAATTTTTCTTTTAACTCGTTTTTACTGTACCTTCTAAAATGTTGATGAGTTATATCGTGATTACTCCATATATTCATTCCAGCTGGAACAGTTATAAGTAGTTTACCATCAGGCTGTAATAGGTTGATAATTTTATTCAATGCTTCCTTATCTTTCTCAATATGCTCTAAAACGTCAGTAAGAACGATTAAATCATACTTTTGATTTTGGACTTCTAAGTTT
The DNA here is from genome assembly GCA_964430225.1 of uncultured Candidatus Saccharibacteria bacterium. Lineage (GTDB taxonomy): Bacteria > Patescibacteriota > Dojkabacteria > JBAXKR01 > CAYSFE01. The sequence continues at coordinate 8,056 of CAYSFE010000018.1, forward strand.
TTAATAAAATCATCTTGAATAACCTTATTTGCAATATTTTTGTTTTTAGCTTGAGTTGCAGCAAATTCATCAGGTTCAAGACCAGTTATTTTTCCAAATATGCTTAGCATTTTAAAATTACCTCCACTCCCACATCCAATATCCAAAATACTTAAGTCAGATTTGAACGGGAAGTATTTTCTTATCATCGTTTCTACAATTTTTGCTCTACTTACAAACCACCAGTGGTAATTTTCTACACTATCCATTGTTTTGTATATACTAGAATTCATATAAAAAAAATTATAAATAAAAAATATGAATAAAATAATAAGATCGATAATGTTATAGCATTTTAATTTAAATTTTAAAACTACAATAATATAATTAATCATTTGAGAATAGTAGATTATTTTTGGACATAATTTTCATATTTGTTAATATACAAATAGATACTAAAATAATAACTAATAAATTATAAACAAACCTATTTATGGTAAATTTTATTGATTTGGTTAAAAAATTTGAAGACAAAACTAGAAAATCTAATCCGGGATATGTTACAGATTACTTAGGTTGCATAACAAACATCAAACATTATAATAATTTAGTTGGTTTAGATGGGGCAGTTCTTGGTTTTCCTGAACCTAATGACGGAATGTTACATGAATTTACTGAATACATTGGAACTTGTTTTGCAATTGATAATGCAAAAGACAACTTTTCTTGTATTGAATTAGGTGCCGGTAATGGAATTTGGTCTGCAAGATCTTACTTGGCTGCAAAAAAAAATGGAATAAAAAATATAAGATTAACCGCTGTCGAGGCTGATCCAAATAAGTCAAAATGGATAAGTGATAATTTTAATGATAATAATATAAAAAATTCTATCATTCCAAATATAAAAATTAAAATTTACAATAATGCAGTAGGAAATGAGAGTGGATTTATGTATTTCCCTAAGTTAGCTATACCAAGTGAAGATTATGGAGCTGTTCCTACAAAATTTGAAGTACAAACTGACTATAGAGGTGTAAAAATTGAAAATATAAAAGTTGAGGTAGTACCTTTGAATAAAATTATAAATCATACGGTAGATTTACTTCATGTAGATATTCAGGGTGGAGAATCTAATTTATTGAATAATGCAGTTGATTTGTTGAATAAATATGTAAAAGTGGTTTTAATAGGTACTCATAGCAGAAAAATAGAGGGTGACTTAATTAATCTTTTCTATAAAAATAAGTGGGCATTATTGATAGAAACACCATGTAAATTTAAATATAATCCAGGTATTCCATCTCTTGAAGGGATGACTATTGTTGATGGAAATCAGGTTTGGGTTAATCCCAAATATATTACTATTAATGTTTAATTTTAAATAAAATAATAGAATTAATAAATAAACTGAGTTTGTAATTCTTATTATTTAGTGATATACATTCTTCATATTTTTAATTTTCATAATTATGAAGTTAATAATTTTTGCTGGTGGTGCTGGTACTAGACTATGGCCAATTTC
>CAYSFE010000019.1:0-2239 GCA_964430225.1 uncultured Candidatus Saccharibacteria bacterium
AGATTCGAACTCCTGACCTCCTCATTGCAAATGAGGCGCTCTACCAACTAAGCTACAGGCCCTTATTCGCTTTCTATGGTGGGCGTGCCTAGAATCGAACCAGGGACCTCAGTCTTATCAGGACTGCGCTCTAACCATCTGAGCTACACGCCCTCTTGGTAAAAAGCGTAGCTAAAAAACTAAAATTGTTAAAAGAGCAATGCTCATTTTAAAACTTAAAAGCAAAGAGTATGTAAAGTTACTTAAGAGAGAGCTTTAAGTTAAGTTTCGATTAGAAAATAACTTAAAGTAGAAATGTTTCAAGATCGTGACCTTGAAACTTAAATGAATTTTAGTTCAAGCGCTAAACATTGCTTAATACTAAAATTTAACTCCTTAAAAGGAGGTGATTAGCCGCAGATTCCCCTACGGCAACCTTGTTATGACTTAGCCCCAGTCACCGACTCTACTCTAGTTTAGTAAACTACCCTTCGAGTAAAACCGGCTCCCATGACTTGACAGGCGGTGTGTACAAGACCCGAGAACGTATTCACCGTGGCATGCTGATCCACGATTACTAGTAATTCCGCGTTCATGCAGTCAGGTTTCAGACTGCAATCCCAACTGAGAACCGTTTTGTTGCGATTAGCTCCACCTCGCGGTTTGGCAACGCATTGTACGGTCCATTGTAGCGTCTGTGTCGCCCAAGACATAAGGGCTATGATGACTAGACATCGTCCCCACCTTCCTCCCCGTTTAGGCAGGGCGGTTTCGGAAGAAATTTTAACATCCGATAGGGGTTGCGCTCGTTGCGGGACTTAACCCAACATCTCACGACACGAGCTGATGACAGCCATGCAGCACCTCTATAGCACCCTCGAAGGCGGCCGTATTTTCATACAGCTTGCAGCTACAGTTCAAGCCTTGGTGAGGTCCTTCGTTTAGCATCGAATTAAACCAGGCGCTCCACTACTTGTGCGGGTCCCCGTCAATTCCTTTGGGTTTTAGCCTTGCGGCCGTACTCCCCAGGCGCCCTGCTTAACGCGTTAGCTGCGACACTGATCAAATGTACATTTCCACCGAAGTGGAAAAAACACATCCAACCAACATCTAGCAGGGAAATTTTAGGGCGTGGACTACACGGGTATCTAATCCGTTTTGCTCCCCACGCTTTCGAGCCTTAGCGTCAGATAAAGCCCAGAGGCATGCCTACGCCATTGGTGTTCCTTCTGATATCAACGCATTTAACTGCTCCACCAGAAATTCCTGCCTCCTCTGCTTATCTCGATTTAACCAGTATTGATTGCGGTTTCTGGGTTAAGCCCAGAGATTTAACAATCAACTTGATCAAAAGCCTACGCATCTCTTTACGCCCAGTAATTCCGGATAACGCTTGCGACCTTCGTATCACCGCTCCTGCTGGCACGAAGTTAGGAGTCGCTTATTCATCAGATACTCATACTTTGTTCTCTGATAAAAGGAGTTTACAATCCGAAGACCTTCATCCTCCACGCGGCGTCGCTGGATCAGACTTTCGTCCATTGTCCAAGATTCCTGATTGCTGCCTCCCGTAGGAGTCCGGGCCGTTTCTCAGTCCCGGTCTGACTGGTCATCCTCTCAGACCAGTTACCCGTCGTAGGCTTGGTGAGCCATTACCTCACCAACAACCTGATAGGATATAGACCTCTCCGTAAGTGACTTTCGTCTTTAATCCGTAGATCACATTGTGCATTACCCCACCTTTCGGTGAGCTGTTCACATCTTATGGGTAAGTATCTATACATTACTCAGCCGTCTGCCGCTATTTAAAAATCTAAATCACTAAGTATTGCTACCCAGATCAATAGAAAAATAAATCGCTCGACTTGCATACCTTAGGCACGCCGCCAGCGTTCATCCTGAGCCAGGATCAAACTCTCCAAAAAAATAATTCGTCCGAAGACGAGTTAGATTTGAATTGTTCAACTGAACTCTATTACTTAATAATATTATCCAAGTGAAAAGAAATTGACTTAAATAACCAATAAATTAATGAAATTAATTTATTGCATACTCTTCGCTTTTCAGTTTTTAATGAGCTAATCCTCGAGAAATATCGAGGGTGATCGCATTGTATGAAAAATCATACAAAAAAACAAGAGAAATGTGCACAAAGATCAAAGAAGTTGATCTTCTAAATTGAAGAAATATATCATTGATACATTTCAAACTTAGGCAAGGCAATTATCACACTTAGAATACCTCATTGTCAATAGAAATA
>CAYSFE010000019.1:2339-9249 GCA_964430225.1 uncultured Candidatus Saccharibacteria bacterium
CAAACTTAGGCAAGGCAATTATCACACTTAGAATACCTCATTGTCAATAGAAATAGAGAGCTATTTTGAAAGGATAAATATCAATGAATTAGTTATACTTTAGGCCCAAAGTACTTATCTAAGAACTTTGCAAAAACTGACTTAAAAAATACTCCACCATCCTTCCCTATTCCCATAATATTTGAAGAATATTTATCAAATACAATACTTGGATTTAATAGTTTTAATTCTAAAAATAGATTTTTTAGAGTTGAATCATTGAATAGATCAGGATTAAAGGTAACTTCTTTATCTTTTGAAGATATATTTACTGCACTATATGTTCTCATTGATTTATTAATTCTTGGAGTACCTAGTCTTACTTCTAAAACCTCATTAATTGGAAGTCCTTCTTTATCTCTGTCAAGAAACTTTGACCCAAGATTTGAGTAGAACTTTATTTTCGAATTCTTGATTTCAACTTCTTGTCCGAATCCATAATACATAGGTATTAGAGAGAACAATGTCGAAAGTATTGTGGATAGAGTTAAATTCTCCGTACTAAAACCCTTTGGAGTGAGAGCCATACTAAAAGTAAGTAAACAAAATATTACAAAAACGACAGTCAATACTTTTGCTTTTGAGTGACTATAAACCTTTTTGTTCTGCATATTCGATACCTTACTTAAATTATCCCTTTCTTAATTCAAACATTCTCTTTATCTCCTCTTTTGTTGTGGTGTCTTTAAAGTCTTTATCTCTACCCCATAACTTTATTCTAGGAAATCTTAGAGAATATCCAACTGTATGTAAATCACTTTCTGTAATCTCATCCGCTTCTATCTCCACTACTATTGAAGGCTTTACCCATACATCTACTTTTAGGTTAGAAGAGATTTCATAGTTCTCTGGTTTTTCACTAAGCTCTGTTCCTTTTAAATCTTCATATACTTTTTTAAGTTGATCTTCACTAAAACCCGTACCTACTTTAGCTAATGTTAAATATTTATCATTCTCTTTGTCATAACTACCAACTAAGATTGTTCCAACTCCAAATTCATTTCTAGATCCTTTTCCTTTGTAATATCCCATTACTACAGCATCTACAGTATCATTTAGCTTACTATCCGATGATCTCTTTAATTTTATCCAATCAAAATTTCTTGTTCCAGGATCATATGTGGTTCCTAAAGCCTTTGTAATTACTCCCTCTAACCCTTCGGCTACATATTTATTAAAGAGTTTAGTGAGTTCATCAGATGACTTGATAAACGTATTTTCACTAACTGTTAAGATATCTGATTTAACACCTTTAAATAGCTTCTCAAGGATTGATATTCTATCTTCTAACTTCATACCTGACAGGTCCTTACCGTTTAATTCCATTATGTCAAATATCATACATTTCACCGGTATTTCCGATGCAAATTCAGAGATATTGTATTTTCTTTTCCTTTGCATAGTCTCTTGGAAAGGAATGAATTTGTGAGTAACAGGATTTATTCCAATCACTTCACTGTCTAGTACTACAGACTTTACTTTAAGTTTTTCAAACTCATGAACTAGATCTGGAAACATTTCTGTAGTTTCTTCTTGGTTTCTAGAGAACAATTTCACCCTTTTGACTTCTTCTTTAAGAAGTGATGACTGAGTAATGTCTACCTTAAAGTTTTCAATATCTTTCCCTTCTTCAATAACGTGGATTTGACACCTAAGCCCATCATACTTAGCTTGTACCATACAGTTTGGCATACGCTCCCATATACTTTCTACATCTTTTTCACGCTCAACTAGTTTAGATGCTACTGGAATCCCTGGAGTAATATATATATCGTTTAATACAAGTTTCTTTTTAGTAAGGATATGTTCTGTAAGGATTCCAAGATCAGACATGGCCCCATATGCTCTCTCCACTTCATCTGTTTTACTCTTATCTCCAGATAGATATATGGATAAAGCATCTAGTATTGTCTTATCACTAAATCCAAGCCTTAAATTACCAGATAGGATTCTTGCAATATATTTAGAAGATAGTCTATCTGACTTTTCAAATATACCTTTAAGTATATTTGCCTTTGTTTTCACAGAATCTTTACCTACCGTATTAGCAAGAGCTAAAAGATCAGAATAGAGTTCACTAATATTGTAGTTACTCTCTTTAGAGGTATTTTTAAGAAGGTAATACACAGTATCCCCCATATCTCCATACTTTAAATATTCTTCATCGAACTTTGGATTCTTCAAAAACTCAGAAAAAAACTTAATTAGTTGTTTATCGGCTAAATTAAATTCAATGGGAACAAATTTAGGAGCAACTCTACACTGAAGAAGATAAACTAATTCTTTCGCCTCTTTTCCCGACATTTGTTTCACAAGCTCGGAAAGAACAGCCGAAAGTTCATTCCTACTGTTTATGTTCCTCAGCCTCTCAAGTTGTACCGAAAGTGTACTTACTAGCATGTGTAACAAAGTTCCACGATTTAACTTTGATCAAAAGATCAACAAGAAATCGTAACATTTATACTTAGAAAGTGGAATACTTATTTAACCCAGGTAGAAGACTCATTACTTTCAACTAAAACTGGGACACTGAGTGGCATGACACTATTCATAATCTCTTTAATCGCATCTAGAGAAGATTTATCTTTTAAGGCTTTTTCCTCTACTTCAAAAAGGAGTTCATCATGTATTTGAAGTATTAGATTCCAACCTTTAAATTTATTCATACTATTATATATATCTACCATTGCAGCCTTAGTCATATCGGCAGCTGATCCTTGTATTGGGAAGTTTATCAGCTCCCTATACGCCCTATTTCTTAATTGAAAGTTCTTAGAGTTTAGATCAGGGAAATATCTAATTCTTCCTAATATTGTTGATATATATCCCTTTTCTATTGCTTCTTTTTCAATATCTTTAAAGTATTTTAAAATATTTGGGAATTTATCAAAGAAAGAATCTATGAATTTTTGAGCAGTAGCTACAGGAATTTTTAATTGTTCTGATAAACCAAAACTAGATATTCCATATACCACACCAAAGTTTACAGTTTTAGCAGCTGCTCTTTGCTCTTTTGTTACATCTTCATATTTCACATCAAAAATTGCAGTTGCAGTAAGCTTATGTATATCCATTCCCTTTTTATATGCCTCTATTAAAGAATCTTCGTGAGAAAGGGATGCCAGTATTCTTAATTCCTGTTGAGAATAGTCTAAACTTACAAACTTGTACCCTGGTCTTGCAATGAATGCTGATCTAATGAGATCAGATTCAGGAGTACCAAATGGAATATTTTGTAAATTAGGATTTGTAGAAGAAAGTCTACCAGTTAACGCTCCATTTTGATTGTATGTAGTATGTATTACACTATCTTTATCAGTAATTTCCGTTAATGAGTCTACATATGTAGATAGTAACTTCGCAAGCTCTCTATGCCTTAATATTTGGTCACATATTTCAAAACTAGAAGCAAATTTTAGAAGTGTACCTTCATCTGTAGAGTATGCTCCAGTTTTAGACTTTTTAGGTAATGGAATTCCCATTGATACCAGGGCTTCCCCCACTTGTTTAGGAGAAGATATATTTATCTCATGTCCTATAAGAGAATATATTTTCTTAACTACTTCCGCTATAGACTTCTCAATACTTGATTTCACTTTTTTCATTATCTCTTTATCAAGTAAAATACCCCGACTTTCCATAGAGAAAAGGACTTTCACTAAAGGCATTTCAACATCTATTAATAGCTTTACTATCTTTTCCCCTGCATGTTTTTCAATATATCCTATATGGTAATCATATATCTTACCCATTACAGCAATCTGTGTTCCAATATCTTCTTTACTTAGTAGGTCATAGCTATTAAATAGCTCAATGAACTGGGATTCCAAGTCTTTCTTAATTTTACCACCTGAGAATATATATGAGGCAATTGATACATCAAAATATTTAAAGTCTGAACTACCTATTAAATGCATAAGGGCTTTTATGTCATTTCCAATTATTAAGCTCTCTTTCTTTATACATTCCTTAATATTTTTTACATCAGTTAATTCAAAACTTACATATTCTTTTAAATCAGATAAATATATTTTACTTTCAGTCATATATACATATATTTGATCAAAGGATTTTAGAGAACTATTTTCTTTAGCTAAACTTAGATCAAGCTTAGGTTTAGAAGTTCCAACTTGATCAAATATTCCCCCTTGTCCTGAAAGTGATTCAGTTGTTGGAATACTAGGTATATTTTCAGGGAATAGTCTTATTACTTTAGACACAAGAGATCTAAACTCATATTTCTTAAATGTTTCTATTATTTCTGAAACTTTGTATCCAGAGAATCTTAACTCTTCTTTTACAATATTTAGAGGTACGTCTCGTGAGATCACAGCAATCTTCTTACTCATATATGCAATTTCTTGCGAGTTTATGAGCTTCTCAGCTACTTTTTTATCTATTTTATCAATATTCTCATATACATTTTCCAAAGTTTTGTATTTTGACACAAGTTCAGTTGCTGTTTTCTCCCCTATCCCCTTCACTCCTGGAATATTATCACTTGAATCTCCTCTTAAAGACTTGTAATCAGGGACATTAACAGGATCATATCCAAGTTTTGTTTTTATTTCTTCATATGTTGAGATCTTTGAATCTCTAAAGAATCTAGCAGCCATGAATATATCAGTATCACTATCAAGTAACTGATACTCATCAGAATCACCTGTTAGTATGACCTTCTTAACACCTGGAATTATCTTAGGTAGCCGCTCAACTAGAGTTCCAATTACATCATCTGCTTCAAATCCTTCTACTTTAAGTATTGGGATCTTAAAAGCATTAAGAATGACTTCTACATGGGGGAATTGAAGTTTTAACTCATCCTCCATAGGTTTACGGTGTGCTTTGTAGTCTACAAACTCTTGATGTCTAAAAGTTGGTTTAGGTGTATCAAAAGCACAAACAATATATTCAGGTTTTACTTTTTCAATAGCACTTAGTAAAAGAGTGGTAAAACCATATATGGCGTTAGTAGGAAGTCCTTCTTTATTCGTTAAAGTATCAGGAAATGCATGATATGCTCTATGTACTAGTGCACTTGTATCTACTATTAGGATTTTAGGCATTTTAATTAGAAAATACTGTTAAATTCGTCAGCATTTACTACTTCTTTTTCAAGAAGCATGTCTTTTAATTTCTCTACTTGTTCTTTATGCTCGTTTATTATCTTTTCAGTTTCGACATAACAAGCGTCCATTATCTTTTTTACTTCTAGATCAAGCATTTTAGCTGTATCTTCTGAGAAATCTTCCCCGTCCCTGCTATTTACTCTAGCATTATATATCTCTCCCTCATTAGATGGTGCATATCTGATTAATCCTACTTTATCACTCATACCAAATCTTCTTACCATTCTATTTGCTATCTCAGTAGCTCTATCAATATCATTACTTGCTCCAGTAGTTATATCGTTCATAAACACCTTTTCTGCAATATGTCCTGCCATTAATACCTTTATTTCAGATAGGAATCTAGTTTTTGTAGTTAGCATCTCTTCTTCTTCTGGCATATGCATTGTCATACCACCTGACATTCCTCTACTTACGATAGTAATCTTATGTACAGGGTCTGCTTCAGGGGCAAATTTTGATATTACTGCATGTCCTGCTTCATGATAAGCAATAGTCTTAAGTAATTTATCATTTCTCTTTCTTCTTCTTGCACTTCCCATGATTACTTTAATAGATGCTTCTTCAATATCTTTCTCTAATATTTCTTTTCTTCCAGCTTTAGCTGCCATGATAGCAGCTTCATTTAGGATATTTTCAAGATCAGCTCCTGAGAAACCCGTAGTTCTCTTAGCAATACGTTCTAGTGATACATCTGATGCTAGTGGTTTGTTCCTACTGTGTATTTCAAGTATTTTCTTTCTTCCTTCAATATCTGGTAAATCTATATTTACTTTTCTATCAAATCTTCCTGGACGAGTTAAAGCTGGATCTAGTACATCAGGTCTATTTGTTGCAGCTATTACAAGAACATTAGTGTTCTTTTCAAATCCATCCATTTCAACAAGTATTTGATTTAGAGTTTGTTGAGTATATTGAGAGTTATGGGTATATCCTCTTCTTTCTCCAATTGCATCAATTTCATCTATGAAGATTAGTGCAGGTGCTGCTCTTTTTGCTTTAGCAAATAGATCTCTCACTTTAGATGCTCCAGCTCCTACTACCATTTCCTCAAATTCAGGACCTGAGGTAATGAAGAATGGAACTCCTGCTTCTCCAGCAATAGCTCGAGCTAGTAAGGTTTTACCAGTACCAGGTGCACCAGTCATTAATATACCTTTAGGGATTCTAGCTCCCATCTTTTGAAACTTTTCAGGATCTTTAAGGAATTGAACTATCTCTTCTACTTCATCTCTTGCTTCATCAATACCAGCAACATCACTAAACTTAACATCTTGTTTAGATCCAAATGCTAATCTTGCTTTAGATATTCCAAATCCAAGTGCTTTATTCCCTGAGTTATTTATACTTCTAATGACCATATACCCTACTACTGCGAGTCCTACTAGAAGACCGATGTTTAATATTGCTCCTAATATTGCATCTACTGAAGGGAAATTTGAACATTCTTTAATATTTATCTTTAAAGGATCTAGATTTTCATCTTTAATACCTTTTCTTAAATCTTCCACACTAATTGAAGTTGCATTTACTTTCTTTGAAGTATCATCTTTGTATTTAGCTGTAATTTCTCCTTGGCATATCTCAACAGTAGTTACTTTACTATCTTTGATATCTGTTAATAACTGTGAGTATGCTAGTTTAGAAGAAGAATCTCTTCCTTGTAAGAACTGCATTCCACCTGTAATTACTACTATTACTAGGATTACTACAATAGTAATGAGGATAGGGTTAAATTTGAA
>CAYSFE010000020.1:0-8726 GCA_964430225.1 uncultured Candidatus Saccharibacteria bacterium
GTAATGAAATAGGGAAGTATGAAATTATTGGAGAAACTTTAGATGATGCTGTTGGTGAAGCATATGATAAAGTAGCTCGTATGTTAGGACTTGGATATCCAGGGGGTAAGGTACTGTCAGACTTTGCAGATAAAGGAGAGGATAAGTATCACTTTACAGTACCAATGATTAACCAAGACAACTTAAACTTTAGTTATTCAGGAATTAAAACCGCGGTGATGTATTTTGTAAAAACACATCCTAATTTAAACAAACAAGAGATATATGATGTTGCAAAATCATTTGAAGAATCTGCTATCAAACATATATTAGATAGACTCTCTAAGGCACTAAAGAAATACCCTGTTAAACTTCTTTTTATAGGAGGAGGGGTTGCTTCAAATACAAAGATTAGAAGTGCTATTAGAAAAGAAGCAAAAAAACATAATGTTTCTATGTATGCACCTCGTGATAAAAAGCTATACATGGATAATGCTGCAATGATAGGGATAGCTGCATATTACAAATATCTAAAGTCAGAATTTACTGATCCAACCACATTAGATCGTGACCCAAAACTAGGACTATAGTTTTTTTGTTACTAACCCTTTATAGATACGTTATATTATCAATATATATTTTAAACGTGGGGTTATGAAAGACAGAAATAAAATAACAATCATTCTAGTAGTATCAATGGTTGTAGTAACCATGTGTACATTAGCAGGCTTTGGGATGGTTAGATTCTTTACATCTCAATATTCTGAGATACCTTCAGCATTTGGATCCCTTACAACATATGGAGGGATTCTTTACGATTTAAACCAAAGGATTAATGTCACAAAACCATCCGCCCTAATTCCCCCAGACACTATATTTCCAAGTTATAGTTCTAGTAGTTCCTCTTCTGACTTTGGAAGAATTATTATGCCAGAGGAAATTACAAAAGTATGCACACAAAATGAGCTTTTTCCTGCTGAAGAAACCGGAATTATGGCCGCAAAGGACATGCTATTCCTAAGTCCATTGGTATACTACGAACCATATAACCTTGAAGCTGGAATTAATCTAAACTATGTAATCTTAAAGGATCAGGATTATCCTACCTTTGAAATAATTGTTAACAAGAAATGTAAGTACCCATTAACAAACTATTTATCAAGTAAGACAAATAACATCGTTAATGTTTACTATTCATACAACGAAAGAAAAGTTTACTTTCTAAGTCAGGAATATCTTGAAAGTGGATCTAAGGAAAAGGCTAAGTTGAAATTAGTAAAATATGATCCACAAAGACAGGCAGTTGAGAGTACACATGAGTTTAGTCTTCCGATAGCACATGACAACTTTTTCCCATATCAAGAGATGGACGGAGGGTATGATAATAGCGATGTAAACTTAGACTCACAGCTCATATTAACGGGTAGCTTGTATGATGTTTCAACAGGCAAACTTTATCTCTCAATTCAACCAAGAAGAGCTTGTATGTTTGATTATTACAAGTGCTATTTTGAAAACTCATATAATGCGCTAACAAAGAAAGGGGCGGATACACTATCTGGAGTATATGAATTAGATAAAAGCGTTTCAACAGTAAAAAGAGTATATGGACCAAAACTAATTACTGCTGATGGAATATTAACAAAAGTTGAGATTGTTGCTCTTGCAGAATATAACGAGAAAACACAATACGATGATTTTAAAATGTTCTTTAGAGATGTTAGAGAAAAGATTACTGCTCCTTAAGAAGCAACCATTCTTAATGCAGATACTCTTTCTTCAATCGTAGGATGCGTCATGAACATCTTGTCTATAAAGTTTACTTTTCCATTTTTGTTAGCAAGAGGATTGTCAAAAAACATTTGAGCTACTGATCTATTTTCAATAGCCTCTATTCTTGGATCTTGATCAATCTTAGTTAGTGCTGAGATTAAATGTTCTGATGTTTTAGTAAGCTCTACAGATCCAGCATCTGCCAAAAACTCTCTTTTACGTGAAATTGCTAGTTGAACTATGACGCTTACAAAGAAGCCAAGAACAAAAGCTAAAAGCTTTATTGCCAATATGACCATTACAAGACTACCAGAGTCCCTGCTGTTATTATTACTTTTAATATTTACTCTAACTATTAATTCTGCAATAGTTTGAATAATCCCTACAAAGATTATACTTACAACCATAAGTCTTACGTCCCTGTTAATTATATGCGTAAGTTCATGTGCTGCCACTGCCTCTATTTCTTGGTCACTAAGTTTATTTAATATTCCTCTAGAAAAAGTAATGGCTGAATCCTTAGGAGATAGTCCTGATGCAAAAGCATTTAGAGAATCGTCTTCAATAACCTGAATAGATGGAACAGGAAGTCCTCTGGAAATACAAAGATTCTCCACTATGTTATATATCTTTGGATTATCGGTTCTTTCAAGTCCTTTTGATTTAGTCATCGCATTAATTATTTGTTTATTAAATGCAAAGGCTATTGAAAACCAAATTAGAATGGCAGGTATTACAAAAAGCATACTTGCAAACGTAAATGATATTGAATCATAAAGAATGTCTTTTGATTCACCTGCAATAGCAAGTAATAAACAGGCGAGGTAAACTAACACTCCAATAATAAGAGGGAATACTGTAAGTAAAAAGATAGATTTGAGATTGTTATCCCAAATATGTGTTTGGAGTCCTACTACCTTCATTTGTTGTATTTAGAATTTTACTTCTACTGGTTTTGATGCTGATTCTCTTTCTTCTCCTAATTCAAAGTATGATACAGCTTTGAATCCCATCATTGGAGCTAAGATACTTGCAGGGAATACTAGTATAGAAGCATTAAGCTCCTTGCTTGCACTATTAAAGAATCTTCTAGATGCAGCAATCTTATTCTCAATATCTGATAGTTCAGTTTGTAACTGCATAAAGTTTTGGTTAGCTTTAAGATCAGGATAGTTCTCAGATACTGCAAAAAGAGTCTTTAACGTTGAGCTAAATTGATTATCTGCAGCAACCTTCTCGTCAATACTTGATGCATTCATTCCAGCAGTTCTTTGTGCTGTTAATTTCTCAAGTAATTCTTTCTCATGAGTTGCATATCCCTTTACTGTATTTACTAGGTTAGGAACAAGGTCATATCTTTGTTTCATTTGAACATCGATATCTGCAAATGCTTGTTCTCTATTTGCCCTTAAAGTAACTAAGTTATTGTAGATAGATACAAAGAGTAGTGCTACTACAACAACTATTACCACTAAAACCACTAATACTATTGCCATATATTTAAAGTTAAAAGTTAATAAGGTTATTCTACAGCATTTATCTGGTTTTGTGGAGGGAGAACAATAACATTATTTGATTGTATTGTTACCTTGTTCTTAATGTTTCCTCCTAGAAAAGTAATCAATACATAACCAGCAGGGCAGTCTGGTGCCCGAACCATCTTTTCACTTATCGCAACCTCTAAATTATTTGGAGCGCTAAAATACATAAAAGGACTGGGCGTGCTAAGTACAGATGGGGAGATGGAAGATAACAGAACACCACCTGTAAAAGTTAACAAAAAGGTTTCTAAACAGCAACCACCATGGAAGATTATTTTAATTTCCCCTTTGGGATTAAATAGACGAGCATTTATATTTGCATCTAACCATTCCTTGCTATCTGATCCTTGTAGGTTATATCTAAACATATGTATATTAAGCTTAATTGTTTACCTGGACTATACTCTTTATTTGTAAGATAGGTTACTATTCTTCCTTTAGTATTTTTCTAATCTCCTTGGGATCTAATTCTTCAATATTTATTCTTTCTTTCTTCTCGTAATCTGATCTTAATTTTCCTAATTCCTTTCTTTTATATCTATTACTAAACTGGTGATAGAGAATATCCAAATCTCTTTTACTATCTTTCTCGTCATCTATTTCTTGTAATAGTATGTTGTTAATATGTTCTTCTAGATGTTTATCTGTTTTTACAATCTCTTCGTATACTTTTGTGTGATCTAGTTCTTTGTATTCATTTTCTTTTGCAAGCTTTATTACTATCTCAAGTAGTACTTTTAATACGGGGTCTTCAAGAAGATCAGGAAATACATGATGATCTTTCATGAACGATGGCAATTCAAGGAGAAGCCCGATGAAGTATGTGTTCTTTTTATACTCCGCTAAACTAGGAATCTTTTTAATTTCTTTTTCAATTGGAGGATTCTCATTAATACTTTGTTCAATAATGTTCTTTTGAGATTTTAGTGCCTCTTTAAGCGTCTCTTCGTCTATATCTACTAGTAAAGATAGTTTTTGGATATAGCTGACTTGTTCTACTACATCTGTAATTGATTTGATATAGCTTAAGATATAGTTGGTGAATCTCTTTCTTTGCAAGGTATCTTTGAGGTCTGTTAAGTCGCCTTGTTTCTTCATCAAATATTCTAAGAAGTTATGATGCTTCTTAGATACTTCTACCCATTTAGCTTTATCTTTTTGAATAAGCTCATCAATATCTTTAAACTCTTTAGGGAGCTCTATTACTTTTACGTTTAAACCTACTTGAGAACAAAGTCTGAAACCTCTTTCAAGTGCAGACATTCCAGCCTTGTCATTGTTGAAACAAAAACAAATATTATCTGTATACCTCTTAAGTATTTTTAGTTGTTCTATTGTAAGACTTGTTCCAAGAGGGGCTACTATGTTTTCAACCCCAGCTTGTGTAGAAATGATGCAGTCAATTTGTCCTTCTGTAACTATTACAAAGTCTGCTTTTTTAATAGCTGATTTAGCTTCATAAAGATTAAATACCAAGCTCGACTTTTTATATACAGGTGTTTCAGGGGAGTTAATATATTTAGGTCTTTCGTCGGTCTTGTCTATAACTCTTCCACTAAAACCTACAATTTCTCCTGATGAATTACGTATTGGGAACATCAATCTATCCTGATACTTATCTTTAATATGTCCGTATTTTTCTACAAACAGTCCCGAGGTAATGAGTAGTTTGTCATCAATACTTTTATCAAGCTTATATCTTAAGATGTCTTGAAGCTTAAGATTAAGAGGGGAGTATCCTATTAAATATTTCTTTAATGTCTCTTCACTAAATCCACGTTTCTCTATATATTTACGAGCTTTCTCTCCAGCCTTATGTTTTAAAGCGATATAGTGGAAGACCTCTGCTGAGTAGTTATTCATCCTAAGAACATCGGCTTTTAGTTTTTCTTCTTTAGGATCTTTTTTAATATTTCCACTTAACGTTACCCCAGCTTTGGCTGCACATATTTCTAATGCTTTTCTAAAGTCTACGTTCTCCATTTCCATTACAAAGGTAATGATATCTCCAGCCTTATCTCCTCCAAAGTCTTTCCAAATCCCAAGTTCTTCATTAACAATGAAGGATGGTGTTTTTTCATTTCTAAAAGGGGATATGGATGACCAGTTTCTTCCTACCTTCTTTAAAGATGGAACATATTCTCTTACAACATCTACAATATTTAATTTTTGTTTTATGTTCTCTAAATCATTCATCTTTGTACTATTTTACCTTCAACTAGTTCAAATGTGTTGATTCCTACTTTTAATACATATTCTATGTCATTTATTTTTATCTTAGTTGCCTCTGGAATACTTGATTGTATTTCTATCTTTTTAGTTCCCGTTAAATTTAAATCAGGTCTAAGGGTAGAGTTAATATTACTTCCATTCACTACATTACGATTGATAACAGATGATCCATCTATTGTTACTGTGAGGTTAACATCTGCTGTTGTTTGAATGGAAAGATTCATTGATGTTCCTGTTACTACACTAGAAGTACTTTTAGTAAGTATGAGTTTTAATTCTTTCTCAATTCCAAATTGATTGATAGCTTTAATTATTGTTTCATTTCCCTCTAGTTTAAAGTTATCCAGTTTAAACTGGTTTAGGTTATTTAGATTTACCTTCTTTCCATTAATATATATTCCCGTTCCTTTGTTAGTACTACCTAATATATTAATACTATCTGTACCACTTTCGATGCTTACCTCTTTATCATTAGAAGAAGCAATTACTGGAGAAACTAAACTAAATGTTGGCGCATCAGAAAGTTTCTTAAACTCAAGCCCTAGAAACATTAAGATACCAAAGATTACAAGTAGAACTATGAATGTGATAAGCCTATTTTGGGTGAGTAAAACTTTTGGTTCTTTGAACTGTGTATTTAATACTTTCTTTTCTTCTTCTTTAATATTCATTTCCCTTCTAAAAAGAGCCATTACAAAGTCTTCTTCGAGATACATGTATTTAGAATATATCTTTATGAATCCTTTAAGATGGGTGAGAGAACTAAATGTTTTAAAATTCCCTTCTTCTATTTTCTCTAAGAAATCTTTTCTTATCTTTGTATCACTTGCAACTCTCTCTAGGGAGATATTTAGTTCTTCTCTTCTAGTTTTTAATAAAGAAGATAACTTCTGCATCGTTAGTCTAGGATTATATCACTATGGTAAAATATTCTAATGAAAAACATCCTAAAAATTATCAAGCTTTCTAAGCCTCTTTACAAATTAGTTGGCTTCATTAGTCTACTAATAGTCATAAACTCAGCATTAGGGGTAATAACCCCACTGTTTGTTAAGAATATTGTAGATGAAATACAAAACAGTGTAACCAATAAGACTGGTGATATGAATAAGCTAATCCTATACATTGCCATAGCATTTGGCACAGGATTCTTAGGGGTTATCATGAACGTGAGTAGTGAAAGGGTAGGAGATCATTTCGCAGGTAAACTAAGACAGTTTTTAACAGAGAAGTTTTACCATAAAGTACTCACGTTACCTCAAAGCTATTTTGATTCAGAGTTAAGTGGAAAGATAGTGAATCAGTTAAATAGAGGAATTGGTTCTATTCAAAGTTTTATGAATACAGCTACTAACTTCATAGTTCCATCTCTACTTCAAACAATATTTACAATAGTACTTTTAGCTATATACTCTCTACCAGTAGCGGGATTTGTCTTCCTTCTATTCCCTGTATATCTCTTCATATCCTACTATTCATCTAAGAAATGGGGAGAGAAAGAAGTTCTTAAGAATGTAATAGAGGATAAGAACCGAGGAAGAATACAAGAGGTTATCTCAAACATGAAACTTGTTAAGAGTTTTTCAGGAGAGAACTTAGAATACAAAACTCTATCCACTAATTTAACTGGGATAAACAAGATATATGCAAAACAAAGTACATCTTTCCATCTATATGATTTCTTTAGAAATACATCTTTAGAGATAATACTTTTAGCTGTAAATATTATCATTTTCGTTACAGCATTTAATGGGGGAATTACTCTAGGCACTATGGTTCTTTTAATACAACTAGTAGTACAAGCTAGATTCCCTCTTTTTGGTATGAGCTTTATCCTAGGTCAGATACAACAAGGAGAAACTGGATCTAAAGAATACTTGGAAATTCTAGATCTTAAATCAGTAGAACACTTTGATCAAAAAGATGAAAAGGTTGAAAGAATAAAGAGTCCAACAATAGAGTTTAAGAATGTAGGGTTTAAGTATGACACTTCAGATAAACTAGTATTTGATGATATTAGTTTCAAGCTAACTCAAAACGAAAAGATCGCTCTGGTAGGTCATTCAGGAGCTGGGAAGTCTACGATAATAAACCTAATACTTAAATTCTATGAGGCAACTAAAGGAAATATTTTAATATCAGGAAAAGACTATACCTCTCTCCCTCATTCCTTTATAAGAGAAAATATTGCACTAGTGTTTCAAGAGAATGAACTCTTTTCAGCTAGTATTAAAGAGAATGTTGCATATGGAAGTATTAGTCAGAATTTAACAGAAGAAGAAAAAGAAAAGAGAGTAATAGAATGTCTTAAGAAAGCCAATGCATTTGATTTTGTAATGAAGTTTCCTAAGGGAATTGAATCAGAAGTAGGAGAAAGAGGAGTTAGATTATCTGGCGGACAGAAACAAAGAATACAGATAGCGAGAGCTATCATGAAAGATGCTCCAATTCTAATCTTAGATGAGGCTACAAGTAGTCTTGATTCTAAATCTGAACATGAAGTACAAGAAGCTTTAGAAGAATTAATGAAAGGAAGATTAACCATAATCATAGCACATAGATTCTCAACTATTCAAAACGTAGATAGAATAATAGTCTTAGAAGAAGGAAAGATTGCAGATATGGGAACACCTAATGAATTAGCTACAAGAAAAGGTCTATATTCAGATCTGTTAAAGTACCAGATAGAAGGAGATAAGAAACTACTAGCTAAGTTTGAACTATATTAATTAAATTATTAAATATATTACTATGAAAGAACTTCTTTCAGAGTTTAAGTCATTCATTGCTAAGGGTAATGTAATTCAATTAGCTGTCGGTGTTATCATCGGAGGTGCCTTTGGAAAGATTGTAGATGCTTTGGTAAATAGTTTACTAAATCCAATCATTGGAGCTATTACTAGAACAGAAAGTTTATCAACTCTAACATTAAATATGGGTGGATTTGCTAAATTAGGATATGGAGCATTCATAGCAGCTGTTGTTAATTTCTTAATAGTTGCAGCTGTGATATTCTTAATAATTAAGCTTCTTTCTAAAGCTGGAATTGCTACTGAGGAAAAGACTAAAGCTCCTGTTACACCTGAGGATATTTTATTACTTAGAGAGATTAGAGATTCTTTAAAGAAGAAATAGGGGAATATGTATATTAAAACAAAAGGAGAGCAGTTAAGCTCTCCTTTTTAGATTTAAGTTGAGAAT
>CAYSFE010000021.1:0-8717 GCA_964430225.1 uncultured Candidatus Saccharibacteria bacterium
CAGATATATCAGCATATAGAAAGAATGTATTAGAAGGTATGAGTGGAGGACATGTCGAAAGAAAGAAGAAACTTTTAGAAGCTCAAAAGAAAGGTAAAAAAAGACTAAAAATGTTTGGTAGAGTAGAAATACCTAAAGAAGCATTCTTAGCCGCTCTTAAAGACTAGTAAAAAGAAATATAATAAAGTAATATCTCATGTTATCGTAACTAATATTTAACCAATATATTCATGAATAAAGCAACAGTCATAATCATAGTTATAGCCTTAGCTTTAGGTGGTGGATTAATGTTCTGGGGAGCTGAAACATCTTCTAAACCTAAGGAAACTATTAATAAAACAGAGTGGGCTAAAGGCAAGCTTGATTCGAAAGTTACAGTCACCGTATTTGGAGATTTTCAATGTCCTGCATGTAAGTCTATGGAAACTTTAACAGTAAAACCATACTTAGAGAAATATTTAGATAAGGTAAAGTTTGTATACAAACAATTTCCGTTAACTACATCACACGCCAAAGCTCAAAAGGCAGCTGAGGCAAGTGAGGCTGCTGGTAATCAAGGTAAGTTTTGGGAATATCATGATAAGCTATATGAAGTATCAGCTGCTGATGGATCTACTTTAACAACTGATCTATTAAAACAATATGCTAAAGATTTAGGACTCGATAGTGAGAAGTTTAATTCAGAGCTTGATACAGGTAAGTATTCAGGAGATGTTAAAGAAGATGTTACTGAAGGAAACAAACTTGGAGTATCTGGTACTCCATCATTCTTTGTTAATGGAAAGAGAGTAGGTGAAGCAAATAGCACACTAGATATTGTTAGTCAGCAACTATTACTTGAAACTGAAGCAGCTTTAAGTGCTAATTAAAATGTTTCGTATACCAAAGTAATATTTACATTCATTTCACTTTCACCTGGTTGTACGTTTAAAGGAATTGTACTATCTCTTGTAACGGACTTCTCACTTAATGCCATTGGTGAAGCACCTGAAGAATAGCTATACATAGGGTAGTATCCCCCTTCTTCTACATTTTTAAGTGTTCCAAGTCTTAATCCTGATTTAGAAGCTAGTTCATTAGCTTTTGTTTTAGCATTATCAATAGCTTCAAGTTTAAGTTCTTGTTTTACTTTCTCACTATCTTCTAAGTAGAAAGATAAACCAGATACATTATTTACCCCACTCTTTGTAGCAGCATCAATAATGTCAGCTACTTTAGTAATTAACTTAGTTTTTACATTTAGAGATATTGTAGATGAATATCCATCAATTACGTTCTTACCTGATGTATAGTCATATTTAGGGGTAATATTGTAGTTAGATGTTGTAAGTTCTTTCTCTTCCACACCAAGAGCTAATATTGCAGTAGTTGCTTTGTCTACAGCTTCTGATGATCTTCTTTGAATATCTCTTACATCTTTCCCTTCTATTGTAGAACTAAAAGTAACTGTAACTCTATCTGGTTTAACAAATCTTTTAGATTCACCAGACACCCTGAAGTAGTTTTGTTGATATACTCCGCTAAAACTACGAGCAAACTGATATGCACTAAATGCAATTACTCCAACAAGAAGTAGAGCAATGACTCCAATGATATATGTAGACTTAAAGACAAAGGTAAGAAGACTTTTCATGAGAATTAAATAAAAAGTAACTATATGTATAAAGTTAACACATAGTTACTTTTAGGGCAATAATAAGAATATTAGTTATATTATTCCCTTAGGTTTTTCAGGGGTTTGACTAATTGCTTTGTCAAACGCATCTCCTAACTGTCTAGCATTTAAACCAAGTGCTTTCGCTATTTTATCACCTAAACCTCTAGAATTATCGGCTAATAGTTCTCCTAAATTAGTGTATTGTTCGGGGGTAATGGTCAATTGCTCTCTTACAGTAATAGTATTTTTAACCTCATTACTAATAGGGGCTTTTATTTCTTTATTTGAATTATCGAAATTCTCCCTCATAGCTCCACTAGAACTTGATTTAAAAGCATCCATTGCTATTCCATCCATAAAATATATAATTACAAATTAAATGTTAAAAGATAGCATGGGAATTAATATTTCGCAATCAATTTATATAGGCTGATAAAATGGTAATTGTATGTTTCTAGCTTCTTGGATAGTCTTTCTTTCAATATCTAACTACTTCCCATGGCATTTCTTATACTTCTTACCTGATCCACATGGGCATGGGTCATTTCTTCCAATATTCCTATCTTTATATGGATCATTTGATTTTACCTGGTTTTTAACTGCTTTTTGAGTACTCTCTTTACCTTCTAGTACTTCATTTACCTCAGACTCATTAGTTACAGCAGCGTTTTGATCTAATAGACTTTCTACAGTTACTTCCCTTACTTTTAAGATTCTTGAAGCGATTTGTCTATCGATACCTAATATGAATCTATCAAATAGGGTAAAGGCTTCATTCTTGTATTCTACTAATGGATCTCTTTGAGCATATCCTCTTAGTCCTATACCTTCTCTTAAGTCTTGTACTGATTCAAGATGTATAGTCCAGCTTTCATCCATAGTTTGAAGTACTACAGCTTTAGCAATGTATAGAAATCTTACTAAACCCACTTCCTCTATTTTCTTTTCTAATAGTTTCTTAGTTATACCTTGAAGTTCTTTTACTATCTCATCTTGATCAAGTTTAGTTAGTTTCTCTAGTAAGTAGTCTTTTATTGTTAGATCTACTCCAGCTACTTTAGCTATTTCTAAATCATTAGAGATATCTAGGAATGCGTCTACTAGTTTAGATGTATCTGTTCTATCAGATCTTTCCAAAAAGAAATGTTCTGTTACCAGATTCTCTATATGTTTAAGTAACATTTCTTCAATTTGTTTCTCAAACTCTTCTCTTGCTAATTTCACAGTATCTTCAGTATTCTTTTCTTCTTCAAGCTTAGCTTTGTCTGTAAGGTAAAGGAGATTTCTTCTTCTAAAGTAGAAGATTTCTCTTTGAGTATTCATTACATCGTCATAGTCTACTAAATTCTTACGTATATCAAAGTTTTGTCCTTCCACTCTCTTTTGAGCATTCTCAATTGTTCTTCCAATTATTCCAGCTTCTATTGGTAAGTTCTCGTCTATATTTACTGCAGACATTAGGTTTTGTACTATCATTCCACCTTGTATTCTCATGATCTCATCATCTAGAGCTACATAGAATCTACTTGAACCATTATCTCCTTGTCTACCTGCTCTACCTCTTAATTGATTATCTATTCTTCTACTCTCATGGCGTTCTGTACCTATTACATGTAGTCCTCCTAGTTCATGAACACCTTCTTCAAGTTTAATATCTGTACCACGTCCTGCCATATTGGTAGCTATGGTTACAGCATTCTTTCTACCAGCTTTTGATATTATATGTGCTTCTTTCTCATGATACTTCGCATTAAGTACCTCATGTTCTATTCCTTGCATAGATAAAAGATTTGCTAGGTATTCAGATTTCTCAACAGAAGTAGTACCTACAAGTACAGGTCTTCCGGTAGAGTGTTTGTCTTTAATATCTTCTACAACTGCATTAAATTTTGACCTTTGGTTCTTGTAAACAATATCTGTATTATCTACTCTTATTGTCTTTTTGTTTGTTGGTATTACTACAACATCAAGGGAGTATATTTTATAGAATTCTTCAGCTTCAGTTTCTGCTGTACCTGTCATACCTGATAGGTGTTTATATACTCTAAATAGATTTTGGAATGTTATTGTTGCTAAAGTCTTTGATTCATTCTTAATATTTACTCCTTCTTTAGCTTCTATAGCTTGATGAAGACCTTCAGAATATCGTCTACCAGGTAAGATTCTACCTGTAAACTCATCTACTATCATGACCTCTCCATTTTGCACTAAATATTCATCTCCGCTTTTGAAAAGTACTAGAGCCTTAAGTGCATTTTCAAGATGATGAGCTAGGTAATAGTCTTGCCAGATATTCTTAACATCTAGTAGTTGCTCCATCTTATCTGCACCCTTATCAGTAAGATTTACTGATCTAGCTTTTTCATCTACTGTGTAATCTTCTTTTTCTTTTAGTTTTTCTACTAATCTTGCAAACTTAACATAGAGTTCATTACTTGCTTCAGCTGGTGCTGAAATGATTAAAGGGGTTCTAGCTTCATCTATAAGGATTGAGTCAACTTCATCAACAATACTAAAGTAGAGCTCTCTTTGAACTTTATCTTTTGCAGATACTGCCATGTTATCTCTTAAATAGTCGAAACCAATTTCATTGTTTGTAGCATACAAAACATCACACTCATATGCTTCTTTCTTAGAAACAGTTCTTAGATTAGTTCCCCTTGTATCTCCAGGATTCTCTATCTTCATACTATCTCTTTCTTTCTTAGCTTCAGCTCCTTTAACTTTTTCCAGTTCACTATCTGGTACAAAAACATATGAGGCATTTGGTTCAGTAATACCTAGCGTTAATCCTAGTTCAGAAAATATATGTCCTGCGTATTCACCGTGTGAACGAGCAAGGTAGTCGTTAACTGTAACAAGATGTGCACCTCTTCCAGTAAGAGCGAATAGGGCAAGGGCTAACCAAGCTACTTGAGTTTTACCCTCTCCAGTTTTAAGTTCACTTATCTTTCCTTCGGAAAGTACTAATCCACCTATGAGTTGAACATCAAAATGTCTTCTGTTGTATTTACGCTTAGCAATCTCACGTACAAAAGCAAAAACTTCTGGTAAATATTCCAATAGTTTCTTTTTAATCGCAGCTTCTCCTTTAGATAGGGTATTTCTATTCTTGATTGTTTTTACGGAGTCTTTCTCATCATATGGTAAAGCATCAACAAGTACTTTAAGTTCAGCTCTCATTTTAGCTACTTTATCTTTTATCTCTTCATTAGAGAGTTTAGATACAGACTCTTCAAGAGAGTTAATGGGATCTATGAGTTTTCTATATTTATCTATTTGCTTTTCGTTATTATCAAAAAGACTTGAAAGTGAAAATGCCATGTGTTTAATTGACTAGATATATAACAAAGGGATTATATCCTAAAACGAACCAATAAATCACTTTAAAATTAGTGTTTCTTTAACTTTTCTAGTTCCCTTCTAATAACAAGTTCTATTTTATCTGTTAAAGCGTAGAAATCAGTTCCTCTTTTTTTTACTTTTACAAACTTACCATCTTTTGTATCAAGCATTACTTCAGTATTTATTTCATTAGCCTCGTGTTGTACTACTACATCTACGTCTTTGTTTTCATCAACACGTTTAGAAAACTTTTTAAGCTTACTAGAAATGTAATCCTTCATCGCCTGAGTGATT
Source organism: uncultured Candidatus Saccharibacteria bacterium (assembly GCA_964430225.1). Taxonomy (GTDB): domain Bacteria; phylum Patescibacteriota; class Dojkabacteria; family JBAXKR01; genus CAYSFE01. Next base: position 5,297 of record CAYSFE010000021.1, read on the forward strand.
TCTATGCCCCTATGAGTGAAATTTATTCTCATGAAGAGAGGTTTAAAAAGTAATTTAACTACTATTTCAGACCATACGATAACAAAAGCACAATAACTATAATAAGTAGGTAGTTTATTATAACCTTATATGTCAATGTTTTCTCATATGTATGGTGTATGAGAGATACTATAAAGTAAAATACTGTTAGTAACATTATACTACTCTCTCGTATATCTAACCCTAATACCTTTAATAGTACTAGTTGAGAAAGAGTTACTACTATGAATGAGAATAGTGTAACTAAAATACTCATTTTATTTAGTAGTTTATGCCTTGCAAATATCATTCCAACTAAGATTAGAGATGTAAGAGAAATTAATCCTATACCAGTAGTTTCAGAAATATTTTCTAACTTAACTAAATGTAAAATACTGTTTGATGCTAAAAAGAACATGAATACTTTAAGAGAGTCATATACTACATGTGTATCATTCTCAAGTGTTAGTTTATTGATAAAATAGCTTCTAAGATTAAGTAGGCACAGGAATAATCCAGTTGTTGAAACAATGGATATTAAAAGTTTTAATCCTAAAGGATTTCCTAAGTATAGAAATACTAAGGTTAATAGGTATACAAATATTGGAACTAAATAGTGATTTAGTAAGTGTCTATAGTAGTAGCTTTTATCAACAATCATTATCTCCATCTGACTAAACTTCTTAGTGTGAGATATATGATCAAGATAAAGAATAAGAAGAAAAAGAAGAAAGAGAAAAGCAGATGCAAAGAAATAGTAGTGGGTAGAGTATTCAGAAGATATGTATATGAATACTAAGAATTGAAAAAAGATAATAAAACTAAAGAGTATTGATCTTTTAAAGTTTTTAAGTATCTGTATCATATAATACTTCCAATCTTACTAAATATTACTAGAAGTAAAACAACTGCTAGGTGAGGTATATGTAATGCTGATTTACCTCTTTCATGATGTCCTAGTTTAAGTCTATATATTGCTATACCATCAACTAATAAAACTATTAGAATGAATAGACCAATTGCTAAGTTAAAGAGATCTTTGGGATTATCCTGTGTTAATCCTTGTAATGAGAGATTAAGTTTATCAGTAAAATTAGCTTCTGAAACTGTTGTACTTGTTCCGTCATATGCTGACAATACACTTGAAACTAATTCAGTATGAATTGAATCAATAGCTTTGTTTCCAGCTACATCTATTGCACTAAATTCGACACTCTCTCCTTTAAGGATATATCCATATCTATTTTCGGCAAGGTCAGATTCAACATTATTAATCTTATACTTAGCAGATGTAAGTTTTAGATTATCAGAAATATTTATTCCAAATTTATATTTCCCTTCAGATTTTTCTACGATTGTAAAACTATCTTTATCAATCTTTGGTAACTCTGTATCTAAGGTTATCTTAATACTATCTGATTTACTACTCACCCTATTCTTTACACTCTCTACATAAATTGTATTTTCTCCTTCTGGAATAGTAGCAGTTGTGAATGAGTATGTTTCAGAGGTTGTATTTAATGTGTTAACAACAGTCCCATTAATATTTAGATTAACTGTACTTCCGTTGGAAGCACTACCCTTAACTTCAATAACCCCTTGATTGGTTATTAGACCAGTTGCAGGACTAGTAATTGTAGTAGGGACTGTTTTAGTTGTTGCTTTAGAGCTAGCAACTGAACTAACTTTACTTGAGGAACTAGGAGATGAAGTGTTTGAACTACTAGATAGAGAACCAAACATTTGTACTACTAAAGTAGTAGCTTCACCCTGTAATGTTCCATCTACTACATATATGCCTACATCTTTAAATTCTGCCTTTAATATATTTGCTCTATGAGTAGGAGAATTCATCCATGCAGTATGTGTTGCACTTGTGGTTATGAATCCCTTTGCTAAATTTTCACCTGCGTATGTGTATGTATATCCAGCTCCTTTAATGAATTGCCAAGGAGTTTCACCATTAGGGCCATAGTGAGACCAATAGTCTTTAGCTAACATATCTTCTGCTTTAGCTTTGGCTGCAGCTGTAAGTTTAGAATTCTTAGTGAGTGATCCAAGCCCATCTTTTGCTCTGTCTGAGTTAGCTAAAGCTATTAAATCATCTGCAGATATACTTGAAGCATATGTTTTACTAACTAAACTAGGAAATATCCCAGGAGTTAGAAAATTAACAAAAGAAAGTATTACTACAACACCTGCTAAGAACCTGTTACCAAGTAAATGAGGTGTGTAGTTGTTTTTTTCAGTGGGTATAAATAGTTCCTTTATCATTTAACTTCTATTTCTAAATATTTCTTAATTGTAAGATCTCCTGATACTACTGTTGCATTTACCTGATATGTACCTTCTTTAAGAATAACCACTAAATTACTTGGGTTATCTTTTGTAACATCTGCTTCAAATAGAGCAAGATCTTTATATTTATCTGAATCTATAGTCCATGATATATCATATTTTTTATCTTTTATGTTCCTAATTACAGCAGATAAATTTACTCTTATTCCTGTCTTTGTATTTTCAATCTTAGAATACACAATATCTACTTTCTCAAAAGTGTCTGCACTTGTTCTGTCATCAATAGAGCTAGTAGAAGATAGGTAAGTAGAAAGACCAATACTTCCTAATATTCCAAACATAGCAATTACTAAAACATATGTTAAAGGTTTACCAAGAAATCCAAATTTAGGGGAAATGAAATCATCTACTTTTCTTTTGTACCTTATAAACCAAAATACAACTCCACCTATAACGAGAAGTAAAACAAGAAGTATTAATATGGCATCCACACCATTTATTTGAATAGATATATTCATATATGAATAATCTACCAGAATATCGCTCGTATGTTAATATATATGTATGAAAGATTTAACAATATATACAACAACATGGTGTGCTGATTGTTTTAGATTAAAGGCACTACTTGATAGGCTTAATGTGAAATATATTACTATTGATATTGAGAATGATGAAAAAGGAATGGAATTTGTAAAAAAGGTAAATAATGGAAAAGAGACCTACCCTGTGGTTCTATTTCCTGATAATACAACTCTTACTGAACCATCTGATGAGGTAGTACAATCTAAACTCGAATCCCTTCAATTGATCCCTCAAGTTTAAGTAGCTTGATCTTTAGCTTAGTTCCTAGAGAATATCCCCCTAGTGTTCCATCTGAAGCTATCACCCTATGACAGGGTATTTGAATGGGTAGGGGATTAGCCCCAACAGCATTAGCTACAGCTCTAACCGCTTTAGGTTTACCAATCCTCAAAGCTAATTCTTTATATGATATTATTTCTCCGTATGGTATTTTAGTCAGTTCAATCCAAACCTTCTTTTGAAAAGGAGTTCCAGGGAGCAGATTTATGATTTCAATTAGGTTAAATTTCATTATTTTAAT
>CAYSFE010000022.1:0-1572 GCA_964430225.1 uncultured Candidatus Saccharibacteria bacterium
CCTTCAGTTGTAGCTGCTGCAACTACCTTTACTTCTTCCACTATTTCTTTCTGTGGAGGAACAATAGTTACGATTGCTAATATTGGATTTACTTTAGGTTGTAATTCAACACCTTCTGGTAATTTCAAATCTTTGATTAAGACTGAGTCACCAATGTTATCAAGGTGAGAAATATCTATTGTTAATGTTTCAGGAATATTCTTAGGTGTAGCTCTAATTGGAAGTTGGTCAATTGGATTAACCATAAATCCGATATTGTTCTTAACAGCCATAGATAAACCAGTAATTGTGAAAGGAACAGTTACGTTTACTTTCTTATCCATATCTACTCTGTATAGAGAAACATGAAGAAGAGCTGCTGATACTGGATCATATTGAATTTCTCTAACAAGTGCATTCTCTTTCTTTCCATCAACTTCAACTTCTATTATGTTATTGTATCCAGCTTCGTGTACTACTTTATCTATTTCTTTAAGATTTCCACTTAATGTTTGTGGTTCAATTCCAGGACCATACATTGAAACAGGAAGACTACCACTTAGTCTTTCGTTCTTAACTTTCTTACCTACCAAAGCTCTTTTTACTAATTTTAAACTAAACATTTAGATATATTTATATATTAACTATTTCTTTTAATTTTATTACTACCCTTCTATCTTCACCTTCTCCTACACTTTCTGTAGAGATATCAGGTAGATCTTGTAAAGCTAGATGAACTATTCTTCTGTCATTTGGTTTCATTGGAGATAAATGTTTCTCCACTTTGTACTCTCTTACATAGTCTACTGCTCTTAATGCCATTTCTTTTAATACTTCCTCTCTTTTCTCTCTGTAGTTGTTTACATTTACTACTACTCTAATTCCACCTTCAAATGCTCTATTTAGTATTAATTGTAATACTGATTGGAATGATTCAAGGTTTTGACCATGATATCCAATTAAAAATCCCAAATCATCTGAGTTTAGGGTAATACTTACAAGTGTTCCCTTCTCATTCTCACTAATATCTACGGTAGTCTCAGCTTCATATCCGATTAGACTAGCTAATTCAGAAAGAGTTGTATTTACTTTTTCAGTTAGTTTTTCCTTGTCCATTTTTCTTTAATAACTTTGCCTGTATTAGGTTCTGTATTATACCAAACAGGCTCTGGGCTGTCCAAAATATCGATAAACCTGCTGGAAATATCTGAGCTCCACCCCAAAAACCGAGAGATGTAATAAAGGTCATACCTGTAAATACATACATCATTTGACCATTAATGTTTCCCATCATTTTTTGCATATCTTCTGCTGGTTCTTTACCGTCTTTACCTATAACTTTAGGCTTATCTGCTACTACTGGCGTAGGAGTCATCTTCATCATTTGTTTCTGAGAATACAGACTTGATACTGCAAAAAGAATTGCTAATATTACATATGGGATCATTTGAGGATCTCCTAGTGTAAAACTAGTAGCAACTTTAGAAATATTCATTCCTAAGAAGTCTAGATTAATAGCTTCACCTTGAGTCATACTAACTTTAGGAGTGATATCGACTGTGTTTAAAGTAACTTTAGTCTTAGAAGTATCTA
>CAYSFE010000022.1:1672-8400 GCA_964430225.1 uncultured Candidatus Saccharibacteria bacterium
CCTTGATGTTTTGCAAGTTCCTTCGTCTGAAGCTCTATATTGTTCTTGTATCTCTCCTTAATATCTTCCATCTTCTTTTGGACATCTTTTGTCTTAAGAGCCATCTTTTGTTGACGAAGAGTTATAGGGATAGTGACTACTTTAGAGATTAGGGCAACTATGATGATAGCTATTCCAAGATTACCCCACAAAGTAGAGTACAGAAAAACTACTAGATTAAAAATTGGGACATAAAAAATTTCAAGTCTTGTAAGATCCATAGAATATATATTTAAAACTAGATGATAGTACCATGAAAATGGTATAATTTACACACAAATTAGCTCTCTAAAAACTAAATACGGGCGCGACAGTGCTTCGACAATTGGTAAAAGTATATAGCTCATGCAGAAGTTTCAACCTCACTTACTTCTATAAAACAAAGACTGGTTTGTGCAACTTGTTGCACAGCACTAATAAGTGTAGAAAACGCAAGAAACGGAATTCTAAAAATAGTTGCAGGAATGAAAGTTCCAGCAATGGCTTACGCCTAAGTTAGAATTCTGATAGACCAAGGTCTATCCATCTAAGGAATATTTTGGATATGGAAGATTTCTTAGGTGTAAAAAAACATATCACGTAACTATATGAGAATAACTTCGCTTATATAGCTAAACACAAAAACAGTTCTACTTTCCCATTTTTTGATAGCTTCTATCTGAAAGTAGTAATAAAACTATCTAAGCATGTGAATAAAGTCTGTATACCTTATCATTTGGAAGTGGGTTCAATTCCCACCGCGTCCATTTTAGTCTTTTTTGATAATAATTGCCCTTAAATTTTTTAATAATGAAATGGAAAGAAATTATTTTATTTCTTTATCAACTACCGTTGGATTTAAAGGAGAAATTACTAAGTATTTAAGAAGATTTCCTCCAGGTACAATTACAGAGACTTTTGTTAGAGGAATACCTGTTGATATTTGTAATAAAATTAATCCACAAGCCCTAGACCCGCATATTTGTCTTTTCCAAGATAATAGAGGCAAATTTTCTAGTTTAGAAGGCTTAATGGATCAAATGTACAAATTAGCAGGCAGAATTACACAAGGTACTAGACTTTGCACAAGTTCAAGAATAACACCCAATGGTCAAGTTATTTTTGCTCCTTCCGAAGAATCAAAATTAGAAATAACTAGGCTTAAATCTGAACTAATTTCAAGATTACATCTCAAGCCTTCAAGGAATGAAGTATATTCACATGTTCCTATAGCACATGTTGAATCAAATAGCTTTCAAGGTATTGTAGATGAATTTTCAGGTTATCCGTTTTATTTTGAAATAACCCAACTATTTTTAAGACTAAAAGATGGAAATAATATAGTAGGGAAATTTACATTTCCACCGAGCGGAAATTAGAATTAATTCTTACTTGATGCAATCACTAGTGCATACACCTTTGAATTAGGTATCCCCTCTTTAATAGTTTTGGCACATTCATTTAAGGTAGCTCCTGTTGTTAATACATCATCTACAAGTAAGAAGTTATGTGAATTAATATTTTTTAACTTTTTAGTATTTAATTTAAAAGATTCTTTTAAGTTTATTAGTCTTTCATTTCTTGATAGTTCTTTTTGTTCTTTATCATTTCTTATTTTTCTAAGTATCTTTAATTCTTTCACATGAAAATATTTAAGATAGTCTGTAATCTTTTCTGATAAGTTGTATTCCCTATTTAACCATTTGAAGGGATGATATGGGATAGGAACTGAGTAGAAGTTTCTTCCGAGTTCCTTCTTTATTTCTTTTATTACTCTACTTCTTAATTTTAAAAGTCTAAAGATTACATAGAATTCACTTTCATATTTAGCCTTATGGATTATCTCTTTCATAGGATCATCATACATATATAGGACGAAGACCTTATCTAAATATTCTAAATGTAAATTACCTTTATGCACCTTTAGTGTTTTACCACATCTAACACATATCTGGTCAGCATAAGCGCCACATATCTTACACTTCTGTGGGAATATATATGTGAGTATTCTTAAAAGTTTATAGTTCATAGGGCTTAATAGCAGAAATTACATTAGACTATCATGAGAAAGGTGATAGAATATTCATAATTAATTCATAATATATAGATATGTCATATACATCAGTGATATCGGAGGCTTGGAAATTATTTAATAGCGGAAGAAAGTTTCTTCTCTATGAATTATTATTCTCGGGTGCATTCATCTTTATTATAAATATATTTTTGTTTTTAGACGATATCCTTACAAATGCGACAAACTCTAACAGTATTAACAGTGATTATGCTGCTACAGGAGAAATATTTAATCTTCTTTTAATGATATTATTTCTTATAATTGGAGGAGTTTTAACAGGTATTTTAGGAGTGGGAATATATAAAGGGTTAGTGGGAAAATACTTAAATGACAAAATACTTGGATTTCGGGAAACATTTAAGTTAGGAATTAAACCATTTTTTAAAGTACTAGTAGCCTCAACACTTGGCTCTATTCCTGTATTTGTTTTGATTGGATTTTTAGTATTAGTTGGCTTATTACTTGGCATAGGAGGTTATGCTTCTATTGACAATACAAGTAGTAGCCCATATTTTGCAGGTATTTTAATTTTAACCCTATGTTGCTCAGTATTAGTTTTATTACCAATATTATTTGTATTTAATGCGTTTCTAACCACTGTTCAAAACGCAGTTCTTATTGACAATAAGGGGGTATTTGAATCTCTTTCATATTCACTACACTTTGCAAAGAAGCACTTTGGCAAATTAATGATACTTTTAGTAATAGCTCTGTTACTTTCTTTTATTGAATCAATTCCCACATTTACTTTTAGCTTTCTAGGAGAATTATTACAAGGAGCTGTCTCTACTACTTCAAAAATAGGAGAACTTAACATTGCAAAAGAGCTTATTAATCTTTTTACCCAAACATTAGTTTCATTATTTAGCCTAGCATTTGGTGTATATTTCTATTGTTATTGGATAGTCGCTTATATTAAGCTCAAAAAAGTAGGTGAAACAGATGTGATTGCTAAGGATCCTGTAGTTGTAACAACCTAGTTTTTTTACTCAATTACTTTTATTTCAGAATAAAGTTGTTTTAGTAGAATATATCTACTTCAAATTCTTTTCTTATTATTAGTTTAATAGCACAAATTACATTAGACAATCATGAGAAAAGTGATAGAATATTCATAATTAATTCATAATACATATATATGTCATACACATCAGTAGTATCTGAGGCTTGGAAACTTCTCCTTGGTGGGAAGAAATATGCTTTTTATTATTTAGCTTCAACCTTTGGGATATCTTTTCTAATTGGAATATTTGCATTAATAATAATTTTAATAGCTGGTGTTGGAGTTGGATTAGGTTCATCTTCATCAAGTGCAAGCCAAAGCTCAACAGCACTACTTGGAAGTATTGGTATTATTGGAATGATTTTAGGATGTGTTGTTTACTTCTTTTTCATCTTACTAATAGGAGCTATTGATGCTGGAGTTTATAAGGGTTATGCAGAGAAATATAGAACAGGAGAAATGCTTCCATTTACACATTTAGTAAAGAAAGGATTCAAATACTTTATTAAATATTTCTTCGCAACACTATTAGTGATGATACCAATGTTTATTGTAATCTTTGTTTTATCAGCTGTAGTATCATTAATAGTTGCTTCAATACAAAATACAGACTCAGTAGTACTTGTATCTATGGTTTTACTTTGTCTTTCCATGCTTATATTTATTCCCATTTATTTCATATTTGTTGCATTCTTTATATCAATTAAAAATGCAATTATCATAGAAGAGAAAGGACTAACTGAATCTATTTCCTATGCATATAACTTAGTAAAATCTAACATTAAGAAGTTTGTTATTGTCTTACTTATATATTTGTTAGTCTCAATGGTTGCCCTTATCCCTTACTATTGTCTATACTTTGCATCAAACTTACTTCAACTAGGAAGTACACCAACTTTAAATGATTATTCAGGTATGAACTATAATTACAGTTCAGGAGATTTCTTAGCCTCAATGGTAGGTTTATGTATGCAATTGATTGCATCACTTTACCTATTTGTATATATAATGTATGCACAAGCATATTTAATAGTCGCACATTTTAAAATTGCTGGATTGAATCAAAAGAAAGAAGAAGTTAAGATGTCTGAACCAGTAATGGCACAAGCTTAGATCCGTCTAGTCAACGGGGAGCAATGAGAAGAAAATATATGTAATCACATATATGAGTAGAGCTCAAAAGAAATAAGTACACGTATTGTGTAGAATAAGGGTGGTACCACGTTAAATCGTCCCTTTAAATATATAAATTTATACTTTAAAGGACAAAACGATGAATATAAAGAAACTTCCAGATGGGGCATATGATCCTAAACTCACCGAAGCTGAAATGCTTCAGTATTGGAGAGATAACAAATTCTTTAAACCTGAAACTCAAAAAGATACTAAGGGAACTTTCTCCATGGTACTTCCACCCCCTAATGCTAATGCTCCCCTTCATGTAGGACATGTAAGTGGATATGCAGTTATGGACCTTTTAGCTCGGTATCATAGAATGAAAGGAGAAAAAGTTGTTTTAATACCAGGTAAAGATCATGCTGGAATATTAACAGAAATAGTTTTTGAAAGAGAATTAGTAAAACAAGGAACTTCTAAGCGAAAACTTGGGAGAGATGAGTTCTACAAACAGTGCTATGACTACTCAATGAAGATGGCAGAGAATGCCCGTAGTAATGAGGAAAAGGTAGGATTATCCGCTGACTTTGAAAGAGATACATTTACTCTAGATCCAGATATTGTAAAGACAGTTCTTGGAACTTTCATTAAGCTATATTCTGATGGACTCATATATAAAGGTGCTCAAATAGTTAATTGGGATCCTAAGGCCCAATCAACCTTGGCCGACATAGATACAGAAAGACAAGCCATTAAAGCTAAACTTTACTACATCAAATACTCCTCTGAAATTACAGTTGCTACAACTAGACCTGAAACAATGTTTGGTGATACTGCAGTTGCAGTTAATCCTACAGATGAGAGATACAAGAAACTAATTGGCACAAAGATAAAGCTTCCTCTAACTGATAGAGAAATACCAATAATATACAGTGGAAGAATTGAAAAAGAATTTGGTACAGGATGTCTAAAAGTTACCCCTGCTCATGCTCCAGATGATTACACCATAATGAACGAATGGAATATTGAAGCTGAGAGTAAAGGAATGGAAAAAATTGGATATGTAAATGTAATTGATAAGTTTGCTAAGTTACTTCCTATCACAGGAGAATTTAGTGGATTAAAAACCCTTGATGCTAGAGAGAAAGTAGTAGAAAAATTAACTTCAATGGGATTAATAGAAAAAATTGAAGAGATTGATCAAAATATTGTTGTTGGAGAGCGAACTAAGGCAATAATAGAACCCCTCATATCTCGTCAATGGTTTGTAAATGTAAAGAAACTAAAAGAAAAAGCTATTGAAGTATTAAAAGAAAAAGATGGAAAGAAAAGACTCATAAATGTTCATCCTGAGAATATGCATGAGAAGATGCTTAACTGGTTAGATAATCTCAGAGATTGGCCTATATCACGTAGTCTTTGGTGGGGATATAGAATTCCGGTTTGGTACAAAGGAGAAAGTAAGGAATACTATGATGATCTTGGTCAACTAAGATATGAAGAAGTAGAAACAAAGGTTCAACTAGAAAGTCCTGGAGAGGGATGGATACAGGATGAGGATGTGCTAGATACCTGGTTTAGTTCAGGACAATGGGCATATGCAACACTAATGAAATATGGTCTTCTAGAAGAATTCTATCCAACTAATGTAATGGTAAATGCTCATGATATATTAGAGCTGTGGGATTCTAGAATGATCATGCTCTCTCTTTATACTTTCAGTAATAGAGAAATTGAAAAAGCTATTCCTTTTAAAGATGTATATCTAACAGGCTTAGTTAAAGCTCGTGATGGTCAAAAGATGAGTAAGAGTAAAGGTAACGGAGTTGCTCCTGATGAGCTGTTTGAGAAATATGGAGTAGATGCTACTCGTATGTTCTTTTACCATGGTAATTCAGCAGGAAGAGGGTATCCAATAAATGATGAGAAGCTATTAAATATGAAGAAGTTTGCGAATAAAATATGGAATGCTTCAAAATATATTTTCTCATGTGTTGAAAAGTTTGATGATTTAAATTCGAATACCGAGATTAAGGAATTTAAAGAGTTTAGCGAGAGATTAAACACTGTTAAAAAGGACGTTCTAACACATGTAGAGAACTTTGAATTCGGATATGCCTCTGAAGATATATATGAAAGCTTTTGGCATGACTATTGTGACCAGATGATAGAGCTTTCTAAGAAATATATTGCAAGCTTTGGAGAAACAACAGGAACAACTGAAGAAAAGAAGTATGTAATGAAAGTAATGTATGAGGGATTAGTTATATACCTTAAACTACTTCATCCAATGATGCCTTTTATTACTGAGAAAATATGGCAATCATTACCAGAAGCTAAAGGAAGTTTGATGTTTGAAAAGATTTAAATCTTAAAGAAGGTTTTAGCATTACTTTCTATCTGACTTTCTGAAACTATGTCTTTCATTTCGTCATAAACTGCTAATACATCAGATGGATAACATATCTTTCCCCTTCTGTCTTTAGGAGGAAGATAAGGTGCATCAGTTTCAAACAT
>CAYSFE010000023.1:0-3139 GCA_964430225.1 uncultured Candidatus Saccharibacteria bacterium
TTTAAAGTTTACTTTCTTTAGTAATAAATCTACTAACTCTCCTTGTGAAGTAAGAAGAATTAATATTCCATTTTGTTTTATAACTCTATAGAAATTATTAAACATTTGTTCATATTTTCTTTCTAAATCTTTAACTTCAGTTGAAGCACCCCAAGGAGGATCAGTTATAATCTTATCTATACTTTCATCTTTAATACCATCTAATGTGTATCCATCTAATCTTTCTATACTTAGATTACTGTACTTTACTCTCTCATTAGACATAGCTGTCTTAATTTTGCCTATTTCTTTATCTGATGCGATTACTTTTAATACTTTAAAGTGTTTACAGATAGTTAAAGGTAAAGATCCATGACCACAAAATGGGTCTAGAACAGTGTCTGTACTCTTTAGTTCAGATAAGTAGCCTAATATATATGAAAGCTCATGACGTAACTCACCTTTTGGTAATAGTTCTTGGTAATCTGGTTTCTTTGTTAGACGTATTCCAACAAAGGAAATACCTTCAGATCTCTTAAGAAACCATACTTCAAAGTCTGAAAAACCTGAAGAGTGTTTAATATCAATAGCTTCCTTAAGTTTAGATAAATCATCTTGTCTTGATACACTTATTCTATCTTCAAAGAACATTATTCTATATTGATGAAAGTTATATTTATCAGCATATGTATAGAATTGATCTATGAAAGTGTTCTTAGACAAACACCAATCTGTCAGTTTAGTGAAGTCTTGCATCTCAGAACTTCCAAACTTATTTATGACTAAAAACACATTATTTAAATATGGGAGACTAGTAAATGGAGTTATTTGCTTATCAGTCTTAAATACAAGAAGATTATCAAATACCTCTTCAAATGAAATGTCTTTGTATTCTCTTCTTAATATTTCAGTTACTATTTCTTTTGTACCAGCTACAAATGTAGCAAAATATCTATTCATTAAAAAAGTATCTTAGGTGTAATTAAACAAAAATACTCAACAAAAAACTGGTTATACTGGGATGAATCTAATTTTATTCCATTTTTATAATAGTAGTTATTATTTCTATATTCACAACCACTATCTGGACAAATTTGTGGCATTGCATTTATATAATATTCACTAGGACAGTATTTATCTCTAAAGAATAACTGAAAAGATAAAAATATTACTACAAATAAGAAAATCACTCCTAATATAATGATACCCTTATTTTTCTTGTTGATTTTCTGCATATTTATAAAGATTAAATATTAGTCCATTCAATGTTATCTATCCAATATCTAGTCATTTCTGATATATCTAGTTTAATATTCTTTAAATCTTTAATATCTAACCATAAATATTGCTCTACTTCATCTTTACCAAATTCTAAACTTCTTCCATCAAAATCTATTAGATAAAACTTAACGTATTCACTTTCTTTCTCATATGAAACTAAACGATGAGATAGTTCTTTATAGTCTTTAGCTACATAGTTAGCTTCTTCCATACATCCTCTAATTAATGCCTTCTCATATGATTCACCTGCTACTATATGTTCTCCTAGGAAACAATACTTACCTCCATCATGCTTTTTCTTAAATGATCTTTGAGTTAAAAGGATTTTACTGTTCTTTCTATCTATAAAAGTAAAGTGAACAGTATGGTGAAGAAGTTTAGGATCTGTATGACATTGTTCACGAGTTGCTGTACCTATGACATTATCACTCTCATCTACAACATCAAGTATTTCAGTTTTATCGTTTGTTGACATATTTTTATTACTCATACGGAGGGGACAGGAGTCGAACCTGCGAGAGGATTGCTCCTCCACAGTCTTTCCAGGACTGCGCCTTAAGCCACTCGGCCACCCCTCCTTTTATTCTGAACTTGTGGTTTCAGGATACTTGTCAAATAGGATTATAGCAAAGTCCTCGTTATTTCTTCTCTTTAAATCAACTCCTGAGCTAACTTCAAGTTCAGGGTATTTACTTGTAAGGACAGAAAGGGTGTCGGGTTTAGCTCCATTTGTGTAATCAATGAGTTTTACTCCATATACTGTTGGTACTGTTGCTACTTTCTTAGCTGCAGCAGATGATTCAGCCGATGAAGATGATGAACTTTCTATATCATCTAGATTATATGTTAAGTCTTTAGCTTTATTCACATTTACATTCCTTGATCCAAAACTATATTTAGGAAGATCTAAAGAAGAAATACTTTTTACATAATCTGTATATACCTTCTTACCCGTAGCGTTATATACCCCAATCTTTGGATCCTCTATATATACTCCTGGGTATGTAAATATTGAGTTTAGCTCACTTTGTAGTCTTTTATATGTAGGATCTAGCACTTTATTTATGTATCCTACAGAAGATCCACCTGCTTGAAATATTCCTCCTCCTGCAAAAGCAGGATCAAAAACTATACTTACGCTTTTATTTACATTTTTAGCTTCAGATAGAGCTGCAATTATATCCCCTAGATTGTAGTTACTTGTAGTAACGTTTTTCTTAAAAGTATCAAGTAAAGAAGAAAGTTTTTCAGGATTAGTTAGAGTACTTGATGTTAGTACTTGGTTTTTAACTGCTGTAACAACAATTTGTTGTCTTCTAGCTCTAGAATAGTCAGAACTAAATTCTCTAGATCTTGCATATATTAAAGCATGTATACCATCTAAAGTTTGTTCTCCTGCTTTAAATGTAAACTGACAGAAGTGTCCATCAGGAATTTTTCTAAGTAAACAAGATGCTTGTAAGTCAGCAGGTAACTCAGATTTAGGATATACATCGGTATGATCTTCTGGAATATTTATTGTAAGTCCTCCAAGAGTATCTATAGCTTCAGTAAAACCTTTTAACGTTACAAGAGCGTAGTAGTGAACTTGCTGACCAGTCATATCTGATATTACCTTACTTAGTCCACTCATCCCTTTATCTACATCTCTTTTAAGTCCACCTGAAGAGTAATATACAGCATTGATTTTTGTAGTTTCTTTGTTTCCATAATAGTTTTTAAAACTTACATAGGTATCTCTAGGTACAGATATCATATACATATTATGATCAGTATGATCATATGAGATAAGCATAATGGTATCTGTAAGCATACCTTTTCCATCTTCTCTTGTATCTATACCAGCTACTAATACATTTGTTCTGTTATTTGTTTTAGG
>CAYSFE010000023.1:3239-7527 GCA_964430225.1 uncultured Candidatus Saccharibacteria bacterium
TTATCTAAAACTTCATTTAAAAGTTTATCAGCATCTTTATTACTTTCTCTAAATACATGATTAATAGTATACATACCTAGTAGAGGAAAAAGAAGATCAACTTGAGCTTTCATTTCTTTTAAACCTGGGTCTTTTACTTTGTATTCACCCTTTATCTGTTTAACTACTAATTCACTATCCATATATATGTCGATGTCTTTATATCCATTCTTAAGAGCATATTTTATTCCTTCTAAGAGACCACTATATTCAGCTTGATTGTTTGTAGTTTCTCCTAAATACTTTCCTTCTTTGTATATGACCTTTCCTTCTTCATCTTTTACCACAAAGGCACAAGCGGCAGATCCGGGATTTCCTCTTGAGCCTCCATCTGTATATATTTTAATCTTTTTCAATGTGAGTTAGTTATATTTGATAAAGTAATGCTACTATCCATATACTTCTTTTGCAATAAATTAGTATATGCTTGGTGGTATTTGATAAAATAGAGAGGTATTGGGAGATCGTCTAATGGCAGGACTACAGACTCTGAATCTGTATATCTAGGTTCGAATCCTAGTCTCCCAAAATATGAATTTATAAATGTAATTATGAAAATTTATGCAAGATTAGAAAGATGGGTTCTTACAGACGGTAATTATGAAGATTTCCATAAGGATGATAAGTGTAAACTGGCGTTTTACTTATACCCAAAGTTGTTTTTAGGAGTCCCGTTTCTTCAAAAAGAGTCTCTTACTATTAATTCTAAAGGTGAAATTTCTTCTATTGGTAGAATTATTTTTGAAAGTAAAGATGTTCTAGTTATAAGTTGTTATGGATTCAAGTTCTTTATTGAGAAAACAAATTTAAGATTAAATCTTTTTTCGAGATTCTTATTAAAGCACTCTAAATACATTAAGATTTCTGGTAATCTTTTGCTAGATTATTATATATGGAATGAACAGTATAAGTTTTTAGAAAAAGCTCCTGATATTTACTATGAATGCGAAGTAAAACGTATAGAAAGAATTATACCCTCTGAGAATAATATGTCAGTTTTAGGGGAAGATGGAAAATACTACCATCCTAAGTTACCTAAAGATATTACTGAATCCAAATATATTGAATCTACCGTACTTGATACTCAAGATCTAAACAGTAAATACATAATTACTTCTAAACCTGAAAAGATTTACTTATCTTCTTTTTATACTTATATATTAGAACTTGAGACCAAAATATAGATTTCACCTAGTTTAAGGTCTTAGTGTTCCTGCAAATACTTGCCATGCAAGTAATGATTTAGCTACTAAGCTTAAAATGATATATACCCTTTCACCAAAGAGATAATCTTTCCATTTACCTACTTTCTTGTATTGTAAGTACATGTTTATTGCAAAACTATTAAAGAATATGAAAATAGATACATAGATTGCATATACGAAGTTTGGAATATTTCCTCCTCCAAATTTTGTAGCTCCATATACATATATTCCGTATACGATCCATGGAACTATACCTGCTAAACATCCGATGATATATGTTAACCAGTTTATCTTAGTTTTACCTTGGTTCTCTTTCTCCATAGCTAGTCCTAGTAGGTTCATAACTGCATCAAGAGTAAATATCATAACTAGACTTGATAGATCATAAATTCCAGATAGTAAACTAATTGCTACCATCATCACACTGGCACTTAGGGCATATTCAAACCATCTAATCTTGTTAATCCCTAATTTTAAGTTTGTTTCATATTTACCTTTATATATAGTTCCGATAAAGAAGTGAGCTAATGAGCTTAGTAAGAAGAAACCTATTACAAACCATGCTAAGTTAACGGTAAATACCTCATTTGATGCAGACATAAGCGTTCTAGAAGTAGTATCAAACTTGAGGTAATTAATAGTTATTGGAACAATTCCTTTATTTGGATCACTTATTGCTAAAACAATCATTGCTTGGATGAAATGAAGAGTACCCATAAATAGATTGAATCTATTTAATCCCTTTAACTGTTTTTCCATAGAGTGAAGATAAAATATAAAATAATTTCAATTCTTCAATTATATTAACATTCTATCAAATTTTTAAAAAAGATATTTTTATAACCTGAAACTATGTTAGTACAAATGGTACAATTAATTGGTAAATAACTTTTTAATCTTACTCACATGATATACGAAATTGAAAGATACTATATCGGTAAGTTTAATGAAGAAGAAGCCTTAACTAACATTGCTTGTTACTTTAGTAATTACTCTAAGTACTTTGAGGCTGAAATACAGGTAACAAAACCAGGAAAAAAGTTTAAAGGGGAAAGAAAACTTTCTGGAGATATACCATCTGATGACCCAGTAAGTTTTATTAAAGAAAAGCTCAACTATTTAATTGAGAATTCTCAATTTCTTAATGGTTTTAAACTATTTCTATATAAGGATAAGACTCATAAAAAGATAAACTTTCTATTTCAATTCGATGGATTTACAAATACCTTTTTAGACTTGTCTGATGAAGAATTTAACTCTTTCAAAGTATTCTTAAAGGAAAACACATTACCTGAAGATCTTTTTTGTAGAGAAGATCAAATAATCAAACCAAAATTAAAAGGTATATGGAAGATTTTAGGTATTACTGGTGGTAGATACTATACACCGCTCGAATACAAAGAAATATTTAAGGATAAATAATATGAAGCTACTTTTAACTTCTGCTGGAGTTACAAATCAGTCTATTGCAGACTCTTTAATTAAACTTGTAGGTAAACCTATAAGTGAAATCAAGATTGGACTAGTTTCTACAGCTAAAAATGTTCAATATGGTAATGCAGACTGGTTCACAAGACAGTTTAATAATCTATATAAATATGGATTTAACTGGATTGATATGATTGATCCTTCTGCAGATGGAGTCGACTATAAACTAGCTCTTAAAGATGTTGATGTTATCTTAGTTGGTGGAGGAAATACTTTTCACCTTCTTAACCAAGTTAGATTAACAGGATTTGGAGAATGGTTAAAAACTGTACTTGATAAAAAGGTATATATGGGAATAAGTGCTGGAAGTATTTTAGTTACACCAAGTATTGCAATAGCTTCTGTAGATAATGGTGATGAGAATATCTGTGGGATTACAGATCTAAAAGGATTATCTTTAGTGGATTTTGAAGTATCACCTCATACTCCTGAAGATGTAAGTATGAAAGGAAATGAAGAGTATGCTAAAACAATTAAGAATGTTTTATATACTCTTGATGATAATTCAGCTATTGAAGTAAATGGTAAAGTAATTAACGTAATTTCAGAAGGTGAATGGCATAAATTTAATTCTTAAATGTTTATAAATCTTCTCTTTGCAATTATTTCTTTTAAGGAGTAAATTCTCACATACAATTCCAATTAATCTTTTAAAATATATTTATATGGCATTTTCATCTAAATATTTTGTTGAGTATGTAAAGAAGAATAATCCTAATGAGCCTGAGTTCATTCAGGCGGTAGATGAGGTTATGGAAAGTATGGAAGGATATCTTAATGAACATCCTGAATATTTAGAAAATGGATTACTTGAAAGATTAGTAGAACCCGAAAGAACAATCTCTTTTAGAGTACCTTGGGTAAATGATAAAGGAGAAGTTAAAGTAAATAAAGGGTATAGAGTTCAGTTTAATAGTGCACTTGGACCATATAAGGGAGGACTTAGATTTCATCCTACAGTAAACCTTAGTATTATGAAATTCTTAGGATTTGAACAAACATTTAAGAACTCTTTAACTGGACTTAGTTTAGGAGGAGGAAAAGGTGGATCTAACTTTGATCCTAGTGGTAAATCAGACAATGAAATTATGAGATTCTGCCAAAGCTTCATTACTGAGCTATTTAGACATATAGGAGCTAATACTGATGTTCCTGCAGGAGATATTGGAGTTGGAGGAAGAGAAGTTGGATATTTGTTTGGACAATATAAAAGATTACAAAATGAGTTTAGTGGAGTACTTACGGGTAAGGGAATAGCTTTTGGAGGTAGTTTAGTTAGAACTGAAGCTACTGGATATGGTGTGGTATATATCCTATCTGAAGTAATGAAATACAATAAAACTACACTTAAAGGAAAGTCTGTTTTAGTTTCTGGTTCTGGTAATGTATCTTTGTATACAATTGAGAAACTTTTAGCTTTAGGGGCACTTCCTGTTTCAGTGTCTGATTCAGGAGGAACTCTCTATGTGAAGAAAGGCATATCAAAATCCCTTCTAGAAGAGCTTAAAACACTTAAGTTTGTAAATAGAGGAAGATTATCCGAGTTTAGTAAGAAA
>CAYSFE010000024.1:0-7301 GCA_964430225.1 uncultured Candidatus Saccharibacteria bacterium
TAGAATCTTTTATGATCTTTACCCTCTATTTTAAGTTTGGTATCTGGTATTTCTACTCCCCAATCAATATCTCGAGTAAGGGATCTATCAGTAAGACCTGCATCTATGAAAGCTTTAGTTTCGGCATATGCGTCATTTCTCCAAATATCTTTATGTGAATCTATGAAATTCTTAAGATGCTCACTTAAAGATGGGAGATCTATAAAGAAATGCTCAGTATCTTTTAATACTACTTTTGATTTAGTTAATTTTGAATATGGTTCTATTACTTCTTCTGGTGAAAGAAGTTTTCCACATACTTCACATTGATCTGATCTTTGATGCTCTGATTTACAGTGAGGACAAGTACCCTCTACATATCTATCAGGTAAGAATTTCTTATCTTCCTTTGAATAGAATTGTTTAGTAGTCTTTTTTACTACCTTTCCAGCATTTACTAGATCAGTAAAAAGTTCTTGAAATACATCTGAGTGATTCTTTGTTGATGTTTTGGTGTATATATCATAGTCAAGTTCAAAGAGCCTAAATAGCTCCACGACTTTAGGATGGTACATATCTACTATCTCATCTGGAGTTTTACCAAGTTTGTCTGCTTCTATGGTAATAGGGGTTCCAAAGCAATCAGAGCCTGATACCATTAAGACACTTTCTCCCTTTGCTCTTTTATACCTTGCAAATATATCTGCAGGTAAAAAGGCTCCACTAAAATGTCCTGGATGAAGATCTCCATTTACATATGGCCATGCAACACATACTAAAATATTTTTAGACATATTTATGTTACGATCAAATATTTACAGAGTTAATTATATCACCAATATACATATATTTGAGAAATGAGAAAAATATTAATACTCATAACAATATTTCTAATACTCCTTCTGAATATTTCATATTTCCTTACTGTTAATTCTGTAAAAGATTTAAAACATGTAAATCCTAAAGATTTAAAAAAGAAACACGTTGCTTTAGTATTGGGTGCTGGAGTATGGCTGGATAACAAACCAAGTCCAATACTTGAAGATAGGATAGATAGTGGAATTCTTCTTCTTAAAATGGGAATTGTAGATAAACTCGTAATGAGTGGAGATAACAGATTTGAGTGGTATGACGAACCAACTTCAATGATAAACTATGCTAAAGAAATGGGAGTAGATGAAAAGTATCTACAACCTGATTATGCAGGGAGAAGAACATATGACTCTTGTAAAAGAATAAAGGAAATATTTTCTCAAGATGATGTTATTGTCATAACTCAAGACTTCCATATGGATAGAGCAATCTATACATGTGATTCTTTAGGAGTAAAAACTGAAGGTTTCTTGTCTGATAGAGATAAAATGTATCCATGTCTATTAAAACCAGATCAAAAAGAAAACTACAAAGAGAACGATAAATCTTATACCTTTGAAGAACTTCTAAAAGATGATAAATATATAGAAGTATGTAAGACTAAAGAAGATATTAGTGGTTATTTCATTACTTTTGATAAAATAAGGTGGAAGGTAAGAGACGTGTTATCTTTATACAAAACCTTCATAGATATATATCTAATTCATCCTAAGTATGTAGGGGGAGAGACAATCAATATTTAGAAATTTAAAATATATAACCACATTAATTTTTATTGTCTTAATATGTTCAATAGAGAACTAGCAGAAAAATATGTAGAAGATAATGTAAAGAATATTAACTTAAGAAAACATATGTATGCTGTTGAGGCATGTGTGAGAGCATATGCTGAAGCTATTAAGAATGGTAATGTAAAAGTAAATAATACTCTTAACGAAGATGTTTCTAAAATTGATCCTGAAGAATGGGCACTAGCCGGTCTTATGCATGATGGAGATTGGGAGTCTCACCCTGATAAACATCCAGTAATGGTAGTTAAATGGCTTAAGGAAAATGGTGCTTCAGAAAATATCATTAATGCTATTCATTCTCATGGGAATGTAGAATGGGCAGAGAGTAACGGGGGAAATGAAATAGATGGAATTAATAGATTTATTCCCCGTAAAACCTTACTCGATAAAGTTCTATTTGCTGTAGATGAAATGAGTGGTTTAATAGTTGCAGTTTCTTTAATGAGACCAAATAAACTTATGGATCTTGAACCAAAATCAGTAATTAAAAAGATAAAGGATAAAGGATTTGCTAAAGGAGTGAATAGGGAAGACTTAACAAGTAGTGTATCTGAACTAGGTGTTGATATGGACTCCCACATCAGCCTTATGATCAATGCTTTGAGAGCTATCAGCTCCAGGCTTTTTACGGAGTAGCATAATCATAGCTTCTACTAAAATACCTAGTAGTATGATCATAATTAAGTATTGAATCTCTCCATAACCTAATATTTTCATTACAAATATTGAAACTACTGTAGTAGATACTATTATCCCTCTTCTAATTCCAAGCCCTATCCGAATATTTTGATAAAACTTTCTAAAGAACAGTTTGTCTATTAATATATGTAAGATTGCAATCACAAGACCTAGGTCAATAACTAGTACTAAAGATACGACTAAGAGATTTTGAATACTTAACATTCCGTTACTATCATATGGAGCTAGTGCATCTGAAACTAGATAGTAGAGTAGTAGTAGAAGTAAAATTGTAAGTAAAAAAATATAAAATAGTCTATTCATAAATATATTAGAACATAAAAAAGATCCTGCATAAAGCAGGATCTTTAAGTTTAATTTTGTCTATTTTAATTTATTGAGTTTTCAAAATTCTTAGCTGCAACATCTACTCCAGAAGCTGCAATATCTTTTAATATTGTGTCAAAGCTAGCATAAGGGTAAGCACCTGGAACTAAGAAACCTTTAACCTTGTTTGTACCAGACTTTGTTCCAACAAAGAATCCTGGAGTACCAGTAACACCTACTGTCTGACCAGAAGCCATATCGGTTTTAACATTTTCTGCATATTTACCAGTATCTAAACAACTATCAAACTTTGCTGAATCAAGACCTAAATCTTTTGCATATTGTTTTAAATTAGCAACAAGAAGAGTAGCTCCATCTGATGTTGATACTGCAAACATTTTGTCATGCATCTCCCAGTATTTACCCTGTTCTTGTGCGCATTCTCCAGCTTCAGCTGATTTTTGTGCAGAAGGGTGAAAATCTAGAGGAAAATTCTTTGAAACATATGCAATCTTTTTAGTGTCTATATAGTCTTTCTTTATAGAAGGATAAGTCTGGTCATAGTTTCTTTTACAGAAAGGACATTGAAAATCTGTATATTCAACCATAACTAAATTTGAATTAGCATCTCCAATTACTGGTCCACCTTGATAGTCTAATTCTGTAACAGTTACTGTTTCTTTAGCTGCTTCACTACTTGTTGATCCAGCTGCTGCACTTGTTCCGGTTGTTCCAAGAGTTACTCCTCTTAAACTAAAGAAAAGAGTTGCTGAAATTAAAATCGCTGATAAAAATATTGAAATTGGAGTTAGAAGAGGAGTTAAATCAAAACTCTGTTCTTCGCTTTTTACGGGAGTTGACATATTTAAAATGGTAAATAATGTTAAATATCAAAAAGTATAGTGCCTTATATATCCTATACAGGTATATTTGTCAAAGCCTAGTTACAGTTTGGAATACAAATCCTGAATTAAAACTGCATCAAATTCCATAACGGGAGATTCGCATACTAAATATCCACCAACACCATATTCTTTAAGTTTTCTTAATATCATTTTGTAATCAAACTTATCATTCCAAATCTTTTTGTCACTTTTATAGAAGTCTTTCATATAATCTTCTAAGAACTCTTTGTTACCAGTTCTTTTTATGACACCAGCTTTTACGTAATCACCTACATCTTTCAAGAATGGGAGGTGATGACGTTCTCCTTTATCAGAGTACTCAATATTTGAAATATGTAAATGCATATTATTTAAAAACTCTTGTCCTAATTCATCACGAATATATTTAAGGGATTCATCTAGTTCACTCTCAGTGTTATTCTTCCCAACACTTCTCGCGTAATTATGTGCAAAGTCATTGCAGAAGTGAAGTCCAGGTATTTCTTTACAAAGAGGAACTAGTTCATTTAGTCTTCCAAACTGACTTTCTTTACCTGTTAGTTCTGGAGATATCCTAATTTCATATCCCTTTTCTTTACACTCTTTTAAAATATCAATCATTGCTTTCTTTACTCTGTTTCCTACTTCTTCCCTTTGATTTGCTTGTATGAATGCTGGATGAAAAGTTACTGATTTAGCTCCTGCAATTGATCCAATCTTTGCACTACTAAGAATATGCCTATAACTTGCTTTGAGTTTATCAGGTTCTTCAGTAGCTAGGTTAATATAGTAGGGGCCGTGAACAGTAAGATCAATTTTGTTTTCTTCTGCTACTTTTTTTACATCCATAGCAGTTTCTTCGGACATCTTTACACCTTGAACAAACTCCATCTCCATAGAGTCAAGACCAAGTTCTTTAATTCTAAGTATTCCACTTATGGTATCCCTCTTCTTGCTAGTAATTGGAACACCGGCTGTTGCGAAATGAATCATTCTTTGTTTAATAACATATATATTGTTTGAATGTATTTTAACCTAACTGTACAATGAAAAGTATGGAGAAAAATGAGAAAAAATCAAAGAAAAAGATTGTTTTGTCAATACTAGCTTCTGTTTCAAGAATATTTTTAGCAGTATTTCTAATTATCTTTTCAGTTTGTGTAGTTTCTGTATCTCTAGCTTTACAGCCTCTAATCTCGGTATATTCAGATCTTAAGAATGTAGAAAATGAAATAACTACACTTACTAAAATAGATATACCTTCAAAAGACTTAACTAGACTTGATCAAAGACTAGATAACATAGATAAATCACTTGCATCCATTGAAGATGAAATAGGGAAATATGACATGATAAAAAATTTACCAGGATTTGAAGGCTACTATGCAAACCTTCAAAAGATAAAGATAATAAATGAAAAAGGTAGAAATGTGCTAGGAAAAACAAGGGGTAGTTTAAAAACAGTTCTTAAATCAGCAGGATTTAAAGTAGAAGAAGGGGATCAATTCTCAGACACAGCAAGTATATCTAGTATTCTTAAATCTACTCCAGAATTAATTAAAATATATGACGATAGTGAATCTGACGTACTTGATTTAATAAAGGCAATAAACACTCTTGATGAAAATGCAATGCCTGGTGGAATAAAGGATAAGATTACTGAAGTAAAGGCAACAACAGTACCAATAGAAAAAGATTTTCCTGAATTCTCAGAACAAATACGTAAGACTCTAAACGTACTTCCTGATCTACTAGGTATAGATAAAAAGACAACATACTTAATAGTATTTCAAAATGAAAAAGAATTAAGACCATCAGGTGGACTACTCACTGCATTTGGAACGCTTAGTGTAGAAAACGGGGAAGTAATAGGAGAGATATCTTCAACTGATATGTGGGTACTTGAGAAATATGTAAGCTATGTAATACGTAAAACTCCTGGATATCAAAATATATATGGCGGACTACTACTTATGCAACGTGGATGTGGTGCTTTACCACTAAGAGCCCAAGATGCTGGAATATATGGAGATGTCCAAGTTAGTATGAACATGTTTAAAGATTACTATAACATTGCATCAAAAGTAGATCCTAAAACATATCCTAAATATGACCATATTTTAGTGATGAATACTTTCTTTGCATCAGATTTAATTAAGCCAGTAGAACCCATAATCTCACCTGAAGGGAAAGAAATAACCTCAGAAAATTTAGCAAGAAGTATCATAGAAAAAAGCTACAAGAATAACAACAACAGTACACGTAAGAGCATAATAGGAGATATTGCAGACTCTTTGAAAGCAAAGTATGAGCAATTACCAGCAAACAAACTACCTGAAGTATTATCAACGGTTATAAAGACAATACAGCATAAAAATTTAGCCTTCCAATCTATTGATCCTGAGGTTCAAACATACTTTGATGATATGGGTTTAACAGCAAGATCAAACAGGGATGATACTCACGACTATTTCGCACTAAGTGAAGGTCAAGTATGTGCATATAAGGCTAATTACTACATATATGACAATATATATCATGATATTAAAATTGCAGATAATGGAAGTGTTACTAACAAGGTACAAGTAGAGTGGGTGAATGAAAAAGTACTAAGTCGTGATCCACTTGAAGAATATATACTTCCTACTTCAAGTAACTATCTATATAGATCTTGGGTTAGATTGGTAGCTCAACCTGGAACTGACTTTACTAGTACTGATGGACTTAAAGCTTCAAGGAATATATATACACCAGTAGAGTACTATGACAAAAAACTATCTAAACAAGTTTCAGATAATGTCATTTGGTGGGATCATAGAAGATATTCTTCAAAGAATCCAGTCAAAAAAGGATATTTAAATGTGTCATACAAGGTACCCGATAAATATAAATATACTGAAGATAATGGATACACGCTATTCCTTGAAAAACATCCTGGAAAAATGAGTGAAACCGAACATATTAAAATCACTTATAAGGATCAAACATATGAGAGTAGTGTAGCTATGGATAGAGACAAGATAGTAACTTTTAAAGATGGAATACTAACAATAAAAGATTCTCCACATCCACTAGATCAATATCTAGAGCTATTAAATAAATAATATGTACATTGATACTCATGCACATCTTACCAATACTAATTTTGATATCCCAATTGACCAGATAATATCTGATTCAAAGTCAAAAGGAGTAGGTCTGATCATATCTCAATCTACAAGTTTAGAAGATACGAAGAAAAATCTAGAGATCTTTAATACCTATAAAGGTTTTGTAAAGACAACCGTAGGAATACACCCAGAAGATGTTTCCAGTGATATTACAAACATAACAGAAGAACTAACTAAGTTTGCTAAGGAGAATAAAGATAAATTTGTAGCAGTAGGGGAGGTAGGACTTGATGACCATATGTTTAGCTTTGATAAGAACTTAGACAAAAAGCTTTTACAATCTAATCAGGAAAAAGTATTAAGAGATATGATATCTCTTGCTTCGGAAATCAATCTTCCTATGATCATACATTCAAGAGATGAAAATGGTTCAACAAGAGTTATAGAAAAAATTTTGGAACTATTAAAAGATAAAAAAGTAAAAGTGGTATTTCATTGTTTTACATATACCGATATTTCCATAGCTGAAAGAATATTAAACTTGGGTCACTTTATCAGTTTTACAAATATTATTACCTATCCCAAGAACACACTACTCTTAGAGTTAGCTAAAACATGTTCAAAGAAATATATCAATCAGGTTATGTTTGAAACTGATG
>CAYSFE010000025.1:0-6812 GCA_964430225.1 uncultured Candidatus Saccharibacteria bacterium
TAGAAATACCAGATACCAAACTTAAAATAGAGGGTAAAGATCATAAAAGATTCTACGTTTGGTTTGATGCTGTCACTGGATATCTATCAGCAACTAAAGAATATTTCAAACTTGATGGGAAAGAAGTAAATGAATCAGAATATATATATAGACCAGGAACTGTTGGTAAATGGGAAGACTATTTCTTAAATCCCGATTCCGATCATTACTATTTCATGGGAAAAGACAATCTACTATTCCATACAATAATATGGCCATCACTTTTAATTGGTTCAGGAAAGGGATATACCCTTCCATATTTCATTGCGAGGAATCAATTTTTAAATTTAGAAGGTAAAAAGTTTAGTAAATCTAGAGGATGGATGATTGATTCTAAAAACTTGATTGGAAAATATGGATCATCTGCAGTTAGATTTTACTTGGCACTTAATTTCCCTGAAAGTAAAGATGCAAACTTCTCATGGAAAGATTTCATAGAAAGTAATAACAGTATACTGGTCGGGAATATTGGAAACTTCATAAATAGAACTCTTTCTTTTATCTCTTCTAACTTTGAAGGGAAAGTGCCTTCGGGATCACTAGATGAAAAGGTAAAGAACGAGATAACTAAAGCTTTTGAAGATACTTCTAATTCCCTTGATAAAGTTCGTGAGATAGAAGCATTAAATAGAATTTGTGAGTTAAGTAGCTTTGGGAATAAATACTTTAATGATCAAAAGCCATGGGAAAGTGTAAAGAGTGATAAGGCAAAGTCTGAGAATTGTTTGTATAACTCTGTTCAAATCATAAGTGCAATTGCTACACTTCTAAATCCGTTTATTCCTTCGGGATCTCGTAAAATACTAGAACAGCTAGGTGTTTCAGATCCTAAAGAAATTGGAAAATATCTAAAATGGGATCATTCAATAGTAGCAAATGGAAATATTTTAAACCATTTAGGACCTATATTTACCAAAATAGACCCTAAAACTATAGAAGAAGAGGAAAAAGCACTGGGAGAAATGACTGAGATTTGATAGAATAGTTAAGTTAAATTGAATTAGTTAAGTAAAATGCCAAAAAGAACATATCAACCACATACTCTAAAATCCTTAAAAAAAGTTGGGTATAGAGCTCGTATTGCTACAAAAGGTGGCAGAAAAGTAATTAAAAGAAGACTTGCTAAAGGTAGAAAAAACCTTACAATTTCTGATAAATACAGAAAACTTTTAAAGACTCCTAATTCAAGAGTAAAATAAATGATTCCTTCAAAAAATAGAATAAGAAAATCAGGTGAATACTCAAAAGTATTTAAAAATTCTATTAAATTTGAAACTCCTAATTTTAAGATATACTTAGCTAAATCTATAGATCCTACTTGCAAAGTAGGAATCATTGCATCAGGAAAAATTGGAGGAGCAGTTAAAAGAAATCTTATCAAAAGAAGGATTAAAGCAATACTACTCCCCTACTTAACTACACTTCCATACAATATTGTAATAAAGATAAAACAAATTCCAAGTGTTCCTTTTACTGACTTGAAAAAAGAAATTGAAAGTGTAATATTAAAACAAGATGAAAAAGGATCAATTAAAACTTCTTCTAATAGTTCTCTTTAGTATTTGTTTGCTTGTTGTTATTGGTTTAATCATATATTTTGTAAAAGCAGGTTCAAATACTAGTAATACTACAAACACATCAAGTACTAAATCTCTCTCTACTACAAGTTCAACTAGTAATACTAGTTCAAGTTCTACAAGTGAAGGTTCCCCTCTTGTTGTAACCGAGGGTGACATTAAATTTAGTTTACCTGCTGGATGGGAATATACGAAAGATAATGAATCAGGCACATATACTTTTGTGAATTCCGCTTCAGATACAGGAGTAGTAAAAATGAGATTGTCTGCTTTAGGACACGGAATGTTCCCTATGTATGAGCTATTTAAAAATGACGGATTAAATTTAAAAGTAACGCCTCAAGAAATAGGAGAAGAGACTCCAGTTACAGAAACAATTAAACTCAGCTATATGACATACAGGACGATTCCTGGCGGATATACTCTTTTGGGAGTTAAATATGCTGATAAGAATAGATATCCTACAGCAGTATTTGTAACTAAATTTGCTAATGGAGTATTTACTTCTTACACAACAGCATCAAAGGTTGATGAAGGAGGATCTACGGTTACAACAATTGATACATTCCCTAAACTAGGAGGTAGTGAAACCTTAACTGATTTCGAAATAGTAATATCCGGAGTTACTGTTAAAGAAGACTTTACACCAGTGTTTGATTTGCTCGAGGGGTTCATAACTTCTCTTAAGAACTAGCTCTAGCCTTTTTCCTTCTAAAATAGTATATTTACCACATATGGGAAGACGTCGTAATGAACTCACAATAAAGTCAGAAGAGACAAGTATTATTCTTGGACTATTATCAATCATATTAGCTGTACTTCTTTTACTTTCTACTTTTGTAGCAGCACCTGCCTTTGATCTATTTAGAAAATATATTGGAATATCATCTATTGTGGGTTTCTTTCTACTACTTAATGTAGCCCTTAGATCATTTGGAGTGGAATATGCATGGAGTAAAAAATCAGCTCTTTTTGGACAGCTACTTACATTCATAGATATTTCAGGACTTTTGTATCTTTTAAATCCTGACACATTAGATAAAAATTTAAATAACATTACTGGAAGTATTGGAAAGAGTATTGGAATACTTTTTTCAGATATATTTTCTAAAGATGTAGGAGTACTCCTTCTATTTGTCCTACTATTTTTGTTTGTACCACTAGCTCTAAATCTTTCATTTGTAACTATTAAAGAAATATTTGTAGGAATTGGGAATGTTTTAAAGAAAATATTTAGTTTCTTCGGTGGTCTATTTAAAAAGAAAGAAGGTGAAGAGGAAGAAGTAATTGAAGATACATCAACTCTAAATACAATGATGTCTGATTTACATCCTCATGTTGATACAGTAGAACCTATTCGTAATACAGTTCAGAACAAACCTATTGAAAAACCTAGAAATACTGAAGATAACCCACAAGTAGGAATGGATTTTGATGCTACTGAAGGAGAGGATACAAGTAAGTCTGAAGAAAAAGGTTTAATTAACCAATCCCTTAACTATCCTAACTGGGTACTTCCCCCACTTGATCTTCTTGATCAATACAAAAAGATTAAGCCACCGCTCGAGGGTATTAAAAAGAATTCTCAAATTATTGAACAAACACTTCAGAGTTTTGGTATTACAGCTAAAGTTATTGATGTAAAAGTAGGACCTACTGTTACTCAATATGCTGTAAATATTGCACTAGGTACAAAGGTCGCAAAGATTGCTAATCTTAAAAATGATTTAGCTTTAGCTCTTGCTACAAGGGGAGATATACGTATAGAAGCACCTATACCAGGTACTAGTTATGTAGGTATTGAGTTCGCTAATCCAGTTTCAGTAGTAGTCCAAATTCGTGAGTTAATGGAACATCTTGTACCACTTCATAAAAGTTTAGGACTTGGAGTGGTAATTGGAAAAGCAATTGACGGATCAGCAGTTACAACAGATATTCAAAAAGCTCCTCATGTATTAGTAGCAGGTACTACTGGTTCTGGTAAATCAGTACTTACAAATACCTTCATTACAAGTTTACTTATGACTAGAACTCCTGATGAAGTCAGATTTATTCTAGTAGATCCAAAACAGGTTGAGTTCTCCGACTACAATGGTATCCCTCACCTACTTACTCCTGTAATAGTTGATGTTGATCAAGTATTAAATGCTCTTAAATGGGCAGTAGCTGAAATGGATAGGAGATATACAATCTTTAGACAAGCTAGAGTAAGAAACTTAATTGGATACAATCAGCTAATGGGTTTTTCAGCACTTCCTTACATTGTCATAGTCATTGATGAAATGGCTGATTTGATGCTTTCATTAGGAAGAGATCTTGAAACACAAATTGTAAAACTTGCTCAAAAAGCTCGTGCTACTGGAATACATTTAATACTAGCAACACAGAGACCTTCTGTTGACGTTATAACTGGTCTTATCAAAGCAAACATACCAACAAGGGTTGGACTTAAAGTAGCTACTCAAATAGACTCTAGAGTCATACTTGATAGCATAGGAGCAGAGTCACTTTTAGGAAAAGGAGATCTTCTTCTTGTAGAACCAGATAAGTCTAAACCTCAAAGAGTACAGGCTGTTTGGTTATCCCAAGGAGAAGTACAAAAAGTAGTAGATTATATAAAGAAACAAGTTGGAGATAGTGAGATACCATACCTAGAAGAAGTAACTGCAGCTCATGAAGATGAACAGGCTCAATTAGCAGCTGCAGCGGCAACTGGTGAGAGTAACGACAACATGATGGTAGAAGCAGTTAAGATTGTAATGCAGGCAAAGAAAGGATCAGCATCTCTATTACAACGAAGACTAAGTATTGGATATAACAGAGCTGCAAGACTGCTAGATGAAATGCAAGAAATGGGAATTGTTACAGTACAAGATGGAAGTAAACCAAGAGATGTAGTTATGTCCATTGCCGAAAACTATATTACAGAAAACAGTGCAAAACAAACTTAAAGAAAAATTTCAAACACATAGGAAACCAATTCTTACCCTATTAGGGTTAGTTATTCTTTTAGTAGTAATACTAATTGGGTATTTTGTTTTCTATCTTCCAACTTTCATTGAAAATCAAAAGAATGATGTATCAAAACTTACTTTCAGTATGACTAGAACCAAAAGAGGGGGTACTTGTCCGAATTACACAATTTGTAAGGATCAGGTTGAGGTTAAAGATGATCTAAACAGCAAAGATATACAAGAGTTTAAGCTTCTACTCACTAAAAAAGATTTCTATGACTTTAGACAAAGTGTATTTGTTGGTATATGCCCTACTGCATTTGATGCAACTGAAAGTATATATGACATTGAGCTAAATGGATTAAAGTATCAAGTAGGAAGTTGTATAAATGACTTTGATAAGTTTAAGCTTTATGGAGATAAGCTAAAAGATATTTCAGATAGGTTTGGGAAAAAGATTTAGTGAATATATTCCTTTATCAAAGGGATTATCTCCTTCCTCATTAAAGCTTTCCTAAGAGTAATTACATTATTCTTAAACTTCTTTTTGAATGCTTTTTCATACATCTCCTTTGTTACATTATCAAATGCTAATATGTATCCTTTTAAATCTCTTAAGTCTATCACTACCATAGATACATGCTTTAGTTCATATTCTTTTTTAATATCTCCTAAAATCTTTTTAATTTCTTGATTTCTTTCTTTCACAAGTTTCCCTCCATCCATAATTTCAAGTTGAATTGTACTTATACTTACTCCATTTATTTTAAAACCTTTTACGGAATCATGAAGTATTGTTTTAAGAAGCTTTTCACCAGATAAATCAGACTTTGAGTTAAAAAGTTCTTCCCAATACTTGGATGGTAGTTTAATTTTCTTTTGAAGCCATTTTGCTGCTTCTTTATCTCTAGAAGTAGTTACTTTTGATCTAAAGTTAATAGTATTTGAAACTATTGCAGAATAGAGTAAAACACCTGATTCAAATGAAATATCAAGGTTGGAATTAATAAATTTTTCTGTTACTAGAGTTGCAGCTGAACCAACTAACTCTATTTGTACCTTAGCTTTAGGAAATCCCTCTTTTCCATTAACAATTCTATGGTCTATTATTTCAGAAACTTTATGAGGATTTAGTTTTCCTTGAAATGTAGATATTTCACTAATATCAACTAACACTACTTCCTCAAAGAAACTAATATCTTCAACTCTTTTAGGATGCTTTATTTTAAACTTCTCTAATACAAATTTGGTTTCTTCATGAAACTCTCCCAAGAATGCAATGTTAACGTTAGACTTTCCAGTTTTTGTTAAGTACTCTGCATATGCATATCCAGAAGCAGTACCATCAAGATCAGGATCAATATTACTTGTAACTAGAATTGGTTTCATAATTGAAGGATTTTACAGTATATGATTATCAAGTTAAATACTTATTTAATTAACATCTCTAAATAGTTATCTATGTTTACAATATCAACACTTCCCTCTTTATATGTATCGATAAACTCATCAGGAACTTTGTATTTATTATCTTTAAAGATAAACTGCATCCCTTTTAATTTTCCATCTATTTCTTCTATGAAAGAGATTTCTTTACGGTCATACGTTCTCCAATAATGATAGTTTGGTTCTATAGACTTATATGAGTTTGTCTTTATTCTCTCCATTACACAGTAGTTTTCAAAAAGCATTTCTGTATCCATTCTAAGATCTAGATCATTAAAGTTTCTAATTAGACTATTTCTAATACCTAGATCATAGAAATATATCTTTCTCATTTTGGAAACTTCTTTTTCATAGCTTCTTGAAAATGGTGTGATTACCCTTATAACAAAGACTCGCTCTAAGAGATTTACGTATCTAATAATTGTATTTTTATTTACTTCAAGTTGGCTTGCCAGTTCATCGTAACTTATCTCCTCCCCTATCCTTAAAGCTAACACCTCTAAGAGCTTAGTAATTAGTTCATGTTTCTTTAAATGTTCAAATTCTAAAATATCTTGATATAGATATTTGTTTGCTAAGTTATTTATCTTCTCAGGGGCTTCAAGTTCTGAACTATTTATTACAAATGGATATGTTCCAAATCTTAAAAAAGATGGAAGCATACGACTTAGTTCTATATGGTCATATCTTTGAGTGAGTTCAGTTACGGAAAGTGGATAAAGTGTAAACTCATATACTCTACCAGTCATTGGTTCAGATATTTCTTCACTTAAATCAAGTGCTGAACTGCCTGTAG
>CAYSFE010000026.1:0-6437 GCA_964430225.1 uncultured Candidatus Saccharibacteria bacterium
TAAGAAATTCTTCAAAATTCTATTCTGCTTCAAAGGGTAAGGGGCTACTTGATACGTGGGAAGGTCCTTCCTTCTTAAAGTTTCAAATAGATCATGCTTTTGTATCAAAGAATATGAAAGTGGATAAGTTTGAAGTAAAAGATACCGTGGGATCAGATCACCATATGATATTTTTAGAAACAAGCTTCTAGTCTAATTAATATTCTCTGACTAAAGATATTACTTTTCCTTGTATTGTAATCTTTTTGGTATATATTGGAGGATATTTTTCATTCATAGGTTGAAGTCTTATCTGATCCTTCTCCTTGTAAATCTTTTTAAGAGTTGCTGTATTATCTGGGAAAAGAGCAACTATCATATCTCCATTTCTTGCAGCATTAGTTCTCTCACATACAACAATATCATTCGGAAGTAGATATGAATCAATCATACTATCCCCTGCTACTTTTAGAGCGAATACCTCTCGATTTTTACCCATACTTGAAGGAAGTATCAAGATATTATCAAAATCTACTATTGCTTCTATGGGTTTGCCTGCTGCAATCTTTCCTAGAAGTGGAACATGTATGAAGTTATCTATCTTAAGTTTAGGGCTTTGTGTGTATTCTATGGCTTTTGTTATGAAATTTGTTCTTATAAGGTCAAGCTTTTCGAGTTTTCTTAGTATTTTCTTAAGCTCTGTATCTTTTCTAAGTTTAAGTATTTTTTTAAGTTCTGTATAAGTAGGAAAAGATTCATTACTTTCCACATATTTCTTTATTTTTCCAAGTATGTTCTCTTCTGTTAATATATTCATGTATATAGAAATTAAAAAATAAGTAGTTCGTTACAGTTTCGGTAATACTATATATTATTTTTATTTTAGTTACAAATAAAAAATATGGATACAAATACAAGCATAGGAAATACTTCTAAATATTCTAAAGAACAAATTGAAATTCTTGTTTCCTTAGTAGAAGCAATAGCTAGGAAAGATCCTAAAGAAAAGCTAATTCAAGAGTCAATTAACAAGATGTCTGAATTAATGAACTTTTATGCAATCATAGTATTCTTTAAGGATCCTAGTGAAGATATTCTTAGATTTGGATACTTTTCAGAGAATATATTAAAACTCAATGCTTCTAAGCTTCTAAACTTTGCTAAGTTAGGAGATAAGTTTGATATCCCTATGTCTAGGAAAGGTAATTCTTTTGTAGACTCAGTACTTTATGATAAACCGGTAATTAGTGATAATTTCCTTTCGGTAAGTAAAGGATTATTAAGTGAACAAATTGCTAATATTTTACAAACTACATCAGGTACTAGGGACATATATGTCTTAGCACTTAAGAGTAATGACGAGGTTGTAGGCAGTATATGTTTTTGTAATAAAAAAGAGACGGTACCATTTAGTGAATCCGAAGAATTCATAAACATATATTCAAATCAACTCGCAAATGTAATTAAAATACTGAATCTATTCAATGAAAGCTACTCTGAAAAAATATCTTTACAAGAACAAGTTAGAGACCAAGCTTTGAAGCTTCAAACGGGAACAGGCACTAAGTTCACTAATGCTGATCAAACAGATGATAGTAGAAAACAATTAATTAATGAAATGGATGAGGCTGTGAATCTATTTAAAGTAAATCTTGATAATCCATTCTCTCAAAAGGAAACAATAGATATGGAGCAATTAAAACAAATGATGTCACAAGTTACCAAAGTTCAGCTTTCTTTGTATAAATACTTTGGAATAGATTCTGCACTTCTAGATGAAAGAAATAAAAACAAAGAATTTACTCTTCACCCTATCAAAGAAATAATTGAATCAGTTTTTAATGAATATAAACAAAAAGCTCTAGACAAAGGTTTGGTATTTACACTTAAAATAAATGATGATGTATTAAATCAACAACTACTACTAAATAAACCATCTATGATTACAGCCATTAGCCATGTCGTAGATAATGCAATTAAATATACAGAGAAAGGAACTGTAAGTATAAATGTGTATAGAACTCCTAACTTTATAGAAATATCAGTAAAAGATACTGGACTTGGTATAGCTCAAGAAAAACAATCTAAATTATTTGAAATAACCCCTACGATTACAAACTTAGCGGATATGAAGAACAAGACAACAGGTGTGAGTCTATACCACACAAAAGATATCCTTACAAAGCATAAGGGTGGAATAGTAGTAGAAAGTGAAGTAGGAAAAGGAACAACAGTTGTTATTCTATTAAGTATTAATGAGGGTAAGTAAATTGAAAAAGGTTAATAATAAAACAAAAATAACTACACCCGAAGAACTAATTACTAGTCTTCCCCTTCATAAGAGAGAAACAATGGAGTATTTGTTCAATAAAATATGTAAAGCTATTCCAAATGAGAAACCTTTTATGATGTCAGGGATTATTGGATTTGGTAAGTATCATTTTAAATATGCATCTGGAAGAGAGGGTGACTGGTTAACAATAGGTTTAAAAGAAAATAAAACAGGATATTCAATATATATTTGTTCTATTGATAAAGGTACAAATAAATTTTTGATAGAAATGAACTCTAAAAAGATAGGTAAAGCATCTTGTGGTAAAAGCTGTATTAGATTTAAAAAGTTAGAAGATATAGATTTAGATTTTGTTCTTAGTTTGATTAAAAAGGGAATAAATGCCCCTCTATTTGTAGATCTAGATGTTAAAGATAGGAAATAAACCAAAGATTAATATTGATCTACTCGATCAGAATAATAATAGTGTTAATTTAAGTAAGATAGACTCTAAATATATAGTCATATTCTTCTACCCTATGGATTTTACTCCTGGATGTACATCTCAAGCATGTTCATATAGGGATAATATATCGAAGTTTGAAGAATTAGGAGCTAAAGTATTTGGTGTAAGTTCAGATTCAAATGACTCTCATCAAAACTTCTCTAATACTTTTAAACTTAACTACCCTATTCTAACTGATAAAGATAACACCTTAAGAAATATGTTTTGTGAACTTAAGAAAGACTCTTTAATAGATAAGGTTAAAGCAAGATCAATAAGAGCGACATTTATCTTAAACAGTAATAAAGTGATTATTAAATCATGGGAGAAAGTAGATCCATCTTCAGATTCAAGCTATGTTATTGAGTATTTAAATAGTATTCATTCTAATTAATAATATATATACTAAATATATGGATAACGAAGAATATAGAAAGAAAATAGAAACAAGAATCTTAGAGATAATGAAAGAGAAGCTTGAGAAACATCAATTAGATGCTCCTAGAGCAAAACAAATAGCTAAATATGTATTAGATTCTCTTCATCCACATATGACATTGAATCAAATTCATGAAGTAGTTCAAAACTTTGACGACCATTTTTCAGAACTTGTTCCAATAGTTCAAGAAGTAACAAGAGAATATGATGAGAAAGTAAATAAAGCAGTTGCTGATCATACTGCCCTTCTATTAAAAAAAGGAATGTTTAATGAGGCTGATATATTACTTAAAAAAGCAAAGAATAAAGAAGTAAAATTATCTGATTAAATATATGGGAATAGTAGCTACCCCCGATAGTTCACAAACAGGTTCGACACAAACTAAAGAAACTCCACCTCCAGCAAGTCTAGGAGTAATAGTTGCACCAGCTGAAGGGGAAGTTATAAGAGTTATTAATTCAACACCTGATCCTGATAATGCATTAAGAGAAATTGTAGGTCCAGAAGTAGTCACTACAACCGATGCGTTAACACAGATTGCATCAATAGATAGTGCTACTCAAGAATTAAAAGCAAGTAGTCCTACAGCAACAGAATTACCTAGCTTTGGAGAAGTAGGATATACTGAATTCCCTGAAAATAAAGCTCATGCAACGAAGATATTAAGTAATAGTCCTGGTACAACTGATAGCGATAGGGTTAAAGCAGCAGATAGATATCCTAATGTTGCCGAACAACTAGGTTGGAATAAAGAGGATATTGATGCATTAAGAGCCTCTCTAACAGGAGACGATGAAAAGGGAGACAAGTTTACAAGGGATTTTGACCACTATGACAGAGTTGGAACCATGTATGCAGACTTAATCTCAGAAATTCAAACCAATCCAACAGTGAGTGAGAATACACTTATGAAGAAAGTTCTAGAAGGTATTCATAGTATGGAAAGAATGACAGCTGAAGTGGGAAGAGCTGTAGCAATAGTAAAGAGATTTATTAGCTTTAGAGAATCTACTACTTCACTTAAAGAAGCATATCCAGATCCTGTGAAATTATTTGAAAAAGTATTTGGATTTGTTCCTGAAGGAAAAGTTACACTAATTCCTGGAACCATTGATATTACATTTCATATACCTAATATAGATGATAGGTCTCATGCATTTTCAGGTACTGCAGATAAAACTAAACAGATAGGGGGGGCAAGAACAGCAGCAGGTTTTGTTACACGAAGAGTTGTAGATGGTAAGGATGTAAATGTTATTGGACTTGAGTATGATGATACGCCAAAAGTCCTAGTCCATGAGAGGCAACATGTAGTAAATAATGCTCTAATTGAATTTCAGATGAATAAAGGAAAGCCATACTATTTTTCTAATTTAGAAGAAGATTTAAAAGCAGGTAAAGATCCTAAAACTTGTATCGATTCACTCTTAAAAACAGGTAGCGTTAATAATATAAATGGGGCTATAGATGAAATTGTTGCTTTCTTTTCTGATAAAAATTCATCAGCTGCACAACTGAAAGATATATTAACAAGAAAGGCAACAGAACAAAGAGGTTCAACAGAATATGTAAAAAGATTTCGTAGTATTAGTCCTGAATTTCTAGAAAAGATCATTAGAGTTGTTGGAGAAGAAAATCGTGGTTATTTATTAGCACAAGCGGAGAATCTATTAGAAAGTAATTATGACAAAATTATAACAGAATGCATTGATGCATATGATAACTTGCTAAAAGCAGGATACACTAGAGAGCAAACTTTTGGATTATTACTTAACGTACCTCCTGAATCGTGGAAGAGATTTACAGACTTTAAAATACTGAAAGATAAAGCTAGAGGGAAAGTTTAAAATTCGGAAAATATCCTTTTGTTATCTGAATCAATTCTTATCATTTTCCCCATAGGTAAACAGACTTGTGGGACTGTATGACCTATATCAAAGTTTTGAATTATTGGAATATCTTTGTTGTAATTTCTCACAATGTTTAAAATTGTTTCTCTTTGTTTTCTCTTGTATTCTATTCTTTCCTCAAGAGTGTTTTCTTTTTCTCTAAAGCTTGATGCTGGTCTACCTACAATGAGTGCATTAATATTTGCTAATATTCCTCTTTCTCCAAGTGCCCTATATACTCTTCTAACATACTCGTTTGATGGCTTTTCTTCTGAGGTTTCTGTGAATAGTACAATGTCTTTAAAATCTTCTAAAGATGGTATTTGTATACCATGTCTTAATATTTCATCTATTGATTCAAGACATCCTCCCCATGAAATACCAGAAGTATTTATGTTTCCATCCCAGTACAATCCCTCTCCTTTATCATATGTTCTTTTATTATTAATTGTCTCTGGTTTGTTCCAGTCCACCTCATATTCTCTATCGTTAAACTCTAAACTTGGCTCTATTTCAAATTCTCCTTTTTCAAAGAATGCATATTTAAGATATTTGACTGTATATGGATTCATTACTTCTTCTTTGGCATATTGATCCATTAAAGTACCACCGTAATATGAAGGGATACCAGAGAGCCATAAATGATTACAAAAATGTGTATTGTCACTATATCCAAAGAAAGGCTTAGGATTATCAGTAAATATATCTTGAGGTAAGTTCTTAATATATGTCACTTGGTCATCTCCACCTAGGGAGGCAATAACACCCTTAATCTCATTATCTTTAAAAGCATCTATTAAATCTTTTGATCTTTCTTCTTTAGATGCTCCTAATTTCTTAGTAGCAGGATACTCTACAGGAACCAAATCAAATTCTTTCTTAAGATTTCTTATAGATCTCTCATATATATGAGGCCATAGTCCAGGTGCAGCAAGTGAAGGTGAAAGTATAGCTACTTTATCTTCTTTATTTAGTTTTGGTAAGTCTTTAAATTGTTTCATATTTTAAAAATAGGTTTTTATTCTCTTAAAAGTGGCAATGTAGTACATCTAAATGAGCCTCCTAGGTTTATTGGTTCAGTATAATCAACTAATTCGACCTTTATACCAAAGATCTCTATTTCTTTAGCAATTCTAACATGTTGGATGGGTACCACGACTGTTTCAGGATCGATTACAAAGACATTAGTACCAAGCTTTTTTGTCTCATTATCATAGACTTCTATAATTTTATACTTTTTTCTTAGATAATCTAAATCTGTTCTACTGAATGCCGAGATATTTACTAAAGCAATTTGCTTAGGTAGTAATGTAAGTCTTGTATCTAAATGCATTACATTTTGTCCCAGTTCAA
>CAYSFE010000027.1:0-5794 GCA_964430225.1 uncultured Candidatus Saccharibacteria bacterium
GCTCAAACATTAGATAGTTTTGAAGGTGAAGAAATTAAGCACTACATGCATCACTACAATGGACCTACATATTCTCTAGGTGAAACAGGAAGATTCTCATACAATCCAGGTGGAAGAGAAGTAGGACATGGTGCACTAGCTGAGAAAGCTCTAAGATATGTAATTCCTTCACAAGAAGAATTCCCTTATACAATTAGAGTAGTAAGTGAAGTATTATCACAATCAGGTTCTTCTTCTATGGCATCTACTTGTGGATCAACATTAGCTCTTCTTGATGCAGGAGTTCCAATAAAGGCACTCATTGCTGGTATAGCTATTGGACTTGTTACTTCAGAAGAAGGTGACAAACATGAACTAGTAACTGATATGGCAGATAAAGAAGATTTCTTTGGTGATATGGACTTTAAAGTAGCAGGATCAAGAACTGGAGTAACTGCTATTCAAATGGACAATAAACTAAAAGGAGTAAAGTTATCTATCCTTAAAGAAGCTTTAGTTCAAGCTAATCTTAAGAGATTAGAACTACTAGATAAGATGGAGAGTGTAATAAAGACTCCTAAAGCAATTGGAGAATTTGCTCCTAAAGTAAGTAGTACTAAGATCAATGTAGAAAAGATTGGAGAATTAATAGGTCCAGGAGGAAAGAATATTAAAAAGATTACTGAACTATCTGGTGCTGAAATAGACATTCAAGAAGATGGAATGGTTTATGTAAGTGCAGTAGATAAAGCATCTATTGAGAAAGCAATGGAAATGATTGAACTTACAGTTGGAGAAGCTGAAGTTGGAAAGATATATAAAGGTGTTGTTGACAGTGTTAAGGAATATGGGGCATTCGTAGAAGTAGGAGGATGGAGTGGTTTAGTCCATGTTTCTGAAATGTCAGATACCTTTGTAAAAGATCCAAGCACACTAGTAAAAGTTGGAGACGAAGTAGATGTACTAGTAAAAGCTGTTGATGACCAAGGTAAAGTCAGTCTTTCTATGAAAGGTGTTAAGACAAAGAAAGAATCTTTGTAACTAAAAGGGATTCACTAGGTTATATATAAGTAGTAATATAGCTTAGTGAAGTCCCCTCTTTTTTGACTCTGGGGAAAATCAAATACATGGTAAAAAAAGTCTATGACTATGGTAAAAACCTTTTGTTTGACGAACATAGTTCCTCTCTGAAGGTTAGTTTTGTCATAATGGGTATAAGTCTTCTTACTAAGCTTCTAGGTATTGTTACAAGATCACTTGTTGCAAATAGGATAGGACTTAATCGTGATCTAGACATCTTCTTTGCAGCAAATATTATTCCTGAAATGTTAGCCAATATATTTCTCTTTGGAGCATTAGGTGCTGCTGTTGTACCAATACTTTCCTTAGCTCGTAAGGAAAAAGGTGACGAGGGAGCTAATAAATTTCTTTCAATTGCAATTACATTAAGTGTAATTATATTTACCTTACTAGCACTTTTAAGCGGAATATTTGCAGATAAACTTCTTCCGTTTGCTATTGAAAATATATTAAAGCCTACTACTCCTTTTAGTTCATACGAACTAGATAGAATTACTTCCATAATGAGGCTTATGCTTTTCTCTCAAGTATTAATTGGTATAGGGAGTTTTCTAAGTGTAGGACTTCAAAGTATTAAGAGATTTGTAGTACCTCAACTTACTGGACTCTTTTATGGAATAGGTCAGATAATTGGTATCCTCTTCTTCATGCCACTATTTCAAGATAAAGTTAATGGCTGGATAGTAGGTATATTTATCGGTTCATTCCTACATGTCTTAATACAGCTTCCACTTGTAATTAAGATGGGAATACATATTAAGTTAGACTTTGATTTCACAAATATATACTTAAGAAAAATGGTATTACTAGGAATTCCTAGAATATTTAGTGTAGCTACTAATCAAGTAGCAGAGGTAGTAGATAAATTAATTGCACTTCAGTTATCAGCAGGATCTTTATCCGCACTTGTATTTGCTCTTTCCATAGTTACTACAGTTGAGATGTTAGTAGGATATAGTTTTTCATCAGTAGTATTTCCACAACTCTCTGATCTATTTGCCAAGGGACAAGTTAAAGAAGCAAAAGAACTTTTCATTAAAGTATTTAATCAAATACTCTTCTTTCTAGTTCCAATAACTATGATATTCATTGTACTTCGTGTTCCAATAGTTAGAATCTTTTATGGAATATATCCAAATGGTGAATTCTCCTGGGAATCTACAAGGTTAGTCGCCTTTATAGTACTTCTCTTCTCATTTGGTTTAATTCCAGAAATCTTAAATGGACTACTTAAGAAACTATTCTTTGCCAAACAAAATACAATAATCCCAACAGTAGTAAGTATCTTTGTAGTCATAGGTGGTATAGCTACAGGAATACTTTTTAGTAACTATTTAAAACATTTTGATACTACAACTATTACAGACATAACTTTTAATATGGACTTCTTTAGGTATAATGCGGGGACAAGTGGTATAGCTGCTGTGGGTGGTCTTGCCCTCTCTTCTTCTTTAATTAGTATCCTCTCATTCATAGTCTTAATTTTCATTACCCATTTCAAAGTATTTAAACTAGAGTTTGAAGAATTCTGGTTGAAATTCATATCTAAACTATCTGTTGGATTTAGTATGTTTACTTCTATGTACTTAATATCTAAAGTATGGGAATATTCCTTAAATACCGAAAGAGTTTTTGGTGTTATTCTTCTTACAGGTGGGACTATACTTACGGGGATAGGGGTATATATTGTTCTTGGTATGATTCTAAACATAGAGGAGGTAGAGATTGTAAAAAGAGGTTTTAGAAAAGCTTTTAAATTTGTTACTTCTACTTAGATGGACAAGAAATTAGTCTTAGAAGAAAAAAAGTCATTTCCTGTACTAGGGTGTCTTAGGGCAGGTTGTTTCATAGTTCTTGGATTACTTCTTGCAGCTATTGTTTCAGGCTTACTCATACCTGATGTTAGGGAATACTTTTTAACAACTGCTCTTAAAGAAGCCTCTGTAAGATTCTCTAGTCCAGAAGTTCCTAAAGCTATTGATAGCACAAGGGCTAGTGAACTAGAAACAAAGATTGCAGTCCTTTCCACATCGAATAAGGTGGTTGAGGAAATATCTGTAAGTGAAGATGAATTAAATGCAGTCTTAGAAAAAAGGTTTAGACAATCAAGCAATACAAATGTAGATGTAAGAGTTAAACTAAAGGAAAGAGAAGCTAAGATATTTTTAAAAGTTAAGGATAAGGATATGCCATGGGTAGAAGCAACCATACTTAATACCAATACTGGCCATCTTCAACTAAAGGATATTAAGCTTGGGCCTGTAAATATTACAGCAGAAAACTTAAGAGACGGATTAAAACAATACAAGGTAGGATTAGAAGATGTGAACTTTGAAAAGATAGATGAAATACTTTCTCAAGCACTTGAAACAACAAACTCTAAATATATGATCGACACAGTAGATGTATATTTAGGATATATTAAGATACGCTTCATAAAGAAATAATGGATATAATATTACTTCATGGTGATAACTCATATACTCTTAGAAATAGACTTAAAGAAATACTTTCTAAATATCCTTCTTTAAAGGTATACAAAGTTGATGGAGAGGATGCAAAGAATATTAATGATCTTGGGTTAGATTTCAATGTTTCCCTATTTCAAGAAAAGAAACTACTTTTAATACAAAATCTTTTTGAAAACTCTTCAAAGATTCTATTAGAGAGATTTCAAAAACACATCACAGATGACACTAGTGATAATGTCATTGTCTTAGTAGAAAGTGATTTTGTAGATAAACGTACATCTTTGTATAAACTCATAAAAAGTAAGTTTAAGTTTGAAGAGTTTCCTAAACAAACTTCTAGAACTTTAATTCCTTGGATCACTGAGTATCTTAAAAGTAGTGGAATAAAGATATCTACTGATATTGCATTTGAACTACTTAACAAAGTGGGAGAAGAT
Source organism: uncultured Candidatus Saccharibacteria bacterium (assembly GCA_964430225.1). Taxonomy (GTDB): domain Bacteria; phylum Patescibacteriota; class Dojkabacteria; family JBAXKR01; genus CAYSFE01. The sequence goes on from CAYSFE010000027.1 coordinate 3,968, forward strand.
CAACAAGCCTTAAAGAATGAGTTAGATAAATTAGTGGTGTTAGATAAGAGAGAAATTTCAAGAGATGATGTTAAGACATATATCTCGTCATCTCGTGAGAGTGAGATTTTTGAGCTCACAGAAGCTATTCTTAACTACTTTGTAAAACCTACTCCTAAAGATTTAAAAGAAATAATTCGCTTAACAGAAATATTTAAAGAGGACTATAAAAACTATCCAATATTTCTATCAATCATTACTAATCAACTCTCACAACTAATTCGTATAAAGGTGTATGAAGAAAATGGATATGGAAGTGATCAAATATCTAAAGAGTTACAAGCTCATCCTTTTGTAATTAGAAAACTTCTTGAAAGGGCAAAGTTTTTAAAAAGAGATCAGTTAGAAAAAATATTTGAAAACCTCTTAATTCTTGATTCTAAATTTAAGATAGGAGAACTAGATTTTCTATCAGTAGTAAGTCTTTTACTAAAGAGGTAAATAATATATACTCTACGGTATGACTGCCAAGAATATATTAAAAAGTTTTCTTCTTCTTACTATCATATCTTTACTCTTCCCTATTGTTGTTTCTGCTGAAACTGTTGTAGTAACACCAAGATCTGGATGGGGAGCAGATGAGGCCATATATACAAAGGAAGATAAATATGGAGAAGTAAGTAAGATAAACCTAGTTTTATTAGATACTTACTCTAATGGAATTCGAGAAGATTGTACTAACTGGACCAAGTCTCTCTATTACTATTTCACAACTCGTCTTGGAACTAAAGATATCCCCTTCTCATACATAGTTTGTGAAGATGGAACAATACTAGAGGGAAACAAAGATAAGGAAGAGAAAGCATTTGAAATAACTGGTGGAAACAATAGCATAAACATCCTGCTACTAAATAGTGCAAGTACAACCGAACTAGCTGATAAAACAAAACTTGAAACTTTTCTTACTGAGCTATCTTCTAAATTTGCAGTATCTTCTGTAGATCTCTTTAAACTAAAAATAGAGCTTTTAACTTCACAGAAATCTGTAAAACTATCTTTAGTAGATTTTGATACAAAATACAAACCACTACAAAATCAGATAAAAGAAATAGAGAAGAAGCTCCCTAAAACTAAAAAGACTTACACCTTATCAGTAAAAGATCTTGTAATAGCTAAGACCACGGTAAAACCTACAGAGGTCATAGATGTGAAATTTAATCTAACAAATAACTCAAGCTTTAATATTTACTCTGGAAGTATTTTTGCTACAAACAACGATAAGTTTGATACTCAGTCTGATTTCTATGAATCAGCTACTACTTGGGCTTCCCTATCAAGACCAATACTTTTAGAGAATAACGAGTACGTACTTAAGACTGAAACAAAGGAAGTAAACTTTAAGATAAAGATACCTCTAAAAGGAGGAAAACTATCACAAAACTTTGTACTTATAACAAAGGATGGAGAGAAGATAGCTGGAACTGAGTTTAAAGTAGAAGTTACTTCTTCTACTAAGGAGATGGATATAATAGAGATATCTAGTACTGAGAATGGAAGACTTAATGTTAGAGATGTACCAGGTGGAAAAGAAGTAATAGCAAGGGTATTACCAAAAGATAGATTTTTAGTAACAAAAAGAGAGTCAGGATGGCTTGAAATAGAGACAGGAGGAAGAAAGGGATGGATACTTGGGAAGTATGCTAAGGCCGTGATTGAATAGTAATAGAGCATACATTTTGATAGAATATCCCTTATATGGAGGGGTACCCAAGTGGCTGAAGGGGAGGGTTTGCTAAACCCTTAGTACGGAGCAATCCGTAGCGAGAGTTCGAATCTCTCCCCCTCCGT
>CAYSFE010000028.1:0-4233 GCA_964430225.1 uncultured Candidatus Saccharibacteria bacterium
TAATATATATGGTGTCGAGGGTCGGGATTGAACCGACGACGCCCGCCTCTTCAGGGCGGCGCTCTACCACTGAGCTACCTCGACATATATGGGACAGTTTTCAAAGAACAAAACAATTATACCTTCTTAATATAGTTTTTTCTATAGAATGAGCAGTATTTAGATATTTTACACTCATTACACCTTGGTTTAATGGCTTTACATGTTTCTCTTCCATGTTCAATCATGAGCAGAGAAAAGGTATTCCAGTTCTTTTTATCTACAATCTTTACTATTTCTTTCTCTATTACCTTAGGATCTTTAGATTTAGTTAATCCAATTCTATGTATTACTCTTTTATTATGAGTATCTATTGCCATACCTTCATTTATTTGAAACTGTTCAGAAAGTATTACATTCGCTACTTTTCTACCTACCCCTGGGAGTTTAATGAGTTCTTTTAATTCTTTTGGTAATTTAGAACTATATTTCTCTACAAGTATTGTTGATCCATCTTTTAGATATTTTGCTTTTGAGTTAAAGAATCCAGTTGAGTGAATTAATTTCTTTAGTTCTTCTATATCTGAATTTTTGTAGTCCTTAAATGTTTTATATTTTTTAAATAGTTCTTTTGTCACAATATTTACTCTCTTATCTGTACACTGAGCAGAGAGTATTACAGAAGCCCACACTTCTACCTCATTACTAAAGTTTAGAGCAGATTTAGGAGAAGGATATTTCTTTAAAAGTATTTGATATATTTCTTTTGATATTTGCTTTTTATTCATACATTACATATATTCCAAAGTATTATGAGATTTCTTAAAAAACACGACTATATATTATCAGGTATTGTTTTTCTTTTAACGATAATAGGGATATTAGCAGTATATTCCACTACATACAATAACGGACTAATAAATATACTTGAAAAACAACTACTATATATATTAGTAGGTGGAATTGTATATTTTGTTATATCTAAATTTGATTACAACTATCTATCATATGCAAAGATCTTTATCCCCATCTACGTATTCAATGTATTACTATTAATAGTTGTTTTACTATTTGGAAAAGAAGTTAATGGGGTTAAAAGGTGGATTGACTTAGGAGTATTTCAACTACAAGTTTCCGAGTTTACAAAAATTACTGTAATTCTCACTGTTGCTAGTATATTTAATAACGTGTTTAGTAAATATGTTTTTAAGAAGAAAAGAACAATATTATCTTTTCTAAAAGATAACCTAAGAAACAATCTTAAACTTGTACTTTTAATTACACTAGTTCTGTTTTTAAGTTTTCTAGTATTTATAGAGCCATCAGCAGGTAATGCTACGCTCCTAATTCTAATAGGATTAGTTACAGGTATATTAAGTATACCTAAACAAAAGAATATCCTTTTGTTCTTCCTAATTACTTTTTTAGTTTCTAATGTGGTACTAGGTATTGCTAAAGTAGACTTTATATACACTCTTCTATCTAGTTCAAAAGTAGAGTATTTAGGTATAGACATGCTACTTCTAGGAGTCACTTTTATCACTCTTCTATGTATATATTTTTTCTTAAAGGTGAATAAAAGACTACTTTTAGTAGGTCTAGTTATTGGTATCTTAGCTCCAGTTATTCTTAACACTTTCTGGAATAGTGATATTTTAAAGGATTATCAAAAGAATAGAGTTATAGCATTCTTCTCAGTTTCAGATCCAAAGTATCAGGATAGAGACTCTCTTTACCAGATAAGACTAGCTAAAACTGCAATTTCAACAGGATTTTTGACTGGTAAGGGGTATTTAAGAGGAGATACACCAGTTCCCTTTAAATATACTGACTTCATATACACCTCTATAGCTGAAGAGTTTGGGTTCTTAGGCTCTACTGTCTTAATTCTTCTCTTCTTATTACTTATAGCTCGTATTGTGGTAATTTCTGTGAGATCAGGAGATACTTTTGGTAGGATTATATCTTTAGGGGTAGCTAGTTACCTTTTAATACAGTTTAGTGCCAATATTGCCATTAATCTCGGCCTTATTGTTAACACTGGTATTCCTCTCCCATTCATATCTTACGGAGGGAGCTCTATACTTACTACTTTCATATCACTTGGTCTTGTTCAAGCCGTATATGGAAGGGCTAAAAGAATTGACCAGATAGATTAATCAGATTGACACTTATAGCTAATTTATTATATTATCAAGTTGGAGTTGAAAGACAGAAAGGCTCTACTGCGGAGTGTAATTAGACTGATTCGAAAGAGTCAGAATCGAAAACATTAAGATGGGGATTGCCGCCCTCCCAACTCCATATTTTTTCAAAATTCTTTAGGTAGGTTTCAGTAGTTCTAAATGCTGTTACTATAAAAAGCCCATTTTCATCAATTACCTGTATTGAGGCGCCATACAAGAGATTTTCTAAAGTTTTAGTAAAGAAATAATCACCTGTTCCACCAGGCTTATTCTTATAAACATGATCAGGATATTTAATGATCTTATACAAATTATAGAGTAAATAATCAAATTCTTCTGCAACTCTTTTATCGTACATATGTTTCAACATTATTGTTGTTAGATATACTTTATTTGAAGTAAATTTCAACTCATTAAACACTTTCTTTGTTAAATTACATAACTGCAAACTAGTTACAAAGACTATTTGTTTTGGGGCTGTATTTTTTACATATTTCTTGTGAAGGCTTATCAAGCTTATACTATAATCCTGGGGGGAATCCATATTTTTGTGGAAATAAAAATATTGTGGTTATTTTATCATATCTTTTCTCCACTTCAAGCCATTTTTTCAATAATTCTCCAAGTATTCACTATATCTAAAAGGATTGACCAGATAGGGCTCTCGTGATAAGATTATCAAGCTCAAATGAGCCTTATTATTTCTCATAAAATGGAAAAAGAAGTCACAAAGACAAAGAAGACACTGGTTAAGAAAGAAGCTAAAGCAGCTAAGGTTGTTAAGGCTCCAAAGACTGAAACTAAAGTTGTAGAAACTCCTAAAATAGATAAATCAAGATTCGCTATTATTGAAATTAACAAACAACAAGAGAAGGTATATGAAGGAGAAGCTCTTGATGTTCTATCAATAAAAGGTGATAAATTCACATTTGAAAATGTATTAGCAGTAGTAACTGAAAAAGAAGCAGTATTTGGTAAACCATACATTAAAGGTGCTTCTGTTTTAGCTCATAAGGTTAATGACTTTAAAGATAAGAAAGTAAGAACAGAAACATTTAAAGCTAAATCAAGATACAGAAAAGTAACAGGTAGTAGACAATCAATGAGTAAATTAATGATTGATAAGATTAACGCTTAATTTAGAAATATTTAAACATGGCACATAAAAAGGCAGCAGGAGGAGGAGTAAGACAACATAAGAATCCAACAGGTAAAAGACTTGGTGTTAAGAAAGCTCACGGATCTAAAGTAGTATCAGGAAATATTATCCTTAGACAAAAAGGAACTATTGTTAAATCAGGACTTGGTACTGGAATTGGAAAAGACTTCACAGTATTTGCAGTTAAAGAGGGTGTTGTAAACTTCAGACATGTTCCAGGTAAAGCTGGAAAGAAAATGGTAGAAGTAAAATAAGTAATAATACGATTTTAAAGATCCCCTACTTTAGGGGATTTTTTTTTATCTATTTGATATAGTCGAAACGTGAAAATATCTAAAGAACTAATAGAAAAACTATCTAAACTTTCAAAACTTTCTTTGAGTGATCAAAAGAAAGAAGAGTTTACATCTCAATTAACAAATATCTTTAACTTCTTTGAGTCTCTTAAAGAGGTAGATACTTCTAGTGTGGAATACACTTCTTTAAACAAGGAGAATACTTTAAGAGAAGATGCGGTAGAAGAAAGAAAGAATCAAAAAGATATTTTAGCTAATACACCTAAAGTAAAGAATGGATATGTAGAAGTTAAATCAGTTTTAGGAAAAGTAACATAATGGATTTAAATAGTTTAAAAGATATAAAAACAATACATGAACTTTTTAAGAGTAAGAAACTAAGTGTTGTTGAGTTTACAAAGTTTCACCTAAATAAAGCTCATATACTAAACCCTACTCTTAATTGTTTCATTACAATTACAGATGAGTTAGCTCTAGAACAAGCCAAAGCATCAGAAGAAAGATATTTAAAAGGTGAACCATTATCAGAAATAGATGGAATACCAATGAGTGTAAAAGATGTCATTTGTGTTAAGGGTATTAGAACTACAGCAAGTTCTAAAATGTTAGATAA
>CAYSFE010000028.1:4333-5721 GCA_964430225.1 uncultured Candidatus Saccharibacteria bacterium
TAAAGAAGTAGATGCAATTATTACCCCTTCTATGCCAAGAGTTGCTTGGAAGATAGGAGAAGAAGTAAATGATCCTCTTAAACTATACTTAGAAGATATATTTACAGTAACTGCAAACCTAGCTGGAATACCTGGTATTTCTGTTAAATGTGGAGAGAAAGAAATAGATAATACAGATGATTCAAAAGATGTTTGGGGAAACAAAGTATCAAAGTTACCTATTGGACTACAAATCCTTACAAATAGATTTAAGGAAGATACCCTATTTAGACTAGCTTCTAAAATCTAGTTTGACTTTATCTCCCATTTTTAAGATAAATAGCTATGAAGAAAAAAATACTCCTAATATCTCTATTGTCTCTATTTGTTTTCGTTGCTACCCTAACAATGGTATTTCTTTTGTTTTCAAAACCTACAGATACACCTAGTGATCCAAATACATCTAGTAGTAGCAGTGAATCAAGTAATACAGAACCTATGGTAGTAGAATCACCTTTTGAAAAGATTATGGGAAGAGCAAGTTCTCCTTGTAAAGAAATATCTCCAAATCCTAAACTTACCGTTTTACCAATGAATAAAGACGATTTTGAAATCTTTATCCCACTTGGATTAGTAGTTGGAGCTCATGTAACTCCAATAGATCATGCATATTTTTCACCTAAGGATTTCCTTTCTAAAGACAGATATCAATACAAAGTATATGCAGCAGCCGATGCTACTCTTACAAATATTGGAAGAAGAAATGTGTCAGTAACTGATAATCCAGATGGTAAAATTACTGATGACTATAGACTAGTATTTCAAATAAGTTGTACATATGGATATTACTATGATCTTGTAACTAAACTTGATGATAGTATTCTATCTCAGATAGAAGCTATTCCCGAAGGTGGATCAGCTAGTGTTGATGTTAAAGTAAAAGCAGGAGATCCAATAGGATTTGTAGGAACTCAAACCTTAGACTTTGGAACATATGATGCAAATGTAACTTTAAGTGGATTTCTTAACCCTGAGTCGTATAAAGGGGAAGCATGGAAGATACATACTACCGATCCAGTTGCAGCCTTTACTGATGAACTTCAAGCTGAAATACAAAGACATAACCCTAGAAAAGTAGCTCCATATGGAGGAAAGATTGATTATGATCAAAAAGGTAAACTTGTAGGTAACTATTTTAAAGTTGGTACTAATGGTTATTCAGGAGCAAGTAGAGAAAGATATTGGGATGGTCATTTAAGTTTTACATATGATCAGTATGATCCTTCATTTTTAATAATATCTATGGGCAACTATAACGGAACTGCAGCTCAGTTTAGTGTAAAAGGAAATTTACCTGACTTTGCTGAGATAGATATAAATAATGGACTTGTAAAATATGAATTAACAAA
>CAYSFE010000029.1:0-5268 GCA_964430225.1 uncultured Candidatus Saccharibacteria bacterium
ACATAACCAGACGCATGAATATTATATCACCTTTTATCTCAATTTGTAGGGAAATTAACCTGGGTCGTAATTAGTGGGATTTAGCCTTGGTTGCACCAGATAAGACTTTTTGTATTAAAAAGGAGGTCTTTTTAGTCAGTTTACGAACTTCCTATTACTTTTATAGGTGCTTTATTGTATAAATAATCATGCGACTTCTCAATACTAAAAATATCATACTTTTTCTTTTAATCCTTTCCATAATATTTGTAATGGGCCTTCTTGTCATATACTCAAAACCTATTAAAAAAACTGAAAGTATTACAAAAGGAGTATCAAGTTCCAGCATTGAAAGTAGTAGTGATACCTCAGAAGAAGAAATAGTATATGAAGACCCATATATTGAAGAATCTAGTTCTTCAAGTATAGACCCTACATCTGATGGAAAGTTTAAGATACTTTTTACCGGAGATAATATGCTTGGAAGAAGTGTAGGGGAGAGAATTAGTAAAGGAGAGAATCCATATGTACATATGATGGAATTTCTTAAGTCATATGAGCTTGTATATATAAACTTTGAAACAAGTATGGGAGATAGTAAAGAAGGAAGTCCTCAAAAAGGTAAGTCATATACATTTAAAGCTCCTCTTAGAACTATGGAAGTTCTTAAAGAGGCTAACATATCAATCCTGGGACTTGCCAATAATCATATTAGGGATTATGGAGCTAATCTCATTACTTCTATGATGACTAGATTTGATGAAAATGGATTCACACACTTTGGAGTCGGAAAGAATATTGAGGACGCATTTAAAGTAAAATATTTAGAATATGAAGGAACTAAGATAGCACTCTTTGGTGTTAATGCAATTGAAGGGGTATATAACAATGTAGGAAAGAGTACACCAGGTGCCGCATATTTTGATGAAGGTAGAATTAAAACAGCCATTAAAGATGCTAGGACAAAAGCCGATTTTGTAATTGTATTTCCTCATTGGGGAACAGAGAGGAAAAAGACTAGTAATGAGTTTCAAGAAAAGTGGGGCAAGATATTTGTAGATAATGGAGCTGATCTAGTTATAGGGATGCATCCACACGTAATTCAAAATGTAGGAATATACAAAGGGAAATATATTTACTACTCCCTAGGAAACTATGTATTTGAAGCTGATTCTGCGGTTGATACAGGGCTTAATGTTGAACTCTCAATAGAAGACAAAAAGATGAAACAGATAAAAGAATATACCGTTCAGATAAAAGACACCTTTCCAACTACAGTTACAGAAAGAAAAACTATTGAGCTTTAATCTTAGAAGCCAAGTCTTTAAGTTTATCAAAGTCAGCCTTAGGTCCATCATTTGAACAGATATATCCCTCATATTTTTCAAAATATCCGTTATGATTTGAAGGCAATTGTTTCCATTCACCCTTCTTTAAATATTCAGTACCATGCATAGGGAAAAGTTTAATATGTGCATGATTAATGCCAGTACCTTCCATGATAAGGCCAACTCTTCCAACATCAGGGAAATAGTTTACTAACATTTTTGAAACTTTCTTTGATATCAATATGAATTCTTTGAGATTATCATCATCCATTTCAAGCACGTCACTATAAAAATGTTCTTTTGGAATTACAACTGTAAATCCTTCGGTATTAGGAAAGGGTGACAACCAAGCCATATATTTATCATCTTCATATATAAGTCCTTCTCCTAGGGGTTTCATATTTCCCTTAGCTATTTCACAAAATATACACTCCCCGTTATCAGTTGTATGTTTATATTTTTCCATATTCGAGATTATACCTTCCAAAAAGAGTCACTACAAATGAGAAATATATGTTTTGTTTGATATAATGAAAGGATGTTACTTTCAATTTCTAATCTAACAAAAAGTATTGGTGCAAAAGATCTATACAAAGAGTTAACTCTTAATATAGATGATAATGATAAAGTCGGGTTTATCGGTCGTAATGGTACTGGTAAAACTACTTTGTTTAGAATTGTTATGGGTGAAGATAAAGACTTTAAAGGATTTATCTCTATCCCTAATGGAAAGGTTGTTGTTCAAACAGAACAGGAGCATAGTTTGAATGGAGACATTACTCCTTTAGAGTATGTACTCTCTGCAGTTCCTAAATACAAAGAACTAAAAAAGATAATTACAGACTATGAAGAAAGTGGAAGTAGTGAAGTAGAGGCCATTGGAATATATACAGATGCTGTGATGCAGTTTTCAGAATTTGGATACTACACTATCGAAGATGAAATACTTTTAGAACTAGATAGTTTTGGATTAACACTAGATCAGGTAATTTCTCCAATAAAGAATTTATCAGGAGGAGAGAAAAGGTTCGTTGAATTAGCTAAGGTCATATTTTCAAATGCTGATTTAGCCTTAATAGATGAGCCAACAAATCACATGGACTATATCGGTAAAGCTAAGTTCATAGAATGGTTAGCAGGCTACAAAAAGGGAGTAATTGTCATTACTCATGATAGAGATGTACTTCAAGTTGTGAATAAGATCATAGAGCTTAATAACCATAAGATAAAAGTATTTAAAGGTAGCTATGAAGACTATCTATCTCAAAATGCAAATAACACATTAACCTCTATTAGAAAATATCAAGAAGGTCTTAAACTCATAGAGCAATACAAAGCTCAGATGCTTACATTTCAAGCTAAGATTAGTTATGGAGGATCCGCAATTGCTCAAAGAGATAAGTTTAAAAGACTTTGGGAAGAAGCTAAGGCAAATACTGTAAAACCTAGTTTTTGGATTGATGAAGAGAGTCTAGGGAATATGGATGAAGAAATTACGGATACATATGAGACATATAAGTCCCGTGCTTTAGGTATGAATCTTAAGTCAGATTTTAAATCAAACTCTAAAGTCAGAAAGATTGGAAACCTTGAATTACTTAAAGTAGAAAATCTAACTTTTGGATATACCAAGGATAAAATACTTCTTAAAGACTTAAATTTAACAATAGCATATGGAGACAGATTACATATAAAGGGAAGAAATGGGGTTGGTAAAAGCACGTTCTTAAAACTTTTAATAGAAAAATATTTAGGGAGTGATAAGTATAAACTTAAAAGTGGATCTATTGAATGGTCTCCTAAAGCAGTACTTGGTGTATATGAACAAGAAGTAGGAACAAAATATTTTGAATATACCCTAGAAGCATATATATATGAAATATATGCCATAAATAGAGCTGAGATGAATGATCAAAAGATGAGAAGGATACTTTCTCAATATCTTTTTGATCCAGTAATAGATAAGACGCTACAAATAAAACATGCATCAGGGGGACAGAAGGCAAGACTACAGATAATTAAAATGCTAGTTAATAATCCTAATATTATCATCTTAGATGAGCCTACAAACCATCTTGACTTACCATCTATTGAAGAAACAGAAAAAGCTTTAATTGATTATGAAGGAGCAATAATATATGTATCTCATGACAAAGCTTTTGTGAGTAAAATCGGTGGAGAAGTTATGTCGTTTGGAGTAGAGAAGGAGTAATTAAATCCTAATCTCATTTATATCCCTAACACTTATCCATGCACTCATATTGCCATAACCCTTCTTGTTTATCTTGAATGGATTGATATGTTTAACAGAAGAAAGAAACATAAGAACACAGAATTTCTTGTCTTTGACTGATAAAAAGAAATTATCCAAATCCTTTTCATGTATCCCAATATCTTTCCCATATGTATTTAGAATCTCTCTAATTTTCTTTTCGTTGAGTTCATTAAATTGAATGACTTTTGTAACTTTAGAAGTTAAAGTCACATCTTTCCCAGACTTTTTGAAATATATCTGATCATTTAGTTTAACTGTGTCATATGGGGACCTCTTGAATTTATACCACCTAGACTCAATAGCTTTCTCTCCATTTTCAATCTTTTCTAAGAAACCATTGTTTTTCATAATGGCTAGATGGTCCATTTTACTTAACAAAGAAACCTTCTGATTGAATCTTCCATAAAGATGCATATCTACCATTTAATTCTAACAGCTCTTTATGTTTTCCTTGTTCTATTATCTTTCTATTTTCCATTACATATATTCTGTCACAGTGAACTATAGTAGACAGCCTATGTGCAATTATGAGTGTAGTCTTTTCATGTGTTAATTCATTTAGTGCTGTGTGTATTGCTTTCTCGCTTTCTGAATCTAGTTGTGATGTTGCTTCATCAAAGATAATTACTTTAGGGTCTCTAACAAAAAGTCTTGCAATTGCTAGCCTTTGTCTTTGTCCTCCTGATAATTTGATTCCTCTTTCCCCAACAATAGAGTCATATTTTTCTGGTAAGCTTTCAATAAAGTTTGATAACTTAGCTTTCTCACATGCTCTCTTAGCTATAGCTAACAGTTCTTCTTTATTTAAATCTTCTTTCTCAACGCCATATGTGACATTGAATAGTAACGTGTCGTTAAACATGACTGGATCTTGGGGAACTATCCCTATTAGCTTTCTTAAGTCTTCTTCAGATATATCTAATATATTTACACCACTAATATTAATCACTCCAGACTTTGGTAAGTAATATCGAAGTAAAAGTTTTATTAGGGTAGATTTACCTGCTCCCGATTCTCCAACTAGAGCAATTTTAGAATATTTGGGAACAGACAAACTTACATTTGATACTGCTTCAATTCCATTTGAATACACAAAATCAACATTATCTACTTCAATGTCGCTAATATCCTTAGGTAATTCTTTGGTAATGGAAGGAATATATTTAGAAGGTTTTAGACTTAATAGGTTTGCAACTTCTTTAAAGTAGTAAGTATTTTTGAATATGTTTCTAAATCCATATACCAAGTGATTTAGTTTAGTACTAAAACTAAATGAGAATCCCATGACGATTACAAACTGAGATATATTTAGTACTCCATTTTTAAAATCTAGATAGAGAAGTATAGAGTTAACAGCTATTATTAGTGCTGTTCCAAATCCACTTGAGAAATCTATGGCCCTAAAACTTACTGAGTATCTGTCTTCATTCTTTGTGAGTAATGATAAAAGTTTTCCTAAGAGTTTAAGTTCAAACTTTTCTTTCCCAAATGATTTAATAGTTTCAAATGCAATGAGACCATCGGCCACACGTGCCAAGTAATCGGTCTTAACTCTATCTGCTTCAGTTCTCGCCTTTATATTTATTCTAATAGCAATTAAGAAGGGGATAACTCCAAGTAATACGATGATAAATATACTGATTCCATATTTAGGAGCTGTAAAGAAAAGATATCCTGTTACAAGAA
>CAYSFE010000030.1:0-4741 GCA_964430225.1 uncultured Candidatus Saccharibacteria bacterium
GTATCTCTATTGTTAACTATTCCGGAGATTCCATAATTCGTGAAAAACTAGTAAATAGACTTCCATTTCTAGTTACTATCAATCAAACACTAAATATTAGTAATAACGAGAAGAGTGGAGATATTAAGATATCGAAAGCTGGGACAGATACCTACAAGAATATAGATTTGAAGCTTAATGTAATAGCTGGAGAATTTTCACTTACTGACAAAGATATTCCTGATTACCTAACGTTAAACTCCATCTATTCTGAAAATGGTCGAATACCAAGCGTATCTGAAACAAAAGGAAGCGAGACTTTAGGCTTAGAGTTTAAACAGGAATATAAACCAATGGTGTTAAACTTTAATAGTAAGGGAACATATAAAATGGTTATTGGAGAAAAGACTCCACTAAAACAATTGTCATTAAATCTTACAGCAGGTACTTCTAACTTTGATCTTAAGAAGGTAAAAGTAAGTAATACAGATATTAAAATGACTGCTGGTGATACTACCCTAAGTTTTACTGAAGAATCATTGCCAGAAACTATTAATATTAAACTAGTTGCAGGTAGTTTAGATATTAATTTACCAAGTAGTGTAGGTGTTGAGGTAAGGAGTAAGTCAGTAGCAGGAGATATTAGGTTTAACAAAACTAAATTAACTGAAAATGGAACTAGTCAGTTTAATATCGATAGAGCTAAAAAAGTAATAATAGATGTTGATCAAACTGCTGGAGATATTTCAATAACAACAAAATAAATATTTACATATTAATTATTTTCAATGAAAAACTTTCAAATAGGGAGAATATTAATAGGAGGATTTGTAATACTTTTAGGTACATCTCTTCTCCTAGGGCAATTTAACATTCCTTTATTCATAAATATACTTGGACTATTCTGGCCATTAGTATTTCTTTGCTTTGGAATATATTTCCTTGTAACTATCCCAAGAAGAGTAGTGCTTGGAATCTTTCTATCAATTGCTGGTCTACTTATGATAATCAGTCAGATATTTAATCTAAATGTTAGTATATGGAATTTCTGGCCTCTTGTTTTAATAGCGATTGGTCTAAACGTCATATTTGGAAATAGGCTAAATATATTTAGACAAGATCATTCCTTAAATGATGACGAGATAAATACAAACACAATATTCTGGGGTACGGATAAAAAGGTAAATTCAAATAACTTTAAGGGAGGAAGTATGTTAGTTGCATTTGGAGGAGCAAAGATAGACTTAAGAGGAGTTAAATTTCAAAATAGTTCTGCTACTTTAAATGTAGTAACTGCATTTGGTGGAACAGAAATCTTAGTAGATGAAAATACAAAAGTAGTGAATAAAGGAACAGGAATCTTTGGAGCTATTGAAGAGAAAAGTAGGCCTAGTAGTAATGCTTCTCAAACTCTAGTAATTACAGGATTTGCAGCTTTTGGAGGAGTAAGTATAAAGTAATTAACCTGCTATAGGTCACTTTTTCTACTAGGATATATGTACTATCTATGATATACTATTTCTTACTTAATAGATTTAAGCCTTCGAGTCTTTCTGGTTGGTGCTTCAAACACTAATATATACTTAAAGTCAGTCGTTGGTCACTTTTCTTAAGTATATATTTTTTATTACATATCATATGTATAAACCGATTAGAAGAAGCTCGTTTAGAGGAAGAACACCTGGTAGAGGTGGATCTGGTGGTGGCAGTAGGGGAGGAAGGGGAAATATTAGATACGTAAGTGCTAATGTCCTTAGAGACTTCATACAAAGATCACTAGAGAGAGTAAGTTCTACTGAAAAAGAAGTAGAAGTATTTGTTCCAAAGAATAACTTCACAGATTTTAAAATCAATCCTAGACTATTATCAAATATTAAGTCTAAGAAGTTTGTTGCCCCAACTCCAATACAAGATCAAGTTATCCCTCTAGTTTTAGAAGGTAAAGATGTTGTAGGTATTGCTAATACTGGAACTGGTAAAAGTGCAGCTTTCTTAATCCCAATAATTGAAAACTTAACAAAGAATAGAGGAGCTAAGGCTCTTATCATAGTTCCTACACGTGAACTTGCCGTTCAACTATATGACGATCTAGAATCCCTTTGTTGGGGTATGGATGTTAGAGGTGTTGGATGTGTAGGTGGAATGAGTATCTTTAATCAAGTAAAAGGTTTAAGAAACTTTCATAATGTAGTTATTGGAACTCCTGGAAGACTTAAAGATCTTTATGAAAGAAGATCATTAATACTTTCTGGATACACAACAATAGTTCTTGATGAAGTAGATAGAATGTTAGATATGGGTTTCATTAGAGATATTGAATTTCTTCTTGATAAACTTCCTAAAACAAGACAATCACTTTTCTTCTCAGCAACTATTAATCGTGATGTTGAAGTAGTGATGACACGTTTTGTAAAAGAATATGTAAAAGTATCTGTTAAGACTCGTGATAACAAAGACAACATTTCTCAAAGTATTGTTGAGGTAAGTTCAGGAACTCAAAAATTAGATAAACTAAAAGAACTCATAAAGACTGAGAATATGGAAAGAGCAATCGTGTTTGTTAGAACCAAAAGAGGTGCAGATAAACTTGATGAAACTCTATATGCAGATGGTCATAAAGTTGCAGCTATTCATGGTGATAAAAGACAAAGTCAAAGACTTAAGATACTAGATGCTTTTAAAGCAGGTAAACTTAAGATCTTAATAGCTACTGATGTTGTAGCTCGTGGTATTGATGTACATGATGTAACACATATCATTAACTACGATTTACCTGAAAGTTTAGACGACTATATCCATAGAATTGGAAGAACAGGTAGAGCAGATAAGAAGGGAATTGCACTTACTTTCATAGAAAGTGGGTATTCTAGATACTAAATATTAGGAATTGAAAACATGTTAGTGGATAAGGTACGTGTCGACTTCTATAGTGGTAAGGGTGGTAATGGAGAAGGTGGTCTTCTTACAGAGTATCCAGTTACAGACGGTGGTCCTGGTGGATATGGTGGTTCAATAATCCTTGAAGGTGATGAGAATATCTATGATCTTAAGAACTTTACTGCTGTCCACGAATACACTGCAGGAGATGGCGAAAAAGGTAAAAGAAACGAACAAACAGGTAGTGCTGGAGAAGATGTAATAGTAAAAGTACCCTTAGTAACACATATATATAGACTTGATGGAGAGTTTGTAAAAGCTGTTGAAAAACATGGTGAAAAAGTAACTTTACTAAGAGGTGGTGATGGAGGAATTGGAAGTGCATATTTTAAGAAGAATAAGATTAAAGAAGATAGTGAACTGTACAAAGGTAAAAGAGGAAAGTCACTTAAGGTATTTGTAGAACTTCATTTAAAAGCAGATATACTATTCATAGGATTTCCTAATGCTGGTAAATCAAGTATGTTAAATGCTCTTTGTGGAAGTAAATATAGGGTTGCAAACTATCCATTTACAACACTTGAACCACAACTTGGTAAACTTAGACACTTAACTTTAATGGATCTTCCAGGACTAATTCAGGGATCATTTGAAGGGAAAGGTTTAGGAACTAAATTCACAAGACATACAAAGACAGCTGATAGAATAGCTCACTTTGTATCTCTTGAATCTGAAGATATAGTAGGTGATTACAAGAAGATGAGAGAAGAGTTAAAAAATATTGATATAGAACTATATAACTCAAAAGAGATAGTAGTACTAAATAAATCAGATCTTGTAGATGAAGAAACTGCAAAGAAGAAACTAAAGGAGATGAAGAACCTAAATCCAAATACTATCGTAGTATCTGCTTACAAGCCTGAATCAGTCCAAGAACTTGCTAATCTGCTCTTAAAAGCTTCTAAGTAAAATTTACCATTAGACAAATTAACAGTAATTTGTACAGTGTCACTGTACACTTTATCAGTAAATTGAACAGTGAAAGTAATTTGTGGAATTAATAATGTTTATAAAATTATTAACAGAATCCTCCGAGAATAATTTGGTTAAATTGCAATAAAAAGTAATTTTACCTATGCTATACATAGGGAAATTATGAAAAAGTTAGTAATAAATAAACATATACCTTTAATAGGAGTAATCTTTGTATTATCCTTTGTTTTCTTTACTATTCTTAAACAAATTTCTAGTGCATCAGGTGTACCTTGGGTGCAAACTGATTGGAGCGGAGGAGTGGGAGGGAATACTACTTCACAATTTAGTTCATCTTCGAATATTGATTACTCAGTAAATGGACAGGTTTCGCTATCTGCAACTGCTGGATGGCCAGGTGGATATACCTCTTGGGGAAAGAGAAAGACTATTACCATAAACAATCCAGGGTCTGCTTTATCAAACTATCAGGTAAGACTTTCAATTACATATGACTCAGATATGAAAGCTAACTTTGATGACTTGAGTTTTACTAATTCTAGTGGTACTGCCCTTGATTACTGGCTAGAAAAGAAGACAGATAGTACGTCTGCAATTGTATGGGTAGAGGTAGATAGCTTAAATGCTTCAGGTAATACTTCAATATATATGTACTATGGTAATTCCGGTGCAAGTACAGCTAGTTCTGGAGTAAATACGTTTCCATTCTTTGATGATTTTTCTGGTGGAGCTATTGATGGAACTAAATGGACTGAAGTAGATCCAAGAACAAAGATTTCTCAATCAGGTGGAAAATTGATGCATACGAATGGTAGTGGTGCAGGTAATTGGGATACGTCTGTTTATTCAAATCAAACTTTTACTCGTGATGATTGGTCATTTGAATTTGATA
>CAYSFE010000031.1:0-4222 GCA_964430225.1 uncultured Candidatus Saccharibacteria bacterium
ATCTTATCTACATACACGTTATGTCCAGTATAGTTCCAGAAATAGCTACCAATATCTACTTTAGTATTAGGTGGTACGGATACTTTATCAGCAATACCTGCAAATCTTTTTGCATTTGGATAATATGGATTAGCTACATCTGTAAATCTATGAGTTTCAATATATGAGTTAGTTTCTCCACCTAAGTCAGCTGGATTATATGTCACACCCTTTCCTACTGACGAATACTGTATTGCTGTTGTATGTGCAAACTTACAAGAATATATATTCCATGAAGGGTAAAAAGGATCAGCAGATACGGAAGAATTAAATAGAATGGTAGTAAAAACTAGAACAAAGAGAAAGATAAATAATCTAAGAAGCTTAAGAGGGGCAGTTGAGAAAGGTGATGTATATGTCATCTAGCTCAACTAATATTTAATTGAGCCGGATAATACCTAAATGAACATTAGAACATTATGAGAAGTAGATTAGGATTATTTCACCTTAAATGTTTCTAGTAATTTCAATGATACTTCACTACAAAGGCTAAAGTCATCTTTATTCTTGGCTGTACATTTAATCTCGAAGAAGCGGTTGTTCTTATTCACAAAAGAAGGAATTCCATTTGAAGTATTTGCCTCATATTTTCCATCCTTTTTCATAAACACTAAAAAGTTACTAATCTTTTTGTTATCAAGTTTTTTAAATTCATCTGAATAAAGGAATAAGTAGTTACCATCTGAAGAAAGATATTTTTCAGGTGTCTTTGACAAAGTGGTTGATCCACTTCTCTTTGTTATAGTTTCACCACTATCATATGTTGTGTCATAGTTTTCAAATTGCCATAATATTTTGCTTGGTGATTTTAAATCATACTTTAAAGTATGTGCTTGGCAATTAGTATTAAGACATCCGGAGCCAATATATATATCAAGATTTCTATATACTAGAGTTAAGCTGTCAAAATTAAGTTTTCCGGAATAGTTAGAGGCTTCAACTTTAGGAATTGCATCGGTAGGTATTTTAGCTGTAACAAACTGATTTACAAAATCTTTATATGTAACTATTGATGCTGATGACGTAGAAGAACTAGAAACACTTGTTGTCAGTGTTGAGCTGGAGGATGCAGAATTATCTTCTCTTGAATACTCAACAAATTTATATATTACATAGCTTAAGGAAAGGAATAACAGAAGTACAAATACTAACATTCCTATTACTATATATTTAGTTTTTCTGGTTTTATCAGAATCAATTATCGCTCCTGATTCTACCTCGTTACTAATTATCGGGTTTCCCAATTATTTGATTTCTAAATTACTCTGTTATTTTACCCTGAAAGTTGTTATGAATCTATCTAATACTTCAGTACACTTCTTAACATCTTCTGTATTTTTAGCTTTACAGTTTAGATATATAGGCTCAGCTTTATATTCACTTTGGTCAAATAATACTGTCCACTTTGGGGTAAAGAAAGAGGTTTCTGGTATTACACATTCACTTACATATTTTCCATTTGTATTCTTTGTAAGCACTGCGAATCTAGGGTTTAGGTTTACGCTAAGCTTAGCATCAGCCAAATCATTTAGATCCACGACTATGTATTCAAACTTTGTGTTTTGGAAAACAAAGTGACCCGCTTTCATATTATATATACCTTTTTCTCCTACATAGTTTGGAACACCATCTACTATTTTATATGTTGGAGATTCCCAAGCTATTTGATTTTTTATGGCAGTATCATAGGTATAATATCTACACTCATCAAAACCTCCACTACCCATTGCTATAGTCACTAAACTATTTGAGACAGTAATTGCCGCAATATCTTTAAAAGAAGTTATTGTCTTATCGTTATATCCAGTAATATTTATACTTGCTCCATCTGGATAATCAAATGAAATATATTTCCCATTATTTGTATTATATTTATAGTACTTGGAAGTTATAGCACTGCTTACTGAAACCGAAGCTGTATTTGATGATGTACTTATACTTGAAGAAGTACTTGTACTTGTGGTTAGCTTTGAAGAAGATACACTTGAAGTATTAGTACTTGAAGGAGGATTAGTCATAGCTTGTTTGTATACCACAAATCCTAGTACACCTACTGCAAGAACTAGCAAAGCACCTAGTCCGATTAATATATATGTAAGCTTGTTAGATTTTGGAGTTTCAACAAAAACTTCTTTTTCTACTTCTTTAGATTGATCTCCCCAAGGGTTAGCTTTTACTTGTTCTTCCATTTAATTTTGATAATAAATATACTACATATAACTATGGAGTTACTTCTTAGTAACAATAAATGTCACTTTTTCCTTGCTACTTGGAACTTTCTTTAAGAACTCTGGTATGAAAGTTGGGTAAATAGTTAATTCATCAACTATTAGGTTATTTGTTTCGGATAGTATCTTTTTAGCATCTAACATATTTTTATCTGCAATCTTTTGCTTTAATTCTGTTTCTTTAAGTTTAATATAGTACTTAGCATTTACTGTTAGAAGTATAGTTGCTGTTCCATTAACATATCCTTTTAGTTCATAGTTTGAAGTAGAATTTTTAATGTCTATCTCTCCTAGTTCCGATACTTTCTTCTCAGCTAAAAGTTTACTTGCTGCTGTAAGGTTAGCTTTGGATATCCCTTTTAAGGTTGCTTGAGCTACCATTTCATAGTCTACACTTGTTGCTTCTCCCCCAATAGCTACACTTGGTTTTTCTGATATTACTTTAAACTCAGGGTCTGTAGTTAGAAGTAAATAGTTGTCACTAAACTTTGTAGTTATTTCATCTTTAGCTCTTAATTTTAAAGATTCTGTTATTTCTTTTTTTAGTTTATCTATATCTGCTTTTGAAACTATCTTAGTTTTCTTTGAAGTACCCCCAGAGAAAGATGTTCCAGTATTCATAATTGCTACAAGTGAAGTACTTGCATATCCAGTTACAGACATAACGGTTGTATTTTGATTAGCAAGGTTTGAAGAAGTTCCTGCATTCTCTGCAGACACTGCTACTTCTCTACTTCCCCAAGTTCCAGATACTTGATTAGCAGAAGGGACTGTTACAAGAGCAGTTGTAAGATATGTATATGTAGTACTTCCTACTTTAATACTTACCTTAGTTCCACTATTTACAGTTATTGGTGTATCTGTTTTATTGAACATTGTTACCTTACCTGTTGCTTTAGTTACTCCAACTTCTTTCTCTGTTGTAGTCTCAACAGACTTAGATTCATTTAAATCCATTTGCAGATTTTCTATTGGAATATTCAGTGTTACAGGATCTACTTGAGAAGTATTAAGTGTTCCACTAACCTCTTGAGATGCACTTAATTCAAGTTCTTTTAAAGATACTTTAACAGTTGCAGATGCAAATACTGTAGTTGAAAGTATCGTTCCAATAACTAAGAACAGAACAATCCCAACTGGAATTATTACCTTTAGGTTTAGTTTTGATTTGTTTAAAGAAAGATTCCCTAATTTAATATTTGGTAATTTAAACTTCTTAAAAACTCCAAGTATATTTGAAAGTATTGGAATGCTTTTTTTAGAAGTATCAGTATTTCTTAAACTCTCTTCTTTATTTGTTAAGTCGATAATATCTTCTTTTTGAACTTCTTCTTTAGTTTCATTATATATCTCATTTGTAATACTCTTACTTTCGCTTCTTATCTGGTCTATTACAACTTCTCCTTTTGCCTCACTAAAATCTGTTACATCTCCACCCGATGCAAAAAATCTATCTGAAATATTATGTAGTTTAGGAGCTAGTCTTTTAGGTCTTTTCTTTTCAATCTGTTCAAGTCTCTTTTCCTCACTTATTACCTTACTTTCAACAACCGTAACTTCGTTAATGTTCTCTCTTTCTTTTTGATTTACGATTTCTTCAACTCTTTTTACTTCTTCTTCACTCTCTTCTACCTTTGCGACATGTCTTTTTTCTAGTAATTCATTTTTTCTTTGTTGCTTTTCTCTTTGAGCTTTTTCTAAAGATGTAATTGCTCTTTCCCATACTTCATCATTTACATCTCCTGGATTTTCTACTGTTACTAAATTAGCCTTCTCACTTAATGATAGCCCAACTGAATCTTTTGTGATTATGATACATGGTTTTGCAGAAGAGACTATCTCTTTGGCCAGTAGTCTCATACTTACTAGAGATGAAAGTAAGATTGAATTCTCTGGTACAACTAGTATTACTCTATCTGAAAGAGATGACCTTACCTTCTCAGCTATGAAAGTTA
>CAYSFE010000032.1:0-3514 GCA_964430225.1 uncultured Candidatus Saccharibacteria bacterium
CTATTCTGAAACTGATTTTAGACATCGTATTTGATACAATAAAGTAAAGTAATTAGATTAGCCTGGATTTAACCACAAATAAAAACATATGGCAACTATAGTAGATGGTAAAAAATTAGCTTCGAAAGTAAAAGATCAAACAAAACTTTTCCTCTCTACTCATACTAAGTACTTAAATAGTTACATTAGTATTCTTCAAGTTGGTGATGATGAAGCTACTAATATATATATTAAACTTAAAACAAAGCAAGCAGAAGAGCTAAGACTTAAAGTAAGACATATCAAACTTACTGACACATCCACCCTTAAAGAAACCATCTTAAAAGAAAATACTAATAACGAAGTAATTGGGATCCTTTTACAGTCCCCTCTTCCAAACAAAGAAAATCTTTCAAATTACACCAAGTATATAGATCCTTCTAAAGATATAGACTGCTTAACACCAACAAACTTAGGAAATATTTGGAGTGGAGATATTAAACTGCTACCTGCAACAGTGAAAGCTGTAATGGTAGTTCTAGAAGAAATATCAGATAACAATTTAGAAGTATATCTAAAGGGAAAGAATTTGGTGATAGTAAATCATACAGTAATACTTGGTAAACCATTAGCAGGTGTACTTCTAAATTATGGAGCAACAGTAACAGTTTGTCATAGCGAGACAAAAGATTTGAGTAGTCACACTAGAAACGCTGATATTTTAATAACAGGTGTTGGAATTGAAAACTTGATTACTAAAGATATGATTAAAAAAGATTCCGTACTTATTGATTGTGGAATTATAAGAAATGCTGAAGGTAAAGTAGTTGGAGATATGAGCCAAGATTTAGGTGAGATAGCATCTGTAATAACACCTGTACCTGGAGGAATTGGACCACTTACAGTAGCCTGTTTACTAGATAATATTAGGTTGACATTAGGCGATTATTAGGCGATAATTAGTCGATTAGATAATAGGAAATTAACCCTTGTTTACTCCAAAATTCAAATATTCAGACAAGCTCGTAAGTAATATGGGTATGATCAGAGAACTTTTAGGAAGTTTAAACTCTAAAAGTTTTCCAAGTACTGTTTTAATGGAACTTTATAAAGACGCAAGAGCTTTATCAAGCTATTCCTCTACAAGTATTGAGGGTAACCCTCTGCCTTTAACTGAAGTTAAACGGATAATTAAAAGTAAACCTTTAAATTTAAGAGATAGCGAAAAAGAGGTGTTAAATTACAATAATACTCTGCTATATCTTAATAAATTAATCAAAAATACAGATGACTTAAAAATCTCAAATGAACTTATATGTACTATTCAGAAAATGGTAACTTCTGAGTTAATCGAATCAAGTGCAAATGGAAAATATAGAGACGCACCCGTCTTTGTGAATGATCCAAAACTTAGACAAACAGTTTACTGGCCACCTGATCAAAAAGACGTTTACTCTTTAATGAATGACCTAGTAGAATACGTAAATAGTAATGAAAAGAAACTTGACCCACTAATAATTGCAGGAATATTCCACCAACAATTTGTTATCATTCACCCTTTCCTTGACGGAAATGGAAGAACAACAAGACTCGTGACTAAAACAATATTGGCTAAACTAGGCCTTAATACTTTCCAGTTATTTAGTTTTGAAAACTATTACAACAACAGTATATCTAAATATTTTCAAATGGTTGGTATAAGAGGAAACTACGACGACGAAGTGAGCTCGTGGGATTTTACAGACTGGCTTGAATACTTTACAGATGGAATAATAGATGAATTAAATAGGGTGA
Source organism: uncultured Candidatus Saccharibacteria bacterium (assembly GCA_964430225.1). Taxonomy (GTDB): domain Bacteria; phylum Patescibacteriota; class Dojkabacteria; family JBAXKR01; genus CAYSFE01. Next base: position 1,774 of record CAYSFE010000032.1, read on the forward strand.
ATAAAATTCTTTCCAAACCAAAGACTCTTGATGAAAGACTTGAAGATCATCACCTTAAACTACTTTCATTAGTAAAAGAAAAAAGTGTGGTTAAAGATTCTGATTATGCTAAAGTTACAGATAGATCAAAAGGTTCAAGAACACTAGATTTCCAAAAGCTTATGAATCTAAATTATATTGAAAGAAAAGGAGATGGGAGATCTACATATTACATATTGAAACAAAAATAAATGCTAAATACTTCAGATCCAAAACTATTTGAATTAATTCAAAATGAAGAGAAAAGACAAAGAGAAACTATTAGTCTAATACCATCAGAGAATGAAGCTTACCCTGAAGTATTAGAAATACTAGGATGTAGTTTAAGTAATAAATATTCTGAGGGATATGCTCTTAAGAGATACTATAACGGTAATAAATTTATTGATGAAATAGAACTATTAGCAATTGAAAGAACTAAGAAAGCATTTAACTGTGGTTTCGCTAATGTACAAGCATATTCTGGATCACCTGCTAATCAAGCAATATATATGGCTCTTCTTAATCCTGGTGATAATGTCTTAGGTTTTGATCTTGGATCAGGTGGACATCTAACACATGGATCAAAAGTAAACTTTAGTGGAAAGATGTATAACTCACTTACATACACAGTGAATAAGGAAAGTGAACTGATTGACTATGATGAAGTAGAAAGACTAGCGAAAGAACATAAACCTAAATTAATTGTTTGTGGTACAACAGCTTACTCAAGAAAATTAGATTTTAAAAGATTTAGCGAAATAGCTAAATCTGTAGGAGCATATCTTCTATCAGACATATCTCACATCACAGCTCTTGTAGTATCAGGACTTCATGAATCACCCTTCCCATATTCTGATGTTGTTATGACTACTACACATAAAAGCTTACGTGGACCAAGAGGAGCAGTAATACTTTCAAATAACGAAGAGATAATGAAGAAGATAAACAAAGCGGTGTTTCCTGGGCTTCAAGGAGGACCACATAACGCTACTACAGCTGCCATTGCTTTTACAATGGAACAAACTCAAACAGAAGAATTTAAAAAATATTCACAAAGAATAATTGAAAATAGACAAATACTTGAAGATATTCTTAAGAAGAATCACTTCAGAATAGTAAGTGGTGGATCTGATAACCATCTACTTGTAATTGATATGAGAGGTAAAGGGATGACTGGAAAAGAAGCAGCAAATAAATTAGAAGAGAAAGGAATAATTGTAAATGCTAACTCCATTCCTTTTGATCCTGCTAAACCATTTGATCCATCCGGTATTAGAATAGGGACACCATTAATATCTGCTAGGAACTATTCAAAAGAAAAGGTAATGGAAATTGGAGAAACAATAGTTCAAGCCTTATCTTAACTATTCACACCCAGGTACAGGTATCCTTTTAGGATTAGTGGAATCCTCGGCTCTTAAACATCGACCAATATTAGTAGCTCTAGGTTTAGCAGTTGAATCAAATATATTTGTAGGTTTAATAGTAGGTGAAGTAAAATCCCAAACTGTAACCATTCCCATATATACAAAAAGATTTGCTATTAAAAGAATTGCAACAAGATATGCTGTGTTTATCTTTATATCTATCTCTTTCTTTACAAAATTTACTCCTTCTTTAAGCATAGGCCACATCCATAGTCCTACTCCATATCCAAATATTGTTCCTGTAATCATTCTAAATAGATTATTACTTTCATAGAACTGAACTACATTCTTAC
>CAYSFE010000033.1:0-1951 GCA_964430225.1 uncultured Candidatus Saccharibacteria bacterium
ACTAGTATTACTCTATCTGAAAGAGATGACCTTACCTTCTCAGCTATGAAAGTTATCTCATCATCTATTTCTATAAATATTTTTTCTGGTTGCACTACTTTGTTCATTTCTTTTCTAATGCCATTCTGGCTAAACATATTACAGCTACATCCGTTACATCTTTAATCTTTTTCGTATCATCTATGACATCTGCAATCATTTCAGGATGAATGAATTCAAACTTTGGAAACTTTTCAAAAGGTAATTCTTGAAGCCATGGATAGTTTAATACTTCAGCTTTAATTTCTGGGAGAAGTGATCCTCCACCACACATTAATATACTTGATGGGAAGTTCTCTATTTCTTCAAAGTCTTCTAATGACAAAGCAATACCTCGTACTAAAGTTCTTGCATCTTTTGTCATTACCTTTGCAATCTTTATTTTTTCTAGCTTATCTAATTTATCTTCTGAATACTCAATCTTTTTATTCTCAGCTAACTCATATCCTACTCCAAGTGTTTGTTCAATACGTTTAGTAAATACTCTTCCGCCAACTGCAAACATTTTCGTTCCGACAACTCCACCATTTTCTACAAGTGCTAAATCTGTTGTACCTCCACCTATATCTACAAATATTGCTGAGAAGTTATCAGCCTTTGAACCTCTATATGATCTCGCAATTGCATATGGCTCAACTATGATAGAAGCAATCTCAAGATCAAGAGTTTTAACTATACTTTTAAGCGATGATAAATGAATGGATGGAGAGAATGTAGAGAACACTCTAAAATTCACAGACTTACCTACAAATCCAATAGGGTTATTCACCCTATACCCATCTATGAAAGTATCACTTATCACACTATCTATTTCCTCTATATTCATTTGTTTAAGTCCCATATCTTCAGCGATTTGAGTCTTAGCTTCAGGAAATGAGTTCTTTCTTACACTAGCTATAGCATCATCTATTTCTTTTTGATCTATTTTCTTTTCAGGATTTGGTCTTTCATATTCAGCCATTATGGTTATCCCATATACAAGTTCTCCTGCAATACCCATGACTACATGAGTAGGGAGTTCTTCTTTTTCAATTCCATACAGTGCTTCACCAATAGCCATATCACAGTTCTCAATGACATTTTGAAGATCTACTATCATAGCTCCTTTCATAGCATCTGACTGCTGTCTTGCCTTAGCATATCCTTTAATATGTACTTGTCCATCCACAACTTTAAATATTGCTGCTTTAACATATTCTGTACCTACATCAAGGGCAATAGTGTTTTTCTCATAGAGAGAATGTTCTTTATGTTTTTTAGTAAAAAACGGAATGTTCATATTTGTGTATTTCTACTAGAATATACTAATCGATTTAAAAATCTATATCAATCAAGCATGAGATTTAAAGGTCTAAAAAGACTTCAGGGGAAGTTTAGAAAAACAAATACTGAGAATTTAAGAGTAGTGAAATATGTGACACCAGAACATACTGGCAAGATTCATAAAGGAGAATTTAATAGAAAGTTTGATATTCGCTCACTATTTAAACCATATATCATTGTTTCAATTCTACTTATTCTTATCGTAATTGGTTCAGCAATATATTTCTATGTGAAGAGAGATAAATATGTTCTTAAGAATATATCTACAGTTGGAGTGGTTAGGATAGATAAATCAAAGATGGATGAGTTACTGAATAGAAATATTGGGCAGAATATATTCCTTACATTCCCTTCCCAAATTGAAGCAGAGATATATAGAGATTTCTATTTAGTGAAAGAAGTAAAAGTGGAAAAGAAATTCCCAGATAGTTTAATAGTAAATATTTCAGAAAAGAAAATTAAATATTTTGTAGGTAATGAAAAAAACACAAGTATTTGGGATGAAGAATCTAATCTCATTAAAAAAGACGATGGGAATATTGAAGCACTTAGTTCAGACGCAATCAAGATTCTTGCAGGGGCATATAAC
>CAYSFE010000033.1:2051-3331 GCA_964430225.1 uncultured Candidatus Saccharibacteria bacterium
TCCTACAATTTATATTTTATATTTAGGAGTCAAAACAGGTTTGCGTAATTACAGCTTATTCTACCCAAGAGTTTTGGATATGATAAATTGTAGTTAGCGCTACTGATAAGACTTCCTAAAACTCACCATGTTGTTTAGTAAAATTTCTCATGAGGCTGACATTAACAATGTTAAGTACAGCTTCGAAACTGGTGTATTCGCACGACGTGCTGATGCCTCAGTATTTGCTCGTGCTGGTGATACATCAGTATTAGCAACAGTCACAGTTAGTGACAAAGTTTCCCCACTAGACTATTTCCCACTCATGATTGAGTATGTGGAAAAGTTCTATGCAGGAGGAAAGATTAGTTCATCTCGTTTTGTGAAGAGAGAAAGATATCCATCAGATGAAGCAGTATTAAAGAGAAGAGCTATTGATAGATCTATTAGACCTCTATTCCCAGAAGGATACAAAAATGATGTACAAGTAGTAGTAACTGTACTTTCATACGATGAAGTAAATGATCCATTACTACTAGGTATTAATGCAGCATCAGTTGCATTAAGTATTTCAAAGGTTCCATTTGAAGGACCTGTAACTGGTATTAGAGTTGGAAAGATGGATGGAAAACTTTTGGTAAATCCTAAATCATCAGATTTAGAGAAATCAGATCTTGATCTTGTATTTAGTGGATATGATCAGAATGTAACAATGATAGAAGTTGGAGGAAATCAAATTCCTGAAGCTGAATTACTTTCAGCTTTTGATATGGCAGTAGAAGGATTTACTCCTTATCTAAATTTCCAAAAAGATTTTGTTTCTAAAGTAGTAGCAGAAAGAAAAATAGCAGCTATTGAAAAGATGAGTTACACATCAGTAAGTGTTAACGAAGAACTCTTGGGAGTTCTAAAGAGTGAGTATGAAGCAAAGTTTATTGAAGCTCTCTACTCTACTCATGACAAACTTTATTCAGAGAGAATGGCAAGTATTAAAAAAGAACTTGTTGAAAAGTATAAAGAAAAGTTTACAGAAGCTGATATTGATATGGCTATGTATAAATATGCAAGGAAACTTACAAGAGCTGGAGTATTAAATGAAAGAAAAAGACTTTCAGGTAGAGCTATGGATGAGATTAGAGAGATTGATGTACAAACAGGATTAATTCCAAGAGTACATGGATCAGCTCTATTTAGTCGTGGTATTACCCAAGCATTATCTATTGCAACTTTAGGATCTACTAAACTCGCTCAAACATTAGATAGTTTTGAAGGTGAAGAAATTAAGCACTACATGCATCACT
>CAYSFE010000034.1:0-2964 GCA_964430225.1 uncultured Candidatus Saccharibacteria bacterium
ATTCTCAACTTAAATCTAAAAAGGAGAGCTTAACTGCTCTCCTTTTGTTTTAATACACATATTCCCCTATTTCTTCTTTAAAGAATCTCTAATCTCACGAAGTAACAATGTATCTTCTGGTGTAACAGGTGCTGCTGTCTTTTGTTCTGTAGCAATTCCAGCTTTTGAAAGAAGTTTAATTATTAAGAATATGACTGCAGCGACTATTAAGAAATTGACTACAGCTGCTAAGAATGATCCATATCCAAGTTTTGCAAATCCACCTAGATCTAAAGTGAGTGCTGCTAAACTATCTGTCTTTGTAACAGCTCCAATTATTGGGTTTAGAAGATTGTTTACTAAGGCATCAACTATCTTTCCAAAGGCACCTCCGATGATAACAGCAACTGCTAGTTGAATTACATTTCCCTTAGCAATGAATGACTTAAACTCAGAAAGAAGTTCTTTCATGAAGAAAAAATAAAATGTAAATTAAGTAAAGTTTACCAAGACAAGTTTTTGTCGTCTAATTATATTTTTATACAACCTTAGTGTGCTTCGTCGTAAGCACGTCTTGCTGCAATTTCTCCGTCAATTACAATCGCATAAATATCTTCATCGCGTAGATTTACCTTTGAGTCCCTAGTTTTACAGACTTGGCCAACCTTTTCCATTAGGGCAGCAAAAAGGTCTCTTTGAGTTTGTGTTAAAATACTGCTTTTTCTCTCTAACAAAAATAACGCATTGCTCACAAAGTCTTTCCCTAATTCTCTTTCATCGGCAACAAATAATTGAACTGGATCCTTATCCATAACCTCTCCACGTAACCTAGCAACAAACTCAGAAGGAGATTCACCTTCAATTCTTTTGAGATTAATAGAGTTTGGTTCATATTGGGAAATTTTAAGTAGTTCAACAGCTTCAACAATAGCTTTTTTTTGATGATCCCTCATAACTAAAGGAACGGCGTCTAGTGTAGCTCTTAATAAAACTGCTCTTAAACTATCGGGCGAAACCAATTCTAGATCATGCTGAAAGACATCAAGTGGACTCATCTCTGCAAATTCAGTAGGAACAGCCATATTAATTAAGATTAATATATAAATGGGGCGATGCCCAGGATTATATCACCTCTTTAATATAGTTCAAACTTAGCTAATAGTTTCTTATCTCCTTCTATCTGGTACTTTAATAGGTCTGAATATAGACCTTTTCTTGTAGCAAGTTCATTAGGTGTTCCCATATCTGCAATCTTTCCTTCTTCTAACACTATTATTCTATCTACATTTTGAATAGTAGAGAATCTATGAGCAATGATTATTGTTAATCTACCTTTCATTAATTCTTCTAGGGCTTCTTGTACTTCATGTTCGGATTTAGAATCAAGACTACTTGTAGCCTCATCTAAGATTAGAATAGGAGCATCTTTCATAATAGCCCGAGCGATCTGTATTCTTTGTTTCTGTCCTCCAGATAGCCTTACTCCTCTTTCCCCTACTTCTGATTCAATACCTTTAGGAAACTTCATTACAAAATCATATGCATTAGCTTTCTTTAAACATTCTATTACTCTCTTTTCTTTTTCTTCTTCACTTAAGTTTTGACTAATACTTCCATATGCAACGTTCTCTTTAATACTTGCTGAGAATAATTCATTCTCTTGAAATACTAGTGCAATATTTTCTCTAATAAAGGAATGAGGGAGGGAGGTGTAGTCTTTACCTGATATTAAAATATTTCCTTTAGTTGCCTCATAGAATTTTAGTATTAGATTTATTATTGTAGACTTCCCAGCTCCTGAATGACCTACTAATGCAATCTTTTCGTTTTGTGTTAGCTTGAAGCTTATATCATCAAAAACTAGTTTATCTGAGGTGTCATATTTAAATCCTACATTCTTAAACTCTATTGTAGGACTTTGGATTCTTTCTACTTTAAGGCCCTTCTCATCAAAATTCTCTACAGACTTTAGATCAAGTATTTCCAAGTATTCTTTAGATCCAGTTTCACCTTGTTGAATTTGACCTAAGATAAAGCTCATACCGAATAGTGGGAATCTTGCTTGTACTACTAGTTGTATTAAAAGAACCATAGTACCAAGTGTAATTCCTCCATTAAAAGCTGTAACAAAGATTATGATATTTACTGCTAGTAAAATAATTTCTAAGGATGTATTTCTAAAGAAGTCGTATAGGTGAAAGCTTGTGCTTTGCTTTGCATATATCTTATTTATTCCAGTTAAGTTATCCGAGAGTGTTTTAAATTCTAACTTCTCTCCAGAGAAACTCTTAACAAGCTTAATATTTGAAATTACCTCTTGTATTCTTCCTCTATTCTTATCTTCTATTACATTTTTCAATACTTCTTTCTCACCCCATTTCTTTGATGAGTAATATGAAATGAATAGATATACTGGGAACAAAAGAAATACAAATCCTGCTACTGGTAAAGAGTATATGGATAGAAGGACTATTGTAAATATTGTTTGAAGTAAAGATGGAACTATGAAGTTAGTAGCGGTATTCATGAAGTTTTGGATAGATCCAATACCTCTGTTTAGTTGGTTTACTATCTTTCCAGATAGCTCTGAGTCAAAATAGCTTTGAGGAAGAGTTAATACTTTATGGTAAAACTTTTCTGTTAGAAATTGCCTCAGTCTACCTGCAAAATGATCTCCTACTCTTTCGCTAGATACATTCATGATTACTCCTAGAAAACCAGTTCCAAAAGCAATGGCTATATATATTATCAGTCTATTCATATCACCTGTCTTAGTAGTAATACTGTTTTGTATCTCATCCACAATATTCTTAATAAATAGTGGGGTTATTACCCCTAATGCTGAGTTTATGACTATTAGTAGGGATATGAATCCAACTAATTTGTAAAGAGGCTTAGAAAGCTTAATGATTTTGAATATATTTTTCATAAGAATATTTTACCATAGTGATATAATCCTAGACTAACGATGCAGAAGTTATCTTC
>CAYSFE010000035.1:0-2774 GCA_964430225.1 uncultured Candidatus Saccharibacteria bacterium
GTTGCAAATATTTCTAAATTTACTAAAACAAAGTAAATAAATGAATTCTTTAAATTAACTTATACCGATAATCTTGCTTTAAAAAAAATTACAGGATAAAATCCACTATCTTAATTAATTAAATATTTTAAATAATGAAAATACTTTTTGATCTTTCAAATTCTCAGCATGGTCACTCGGGTATTCAAAATGAAATGAGAAATATGTTAAGAGTTTTTCATATGAATAAATACGATTTATCAGGTTTTTTATATGACAATAGACATAAGGGTAAGTATTCAATGTTAAATTTTGATACTTCTGATACTACTAGCCAAATATTATCAGCTTCTAGAGCTATTTCTATTCTTTCAGATACCGCAGAAACAGATGTTGATAAAAAATTTATTGCAGTTAGACTTTTTAATAAATTCAGAAATTTTTACATTAACTTTTTAAAACTCTCATTTGACAGTGTAAAGTTAAATGATCAAATGAAAGAAGTTCTATATAGACAGTTTATTATGCAAGATTATGATATTGAGGCATTTAAAGATTTCTTATCAAGTCCAATATATATTTCTAATTTCAGTGAGCATATTAATGTTTATCGACAACTTGTGTCATCAAAATACCCACTTGCAAATATAAAAATGAATACAAGTGACTTTGATTTTGTAGTTACACAAACTGAAATCCCATCGTTTAGATATCCCAATAATGTTTTAAAAGTTATAAGGTTTTATGATCTTATTCCAATAACTAATCCGGATAATGTAAGCAATTCATTTTATAGATCACTTCTTCAACATAGAAACATTTTAACAAACATTTCTCAAAATTCAGTTTTTGTTTCTATAAGCAACACTGTTTCAGAAGAATTACAAAACATGTATCCTCAGTTAAAAGGAAGATGTTTTTCAATACCGTGTACAGTACCACAAAAATTTAAAAGAACTATAGATAATCAAAAATTTAATGATATATTAAATAGTTATTCTTCATCTGTAATTGGAAGGAGTCCTGTACAGTATTCACATAATTTGTCTTATAAGGACATTCAAAAAACAAAATTTATTTTGTTCCTATCTACACTTGAACCAAGGAAAAATCTTAAAACACTAATTAAAGCTTTTAATCAGATAAAATCAAACAGATATGACGGATGTAAACCAAGACTTTTAGTTGTAGGTAAGCTTGGTTGGATGTATGACAATATGGTAAAAGATATGCTACCACTTATAAAATCTGGTGATTTAATTTACTTAAGTAATCCTCCATTTGAAGAATTAAAATATATTTATTCACACGCATCTGTTTTCGTTTTGCCAAGTTTTGCTGAGGGTTTTGGATTAATTCAAATTGAAGCAATGAATTGTGGATGCCCTGTAATTACTTCAGATTTACCAGTTCACAGAGAAGTACAAGGAGATGCTTCATATTTTTGTAATCCTTATGATTCTTCCGCTTTTGCAGAAAGAATTGATTTTGTCTTAAATAGTAATAACAATGAAGTAATAAATCAAATGGTTGAAAAAGGTTATAATCAGGGTTATAAGTATCGAGAGGAAGCAACATCAAAACTTTGGGAAGTATTATTTGCTGAGTTAATTGAGAAGAAAAAGAAAACAGGAAAATATTATTAATAAGTCTATAAATGCAAATAAATTACTTATGGTAATATGTATTTATGACTGAAATAGTAGTTAGAAAAAAGTTTAGTGAAATAGTTAAAAAGGGAGATCCATTTCAAGCACCTAAGGAAAAAATAACTCCTGGACATTCACTAAAGGTACTTGTAACAGGTGGACATTTAACCCCAGCTATTGCAGTATGTGATGAATTAATAAGGAGAAAGATAAATAATATTGTATGGGTTGGTCATAGACACTCTCAGGTAATGGATAAGAATGATAGTGTCGAGTTTAAATATGTTTCTTCTAAGGGTATTAAATTTGTAGAATTAGTAGCAGGTAAGCTCTTTAGAGTATGGAACGCAAAAACATATATACCAGGACTAAGATCTCTCATAAATATCCCAATCGGGTTTGTCCAATCCCTACTAGTTCTTTTAAAAGAAAGACCTGACTTAGTAGTATCTTTTGGAGGATACTTAGCTCTTCCAGTAGTCATATCTGCCTTCATTCTTCGTATACCAAGAGTTACTCATGAACAAACTATAGTTACTGGATTATCTAATAGAATAATTGCTAAGTTTTGTAATAAAGTCTTTATCTCTTGGAAGCAGTCTATTAAATACTTCAATCCTGCTAAAACAATATACTCAGGTAACCCTGTAAGAAAAGCCATATTTGATACAACTAAATCAAAGTTTAGTTTTAGTGATGACCTACCTACAATATATATTACTGGAGGGAATCAGGGAGCTAGCACAATAAATAAAATTGTGGTTCAAATACTACCTAGTCTGCTTCACGATTTTAATGTAATACACCAAACAGGGAATTCAAGTGTTACCGGAGATTTTGAGAAATGTAAATTAGTAAAAGATAAGTTACCAGAAGAACTATCTAAAAGATACTTCGTAAAAGACTATGTGTTTGAAGATGAGATCGGAACTGTATTTGATAGAGCTAGTATTATAATAGCTAGATCTGGAGCAAATACATGCTATGAACTTATGGCCTTAAATAAATACTCTATTCTTATCCCTATTCCAACCACCTCTCAAAATGAGCAGTTACTTAATGCTAGAGCTCTTGAAGAGATTGGACTATCATATGTCATAGAACAGAAAGATTTAACTCCAGAACACCTAAATAAAGCGATATTTG
>CAYSFE010000036.1:0-1226 GCA_964430225.1 uncultured Candidatus Saccharibacteria bacterium
ATTATTTGTTTTATTATTTGAAAACAACAAGATTTAAGTATTAAAAGTTATTTCACTTGTGATTATATTCCTACTTAAAGGATTATTAAACCTAAAAAGAATAGTTAGTGTGAGGTTTCATCTACCACTTCAAGAATTACACCCATCTGAATCTTTACAAGGTCACCTTTCTTTAAGTCTAGTTTATATGGATTTATTACCTCTTTATGAATATCTTCAAGAGATACAATAGCCTTCTTTGTTTTCTTATCATACTTATCTACTTTGTAAATAAAGGCAAGGCACATGTTATTTTGCAGATCTAATAAATTCATTTAAGTGTCGAATCTGGGCTTCTCTGTATTTTTCAATTAACTTTGCTTGTTCATTAGTTAATCTTTCAATAATTTCTCCTTTATGAAGTGCATAGACACCTTCAGTATCATCCCAACTATTTACCAAACTTCCCTCAACTTTGGGCATTTGTGCTCCAACTCTAGTTGTTATGTTAAACATAGCATTATCAGCTCCATATCTAATAGTAGTATATTTAAAATTATGAATACCATTTACAATACCTACTCCAATAGTACTGACAGAACAAAAATTTAAGTGAGTTTCAACAAGATTTCTTATTCTAAATAATCTTTGAACAGAAGTTTCCCATGTTGCATCAATTGCTTCTAACCAGTCTACTGCAGCATCAAGTACTACAACTCCCATATGTGTTGGTACTAGTTTCAAATCTGCAAGTCGATCTGAATATGCAAGATAGTTTCTTGACCTCCCATCATCTGGATTATTGTTATATATGGCTGTTATGAAATCTGAGGCACTAATTGTTACTCGAAGTAAATCTTCACTTCCCAACCAATTTGCCTTTGCTACTTCAAGCGACCTTATAGAGACATCTCTTTTAAACCTTATCTTCATTTCTCTTACCAATAATGCTAAGAATGGCTTTAAATGAAGTGTTCTATCTAGCTTTTCCCATCCATCTAAATTACTTGGGGTACCAGGAGTAAAACAAACTTTATCACCCAATTGAAATTGAGCATACTTATTATGCATTTCTAATGCTTGGTCTGTTTCTCCCGACATGATATATATATTCTATGAAAATTTATGTATTTGGTAACAATGATCTAGACATTGATAACTCAGCAATTAAGCTATCCAAGATTCTATCAGATCATTTTAAAGATATTGAATTCATATATGTAAATGATATTAATTCTTTTTCCCCT
>CAYSFE010000036.1:1326-2637 GCA_964430225.1 uncultured Candidatus Saccharibacteria bacterium
GGATCATATGCTCTAATTATCTCCTCAGCTTTCTTCTTTAACTCTGGAGTTTCTAACTTATCTACATTTTGATTAAAGAATTCTTTTAAGTCATTCTCTATGTTTATTACATTTTGAGATGTTGGAACCACTACATCAGCATCAATAACTATTCCCTTATCATCTAGTTTGATCCTATGATAAAGAGTTCCTCTTGGTGCTTCTATGACTCCTACTCCCTCTCCTGCCTTTACTTCAAAAGTTATAGGTTTTTCATCTACTAGTTTAAGATTAGTTAAAATCTCTATAGAGTTATCTATACAGTGAAGTATTTCAATAGCTTGAGCTAAACAGTTATGATATACATTTATACTTGGAAATACATCTAAGTATTTCTTAGCATCTCTTACAGTGTTTACGTTTAAACTCCCTTTATTTAAATTTACCCGAGCGAGTGCTCCTGTCATGAAGTCTTCTTTAGAATCTTTAAGGGTATATCCCATGGATTGAGAGTATGGAATAACTACTTCAGACAGTAGTTTAGGGAAATCTTCTTCACTAACTAGCTTTCTGTTATCTACGTTAATATTTCCATCTAGAAAGTTAAACTTATCATTTACTAAAGCTATGAAATCAGTATTTCTATTAAGTACTTCTTTCCAATTAAAAAATACTTCCATTCCTCTTATTACCTTTTCCCTACTTCCTTTCAATTCTTCTATTAATGGAGTCAAGTCTTCTTTAGGAGTTTTAAGAAATCCCCCTACAACTGGATATGGAGCATGAACTGCAGCTCCTGCAAATGTAGTAGACAGCTTGTTTCCTACAGCTTTTAAATCAAAACCATCGTGTAATAGCTGATGCTCTAAAGACTTATCATCATCTGAAATATCTAAAATGGAATCAATTCCAAGTACATCAGGGAGAGAAAAGATATATAGGTGAAGGGCATGATCACGTATTATCATTCCATTCATTGTTAGATTTCTAAGAGTAATTGTTTGAGGAGTTACCTTTTCATGTATACCAAATGCTTTTTCAATAGCTTCTATACTTGCAATTAAATGGGCTGTACTACATGTACCACATATGCGACTAAGTGTTGAAGGAACTCCACCAAAGTATTTATGTTTAACAGCATCTGTATAGAATCTTTTGTAGTCTTCTATGATGAACTTTAGATCAGAGACTTTACCATCATCTCCTATCTTTACTCTTAGCTCTGCATTACCCTCAATCTTAGTAATAGAGTCAATTGTGATATCTTCATTCTTATGCATTTTTAATTCCAAACTCAACTAAATATTTATCTATATGGGCTATAAAGTCGTC
>CAYSFE010000037.1:0-2541 GCA_964430225.1 uncultured Candidatus Saccharibacteria bacterium
ATTCCTATCCAGAAGTAATTCAAAAATATATTGTAAGAGATACTTCAATAGTAGTTACTGGAACATATGGAAAGACAACGATAACAGCAATGCTAGTGAAGATATTTAAGGATCAAAATATTCCTATCTCATATATGATTGGTGGACAAGTTAAAGATTTACCTAGTGTAGAGATAAATGAAGATGCAAAAGTTTCAATAATTGAAGGGGATGAATATCCTGCATCTAAATGGAAACCTATATCAAAATTCTTCTACTATAATCCTACACACTTAATAGTTACTTCAACTATATGGGATCATAAAGATGTATTTAAAACGAAAGAAGAATATGAAAGTAATTTTATTAAACTAAAATCACAAATTTCAGACGATACAAATATCATTACAAAAGAAAAAATTGATTTAAACGAATTTAAACTCGATCTTTCTATACTAGGTTCTTACAATATTGAGAATGCAGTATTTGCTTTAAGTATGTGTAAACTGTTCCCAAACATTGATATTTCCAAGGCCATTGAATCTCTTAATACCTTTAAGGGAGTATCTAGAAGGCTTGAGAAACGTTTTGAAAATGAAAACTTAGTAGTGATAGATGACTTTGCTCATAATCCTACAAAACTTATGGCTTCAATATCTTCAGTTAAAGAAATGTATAAAGACTCAAAACTAATATTAGTTTATGAACCAAATTTAGGAAACAGAACTAAATCATCTCTAGAAAGTTACAAAGATGCATTTAAAAGTATAGATAAACTATATATTCCAAGATGGAGAGTATCTAAACTTAAAGAAGATTCTGAATTAGCTTCTGAAAATGATTTAGCAAATATAGCAAAAGAAGCAGGAATAGATACAGAAGTAGTTTTAGATGACACTATATTAATATCTAAACTTAAAGAATATAAAGAGAAGACTGTAATCCTATTTGCAGGATCAGAACCATTTAGAGGAATGATAGAAACATTAATTAAAAGTTAATCTAATACTAATGATTTTAGTTACTGAAAAAGAATTTAAAGATTCTAAAGAGCTTGCTTCCCCTACTGATATTAACTCTTTACCTAAAGATGTAGTTATTGAATTTGATGATATGCAAGTTTTGATAAATTCAATTAAACAAACACGTGGATTACCCGATACAATAGGAGTTTCTGATGTAAGATTAAGGATAATAGACCACGCAGGCGGTTCAATCCCAGTAATTATGCATGACAATCGTCTATTTACATTACCTAATGATTCAGAAAGTACTGTATTTATTGGAGCTGAAATAACTAATTCAAGTCCACGATTACTTAGTGGAAAGTTTGGCTTTATTATTAGAGGTAACACAGATTTTGTTAACTGGGGTTTACCTAGAAAACCAGAAGTTTACAAAAAAGGATCACCAATACCAAAAGCAGGAACTTGGGTCCAAACAAATGAAGAAGGACTAGAAGAAATTTTAACCGCATTAAAAGTTTATGGTAGAACAAACAAAGGTGGTATTAGTATTAGGTATCATCCATTTGATAAAAGTTATGAATTAGTACTAGAAGATGATTCACCTATTTATTTTGATTCAACTACCAATTTACATCCAATAGAAGTAAAAACTGTATTTTCTACTAAACCAAAAGGAAGTTTTTGTTTACAAGGTCAAACAATAGCCTTAAGAATTTCTCCTACACTACAAATAGATAATTATTTTGCTTCGCTTTCACCTTTAGAAGCAACTGATAACAAAGAGAGAGTTGCAGAACTAAAGAAACTTTTTTACGAAGGGAAAACTGTAGGCCTAATAACAGGCACAGATTTATCAACTTTTATAATGTCTTTTGGAGCTAATATTAATAGGTTATTCAAACCCAAGGTAATAAATGGCAAAACAGTTTGGCCAATAACTTTGTTTTCAACTAACAGACAAGAACATTCAGTTCCACCTATAACAAGATGTGATTATCTTACGGGATTCAATGCTGTAAATAACATCTCCGTAAAATCTAACTCTGGGCCACAAAGAATTTCAAATGGCATGAGTAATCCTATTTCTGCATATAGCTCATATTCTTTATCATTAGTTGACACATCCGATCCCAATAATCATGTAACAAATGATTTAGGTAACATAAGTTATTATCTAATTAAAATGAACTTCAATCCGTTTCTTGAATAATTTAGGGATCTAGTATTATTACTTCTAAATGTTTATCATCACTTGATCTAAATCCATAACTGGTACCTTCACCTAATACAACCTCAAGATTATCAGGATTATTAGATGGAAGATTAAAATCATGTTGGATAATTTCATCTCCAACTTTAATATCAGCATACATTGTACCTTCTCCTGAGATATAAAATATAAATACAGCTTTACACAGAACAAGCATTCCAGGAGAACTAATACCAGGTGGGATATTAAAACAAATGCCTTTATGTCCATCTACAATAACTTCCATATAAGTTATTAATCCTAATTTACCTTTATCTATAATTCCATCGAATTCCATATTCCTTTTCTTTTAAGAGTGAAAATTATACTATTCATCCATGGCTA
>CAYSFE010000038.1:0-2465 GCA_964430225.1 uncultured Candidatus Saccharibacteria bacterium
ATAGAAGCTAAGTTACATGCAGTTTCATCAAGGAACATATATTCAGAACATGGATTAGATCCATTAATACGTCCATCAGTTAAACAAGTATTCCATTCATTAATAGTTGTATCAAACTGTAGTCCTGGATCAGCAGACTCCCATGCAGCTGTAGCAATCTCATCCCAAAGTCTTTTAGCCTTAACACTTTTAGTTACTTTACCAGTAGCTCTACTTACAAGATCCCAATCTTTATCGTTAAAAACTGAATTCATAAAGTCGTTAGTGACTCTAACTGTATTGTTTGAGTTTTGTCCATCAACAGTAACATATGCTTCTGATCTAAAATCAGTATCAAATGTTTTAAAATCAAATTCGTTAGCTTTAACTCCATTCTCAACTAACATTAATACACGTTTAATATAGTTAAGGGGGATAAAGTTTGTTTTAGCTTTTAATATTAGTTTCTTTAGTTCAGGATTAGAGCTAGGATCAAATCCATTCTTTTCAGCTGACTCCATAATCCCTTTAAGTGATTCATAGCACATATGACTACCTGCTACTAATGATGCTACTTTTCTTTCTTCCTTAACTTTCCATTGAATAAACTTTTCAACATCAGGATGATCTACATTAAGTATTACCATCTTAGCAGCTCTTCTTGTTGTTCCACCTGACTTAATAGATGCTGCAGCTTGATCAAATATGGATAAGAAACTCATAACACCAGAGCTTGTACCTCCGCCTGATAGAGGAGCTCCTTCTTCACGTAAAGAAGAGAAGTTTGTACCAGTACCTGATCCGAATTTAAATATACGAGCTTCACGTGTAAGAGTATCAAATATTCCACCTTTATTTACTAAGTCATCTTGAACTTCTTGAATGAAACAAGCATGTGGCTGAGGATGAGAATATGCATCTGCTGATCTAACTAATTTCTTTGTATCTGGATTAACATAATAGTGACCTTGTCCTTTACCAGAAATACCATAAGCAAAATGTAGTCCTGTATTAAACCATTGAGGAGAGTTAGGAACAGCTACTTGATCAATTAGAGAGTATTTAAGTTCATCATAAAAAGCATTAGCATCTTCATCACTGTTAAAGTATCCATATCTCTTTCCCCAGTGTGTCCAAGTACCAGCCATTCTATGTGCAACTTGCTTAATAGAGTTTTCTCCACCAAGTTCCCCTCTATTCTCTAGGTCTGGTTGTTTTTCTTCATATGATCTAAAGTCATAGTAATCTTTAGATGTTTTAAATTTAGATTGTTCCTCTATTACTGCTTTAGGTACTCCCTTTTTTCTAAAGTATTTTTGAGCTAATACGTCTGTTGCTACTTGAGACCAAGATGTAGGTACTTCTACATCATTCTTTTCAAATACAGCTTTACCTTTTTCATCTGTAATCTTAGATGTTCTTACTTCATACTTTATCTTTTCTAATCTGTTATCGAGTTTATTTGTGAACACTCTTTTAATCTTAAGTCCCTTTGTTCCTACATTCTCTGTTAGCACACTTTGGTATTTCATAAATAGACAGTTTAAAAAATTATATAGAACCTTTATTAATTAGTATTATTTCTTTCTCAAAGTCATCAAGATTTTTAAAATCTTTGTATACTGATGCAAACCTTAAGTAACTCATCTTATCTAGTTTTAATAATGCTTCCATTACAAGTTTCCCAATATCAGAAGTCTTAATAGATTTAGAGCTCATAGAGAGAAGTTTTAATTCAATTTCTTCTACAACCTGATCTATCTGTTCATCACTAATATTTTTTCTAACAGCTCTAGCAATTCCCATTCTTAATTTATTCCTGTCAAAAGGTTCGATCCTACCGGATCTTTTAACAACCTCAAGTTCAATGTTCTCCATACGCTCATATGTTGTAAATCTTTTAGCACAAGCTAGACATTCACGTCTTCTACGAGTCACAGGAGTATCTTCAGTATCTCTTTTGTCTACAACCTTTGTTTCTTTGTGTTTACAGTAAGGACAAATCATATGTATTGTTTAAAAGGAATGTGTACAGATTTACATACAACTAATTGTGTGTCAAGAGGATTCTACATACAACTAATTAGGTGCTATGAAACAAGCATGAAACGAATACTTGACAAAACTTTTACAATTTAACCTGTTTTACGTTATATTACATATATGAACATTCACTTTATAGGAATCTGCGGAATTACAATGGGAAGTTTAGCAATAGCCTTTAAAAAAGCTGGACACATTGTGTCTGGTTCTGACAAAGGTTTCTATCCACCTATGAGTAATATGCTCAAAGATGCAAATATTCAAATTGATCTTGGATACAAACAAGATCATTTAAAAGATAGGCAATTAGATTTTGTAGTTGTTGGAAATGCAATATCTTTAGATAATGAAGAATACAAATATGCTCAAGAACAAAAGTTTGTAATATATTCCTATCCAGAAGTAATTCAAAAATATATTGTAAGAGATACTTCAATAGTAGT
>CAYSFE010000039.1:0-2206 GCA_964430225.1 uncultured Candidatus Saccharibacteria bacterium
CCAGTCATTGGTTCAGATATTTCTTCACTTAAATCAAGTGCTGAACTGCCTGTAGCAATGATTTGTAACTCAGGATAGTTATCTACTAGTAGCTTTAGAGTAACTCCTGCATTACGTATTCTTTGCACCTCATCAAAGATGATAAGTTTCTTGTTCCAAAGTACACTTTTCATCTTTGTACTTGATTGTTTCTCAAAGTTCTTACGTATATCTGGTTCATCACAGTTAAGATAGAGCCCATCTTCGGGATATTTCTCTAAAATACTCTTCAGTAAGGTAGTTTTACCTATTTGCCTAGGTCCATATATGATAATTGCCTTACCTTTAAATAGCTTAGCCTCTATATTTGCTTGTATAGAGCGGATAAATAGTTCTTCTTTGTTCATAGAATAAGATTAATATATAGCTAGAATACACATCTTTTAAGCTAAAATCAAGGTAAATCACTATCGTGGTTAGCCTAAACTACGATACTTGTATACTACCCCACTTTTCATTTGGGAAATTGAGGTGTTAGGGAATATAATACAAACGTGGTGAAAACGATTTTAGAACTCCCAAAAAGGATAGGTCTAGTTATGATAAGAGCATATCAGTTTCTCTTTTCATTTGATCATTCATTTTGGGCTAAGAAATTAAAATTGAATATTAGAGTATGTATATATGAACCATCATGTTCCATGTATACATACGATGCAATTGAGTCTTTCGGGCTTATTAAAGGAACAATATCTGGAATATTTAGAATAATTAGATGTAATCCATTCAATGCCCCAGGATCTGATCCACTGCCACGAAATTGGAGAGATACAATTCGTTTAAAATGAAATATGTAATTAAATCTAACTACAACACCTCTCTTCTACACTTTGTAGACTATATGTCTATGTGGAATGAGCACATCAATAACCATAACTATGTTTGGTTTAAAAAGAACTTCTATATCAATTCTAGGGATAAGATGTATTTAGAAAAGTATAGAAAGATTAGAGTTAGACTTGGATGGGAAAAGGAGTCTACCCTTCTCATCTGGGCATATAATAACTTTACGAGAAATAAACATAAAAAGATAAAAGAAATACTTCTTCATTTTGAAAATAAGAGATCAAGATCAGGTATTCCTTTAACTAGATATATTGAAAAGAAACAATCAAAAATAGATAAGGTTATACCTCGAATAGAGATAAAACTTACTCAAAAGAAATATTCTCTTAAGAAAGTAATATCTCTATCCCCTACTCAAAAGAAATATAAAAAAATAAATATATTCTTAGTTCCATCTTTTAACAGATCTGAATATCAAGCTGGAGCAAATGGATCTGGGGTTATGATTGAAATACCTGGAAGATTTAGAATTAGAGAAGTAATGACTTTAATTCTTCACGAGCTATTCCATAAAGTTGGAAATATTTCTACTTACTTAGACAAATATCCCGATAAAAAACTTAGAAAAGTACTAAACAGGAAGGTATATAACACTATGGAGAGTAGAAATAAAGATATTGTGGAAGAAAGTCTAGCATACCTACTTACAAATGTTCGAATAAACAAAGAAAATGTAAATGTAAAACTTAGAGAATATAAAAAGATAAGAAGTATCAGAGAAAGAAACTACTTTGTATCAATCTGGGAGAATATAAAAATCTTGGTAAGCAAAAAAGATCCAATTGAAACCATACCAGAACTAATATAGAATCAAAGAATATTTCATCTAATAAGGAAAATTCCAAATGGAAAATCATTACAAACTCATTGTTATCGGTTCTGGTCCAGCTGGACTAACCGCTGCAATATATGGAGCAAGAGCTGAATTAGAACCTCTTGTAATAGGGGGAACTAAATATGGTGGACAACTTATGCTTACTACACTTGTTGAAAACTATCCTGGATTTAAGGATGGAATTATGGGACCTGAACTTATGATGAACATGATTAAACAGGCCGAAAGATTTGGAGCTAAGATGGTATTTAAAGATGCTACTAAAGTAGATCTATCTAAGTCTCCATATAAAGTATTTGTAAATGAAGATATGTATACATGTGATACTTTAATCATTGCTACAGGAGCTGAAGCTAGATGGTTAGATCTTCCTAATGAGAAGGCTTTAATTGGTAGAGGACTATCTACTTGTGCTACGTGTGACGCCGCCTTCTATAGAAACAAAAAGGTTGCAGTTATTGGAGGTGGAGATAGTGCTATGGAAGA
>CAYSFE010000040.1:0-2166 GCA_964430225.1 uncultured Candidatus Saccharibacteria bacterium
CTTCTACTCTCTTCTCCACTAACTTTATCTATTTCATCAAGTAGGATTATTGGGTTACTCACACCTGCTTTAACAATAGCTTTAATTATAGCTCCTGGTTCTGCTCCCATGAATGCTCTTGATTGTCCTCTTAATTGAACCACTGATCCCATAGCTCCAAGTGCAACTCTAACAAATGGCCTATTCATAGAAGATGCAATAGATTTAGCTAGAGATGTTTTACCAATACCCTGAACACCAACAAAACAAAGTACTGGAGCATGAGATGAGTTTCCAGTAAGTTTTGACATGTCTTCAGTAGAATCAGTTGGGACTTGAAGTCCCTTTTGAAGTTTCATTACAGAAAGATACTCAAGTATTCTTTCTTTCACTACTTCCATTCCAAAGTGATTTGAATCAAGAGTCTGTTTTACTTTCTCTATAGAGAGATCTTCTTTTACATTCTTTCTAAAAGGAATGCTTGTTACCCATTCAATATATTTCTCTGTAAGTTCATACTCTCCAGAATAGCTTCCAGCTCTAGCCATTCTCTTAAGTCTATCAATCATCTTAAGGGCTTTTACTTTTAGAGCAGCAGGAATAACTGAATCAGTAAGTTTCTTCTCTAGCTCTAAAACTTCATCCATAGAGTCAGCCCCATCTCCACCATGTCCTACTAGATCTTCATTTTTATATTGTTTAGCAATTACGTTATTGTCCATTTAGGCAGTTAATATATCTATTTTGTCTTCCACCTCTCTAAGTTAGGTAGCATAAAGATGGTAAGCTTTCTCATTAGAAAGTTTAACCCTCTTTCTTTCATAACTCCATCTAAAAATACTTTAAATTCATCTAAAGGTATTTCATTTACAAATTTACCATTTTGATAACAGTAACTACAGTATTTTGTACTCTTAGTACCATCTGCTTCACTCCCCCCTTTATTTGGATCTTTATTAAGAGGCATATAGCAGGATTGACACATATTTTTCATATTAGTGTTCACTAAAATATATTTAATATATTCTATCTCTTAAGAGAAAAGATTCACAGAAGATTATTTATTAGATCATTCCTATTCTTTCTGCAATTGGTAATAACCCAGAATATGGATATTTATTTTGAAGTATTTGTTTTATCTTAAGTCCTTTATTTTTAGTAAAGTCATGGAACATATTTAACACATTTCTCCCAGTCATCTGATACATTGCACCTTGAATTGTAGATGAGGTTATACCATTAACCCCATTTACTACATGAGACAATAACAGATGGCTTTGCTCATATCCTAAACCATTCGCATCTTTATCAGATAATAATAACCCGTGGTTAGTTATAGTTTTTAACCTAGAACTACTTGAACTTCTTCTATCACTAAGTGCTAAAATAAGTGAATTAGCAACAACAATAACTGTTCTTTGAATTCGGAAACTTTCTTTATCAATGTCCCAAGAAAGCAAACTTGCAGAACTTACTCTTCTTTTATCTCTATAAAGAGAAAAGCCTCCAACCAACTCAACAGCAACTCCCCTTTCATTCATAAAGCCAGAAAATACACCATGAACTATATCTTCATTTACCTCAACATTCCTTCCATTTCCAATTACATCTAGTCCTATCCTAATAGTATTACCACAATTATCCTGGGGTTCACCAATGGTAATTATACGATCATGTGAATTTCCACCAATAGTATTATCACAGTATTGTAAGCCAATTGTTTCTTGAGTAATTCCAAGAAAATGGTTTACACAAGGATGTAATTCGTGAGGAGTCAAAATCTCAAATAATTATTTAAATGGCAGTTAAAAATCTTATTTCTTTGCAGATTTTCTAAACACTAAACCTCTATAAAGGAATATTCCTCCAATTGCTGCTACGAACCATATACCAAGATGTCTGAAGAAATCCCATGTAGTTTCAAAGTTTGTTGCTGCAGTTATGAATGACGCACCCAATAGTACTATTCCTACTACAATTGGACTAATCCAATAAATATTCTTTTCCATTCAACTTGAAATAAGAATTATTTCTTTTCCATCTTCTTTACTTCACCTTTAGCATCTCCTGATCCTGGAGTAGCTTCAGCTGGTGTAGCACCCTCTGCAGGTGTAGCACCTTCAGCAGTAGCACCTTCAGTTGTAGCTGCTGCAACTACCTTTACTTCTTCCACTATTTCTTTCTGTG
>CAYSFE010000041.1:0-2125 GCA_964430225.1 uncultured Candidatus Saccharibacteria bacterium
TAAGTAGTAACTCTTCAGTTGATTTACAGAATTTTAAAAAGGTAGTAAGAACTAAAATAGGTTCACCTTATGTAATTGACTGTTTGAAACAACGAAGTACAGAAGGATTTAAATCTTCTGGTTATGAAGCAAATGGAGGCTATTTATTGGCTACAGATTTATCAGAACAAGGTAATGTTTTAAATAAACTTGTATCTAGGGATGCAGTGCTTCCTATGCTCTCCTTAATAACATATTCAAAAAAGCTAAACTTACCAATAAGTAAACTTGTTTCAAAGTTCGAAAAAAGATTTACATCAAGTAGAAAGGTAGATAATTTTCCAACTGAGAAGAGTAAGGAGATAATAAATGGGTTCTATTTAAACAAACAAATTGTTAAAACCAAGGTTAAAGAATTCTTTAAATCTATTTTAGATATAGAGATTATAGACATAAATATTTTAGATGGAGTAAGAGTTACTTACGAAAATAAGGATGTTTTACATATAAGACCTTCCGGAAATGCTCCCGAACTTAGGTGTTATTCTGAATCTAATTCACAAGAAAAAGCAGATAAACTGGTATTAGCATTAAAATCACTTTTTTACTAACTCATTACACATCTTTAACATCATTTTAAAGTCTTTTCCCTCAATTCCATGTATCTTAGCTCCTTGCTCAAATGTGTCATATCCAGCAAAAAAACAAGATACGCAGTGAAATCCCCACTCTATAGCTAAAAAGTTAACTACCTCAGGGTAACTTTGTATGATTTCAGATATTTTCATTTTTCCAGTAATTCTTTTCATTCTTACTTTTTTTGATATATATTGGTAGAGATGAATTCAATGACTCTGATTAAAAAAATACTTTTAGTACTTCTTTTATCTACAATACTTCTTTCACTTACATATTACGTATTTAGAATACTTAATTCTAACATCTCAAATACTCTTACTCAAAGTAATGTAGTAGTTGAACAACCATTAATATATGTAATCTTTGGTGATAGTGGTTCAGGAGATGATAATCAAAAAAGAGTAGCAAAGAGTATAGGGGAGTATTGTATAGAATTTACATGCCAAGCAATATTTCATACAGGAGACATCATATACGATAAAGGTATTATATCAGATACAGATACTCTTTTTGTAGAACGATTTACATCCCTTTATGATTCATACGATATTCCAATATATTTATCACTAGGTAATCATGATTATGGTGGTTGTGAAACTTGTTATATAGGAGCGGTAGTTAAACAAAGTAAAAATGCTAAGTTTCCAAGTACATATTATGTAGTAAAAGAAAAGAATTCTTCTTTCTTTGTTATTGATACTGAAAAGTTTGATACTACTCAATCTGTTTGGCTAAATAACTCTCTAAAAGACTCAACCAGTCAGTGGAAATTTGTATTAGGCCATAGGCCACTTGTAACTACTGAGTCTTTACATGGTAAGGAAACATTCCCTGGAAAAGAAGATCTAAGAACTGATATATGTAAAAATGCTGATATTTTGTTTTCAGGTCACTCTCATTCCTTAGAATTTAACGAAATTCCTCTCTGTAATGCCTTACAAGTTATATCAGGAGGAGGAGGTAAAGAATTACGTGCACAAGATCCAACTCTCAAAGATAACGGGATATTCTTCGGAAATACATTTGGATTTGTCTCACTTGAGGTTTATTCTGAGAAAGTAATAATAAACTACTTTAACTCAAGTAGAGAACTAATATACCAAAACTCAATAGTTAAAGAATAATCTAGTAATATGAAATTTAATTTTAAAAGAAGAAAACAAACAGGTATTAAGACTGACTTCGGTCTGAACTTTAACATTAAAGGTAAACCAGACTATCTATTTCTAGCTATTATCATTGTGTTTGTCATATTTGGTACAGTAATGGTGTATAACTCATCATTTGTGGTTGCTTTTAAAACTTTTAATGATCAATTTTCAATATTAAAGAATCATCTTTTTAATGTTGGAGTGGGAATTGCTGCTTTTCTTTTCTTTTACTTTTGGGACTACAGAAAACTTGGTAAAGTTTCATTTCCAGCTCTTGTAGTTTCAATAATACTTTTAATTATGGTTTTATTCTTAGCAAAGGATGTTGGAGGAGCTAAAAGGTGGCTAGTAGTTGG
>CAYSFE010000042.1:0-2051 GCA_964430225.1 uncultured Candidatus Saccharibacteria bacterium
ATATAGCTTTCGTGATGTGCGTTATAGTCAATATTATCTTTTATCATATGTGTAGATTTTGTGATTCATA
Organism: uncultured Candidatus Saccharibacteria bacterium; assembly: GCA_964430225.1. GTDB lineage: Bacteria > Patescibacteriota > Dojkabacteria > JBAXKR01 > CAYSFE01. The sequence continues at coordinate 71 of CAYSFE010000042.1, forward strand.
TATTTGTCTATACTCAAAACATCGCTCTAGTAATTCCTCATGCTTTCCACTATCAACTAGTTCTCCATTCATAACGAGATATATGATGTCATAGTGTTTAGCAGTGGATAACTTCTGAGTAATTAAACATACAGTAATATCCGGATAGTTCTTTTCAAGTAGATCAAGAATTTCTTTTTCTGTAGCCATATCCACTCTTGCTGTAAAGTCATCTAGAAGTAATAGCTTTGGATTACGTACAAGTGCACGAGCTAGGGATAGTCTTTGTTTCTGTCCTCCTGATAGATCAGATCCACGCTCAGATATTACTGTCTTCATACCCTCATCCATAAGTTCTAAGAAGTCATTTACCTTAGCTGTATTTACAGCCTTTTCAAGTTCAGAGAATTCATACTCCTCACCAAAAGTAATATTTTCTTTAATAGTACTATTAAAGATTATGTTCTCCTGAAATACTAACCCAATATTTGTATATATATAGTCACGGTCATATTTTTTAATATCTACTCCATTTACTAATATCTCTCCCGAAGTTGGTGTGTTTAATCCACTTAAAAGATTAAACAGTTGAGATTTACCCGCTCCAGTAGGACCTATGATTGCAACTCTTTGTCCCTTCTTAATCGTTATATTTATATCCTTAAGTATTGGTTGTTTATCTAATTCAAGAAATACATTTTTAAACTCAATATTTGCCTCAAATCCTTCCTTTAACGTACCCATACTTTTACTTTCTACAATATCTAGAACTTCTCTAATTCTTTTAATAGAGCTTAGGGCTCGTGTAAGGTTATTAAATATGAAGCTAAGTGATAGTACTGGGAAAATGAGTAAAGATACATATGAGATAAGGGCATTTAGATTACCTACTGTCATAGTTCCATCATACAAATCACTTCCTCCTAGATATACAACTACTACAGTGCATAAGGATGCTAAGAATGTGATTAAAGGAAGTACTACAGAAAATATACCTACTATCTTTTTACCTAGTTCCTTTGCATTAGTATTTGCGACATCAAACTTAGTTTCTTCAATATCTTGAGAATTTAAAACACGAATTAAAAAAGAAGATAAAATATTTTCATTAATTACTCTGTTTAGGTTATCAATATTCTCTTGTGATTTAGTAAAGTACTTTCTTGCATTTCTAAACAAGAAGTTAAAAGAGAAAGATAAAAGAAACAAAATGCCAAGAACTATAGCTCCAATCTTTGGACTTATACTTATAAGTAGTATTGCACCTCCTAATATTGTAACTAACGATACAAATACACCTACGAATGCTTGTATCAAAGCATTCTTTACAGCATCTACATCAGATGTAACTGTGGTAATTAGTCTAGAAGGAGTAATTTTATTCACATCTAAATATCCAAATGTACCAATTTTTTCTACTATCTCAGTTCTTAAATCTAGAGATATCTTTTCACTTAAAAGGGCTGATAGGATGTTTTGAAATAGGGAGAATATTACAGCCGCTATTAATATTGCCACAAGAATTGTTAGAGAGTTTGTTAAGGAAAATTGAGATTTTTGAAATGAGTCTATAGTTTCAGAAATGAACTTTGGAAACATTACTGATAGGGAACTAGATAGAAAACTAAAAAAGAGAATTACAAATAATCTGTATTTATACTTTTTAATTAATCTTATTACATCTTTCATGCTTTCCTAGTCTTTACTCCTATCAAATCTATGAGTGGATAGTCCCTTCTAATTAGACTCCAATACTTCTCTGTAAGCTTACTACTAAATACACCAAAACCTGAGTTTTCAGATGTATTACATAGTCTACTTTCATAGTCTTTTATGATCTTAAGAATTTCGACACCTTCTTTATTGAACTCAGACTCTAACTTTCTGTCTAGTTTAAATTGATCATGTAAGATCTTAAACCTTAAGAACTTCTCTTTATTGTTCCCAATCATCTCGTTATATACTACTCTAAATTTAGCCATAATTTCTTAAATTAATATAT
>CAYSFE010000043.1:0-2048 GCA_964430225.1 uncultured Candidatus Saccharibacteria bacterium
TGCTATTCACTCATAAGTGGATTAGGAGGAAGTAAAGAGTATGGTGTTAGAGAAATCTCATATTTTAGAAATATATCTAAAGTAAAAGGATCAGGATGGTTTATCATTAAAGATAAGTCATTAAAAGTTCTTATGTGTAACTTAGTTATACTTGATAGACATATATCTACATGTTTTGATCTTGTTGTAGGTAAAAGTAAAGAAGTAGATGAGCTTATGCTTCACTATGCTATGAAATATTTGAGTTTTAAATGGTGTAAAGAGAATAGAATTACAAAATATGATCATTGGGGTATATTTAAAAATATTCCTTCTAAAGCTTCTTTTAGTGAGTTTAAAATGAAATTTGGTGGATATGAAGTAAATTATCCAAAACTAACGATATATACAAAGTTTCCACTAAATTTGGTTACTCCATTAATACTTAGTAGGATTTAAAATATCTTTATCTTAGAAAAGCTTCCAGGTAGTGAATAGAATTTACCTCCAAAACTCTTTTTAAACTCTACATATGTTCTTCTTTCTCTATCAGCCCCATGAAAATCAATAATATCTATGAGATTATTTGAAAATAGGTGGTCAAATAGCTTTGTTCTAACAATATATCCCAAACTATCTTTCCTACCGATTTCGGTTAGAGCTGAGAACATAAGAAAGAGATATTTAGTTTCTTTACCATTAATATTTAGTATTACTGAACTACCGAGTACAAAAGCCTGTATTACTCCTTTATCATCTTTCATTAATGATAATACTTTGCCAGGAAGTTCTAGGAAACCTTCTAGTTTAGAAATATTAAATCCTCTACCTTTACCGGAAGAAGAATATATTTCATATATTTCCCTTATTTGTTCATCGGTTGGATCAAATACTATTTCATTTACATATTTCTCCTCAGCTCTCTTTACATATCTTACATAGTTTGAATCTAGTTTATAGTCATCTTTAGTTAAAAGTATAGTTTCTTTATCCTGAATATATTTATCCTCTTTATATCCAAACTCTTTTAATAGAGCTAATACTTCTACTTTTGATTTGTCATCAAGGATTAGTGGTAAATCTAACTTAGTTTTTGTTAGTTTATCCTTATCTAGTCTAGTAAGAACCTCTTTAAAGTCATTTGTAGTTTTAAAAGAAGGTCCATATGGGAAATATCTTCCTTTAAAGAAGAGTTTAGAGTATGAGACATATCTACCAAGGTAGTTTGGTCCTTCAATAAAATCTCTGCCAAAACCTTTGAGTCCCGTAGGATCAAAACAAATATAGTTATTAAATTTTAAGTTATTTTGCTCGTTTATCATCTAAGTAACAATATGTCCAAACTCCATATAGATTAGATTTAGCATACTCTAAAGCCTTATCAAATTCCAGCTCATATGATCTATTAGGGGGTATAAAGAGCTTATATGCCATTCCATTTTCTAACATAAAGGTATTTATCATTTTATCCCCTAGATACACAAATCTTAACTCTCTGTTATATATATCTTGTTTTTGGGTATCACTTTCTAGCCTTACTTTTTTGCCAAGTACCAGTTTTGTTAGAAAGTCTTTAGATTCATTACCATAACACTCATCTGTATCATTTCCTTGGTGTTTAACCTCAGGTGCATTTATACCAAGTAGTCTTACTTTAATTGTGTTCTTTTGATCTAAGTCTCCTGTTTTAGTTACATAAATGGTATCTCCATCTATCACTCTTTCAACAAGGTACATATCAGTTTCCCCAATAACTCCTCTATGTTCTAAATATGCATATCCTATTACAAATATGACTAATACTACGGAGATTAAACTAAAACTGAAGGTTTTAAATATATACCTAATATATTTTAGATATTTAGTTTTCATGAATAATGTTAAAGAAGCTTAAGAGATTCATCTACAATGATCTCTGCTGAGTTTAGTTTAACTAAAGCTTGAGTTTTTTCACGTGTAGATATGAATCCTTTATCAAGAAGATTTAAATTCATTTCCTTATGTCTTACTACATCAAATATCGCTTTATTTAGGTGTTCTGGAGTTAAATCTTTCTGTTCTATGACATA
>CAYSFE010000044.1:0-2033 GCA_964430225.1 uncultured Candidatus Saccharibacteria bacterium
TCTATAGAAACAAAAAGGTTGCAGTTATTGGAGGTGGAGATAGTGCTATGGAAGAGGCACATTTCTTAACTAAGTTTGCTACTGAAGTTACTTTAATACATAGAAGAGATGAATTTAGAGCATCTAAAGCAATGCAAACAAAAGTACTAGAAAATCCTAAAGTAAAAGTACTGTACAACACTGAGATAAAGGGATATGTCGCCAATGAAGAAATTAAAGAAGGAAATCCAAGTAATACTTTAAGATTAAAAGCTCTAAAACTATTTAATAACAAAGAGAATAAAGAATCAGAAATAGAAATAGATGGACTATTCATAGCTGTAGGACATACACCTAAAACAGATATCTTCAAAGGTCAATTAGAAGTAGACGAGAAAGGATATTTGAAAGGTTTAGATGGTTCAACTCTATCTGCAAAAACAAATAAAGAAGGTGTATTCATTTGTGGAGACGTAGAAGATTACAGATACAGACAAGCAATTGTAGCAGCAGGAGCTGGATGTAGTGCAGCAATGGAAGCAGAATCTTTCTTAAACGGACTTAAAGACGAGAAATTATTAGTAGGATAATATGCCTTACCAAGTACTTCTCTACTACAAATATATAGACATAGAAAATCCTGTTGAACTTCAAAAGTCTCAAAAGGAGCTTTGCGAAAAACTTGGACTTAAGGGAAGAATAATCATAGCTACTGAGGGTATTAATGGAACACTAGAAGGAATTACGGAAAATACTGAAGAATATGTTAAAGACCTATTATCTGATTCAAGATTTAGTGATGTACATATGAAGAGAAGTGTAGGAACAGGATCTGCTTTTCCAAAACTATCTATAAAGGTAAGAGATGAAATTGTATCTGCACATTTAGGAGAGAATGATGTTAACCCTGCAATAACTACTGGAAAACATTTAAAACCTGAAGAACTACATAAATGGTATATGTCAGGTAAAGAATTCTATATCGTAGATATGAGGAATGACTATGAACAAAAAGTAGGATACTTTAAAGATTCCATACTTGCTCCCCTATCTAACTTTAGAGATTTACCTAAAGTAATTCCTCAAATAGAAAGTTTAAAGAATAAAACAATTTTAACAGTTTGTACTGGTGGAGTTAGGTGTGAAAAAGCCTCAGGATTTTTAGTTAAAAATGGATTTACTGATGTATATCAACTTTATGGTGGAATAGTTTCATATATGGAGAAATTTCCAAATAAAGATTTCTTAGGAAAACTCTATGTATTTGATGGAAGAATAGTAATGGGATTTAACCTAGGTGATCCTAAACATACAGTTGTTGGAAAGTGTGATAAATGTGGAAAGCCTTCAGATAACTATATAGATTGTTACAATCCAAAGTGCAACAAACCAACTCGTCACTTCATATGTTGTAAGGAGTGTATAGAGAATGGCAAAGCATATTGTTCAGATGAGTGTAAAAAAGAAACGAATTCTATTACTTAGTTCTACCCGGCATTATATAATTAATTTCTTCTATATAGAAAGACGTGCCTGAAATTACATTCGCAAGATGAGCAATGCCATCATATTTTTCAGGTGTATCCCAAGCATCAAACCTAACTTCCACTATCCCGCCATTTATGGACAGTTGATTAAGTGCACCAACACAGTCTAATGGGGCCTGATCACCAATATATTTTCCCATGATCATAGCAATTTGTTGGCTTGGGTTCATTGCTTCAACTGGAACTGGTAATGCATTATCTGGCATAAGATTTGACTGATTATTTAATTATGCAGGGATTAAATCTCTTTAGTTAGGTACATTCCATTAATTTTAAATCCTTGTTTCTTGTAATACTCTCTTGTTCCTATTGCTGATATTACTGAGGTCTTTGTATATTTCTTTTGTTTAGATATTTTATTTGCTTCTTCTATTAGTTTGGTTCCTAGACCTAAATGTTGGGAGGTCATATATGAATCTCCACCCAAAATATTTGCTCTACCATACACATGCACCTCTCTTATGAGTGAAGAGTCTTTAAGCTCATTTAAAAGAGGATTTTTGATGT
>CAYSFE010000045.1:0-2024 GCA_964430225.1 uncultured Candidatus Saccharibacteria bacterium
TTGGATCTGAAGTATTTAGCATTTATTTTTGTTTCAATATGTAATATGTAGATCTTGCAGCACCTTTTCTTTCTATATAGTTAAGAAGTAAGAGCTTTTGGAAATCAAGAGCTCTAGATGCTTTAGATCTATTAGTTACTTTAGCATAATCAGAATCAGTAACAAGATTATTTTCTTTAATAAGTTCTAATATCTTTAAGTGATGAGGTTCTAATCTTTCTTCTAAAGTATTTGGTCTAGAAAGTATTTTGTTCACTCTATTAAGTTCGTCTATTATCCCATCGGTAAAGTATTCAAGCCATGTAGTAAAATCTAAATTATTGACCTCGTCATAGTAGTTTCCTTTGACTCCAACATTTTCAAAATATTTAGTAATATTGTTGTTGTAGTAGTTTTCAAAACTAAATAACTGGAAAGTATTGAGTCCAAGACTAGCTAATATTACTTTTGTTACAAGTCTTGAGGTTCTACCATTACCATCAATAAAAGGATGGATCACAACAAACTGTTTATGAAATATACCTCCTAATATCATTGGATCTAGCACTCCTTTGTTACTGTTTATATATTCTATTAATTCATTCATTAGGGAAAGTACATCTTTATGATCGGGTGGCCAGTAAACTGTTTGTCTTAATTTAGGATCATTTACAAAAACAGGTTTATCTCTAAATTTTCCACTTTCGTACTCTGGTAAAAGATTTTCAGTTACCATTTTTTGAATAAGGCAAACTAAATCATTTGAGAGGTTCAATTCTTTGTTAGAAATAATTAACTTATTCAGATGGAGAAGTGTTTTATTGTAGTTTAAGACCTCTCTTTCACTATCCCTAACATTTGCTGGTTTGTTTTTAAGAATCTTTTTAACATCAGTTAAGGGAAGGGGATTACCTTCAATACTGGTTGATGAATAGCTAGATAATTCTCTAGCATCTTTATATAGCTCTACTAAAACAGTACTAGAGAAACTTTTGGAATTTAGATTTCCTAACAGTTCTCTAACTTTACCAATATTACTTACAAGTTTGTCAGAATATTTAAAATTTGGAGTAAACACGAGTTATAAACACTTAATTTATCGTCTAATTATCGTCTAATTATCGTCTAATGTCAATCTAATATTATCTAGTAAACAAGCAACTGTAAGTGGTCCAATTCCGCCTGGTACAGGGGTTATCACAGATGCTATATCACCTAAATCATGACTCATATCTCCAACTACTTTACCTTCAGCATTTCTTGTAATTCCGCAATCTATAAGTACGGAATCTTTTTTAATCATATCTTTAGTAATTAAGTTTTCAATTCCAACTCCTGTTATTAAAATTTCAGCATTTTTTGTGTGGCTTGCTAAATCTTTTGTTTCTTTGTGACAGATAGTTACAGTTGCTCCGTAATTAAGAAGGACCCCTGCTAAAGGTTTACCAAGTATTACGGTATGGTTTACAATTACAATAATCTTTCCCTTTAAATATTCTTTTAAGTTATTGTTTGATACTTCTTCTAGAACTACTATTACAGCTTTTACAGTTGCAGGTAGCAACTTAATATCACCACTCCAAATATTTCCTAAGTTTGTTGGTGTTAAGCAATCTATATCTTTAGAGGGATCTATGTATTTGGTGTAGTTAGAAAGATTTTCTTTGTTTGGAAGAGGAGATTGTAAAAGAATTCCAACAACTTCATTATCAGTATTTTCTTTTAAAATGGTTTCTTTTAGTGTGGATGTATCGGTAAGTTTAATATGTTTTACTTTGAGTCCAAGCTCTTCAGCTAATTTTGTTTTAAGTCTAATATATATATTAGTAGCCTCATCATCACCTACTTGAATAATACTTATGTAACTATTTAAGTACTTAGTATGTGTTGAGAGAAAAAGTTTTGTTTGATCTTTTACTTTTGAAGCTAATTTTTTACCATCTACTATAGTTGCCATATGTTTTTATTTATGGTTAAATCCAGGCTAACTTAATTACTTTACTTTATTGTATCAAATACGATGTCTAAAATCAGTTTCAGAATAG
>CAYSFE010000046.1:0-2000 GCA_964430225.1 uncultured Candidatus Saccharibacteria bacterium
TTAGTTCTTACTACCTTTTTAAAATTCTGTAAATCAACTGAAGAGTTACTACTTATAGGAGTTACAACAGCTTCCATGTCTAAGTACTTAGAAACGATTACTCCTAAAACATCTCCTCGAATCCAATTACCCTTTTCATCTGATATTAGAGGTCTATCACTATCTCCATCTGTTGATATTATAGAATCGAATTTATATTCATTTACCCATTCTTTGGCTAGTTTAACATCATCTTTTCTTATTGCCTCTGTATCTACGGGTATAAATTTGTCTGAGAAACCAATTTTTGTTACTTTAGCTCCTAAAAAAGTAAATATTTCACATACAATATCTCTACCAACTGCACTGTGACCATATAGTCCAATATTTAGTCCTTTTAAAGCATCAATACCGAAGAAATTTACATATCGTTCAATATATTCTTTTTCAGGAATAGGATTTACTTTTAAATCAGTGAACTTAATCTTAAAAAGTATTTCTTTTGATGTTTCAATTACTTCGTTTAATATTATATCTTCATCAGACTTTAATATTTCTCCATCATATTTATGGAATTTAAGTCCATTTCTATCATCTGGTATATGACTTCCAGTAACCATTATTGAAGGAATACTATTTTTTACAGAGTAGAGCATTAAAGCAGGTGTTAATATTTTGCCACAATAGTCTACTTCATAACCAAAATCTTTAATTGCAGCTGTAACAACTTCAAGAAAATGATCAGTACTAGGTCTAAGATCTCCTGCTATGGCTACCCTATTAAAAGATATACTAGGATAAGTAGATAAGTGTGATTTAAGAAAAGAAACAACACTAAAATATATTATTTTATTTGTCCAATCAGATACTTTACCTCTCATACCGCTTGTACCAAACTTAATATTGTTTTCAGAAATCAAAGATTTCAGTAACATATTCTTCAGATTACTAAATAAATCTCTTTAATTCATTATCTTCTTTTAGTTTTCCTACTAGTTCTTTTACTTTAGGGACATTATCTTTATGAACTACAACTAATGAATCATCCATATTTATTACAATATATCCTTTTAATCCAATAGTTGTAACAAGTTTACCCTGTTCATAGTTAATTACTAATGAGTCAGTGGTATCATAAGTATATACATTCCCTTTAGTTACATTGCTTACCTTAGATTGTTCTAAAGCTTCTTTTAAAGCATATAATGTTCCAGGATCAGACCATCCTAGGTTTACTAAAAGTACTTTAGCATCAGATGGTTTCGTATGTTTTATAATAGCATCATCAAAAGAAATAGCTTCTAGAGTTGGGTATGTTTTTTCTAGTTTCTTTTTATCTTTGATAGATGGAGAAAGAGTATCTATCATCTTCTTTTGATACCTTTCATAAAGGCTAAGTACAAAACTAACACTTGTTACAAAATATCCTGTATTCCAATACCATACTTTTGATTTATACATTTTCTTACATAGTTCAAGTTCAGGTCTATATTTCCATTCCCTAAACTCTCTTACGGTTATACCATTACTAAATTCAACTTCTCTTCCATATTTTATCCATCCTAGGTTATGATTAGCAAACCTAGGCTTTTCTCCAAAGTATACAAATTGATTTTGTTTCTTACTCATCATTTCAGAAGCAATTACAAGACCTTCTTGGAACATTTCAGGTCTATCCATTAAATGATCTGCCCAAAGTATTCCAATTTCTTTAGTATATCCTTGTGATTTTACAGTAAGCATGGCTAAAAGAACTGCAGCAGCTAAATCTCTTCTATCAGGTTCTAGAATAAGATTCTTTACAGGTAGATCTGGTATTTGAGAAAGTACAATCTCTTTAAATTTCTTATTAGTTGAAATATATACACTTTCTATTCCCCATAGATCTCTTACCCTCTCTACAGCAAGTTGAAGGGTTGATTTCCCATCAAAGAATTGATCAAACTGTTTAGGGGTATTTGAACGAGAAATTGGCCATAGTCTAGTACCAGCACCACCAGCAAAAATTATTAACTTCATAA
>CAYSFE010000047.1:0-1964 GCA_964430225.1 uncultured Candidatus Saccharibacteria bacterium
ATATGAATATTTTCTTACTAGATATTCCCATATTGATAGTATGGAGAAAACTCTAATACATTTCAAGGAGTTTGAGTTAAACCCGAATCAAATGGATTACTAATTCTTGAGGCTTTATCGTCTGGCGTTTGAGATATTTCTCCTTTTGATGAAAATTTAGAAATAACAGTTCCCATTTGTTGAGAAAACATCATTAATAATTTGTAGTCTGCAGTAAAAGGAGATTCATCTTGCTTAGCAAAAAGAAGTGCACCTAAACAAACATCTACATTTACAATTGGTATCACAATAATATTCTTTATCTTTGTCATACTTTGCATAGCACTTGCTATTTGTTCACCTACAACTGGAGATATGAAATCACTTAACGATGGTCCCTCTATTACCTTAAGATTAGTAATAGATTTTACAATCAAATTACTCTCTTCTTTATATTCTACATAAAGACTTCCAAAAGATCTGTTTAAAAATGTATTTGCTAACCTATTAACATCAGAGTTAGTAAAAGTAGTACTATATATTCTTGTTTCGCTTGGTTTATTTAAAAATACAACGGCACTGCAGTAATTTAAATGTTCAACTATTAAATCAACAGTTTTTTGAAGAACATCATCTAGCTTTGGAAGATCAACAATTTGCATACTAAGTTCTACAAGACCAGGCATTCTTGTATCTTCTTCGTTAGATCCAAGTCCTATAAACTCAGAATAATCATGTTCTATTATTTTATTTGGTACTGCCATATAACAATACTATCAAATTTATTTTCCTTTAACTAGAGGTCCATTTTTTAATAACATTTTGAAGTACTTGTGTCTGAACTTTACAATTAGGATCAGTACTGGCTTTAAGACAATAATATGAAAGTAGGGCGATGTGAATCATTTCCATAGATTTTAACAATTTTTTAATTTTTTCATCTTGAACTTCTTCGATCGCTGATTCAAAACAACCCATTGACTCAGATATGATATGATTTAGATAGTTTTCAATAATATCTCCACTTTCACTTAGAGGTATTGGAGAATATAGTGCCGAGGCTGAATTATGATCCATTGCAACACGATCTCTTTCTATATCTCCCAAATCATCTAAAAATAAACTCAATCTACCCATCCACCAAAAAGATTTCCTTACTTCATCAATTGCATAAGGATTTAAGTCAGGGAATTTTAAAGCCACAAACAAAGTTGTGAGGTAACTAATAAAATCTCCAACATGCCTTTGTCCTTCTCCTACAATTAAAAGTGATTCGTAAATAGGAGATCTTGCATTTTTTAATGCAAAGGCATGTGTAAATTCTTGAGAAACTTCTGCTAAATGTATATATGTATATTCAACAATTGGACTTTGATATTTATCTCTTAACTCTCTAACCTTTGAGGCAAGATTGAACAAAGGGAAAATTAGAGGAACTAATTTAACAGGTAAATTTTCTGGTAAATGTGATTCTTGAATAAAACAAGATTCAAGAAGTCCATCACTTAAATCCCACTGAATTCTATAATCAGCCCTACATGAGTCAAGTTCACCTATAGAATCTATAAAATCAACCATCACTAGCTCATAAACACCTACTCCGTAAACAATATCTTTATCAATATTAACTGCTTCTCCAGATGTAGCTAATATATTTTCAAGGTATGCAATTGTTGCAACTGTATGATCAATTTTATCTACCATTACCTCTCTTAAAACTGCCAGCGATGCCTGGTCTAGATCCACTTTGCCATATGAACCTAAAATTTCCGATGAAAGGTCTTGAACTATTCCAATTGATTTCTCTGACAGTCTTAGTTTTTTTCCTAACTTAATAATTTTAGCCTGGCTAGCTTCGGCTATTTCACTAATATTAATTGGTATATCAACAATTTCTAATTCCATTATTTTACTTCACAAGTTAACTACTAAAATATACTATATATTATGTAAAAACTACATAATGTTTTTTATTAATATATCTA